>NZ_VFOK01000001.1:677378-1354756 GCF_006716095.1 Barrientosiimonas humi
CGCGCTCGCGGCCACCGGCCGGTCGGTGCTGCAGATCACCGAGTACTTCGACCGCGCGCCCGCGGCCTACCTGCTCTCGGCGCTCGCAGCGTTCATCTACGTCGTGGCGACGGTCGCGCTCGCGCGCGGGGATCGTACGTCCGCGCGCGTGGCGCGCATCACCATCGCGATCGAGCTGGTGGGCGTGCTGGGGGTCGGGCTGTGGTCGTACGTCCAGCCCAGCGCCTTCCCCGACAAGACGGTGTGGTCGCACTTCGGCCAGGGCTACGGCTTCGTGCCGCTGCTCCTGCCGCTCGTCGGCCTGTGGTGGCTGCGCCGCACCGGCAACCTCACGCCGGCCGACTAGTTGCGGACGGACGTGCGAGGCTGGGGCCACTCGACGAGGGAGGCACCCATGAGCACGTTCCGTTGGCCCGAGCTGCGGGTCGAGGACTGGGAGGACACGCGCGACACCCTGCACCTGTGGATGCAGATCCTCGGCAAGGTGCAGCTGGTCTCGACCTCGCTGGTGAACCACTGGTGGAACGTCTCGTTCGAGGTGAGTGCGCGCGGGCTGCGCACCCACCTGATGCGCGGGCCGGAGGCCGAGGTCGACGGTGAGTTCGACTTCGTCGACCACCGGCTGGTGCTGCGCAGCACCAACGGCGAGCAGCGCGAGATCGCGCTGGAGCCGAAGACGGTCGCCGCGTTCTGGCAGGAGGTGCAGGAGGCGCTGCCGCAGCTCGGCGCGGAGTGCTCGATCGACGCGCGTCCCAACGAGCTGGCGACGGCGATCCCGTTCGCCGAGGACACCGAGCACAAGTCGTACGACGCTGCCTCCGCGAACGCCTTCTGGCGCCAGCTGGTCAGCGCCGAGAACGTCTTCAGCGCCTGGCGCGCGGGCTTCGCGGGCAAGGACAGTCCGGTCCAGGTCTTCTGGGGCTCGATGGACCTGGCCTGCGCGCGGTTCTCCGGGCGGCCGGCGCCCAAGCACACCGGGAGCGTGCCGAACTGCCCGCCGTGGGTGATGCAGGAGGCCGAGTCGCGCGAGAACTCCGCGGCCGGCTTCTGGCCCGGCGGCTCCAGCGAGGGCACGTTCTACGCGTACGTCTATCCCGAGCCCGACGGCTACCGCGACGGCGACCTGTCGCCCGCCACGTTCGACACCGAGCTGGGGGAGTGGGTGCTGCCCTACGAGACGGTCCGCACGAGCGACGACCCCGACCAGACGCTCATGGACTTCCTCGACCGCACCTACGCCAAGGCCGCCGACCTCGCCGGCTGGGACCGCAAGCTGCTCGAGGTCGACCCGCACCGCCTGGACCGTTACCTCTACCCCCGCGGCGAGAAGCACTGGCCGCGCAGCGCGAAGAGCTAGCAGGCGCAACGGTTTTGGAGAAGGTTCCCGAGCCGGTCCTGCTCCGGCCCTGGCGAGACACCGATGCTGATGCCCTGCTGGCGATCAGTAGTTCTGACCCTGACCTGGTCCGTCAGATGCCGCCGGTGGTGAGTGCTGAAGACGCCGTGCGGGTGATCGCCGAGCGGTTCCCGTGGTCGACCGAGCACGTCAATGCCGCGATCGTGGTCGCCGGCCGCGCCGTCGGAAACGTCAGCGTCACCAACATCCGTCGCGAGGGTCCCGCCGCCGGAACGGCGTGGATCTCTTATCTCAGCGCGGCTGACGTGCGCGGACGTGGCCTCGTCGGGCGCGCGACGGCGGCGCTGTGCACCTGGGCGCTGCGTGACCTCGGTCTTGCGCGCCTGGAGCTGGGTTATCGGCAGAACAACCCCGCATCGGGAGCGGTCGCGCGGCGGGCTGGCTTCGCCACCGAGGGCTTGGAGCGGCAGAAGCTGGTCTACGACGGAGTTCGGTACGACGTGGTGACCTGCTCGCGCCTGGCGAGCGACCCCGTGCCACCGGCCGAGGGAGTCACGATCCAGCCGGCGTGATTGCGCCGCCCGGCGCATTTCGTACGTCAACGCACGATCTGAGGGGGCGTCGGCCGGGATTCCGGGGCTGGCGGCTGCATTTCGTGCGTCAACGCACGATCTGAGGGGGCGTCGCCCGGGATTCCGGGGCTGGGGGCTGCATTTCGTACGTCAACGCACGATCTGAGGCGGCGTCGCCCGGGATCCCGGGGGTGGCCGCAGCATTTCGTACGTCAACGCACGATCTGCGTGACCCGGCACCCGCCGCGCCGCTCTCGTCCGGCGCTCAGACCCCTTGGAACAGCAGGAAGTTCGCGCCCACCACCGGGTAGGCCTCGCCGGGGGCGGCCTCGCGGTCGGTGACCTCGCCCGGGTGCTCCCAGGCGCTGTCCCACAGCAGCCGCCACCGACGTACGCCGGGCTGACGGGGGAGCACCACCTCGCCGCCGTCGGTCGAGCCGTGCAGCACCATCAGCAGCCGGTCGTCGCCCACGTCGGCGCCGTCGAACACCGCCTGCAGCGTGCGGGTCTCGGGGGAGTCCCACCGCTGCGCGGTCATCAGCTCGCCGTCGATCGCGTGCCAGTGCAGCGCGGCGCGCTCGTCGCCGTCGATCGGGTCGCCGGGGAAGAAGTGCCGCTGACGCAGCACCCGGTGCTCCCGGCGCAGCCGCAGCAGGGCGCTCGTGGTGTCGATCAGGTCGTGCTGCCAGGGCGCCAATCCCCAGTCGTACCAACTGATCTCGTTGTTCTGGCAGTACGGGTTGTTGTTGCCGCCCTGGGTGCGGCCGAGCTCGTCGCCGCCGAGCAGCATCGGCACCCCCGACGACAGCGCGAGCGTGGCGAGCAGGTTGCGCCGCGACCGCCGCCGCAGCGTCTCGGTCTCCTCGTCGGCCGGGCCCTCGACGCCGTGGTTCCACGACCGGTTGTCGTTGCTGCCGTCGCGGTTGCCCTCGCCGTTGGCCTCGTTGTGCTTGCGGTCGTAGGCCGTGAGGTCGGACAGGGTGAACCCGTCGTGCGCGGTGACGAAGTTGACCGACGCGAGCGGCCCGCGGTGCGCCGAGCCGAACCGGTCGGCCGAGCCGGCGATGCGGGTGGCGAGCTCGCGCACGCCGTGCCCCGGCCGCCCGTCGAGCGTGCCGGCGACGTCGGGCAGCCAGAACGTGCGCACGGTGTCGCGGAAGGTGTCGTTCCACTCGGCGAAGGGCGGCGGGAACTGCCCGGTGCGCCAGCCGTCCGGCCCCAGGTCCCACGGCTCGGCGACCAGCTTCACCCGCGACAGCACCGGGTCGGTGCGCAGCGCCACGAGCAGCGGGTGGTCGGGGTCGAACGCGCCGTCCTTGCCGCGCGCCAGCGCCACCGCCAGGTCGAACCGGAAGCCGTCGACGTGCATCTCCTGCACCCAGTAGCGCAGCGAGTCCAGCACCATCCGCACCGGCACGGTGTGCTGCGGCGCGACGGTGTTGCCGCAGCCGGTGACGTCGACGTCGACGCCCTGCTCGTCCAGCCAGTAGTAGGTCCGGTTGTCGAGCCCGCGCCACGACAGCGTCGCCCCGCCGGCCGCCGACTGCTCGGCGGTGTGGTTGTAGACGACGTCGAGCAGCACCTCGATGCCGGCCGCGTGCAGCAGCTTGACCATGCCCTTGAACTCGGCGACCACACCCTGCGGGTCGCGCGCGGCGGCGTGCCCCGCGTGCGGCGCGAAGAAGCCGAGACTGTTGTAACCCCAGTAGTTCTCGAGCCCGCGCTGCACCACGGCCGGCTCGCTGGTGAAGCTGTGCACCGGCAGCAGCTCGACGGTGGTCACGCCCAGCCGTCGCAGGTGCTCGATCGTCACGGGATGCGCCACCCCGGCGTACGTCCCCTGCAGGTGCTCGGGCACGTCCGGCAGGAGCATGGTCAGTCCGACCACGTGGGTCTCGTAGATCACGGTGTGCCGCCAGCTGTGCTGCGGCGGCCGGTCATCGCCCCAGTCGAAGGTGGGGTCGACGACGACGCCGCGCGGGACGTGCGCCGCGCTGTCGCGGTCGTCGCGCGTCAGCCCGTCGCCGGCGAACGACTCGTCCACCCGGTGCCCGAAGACCTCGGGGCGCCAGTCGACCGTGCCGTCGACGGCCCGGGCATAGGGGTCGAGCAGCAGCTTGGCCGGGTTGTGCCGGTGGCCCGCGGCGGGGTCCCACGGCCCGTCGACGCGGTAGCCGTAGCGCTGACCGGGCCCGACGCCCTCGACCCGCAGTGACCACGCGCCGTGCGAGTGCTCGTCCATCGCCAGGTGGCGCTCGCGTCCCTGCTCGTCGAACAGGCACAGGGTGACGGCGTCGGCGTGACCGGCGTGCACGCAGAACTCCACACCGCCCTCGACGGGGTGCGCCCCGAGCGGCGGAGGGACGTCGGCGGGGGCGGTGCGAGCAGCGCGTGCGGCGGCCTCGACGGGCAACGGGGCGGGCATGGTGGCCAGCGTATTGAGCGGTTACGTTGGCCCCATGACTGATCCCACGTCACTGCCGAACTTCCCGCCCCCGTCCGACGAGTCGCCGCTGCGCGGTCGCGTGCTGGATGCGCTGCAGGACGACGGCTATCGCCCCGACATCGACGCCGACGGCGACGTGAGCTTCAAGGTGCAGGGCCAGCAGCTGTTCGTGAAGGCCATGGACGGCGACGTGCCGCTGATGCGCGTCTTCGGCCAGTGGCAGATCGCCGACGAGCTGCCGAGCGACCTCCTCACCCAGCTCGACGCCGCCAACGACGTCACCCTGAGCCTCAACATCATCAAGGTCGGGATCGCCGGCGGCACCCTCGTGGTCACCGCCGAGCACCTCGTCGGCCCCGACGCCGACCTGAAGACCCTGCTGCAGTCGACCGTCCAGATGCTGCTGCAGGCGGTGCAGATGTGGCACATGTCGGTCAACGGTGACCAGCACGTCTCGACCGGCGGCACCCCCGCCTTCATGCAGGACCCGCCCCCCGGCGCCGGCCCCGACGGCGCGCCGCAGGACGGGCCGCAGTGACCCAGTTCGGCGAGTTCGTCTCGACCAGCGTCGAGGACGGCATCGGCACGCTGCGCATCGACCGGCCCAAGCTCAACCCGCTCAACGCCGCGATCCAGGAGGGCATCGCGGCCGCGGCGGCCGAGCTGGCGGCCGACGACGCCGTCGCGGCGGTCGTGCTCTACGGCGGCGAGAACGCCTTCGCCGCCGGAGCCGACATCAAGGAGATGCTGGACATGTCGTACGCCGACATGGCCAAGCGCGCCGGTCGCCTCAGCGAGTGCTTCACGGCCGTCGCCCGCATCCCCAAGCCCACCGTCGCCGCCATCGAGGGCTATGCCCTCGGCGGGGGCTGCGAGCTGGCGATGGCCTGCGACTTCCGGGTCGCGGGCCAGAACGCCAAGCTCGGCCAGCCCGAGATCCTGCTCGGCGTCATCCCCGGCGCGGGCGGGACCCAGCGCCTGGCGCGCCTGGTCGGGCCGGCCCGGGCCAAGGACATCGTCTTCTCCGGCCGGTTCGTCGACGCCGACGAGGCGCTCGCGATCGGCCTGGTCGACGAGCTCGCCGAGCCCGGCGAGGTCTACACCGCCGCGCTCGCCCGGGTGAAGCCGTACGTCGGTGCCGCCGCCATGGCGCTGCGCGCCGCGAAGGAGGCCATCGACCGCGGCCTCGACGGCGACCTCGACACCGGCCTCGCCATCGAATCCCAGCTGTTCGCCGGGCTGTTCGCGACCGACGACCGCGAGATCGGCATGCGGTCCTTCGTCGAGAACGGCCCCGGCAAGGCGACCTTCACCGGCCGCTGACGGGTCGCGCCGAGGCGGGTGCGCGGTACATTGCGCAGCACGTCGCGCCGTACCCGCGACACCCGCCCCGGTCGCCGACCGTCACTGCCCGGAGAGGAACAGCCGTGACCATCAAGGCCTGGCACATCGACAAGGACTGGCAGGAGACGTTCGTCGCCGCGCTGGGCAAGCGGGGGGCGTCGCCGCAGGCCGTCAACCACGCGCTCGAGGTGGTCGACGACGCGCTGACCGCCAGCGGCAGCACCGCCCAGGAGGAGTTCGGCGACCCGGAGGAGTACGCCGGCAAGGTCAGCATCGCCGACGACCCCGAGGCCGCCCGCGCCTCGCAGACCAAGGCGGTGCTGCTGGCGCTGCTCGGCCTGGTCGGCATGTTCCTCGCGCTGTGGGGCTTCACCGCGCTGACCCGCGACGTCGACCGGCTGATCGGGATGCCGCCGGTCCTGCCCCTGGTCGTCGGACTGGTCGTCGTGGTCGGCGCCGCGGTGGCCGACAGCCTGCTCGGCCAGCGCGCCGACATCTACCGCGCCCGGGTCGGGGCCGCCGAGGCGCCGGGCGTGCTGGCCTTCGTGGTCAACCGGCTCGGCCCCTGGATCATCGTGCTGCTCACCCTCGTGGGGATGCTGCTGATCTGGATCCGCTACGCCTGAGGGTCGCCCACCGACCCTCACCCCTGCGCCCCGTTACCGGTCGGTAGCATCAGGGTCGCAGGACTCCCTCGCACGACAGCGACAGGAATGAGGACGAACGACATGAACATCGTCGTCTGCGTGAAGTACGTGCCCGACGCCCAGGCGGAGCGCACCTTCACCGAGGACAACACCACCGACCGCGAAGGCGTCGACGGGCTGCTCTCCGAGCTGGACGAGTACCCCATCGAGGCCGCGCTGCAGATCAACGAGGCGGCGGGCGGCGGTGAGATCACCGTCCTGACCGTCGGCCCCGAGCAGGCCGCCGACGCGGTGAAGAAGGCGCTGCAGATGGGTGCCGACAAGGCCGTGCACGTCGTCGACGACGCGATCGCCGGCTCCGACGCGCCCGCGACCTCGCTGGTGCTCGCCGAGGCGATCAAGAAGATCGGCAACCCCGACCTGGTCCTCATGGGCCTGGCCTCCACCGACGGCTCGATGAGCGTCGTGCCGGCCATGCTCGCCGAGCGCCTCGGCCTGCCGCAGGTCACCCAGATCTCCACGATCGAGGTCACCGACGGCAAGGTCACCGGGCGCCGCGACGGCGACGTCGCGAGCGAGACCCTCGAGGCCTCGCTGCCGGCCGTCGTCTCGGTCACCGACCAGACCAACGAGCCGCGCTACCCCTCGTTCAAGGGGATCATGGCCGCCAAGAAGAAGCCGGTCGAGACCTGGAGCCTCGCCGACCTCGGCGTCGACGCCGGTCAGGTCGGCCTCGACAACTCCTGGACCGAGGTCGAGTCCTTCACCGCGCGCCCGCCGCGCGAGCAGGGTCAGATCGTCACCGACGAGGGCGACGGCGGCAGCAAGCTCGCCGAGTTCCTCGTCTCCAAGAAGTTCGTGTGAGGGAGAGCATCCATGGCTGAAGTACTCGTCCTGGTCGACCACACCGACGGTGAGGTCAAGAAGACCACCGCAGAGCTGTTGACCATCGCCCGCCAGTTCGGCACTCCCGCAGCGGTTTTCGTCGGCAGCAACGTCGAGGCCGCCCGCCCGCGCCTCGCGCAGTTCGGCGCCGAGAAGGTCTACGTCATCGACAACGCCGACGTGTCCGACTACCTCGTGGCCCCGCTCGCCGAGGCCCTCGCGGCGGTCGTCGAGCAGTCCCAGCCCGCCGCGGTGCTGCTGCCCGCGACGCCGCACAACACCGAGGCCGGCGCCCGCCTGGCGATCAAGACCGGCTCCGGCCTGGTCACCGACGCCGTCGCGGTCGAGGGCTCCGAGGGCGCGCTCACCACGACCCAGTCGGTGTTCGCCGGGTCCTACACGCTCACCGGCAAGGTGAAGCAGGGCACGCCGATCATCACGGTCAAGCCCAACGTCGTCCCGCCGTCGGCCGCGCAGGCCAGCGCGACGGTGGTGCCGGTCGAGGTGTCCGTCAGCGACGGCGCCAAGACCGCCCGCATCACCGACCGCAAGGCCAAGGAGAAGAGCGGCCGTCCCGAGCTGACCGAGGCCGCGATCGTGGTCTCCGGCGGCCGCGGCACGGGCGGCGACTTCAGCCCGGTCGAGACGTTCGCCGACAGCCTCGGCGCCGCCGTCGGCGCCTCGCGCGCCGCGGTCGACTCGGGCTGGTACCCCCACTCCAGCCAGGTCGGCCAGACCGGCAAGCAGGTGTCGCCGCAGCTGTACGTCGCGTGCGGCATCTCCGGTGCCATCCAGCACCGCGCCGGCATGCAGACGTCCAAGACGATCGTCGCGATCAACAAGGACGAGGAGGCGCCGATCTTCGAGCTGGTCGACTTCGGTGTCGTCGGCGACCTGTTCACCGTGCTGCCGCAGGCCACCGAGGCCGTGCAGAAGGCTCGTTCCTGACGCGCTCTTCCACGCCAGCAGCGAGGCCCTCCGGTTCCGACCGGAGGGCCTCGCTGCGGCTAGCCGCAAGAGTCACGCTGGTCGAGCGCCCTGAGGAGCGCGAGGGACGAGCGCTCCCAAGGTGGTCGAGTAGGCCGAGCCGCTAGGCGAGGCCGTATCGAGACCCGTCACCTCGGTCTGCGGTCACCGAAAGGCGCCTGGAGGCGGGAGTGGGTGCCTGGTCGGCCCGGTCTGGCGGCTCGCGGTGGTGACGTTTCTGACAGAGCCCGACGTTGTTGACACGGACTGGCGTTGTTGACAGACCTGGGTGCTGTAGCAGCCCTTCGTGTCAACAACGCACTGCCGTGTCGAGATCGTGGGGTCGGGTCAGGAAGGACCCCGCCCAGGCTGGCCAGAAACTCCCAGACTGGTCGCGAGCTAACAGACGGGTCAGTTGCAACCGACCAGTTTGTTAGTTCGTGACCATTCTGGCGATGTACGCCGGCGGCGACTCGCGAGTCCGACGTCACCACAGGCGTACTCACGCCTCCCGGCGCCTTTCGGTCACCACTCGACAAGGTGACGTGGTCTCGATACGGGCTCCGCTGCGCTCCGCCCTACTCGACCAGCTTGGTGACGTGGTCTCGATACGGGCTCGCCTAGCGGCTCGCCCTACTCGGCCGACGTGCCGGGGCGGGGGTGACTAGCTGCTGGGGCTCGGCGCGGGCGTACCCGACCCGGTCGAGGGGGCAGGCGAGCTCGAGCCCGACGGCGCCGAGGACGACGGCGCCGACGAGGACCCGCTGGGCCTGGGCTTCGGGGCCGGCTTGGGGTAGGGCGGGTTCTCGTTCTTGTTGTAGAACGCCGCGTCACCGGTGTTGGAGGTCGCCCGCGAGCGGTAGATCACCTGCAGGTCCTTCAGGTCCGACGCCGAGCCCTTCGGGGCCCAGAAGATCAGCGTGTACGTCCGCGTCTGGCCCGCGGGGACCAGGTCGCTGGAGAGGTTCTCGCCCTCGGTGCCGAGCTGGCTGTAGCCGCACAGGTTGTTCTTGCCGTCGACCATCTGGAACATGTTGCGCTCGACGAACGCGACCGAGCCCACGGCCTCGACCTTCACGGTGACCTCGAGGCCGTCGACGTTGTTGGGGTGGCGGTCGCTCGGCTCCAACGTCTTCGGCCGGGGGTGGCTGACCGCGACCCGGACCGCGCCGGTGCGGGGGTCGCCGATCGTGTCGCGCTCGCCACCGAAGGAGGTGCGCTCGACACCGTCCTCCAGACCCATCGGGCTCGGCTTGTTGCTGCAGGTCGTGGCGCTCACGGACTTGGGGGCCGTGCCCTCGGAGGACCACTTGGCCGCCGCGGTGCGCGAGCTGGGGTCGCCGACGTAGACCACGGAGTACTCGGACAGGTCGGCGTCGTCGGGCACCAGGAAGCCCACGGTCCCGGTGACCGACTTGCGCTCGTCGATCTCGCTCACCGCGAGCGGCGAGGGCAGTGCGCTCGTGCGCGGGCGGGTGCACTGCTTGCCCTGCGGGTCGACCAGCACGAACGAGTCGGGACTCACCGCGAAGACACCGTTGGTCAGCACGCTCGCGTGCACCTTCAGCTGCGCCACGGCCCAGCCCCGCGCGCCGCTGGACACCTTGGTGAGGGTCGGCTCCGAGGTCTGCACGCCGACCGACTCGTCCTGGTCGACCTTGGCGACCGAGTCGTACGCCTGGGTCGTGCCCGTGAACTTCGGCGCCGCCGGGCCGTCGCACCCGGTGAGGGTCGGGCGGGCCGAGGAGGAGGGGGCGTCGCTGCGCGAGTCGGACGCGGAGTCGTCGGACGAGCACGCGCTCAGCGCGGTCGCCAGCGAGACGGCGGCGATCACCGGGAGGACGCGGCGGGGAGCAGGACGCATGAAGGCACCTTGGCTGGGGGAGCGGGCGAGGGACAGTGTGACAAACCCCGTGGTCGGGAGCGAAACCTCGTCCGGTGGCCGGGCCGGGCCGTCGGTGCCCCGACGTACCATCGACGAGTGCCTTCCCAGCCCGTCTATCTCGACCACGCCGCCACCACCGCGGTGCTGCCCGACGTGGTCGCCGAGGTCTCCGCGCAGCTGAGCACCCTCGGCAACGCCTCGTCGCTGCACGCCCAGGGCCGGGCCGTGCGCCGGGTGGTCGAGGAGTCGCGCGAGCGCATCGCGACCGCGCTGGACGCCCGCCCGTCGGAGGTGGTGTTCACCTCCGGCGGCACCGAGTCCGACAACATCGCCGTGCTCGGCGCCCACCGGGCCCGCCGGGGCGCCGACCCGGCCCGCGACCGGCTCGTGGTCAGCACCGTCGAGCACCACGCGGTGCTCGACGCGGTCGAGCACCTGGTCAAGCACGAGGGCGCCCGGGTGACCTGGCTCGAGGTCGACGAGACCGGCCGGGTCGACCCCGCGGCGCTGACCGACGCGCTCACCGGTGGCGACGTCACCGTCGCCAGCGTCATGTGGGCCAACAACGAGGTCGGCACGGTGCAGCCGGTCGCCGAGCTCGCGAGCGCCGCCCACGCGGCGGGCGTGCCGCTGCACACCGACGCCGTGCAGGCCGTCGGTCAGGTGCCGGTGTCGTTCGCCTCCTCCGGCGTCGACCTGCTGAGCATCACCGGCCACAAGCTCGGCGGCCCGGTCGGGGTGGGCGCGCTGCTCGCCCGGCGCGACGCGACCGTCGAGCCGCTGTCGTACGGCGGTGGCCAGGAGCGTCAGCTGCGCTCGGGCACGCTCAACGCACCCGGCATCGCCGGCCTGGCGCTCGCGGTCGAGCGGGCCGTCGCCGAGCAGGAGCAGCACGCCCGGCGGCTGGCCGCGCTGCGCGACCGGCTCGTCGCGGGCGCGCTGGCGCTCGACCTCGGCATCACGGTGAGCGGTGCGTACGCCCCGGGCGAGGTCACCCGGCGGCTGCCCGGCAACGCCCACCTGGTCGTGCCCGGGTGCGAGGGCGACTCGCTGCTCTACCTGCTCGACGCGGCCGGTGTCGCGGCCTCCACGGGTTCGGCGTGCACCGCCGGGGTGCCCCAGCCGAGCCACGTGCTGCTCGCGATGGGACTGCCCGAGCAGGCGGCCCGCGGCGCCCTGCGCCTGACGCTCGGTCACCCCTCCACCGAGGCCGACGTCGACCGCTTCCTGCAGGTGCTGCCCGGGGCGGTGGAGCGCGCCCGCAAGGCCTCGTCGGCATCGCGGGGTGCCTCGTGAGGATCGTCGCCGCGATGAGCGGCGGGGTCGACTCGGCCGTCGCCGCCGCCCGCATGCTCGACGCCGGCCACGACGTCGTCGGGGTGCACCTGGCGCTGTCGCAGTCGGCCGCCACGCTGCGCGAGTCGGCCCGCGGCTGCTGCACGATCGAGGACGCCGGCGACGCGCGCCGGGTGGCCGACCGGCTCGGCATCCCGTTCTACGTCTGGGACATGGCCGAGCGGTTCCGCGCCGACGTGGTCGACGACTTCGTGTCGGAGTACCAGGCGGGTCGCACCCCCAACCCGTGCCTGCGCTGCAACGAGCGCATCAAGTTCGCCGGGCTGCTCGACAAGGCGCTCGCGCTCGGCTTCGACGGGGTGGCGACGGGTCACTACGCGCAGATCGTCGAGACGCCGCAGGGGCGCGAGCTGCACCGCGCCGTCGACCCCGCCAAGGACCAGTCCTACGTCCTCGGCGTGCTCACCGCCGACCAGCTCGCCGCCGCGCACTTCCCGCTCGGCGACACCACCAAGCCGCAGATCCGGGCCGAGGCGGCCGAGCGCGGCTTCGCCGTGGCCAAGAAGCCCGACAGCCACGACATCTGCTTCATCGCCGACGGCGACACCCGCGGCTGGCTGACCGAGCGGCTCGGCGAGCAGCCCGGGCCGATCGTCGACACCGACGGCGAGGTCGTGGGCGAGCACGCGGGGGCCTACGGCTACACCGTCGGTCAGCGGCGCGGCCTCGGCCTGAAGGTGCCGCGGGCCGACCACGCCAAGCGCTACGTCGTCGGCGTCGAGCCGCAGCGCCGCACCGTCGTCGTCGGCACGGCCGACCTGCTGGGGGTCGACCTGATCGAGGCCGACCGGCTGCGGTGGTGCGGTGCTGCGCCCGAGGGTGAGCAGGCGTACGGCGTGCAGCTGCGGGCGCACGGCGAGGAGCTGCCCGGCCGGGCCCGGGTCGACGAGCAGGGGCGGCTCGTGGTGCGGCTCGCGGAGCGCACCCGCGGCGTCGCCCCCGGCCAGTCCGTGGTGCTGTACGCCGGCACCCGCGTCGTCGGGTCCGGCACCATCACCGGCGCCCGCCGCGCGGACCGCGATGCCTCGGAGTCGTGAGCGCGCCGCACTAGTCTGAGCGCAGACTTCGCTCAGGGAGGGATCGCATGAAGCCTCGTCAGACCTTCGGCGCCGTGGTGGTCGCCGTGCTCCTGCTGTTCACCGCGGCCTGCGGCAACGACGACGGCCCGACGGTGTCGGCGCCGTCGGCCACCCCGACCTCCTCGGCGCCGAGCGCGAGCCCGACCTCCGACCCCGGCCCGGTCGCCTCGGCGAGCACCGCCCAGCCGACGACGCCCAGCAGCAGCTCGACGTCGGCGCGCCCGACGCCCCCGAGCCAGCCGTACAAGGTCGGGCAGTGCCTCGGCCCGAAGCCGGGCTACACCCAGACGTCGTGCTCGCAGCCGCACACCTACGAGGTGTTCAGCGTGCGCAACGACTCGCGCGACTCCGGCGACCTCGTCAAGCGCGCCGCGTGGAAGACCGCGACCTGCAACCAGGACGGCGCCGGCTTCTTCGGCAGCCAGTCCTTCCTGCTGTCCCGCCTCGACGCGATCCCGCTCCCCGACGCGGCCATCAGCAAGCCGGACGCCGAGATCGTCTGTGTCGCTTATGAGTTCCGCGAGTCGCTGAGCGGTCTGGTCACCAACACCGGCTCGCTGAAGAACAAGCTCAAGGGCGACGGGTTCTACAGCTACAACGTCTGCACCAAGGGGCGCCCGAGCACCAGCGACGACGTCGAGGTCGTCTCGTGCAAGGAGCCGCACTCGGCAGAGGCGACGGGGGCCAAGCTCAACGGCAAGCCCGGCGACACCTTCCCCGGCAGCGACAAGGTCCAGTCCCAGGCCGTGAAGTTCTGCCTGCCGCTCGGCCAGAAGTTCCTCGGCGGGAAGCGCTCGGACATCATCGCCTCGCAGAACTCCGGCGGCAGCGCTCCCTGGTCGCGCGGGCTGATGGTGACCGGCTGCTTCGTCGAGGTGACCAACGGCACGGTCAAGAAGTCGTTGCGCGGCATCGGCAACAAGCCGCTCGACTCCTACCGCTGAGGTGCCGCGCGCGAGCGGGGTCGGGTCGTGGCCCGGACTGCAGATCACCGAGGCAGTCCGTCAGGTCCGTGACCTGCTCGTCGTCGAGCAGGGGCTGCCCTACCTTCCCGAGCTGCCCGCCCGCGGGCCCGGCGCCGACCTGGTCGGGCGCAGCGCCGGGCTGCTCGTCGAGCTGCCGGTCGACCTGCAGCCGTCGGGCTGGCGGCTGACCGACGCACCGGGGCGCGACGTGCGCCGGGCGCGCTCGCTGCTCGGTGAGGACCTCGACGCGCTCGCCGAGGCGTACGACGGTTTCGCTGGCGAGCTCAAGGTCCAGGTCGCCGGCCCGTGGACGCTCGCCGCGTCGATCTTCCTGCCGCGCGGCGAGCGGGCGGTCCACGACCCCGGGGCGGGCCGCGACCTCGCGGCGAGCCTGGCCGAGGGGGTGCGCGACCACCTCGCCGCCCTGGCCCGGCTGGTGCCCGGCGCTCGCTGGGTGCTGCAGGTCGACGAGCCGGCGCTGCCCGGGGTGCTCGGCGGCGTGCTGCCGACCGCCTCCGGGCTCGGGGTGCTGCCGGCGATCGAGCCCGACGTGGTCCGCGCCGGGCTCACCGAGGTGCTGGCGGCCGCGGCCGAGCGCGCCACGACCGTCGTGCACTGCTGCGCCCCCGACGTGCCCGTCGAGCTGCTGCGCGCGGCCGGGGCCGACGCCGTCTCGATCGACACCAGCCTGCTGGACCGCCCCGGCTGGGAGGAGCTGGGCGCGGTGGTCGAGCGCGGGGCGACCGCGTGGGCCGGCATCGTGCCGACCGACGCCACCGCGCCCCGTCCCGACGACCTGCTGCGCCCGCTGCTCGGCGCCTGGGAGTCGCTGGGCCTCGGCGACGACCGGCTCGACGCGGCCGTCCTGACCCCCGCCTGCGGCCTCGCGGGGGCGACCCCGCGCCAGGCGCTCGACCTGCAGCGGGCCGCTGTCGCGGCCGCCGACCTGCTGGCCGAGCGGCTCGCCTGACCCGCGGCGCACCGGGTGCTGTCGGCCTGTCGGTGCCGTGCGCCAGGATGAGCGGGTGAGCGAAACGTCCGTGCCCGAGGCCGACCCCGACGCCGCTGCCACCCAGCCGCCCGACGACGTCCGCCACACCTGGGCCGACCTGGCCGAGCAGCTGCGCGCCCACCAGTTCGCCTATCACGTCAAGGACGCGCCGACGATCAGCGACGGCGAGTACGACGCGCTCTACCGCGAGCTCGACCGGCTCGAGCAGGACTACCCCTCGCTGCGCACGCCCGACAGCCCGACGCAGCAGGTCGGCGGCGCGACGTTCAGCACCGACTTCGCCGCGGTCACCCACCGCGAGCGGATGCTCAGCCTCGACAACGTGTTCAGCCCCGAGGAGCTCGACGGCTGGCTCGAGCGCGTCGAGCGCGAGACCGGCGGCGCCACCGTGCACTACCTGTGCGAGCTCAAGATCGACGGACTGGCCATCAACCTGCTGTACGACCGCGGTCGCCTCGTGCGCGCCGCCACCCGCGGCGACGGCACCACCGGCGAGGACGTCACCCAGAACGTCCGCACCATCGAGGGCATCCCGCACCAGCTGCGCGGCGACGACGTGCCCGAGCTGGTCGAGGTGCGCGGCGAGGTGTTCATGTCGATGAGCGACTTCGAGCAGCTCAACGCCGAGCTGGTCGAGGCCGGCAAGCCGCCGTTCGCCAACCCGCGCAACACCGCCGCCGGCTCGCTGCGGCAGAAAGACCCCCGGGTCACCGCCCGCCGCGCGCTGCGCATGCTGGTGCACGGCATCGGCGCCCGCACCGGCTTCGACATCACCCGCCAGTCCCAGGCGTACGACCTGCTGCGCGAGTGGGGCCTGCCGGTCTCGACCCACTCCAAGGTCGTCAGCAAGCCGGCGCAGGTGCAGAAGTTCGTGCGCGACGCCGGCGCCGACCGGCACGCCGTCGAGCACGAGCTCGACGGGGTCGTGGTCAAGGTCGACGAGGTGCCGCTGCAGCGTGCGCTGGGGTCGACCTCGCGCGCGCCCCGGTGGGCGATCGCGTACAAGTACCCGCCCGAGGAGGTCAACACCACGCTGCTCGACATCGCGGTCAACGTCGGACGCACCGGGCGCGTGACGCCGTACGCCGTGATGGAGCCGGTGGTCGTCGCCGGGTCCACGGTCAGCCAGGCCACGCTGCACAACGCCTCCGAGGTCGAGCGCAAGGGCGTGCTCATCGGCGACACGGTGGTGCTGCGCAAGGCGGGCGACGTGATCCCCGAGGTGCTGGGGCCGGTGGCCGACCTGCGCGACGGGTCCGAGCGCCCGTTCGTCATGCCCACCGAGTGCCCCGCGTGCGGCACCCCGCTCGCCTACGAGAAGGAGGGCGACAAGGACATCCGCTGCCCCAACTCGCGCAGCTGCCCGGCGCAGCTGCGCGAGCGGCTGTTCGGGCTCGCCGGCCGCGGCGCGTTCGACATCGAGGCGCTCGGCTGGGAGGGGTCGATCGCGCTGCTGGAGTCGGGGGTGCTCACCGACGAGTCGACGCTGTTCGACCTCACCCGCGACGACCTGATCCGGGTCCCGCTCTACACCCGCGCCGCCCGCAAGTCCGACGACCCCGACCAGGTCGTCGACGGGCGCACCCTGTCCGCCGGCGGCGTCGCCCTGCTCGACAACCTGGCCCACGCCAAGGAGCAGCCGCTGTGGCGGGTGCTCGTCGGGCTGTCGATCCGTCACGTCGGGCCGACCGTGGCCCGGCTGCTGGCGACCGAGTTCGGGTCGATGGACGCGCTGCGCGCCGCCGACGCCGAACGCATCTCGGCCACCGACGGGGTCGGCCCGGTCATCGGCGAGGCCGTCGAGCAGTGGTTCGCCGTCGACTGGCACCGCGAGCTGGTCGACCGGTGGGCGGCGGCCGGGGTGCGGATGGCCGACGAGCGCGACGAGTCGGTGGCCCGCACGCTCGAGGGGCTCACCGTCGTCGTCACCGGCTCGCTCGAGGGGTTCTCCCGCGACGAGAGCAAGGAGGCGATCATCGCCCGCGGCGGCAAGGCGTCCGGCTCGGTGAGCAAGAAGACCGACTACGTCGTCGTCGGCGCCAACGCCGGCTCCAAGGCCGACAAGGCCGAGCAGCTGAAGGTCCCGGTGCTCGACGAGGAGCAGTTCGTCGAGCTGCTCGAGACCGGCCGGGTCGAGGGTGTGACGCCCGAGCCCGAGGGTGACGGCGAGGGCGCGGCCGACGACGGCGAGGCGGCGGAGCAACGCGGTGGCGACGACGCGGGGGAGGCGTCGTGAACGGGGGACCGGCGGTGCCGCTCGACGACGTGCGCACCCACGTGGACCGGGCGCTGCGCGGCATGGCCGCGACCCTGCGTGACCTGGGCGACGACCTGGCCAACGTGCGGCCCGACCTGCCCGGCGCTAACAGCCCGTACGCCATCGTCACCCACTGCCTCGGCGTCATGGAGTTCTGGGGCGGGCAGGTGCTGGCCGACCGGGTCGTCGAGCGCGACCGCGAGGCGGAGTTCGTGGCCACCGGTGCGGTGGCGCCGCTGCTGGAGCGCATGGAACAGCAACGCGCCCGCTTCGAGCGCGACCTCGCCGGCTTCGACGGCGCTGCGCCCCCGCGCGGCCCGATCCCCGACCGCGACCAGGCCGACATGCCCGAGTTCACCGCCACCCAGGGCGGCGTGCTGCTGCACGTCCTCGAGGAGCTCGTCCAGCACCGCGGCCAGCTCGACGTGACCGCCGACCTGGTCCGCCCCCGCACCTGACCCGACCGCGGCCCCCGATTTCTCAGCGCAGGCCTCCCACGCCCCGCCCCGTCACGCGGGGGCGGTCCACCGCCGGGGGGTGCGCTCAGCCGCACGATCCAGCGGTGGTCCGCGAGGGCGTACGTCATTTCCCCCGGTATCAGCGCTTGTGACGGGTCCACACGTCCACGGCCCGTCACAACCCCCGGTATCGGCGCTCGTGACGGGCGGGTACGCCTGGGGCGCGTCATTTCCCCCGGTATCGGCGCTTGTGACAGGTCCACGCGCCTGGGGCACGTCACAACCCCCGGTATCGGCGCTTGTGACGGGCGGGTACGCCTGGGGCGCGTCGTTTCCCCCGATATCGGCGCTACTGACAGGTCCACACGTCAGCAGCCCGTCACAACCCCCGGTATCGGCGCTTGCGACGGGCGCGTGCGTCCACGCCCCGTCACGACCCCCGGTATCGGGGTCAGCGGCGGGGGAGCGGGGCGCTCACCGCACGCGCGGGCGGGCCTCCGGAGCGGCGGCGGTCCAGCTCGGCGTCGAGCGCGCGCAGGCCGCCCTCGGTGAGCAGGTGGTTGGCGAGGACGTACTCCCCGAGCTGCTGCGAGGGGTTGCTGCCGAACGGGACGGCCAGCGCCTCCGACGCCTGCCGGAACTTGCTGGCCAGCCAGCCCTCCGACTTGGCGGCGCCGAGCCACTGGCCGCAGGTGCGCAGCAGCACGCCGCGCGGCACGGTGTAGCTCGGGTCCTTCATCCGTCCGCGGCGCAGCAGCACCGCCGCGAGCGCCGCGGCCACCTGCCAGTCCTGGCCCGCCGGGGGCGACTGGATCGAGGCGACGTTCCACCCGGTCGTCACGGTCGAGGCCGGGTCGGCCGCAGCCGGCGCCCCGGATGCTCCGGCAGCCCCGGGCGCGGCACCACCGGACCGGGGGAGGTGCTGCTGCCGGTCGGGGTTGACCACCACGGTGGCCTGCGCGCCGGTCGAGGTGTGCAGCAGCAGCTGGACCGGCGGGCGGAACGTCGCCTCCTCGCCGTCCTCGAGGCTGCCGGCCACCCGGCCGTCGGCACGCTTGACCTCCAGGGTCCCCTGCCGCTGCTGGCAGCGCACGTGCACCAGCCCGCCGGTCTCGGCCCGCAGCTCGAACGCCGAGCGCGACACCCGGCTCGAGGTGGACACCACCACGGTCCCTTCGTGCCCGGCACGGCCGAACACCAACGTCTCGCCCTCGCGCAGCGGCAGCTCCTCCTGCCCTCCGTCGCGCCGCAGCACCACCAGTCCGATCGTCACGGGTTCCCTCTCCGCCGTACGTCTGCCGCCGCTCTCCGCGAGAGCATCCTCTCGTTCCGTGGCCAGACTCGCCCCGCAACGCGTCTACTCAGTGTTACCGCACCCGGTGAGGGGAGCCCGGGAGCGGGTGACGGCGAGCAGTCGGCGCAGCCGAGTCGTCTGGGTCTGTCGGGGGGCGACCCAGCCGGCCCAGGCGCCGGGGTTCGCCGGCGGCCGTGGGGGCGGCCGCCGCGCCGGTCGGGCCGGCGGGGTCATGTGGCGGCCCCACCGGCCGGGCCGGCGCCGACAGCGTCCGCCAGGGCACGCGCCGCCGCCGTCCACAGCCTCGCGACTTCCGCCCGCACGCGCGCCCCCGACCTGCCATCCTTCGCTCACGCTCGACGGTCGGGCGCCGCGAAGGGGGATCGATGAGCACCCAGGACGACCCGTACGCCGCGCCGGGCCAGGCGTCCGACCCGGCCGTCCCGCCGCCGCAGCCGGCCGCCCCGAGCGGGCCGACGGCGTACGCCCAGCCGCAGCCGGCGTACGCCCAGCCGCAGCCGACGTACGCCTATCCCACGCCGGGATACGGCGGCGCCAGCGGCTCGGGCCGCGGGCTGGCCGTCGCCGCACTGGTGGTCGCGGTGCTCGCGCTGGTCGCAGCGGGCGTCGCCCTCGTGGTCGTGCTGCTCGCGCTGTTCCCGGGCGACCCCGGGCCGTACGGCCCCTACGACGAGGCCATCACCGGCACCCTGGCCCAGGCCGAGGCCGGCCAGCCGTACGCCGGTGCCGACCTGGCCGACGAGGTCGCCCGGGCGTTCGACACCTACTACGGGCCGGACTCGATCAGCGGCACGACCTGCCCCGACCTGCCCTCGGTGAGCGAGGGGGAGAGCGTCACCTGCACCGCGACGGTGCTCGACGTGCCGTCCGACCTCGAGGTGGTGCTCACCGACGACCGGGGCCACTTCGAGGTGCTGGAGTCTCCGTCCTGAGGGCCGAACGGGCCGCCGGCGAGGGCCGCGGCACCGCCCCGAGCCGGGGCCGCGCGGCCGCTCTAGACTGACCCGCATGTCCACGCTCTCCCGCGACGACGTCGCGCACGTCGCCATGCTCGCCCGGATCCAGCTCTCCGACGAGGAGCTGGACCACCTGGCGGGGCAGCTGGACCAGATCGTCGGCTTCGTCGCGAGCGTCAGCGAGGTCGCTGCCGCCGACGTGCCGCCGATGTCGCACCCGCTGCCGCTGCGCAACGTCACCCGGCCCGACGAGGTGCGCCCGAGCCTGTCCGCCGAGGAGGCGCTCGCCGCCGCCCCCGCGCAGGACCTGCAGCGCTTCGAGGTGCCGCGCATCCTCGACGAGGACTGACCGGCCACCGCTCCGCCACCCGCACCCCGCACCGAAGGACCCACGTGACCAGCGACCCCACCCGGCTGTCCGCGGCCGAGCTCGCCGACCGGTTGGCCGCCGGCGAGCTCAGCTCGGTCGAGATCACCCAGGCGCACCTCGACCGCATCGACGCGGTCGACCCCAAGGTCCACGCCTACCTGCACGTCGACCGCGACGGGGCGCTCGCCCAGGCCGCCGAGGCCGACCGGCGCCGCTCCGCGGGCGAGGACGTGGCCGCGCTCACCGGCGTGCCGATCGCGGTCAAGGACGTCGTCACCACCAAGGGCCTGCCCACCACCGCGGGGTCGCGCATCCTGCAGGGCTGGATCCCGCCGTACGACGCCACGCTGGTCACCCGCCTGAAGCAGGCCGGCATGCCGATCCTCGGCAAGACCAACATGGACGAGTTCGCGATGGGCTCCTCCACCGAGCACTCGGCCTACGGCCCGACGCGCAACCCGTGGGACCTCGAGCGCATCCCGGGCGGCTCCGGCGGCGGGTCGGCGGCCGCGGTCGGCGCCCACCTGGCGCCCCTGGCGATCGGCACCGACACCGGCGGCTCGATCCGCCAGCCTGCCTCGGTGACGGGCACGGTCGGGGCCAAGCCGACGTACGGCGGGGTGTCGCGCTACGGCCTCATCGCCCTGGCGTCCTCGCTGGACCAGGCCGGCCCGTGCACCCGCACGGTGCTCGACTCGGCCCTGCTGCACGAGGTCATCGGCGGGCACGACCCGATGGACTCCACCTCCATCGACGCGCCCGTGCCACCGGTCGTCGAGGCCGCGCGCCGCGCCGACGTGACGGGGCTGCGCATCGGCATCGTGCGCGAGCTGACCGGCGACGGCTACGCGCCCGACGTGCAGCGCCGGTTCGACGAGTCGGTCGCGCTGCTCACCGACCGTGGCGCCGAGATCGTCGAGGTCTCCTGCCCGCACTTCGAGCAGGCGCTCGCGGCCTACTACCTGATCCTGCCGAGCGAGGCGTCCTCCAACCTCGCCAAGTTCGACGCCATGCGCTACGGCCTGCGGGTCGGTCCCGAGGGGGTCGAGCGGCCCAGCGCCGAGCAGGTCATGGCGGCCACCCGTGACGCCGGTTTCGGCGACGAGGTCAAGCGCCGGGTCATCCTCGGCACGTACGCCCTGTCGGCCGGCTACTACGACGCCTACTACGGCCAGGCCCAGAAGGTGCGCACCCTCGTGGCGCGCGACTTCGCGGCCGCGTTCGAGCAGGCCGACGTGCTGGTCAGCCCGACCGCGCCCACCACGGCGTTCCGGCTCGGCGACAAGCTCGACGACCCGATGGCGATGTACCGCAACGACATCGCGACCATCCCGGCCAACCTCGCCGGCATCCCGGGGCTGTCCGTCCCCGCCGGGCTCGGTGACGACGGGCTCCCCGTCGGGTTCCAGGTGCTGGCCCCGGCCACGCGCGACGAGCTGATGTACGGCGTCGGCGCGGCCCTCGAGGCCGCGCTGCTGCAGGAGTGGGGCGGGCCGCTGCTCGACCGGGCGCCCGCGCTGGAGACGATGGAGGTCGCCCGATGAGCACCGCAACCACCGACGCCGTCGTGCCGTTCGACGAGGCCGTGCAGACGTACGACCCGGTGATGGGCCTCGAGGTGCACGTCGAGCTCGGCACCGCCACCAAGATGTTCTGCGGGTGCGCCACGACGTTCGGCGCCGAGCCCAACACGCAGGTGTGCCCGGTCTGCCTCGGTCTGCCCGGCGCGCTGCCCGTGGTCAACGCGACCGCGGTGGAGTCGGCCATCCGCATCGGCCTGGCCCTGCACTGCGACATCGCCGAGTGGTGCCGCTTCGCCCGGAAGAACTACTTCTACCCGGACATGCCGAAGAACTTCCAGACCAGCCAGTACGACGAGCCGATCGCCTTCGACGGCTACCTCGACGTCGAGCTGGACGACGGCGAGGTCTTCCGCGTCGAGATCGAGCGCGCGCACATGGAGGAGGACACCGGCAAGTCGTTGCACGTGGGCGGCTCGACCGGTCGCATCCAGGGCGCGGCCTACTCGCTGGTCGACTACAACCGGGCCGGCATCCCGTTGATCGAGATCGTCACCCGGCCGATCGTCGGCGCGGGGGAGCGCGCGCCGGAGGTGGCGCGGGCGTACGTCGCGACGCTGCGCGACCTGCTCAAGGCGCTCGGGGTCAGCGACGTGAAGATGGAGCAGGGCTCGATGCGCTGCGACGCCAACGTCTCGCTCAAGCCGAAGGGCGCCGAGCGGCTCGGCACCCGCACCGAGACCAAGAACGTCAACTCGCTGCGCTCGGTCGAGCGGGCGGTGCGCTACGAGATCTGCCGGCACGCGGCCGTGCTCGAGGCCGGCGACAGCATCACTCAGGAGACGCGGCACTGGCACGAGGACACCGGCGTCACGACGTCGGGCCGGCCCAAGTCCGACGCCGACGACTACCGCTACTTCCCCGAGCCCGACCTGGTGCCGGTGGCGCCGCCGCGCGAGGACGTCGAGCGGCTGCGCGCGACCCTGCCCGAGCCGCCGGCCGAGCGGCGCAAGCGACTCCAATCCGCTTGGGGTTACAGCGATCTCGAGATGCGCGACGTCATCAACGCGGGTGCCGTGGAGATCATCGAGGAGACCGTGGCCGCGGGTGCGAGCCCGGCCGCGGCGCGCAAGTGGTGGAGCGGTGAGCTGGCCCGCCGGGCCAACGCCGAGGGCAAGGCGGTCACCGACTTCGGCGTACGTCCGCGCGACGTCGCCGAGCTCGACGGCCTGGTCACCTCGGGCCGGCTCAACGACTCCATGGCGCGCCAGGTGCTCGACGGCGTGGTCGCCGGGGAGGGCACGCCCACCCAGGTCGCCGACGCGCGCGGGCTCGAGCTGGTGCAGGACGACGGGGCGCTGGAGGCCGCCGTCGACCAGGTCGTCGCCGACAACCCCGACGTCGCGCAGAAGGTGCGCGACGGCAAGGTGCAGGCGGTCGGGGCCCTCATCGGCCAGGTCATGAAGGCGATGAAGGGTCAGGCCGACGCCGCCAAGGTGCGCGAGCTGCTGCTGCAGCGGCTGGGCTGAGCGGACGACGTTCTCCCGCCGTTCATCCCGGAGGGCCTGGCAACCCACCGGGGCCTGTCGTAGTCTGGCGGCACGCGCGGGGGGTCGTGCGCGTTTGCCGAGGGAGCAACCGCTGGAATCTCGATCCCCCGATGCCTGGGCACCTGAGAGTCAGGAGCCCAGTCACCTGAGAGGTGTGAGTATGAAGACCACGACGCCGCACCGTCGCCTGGGTCTGGCCGCTGCTGTCGCGCTGAGCGGGGGGATGCTGTTCGCCGGCGTCTCGACCGCCACCGCGGCCACGAGCGGCAACCTGGAGACCAAGGGCCCGCTCTACTACTGCGAGGATGGCTACCCCCAGATGGTGGTCTACGTCCGGCCGACCAAGACGGACGAGAACGTGTCCTACAGCAGCAGCCCCGACCGCGGTGACGGTCAGTGGAAGCTGTCGGCCGGTGACAGCTACGGCCAGGTCTACAGCAACGGCTCCACGTTCGCGGGCTACTCCGGGACCATCACGTTCAAGGGCTCCGAGACCGACAGCTCGCTGACGGTCAAGGTCAACATCCCCGAGCGGTGTGGTGACCTGCCCAAGGAGCGTCCGGAGTCCGGCTGGGAGGGCACCGCCGTGCAGCCCACCTCGGTCCCGACCTCGAGCACCTCCAGCTCGTCGTCGAGCTCGAGCAGCTCCAGCTCGTCGTCGACCTCGAGCAGCTCCACGACCGCGAGCCCGACCTCCACCGACTCGCCGACCGGCCCGCCCGTGCAGACCGGTTACGAGCCCAAGGACAGCAGCAACGCCGGGGCCCTCGCGCTGATCGGCATGCTGGCTGCCGGCGCTGCCGTCACCGGCACCGCCGCGACCCGTCGACTGGGCGGTCGCTGATCCGATGCGTCGATCTCTGACGGCGGCGGCCGTGCTCATGACCACCGGGCTCCTGGCCGGATGCGCCAGCGACCCCGCGGCCAACGAGTCCGGGCCGTCGCCGTCAGGGTCGAACGGCATCCCGACCTCGGTGCCGGGCGGGGGCAGCACGCCCACCGGCGGCACCCCCACCGGCGGCACCCCCACGGGCGGGACCCCGACCGGTTCCGCCGGCGAGAGCGACCCGCAGGCGGCCAGCACCGGCGTCAACGGCGCGGCGCCCGAGGCGTCGGCCCCGGGCGGCAAGACCAAGGCGGCCGCGAGCGCGCCCGCGCAGCTGCAGATGCCGACCATCGGCTTCGACAAGGCCGTCACCAAGCTCGGCCTCAACGCCAAGGGCGAGATCAACCCGCCGGCCGGCGTCGTGCAGTGGTACGACAAGTCCGTCTCTCCCGGTCAGCCCGGGATCTCGGTCATCGCCGGGCACGTGCTCTACAACGGCCCCGACGTGTTCTACAAGCTCGACGACCTCAACGCCGGTGACGTCGTCACGGTGACCTACGGCAGCGGCGCGAAGAAGAAGTTCCGCGTCTACGCCGAGGAGGCCATCAGCAAGAAGGACCTGCAGAAGGACCCGCGGGTCTGGGGCTCGTCGGCGACTCCCGTCCTCGCGCTGATCACCTGCGACTCCGCGTCGCGGGTGGTCAACAACCGCCACACCGACAACTACGTCGTGTGGGCCAAACCGATCTGATCCGAGGGGGATTCGGCATGCGTCGCGGTTACGTCGCGCTGCCGGCCGCGCTCTGCGCTGCCGCGTTGGTGCTGACCGGGTGCGGTGAGTCCGATCCGCAGGCGCAGCAGACGCGCTCCGCGGCACCGAGCCCGTCCGACACCCCGACGAGCACGCCCACGACGGCGACGAGCTCGTCCTCGTCCAGCTCGAGCAGCTCGTCCTCGTCCAGCTCGAGCAGCACCTCCTCGTCGTCCTCGACGTCGTCGGACCCGTCCTCCAGCAGCACGTCCTCGACGACGACCTCGCGCTCCACCAGCCCGACCGCGTCCCGCACCCCGCGCAGCTCGACGAACAGCCCCGACGGCAGCGCGACCAAGACCGAGCGTCCCTCGGCCGGCAGCGGCGACTCCGGCGGCGGCTCCGACGCCCGCACCGTGCGCACCGGGCGCCCGACCCGGCTGCAGATGCCCTCGCTCGGCTTCGACCAGCCGGTGCGCGCCATGGGCCTGAACAACGGCGCGATCAACCCGCCGCCGCACGTCGTGCAGTGGTACACCGGCTCCGTCCGCCCCGGGTCGACCGGAATCTCGGTCATCGCCGGCCACGTAGCGCCCTACGGCGGCCGGGCCGGGATCTTCTCCCGGCTCAACGACCTCTCGATCGGCGACACCGTCACCATCGGCTACGCCGGCGGCGGCGAGCGCAGCTTCCGCGTCTATGCCAAGGACGCCGTCGGCAAGACCGAGCTGCAGCGCGACTCGCGCGTGTGGGGCTCCTCGTCCCGCCCGGTGATCGCCCTGATCACCTGCGACTCCTCCGCCCCGTCGCGCGGCGGTCACAGCACCCGCAACTACGTCGTCTGGGCTTCGCCTGTGTGATTTCTTGTCGCGGCTCCTCCTCCGGCGGCCCGTCGCAAGCTCCGGTCCGCCGGCATCGTCGCCGCGACCTCGTGAGCTGAACCGTCGGAGTGAATGCAGGGCCGGGGGGCCAGCGTCGGCAACTCCTCCGGCAAAGGGATCAAGGTCGCGGCGACGATGCCGGCAGGCGCGCAGCGAAGCAAGCGGCTGCCGGAGGAGGAGCCGAGACAAAAATCATGCAGGAACCCAGGAAACAATGCGGTCGTCGCCGGGGCGGGGGTCGCCGCGGAAGGTGTTGCTGCTCATCACCCACAGGCGCCCGTCGGGGCCGACGGTGACGGTGCGCACCCGGCCCAGGTCGGGGGTGCCGGCGCGGGCGGGGGTGCCGGGCCGGCCGTCGGTGAGCGGCACCCGCCAGACCCGTTCGCCCCGGAGCGCGGCGACGTACGCCGCGCCGTCCCGACCGATCGCGAGTCCGCTGGGGGAGGCCTCGTCGGGCGACCAGGTGACCAGCGGGTCGACCAGCCCGCTGCGGCCGCCGCGACCCTCCACCGTGGGCCAGCCGTAGTTCTGGCCCGCCCGGATCAGGTTGAGCTCGTCGAAGGTGTCCTGCCCGAACTCGGTCGCGAACATCCGCCCGTCGGCGTCCCACGCCAGGCCCTGCACGTTGCGGTGGCCGAGCGACCACACGGGGGAGCCGGGGAAGGGGTTGCCGGCGGGCGGGCGCCCCTCCTGGTCGATGCGCAGGATCTTGCCGCCGAGGCTGGCCCGGTCCTGCGAGCGGCCGGTCTCGCCGGCGTCGCCGGTGCCGACGTACAGCTGGCGGTCGGGTCCGAACGCCAACCGGCCGCCGTTGTGCACCGACGCCTTCGGGATGCCGGACAGGACGACCCTGTCGGGCCGCAGCGCCGACCCGTCCCAGGTGAAGCGCTCGATGCGGTTGTCCTCGGCGGCGGTGTAGTAGACGAACACCCGGCGGTCGGTCGCGAACGCGGGGGAGACCGCGATGCCGAGCAGCCCCGCCTCGCCCTCCGGCCGCACCGCGCCGATGGTGGCGACGGTGCGCGGCGCCTGGCCCGAGCGCAGCTGCACCACCTGGCCGCGGTCGCGCAGCGTGACCAGGGCCGACCCGTCGGGCAGGAAGGCCAGCCCCCACGGGACGTCCAGCCCGGTGGCGACGGTCTGCGGCGGCCCGGTCGGTACGCCCGTGCCGGGGGCGGCGCTGCTCGCACCACCCGGGGTGGCCGGCCCCTGCGTGGGCGCCGGGGAGGTGGCCGACCAGGTGGCCGGGCCCGAGGTCGCCGGTGGCGAGGAGGATCCCTCCTGCGGGCCGGAGGAACAGGCGGCCAGCAGCGCCAGCGACCCGGCGGACAGGCAGGCGGTGAGGCGTCGGCGGCGGAGGGTGTCCATGGGCCATTCAACCTCGCCCGCCGGTGCGGCGGGGGCGCAGCGGGCCTACCGTGCACCCATGGCTGTGGTCTCGATCCCCGACCCGCGCTGGGTCGACGCGCTGTCCGACGTGCCCGGTGTCGAGCTGGTGGAGTGGGACATGAAGTCCCCGCCGCCGCGCCCGGACATCGAGGTGGTGGTGCCGCCCTACATGTCCTCGCCCACGCGGCTCGAGCACCTGGCGGCGCTGCCCGAGCTCCAGGCGGTGCAGCTGGTGACCGCGGGCTACGACCACGCACTGCCCTACCTGCCCGACGGTGTACGCCTCGCCAACGGCGCCGGCATCCACGACACGTCCACGGCCGAGCTGGCCCTCGCGCTCGTCCTCGCCGCGCAGCGGGGCATCCCGGACTTCGTGCGGGCGCAGGAGCGCGGTGAGTGGCTGCGCGCGGCCGGCCGCCCCTCGCTCGCCGACCGCCGCGTGCTGGTGGTGGGTTACGGGTCGGTCGGGCGGGCGATCGTACGCCGGCTGCTGGCGTTCGAGACCGACGTCACCGTGGTCGCGTCGCGGGCGCGGGAGGGCGACGATCTGGTCGAGCGGGTGCACGGCATCGACGAGCTGTCGACGCTGGCGCCCCGGGCCGAGATCCTGGTGCTGATCGTGCCGCTGACCGACGACACCCGCGGCCTGGTCGACGCCGAGCTGCTGGCGCGGCTGCCCGAGCAGGCCCTGGTGGTCAACGTCGCGCGCGGACCCGTGGTCGACACCGACGCCCTGGTCGAGGCGTGCCGGGACGGGCGGGTGCGCGCCGCGCTCGACGTCACCGACCCCGAGCCGCTGCCCGAGGACCACCCGCTGTGGAGCACGCCCGGCGTGCTGATCAGCCCGCACGTCGGCGGCGCCTCGACGGCGTTCGAGCCGCGCGCGCTGGACTTCCTGCGTGAGCAGCTGGGGGCGCACGCCCGCGGCGAGGGCCTCACCCACGTGGTGCACCCGCGATGACTGCCAGGATGGGCCCATGAACGACGCGCCCACCCGCACCCTCGTCCTGCTCCGGCACGCCAAGGCCGAGGACTCCAGCACCGCGCAGACCGACCACGAGCGCGCCCTGAGCCCCCGCGGCCGCGCCGACGCGGCCGCCGCCGGCGAGTGGCTCAAGGAGCAGGAGATCGCGCCGACGCTCGTGCTGTGCAGCACTGCGCTGCGCACCCGCGAGACCTGGGCGGCGGTGTCGGAGACCAGCGGCTTCGGCGGCCTGGTCGAGCACGAGCGGCGCATCTACAACGCCCCCGTCGAGCAGCTGCTGCAGGTGGTCCAGGGCGCCGACGACGACGCCCGCGTGGTCGCGCTCGTCGGCCACTCGCCCGGCGTGCCCGGTCTCGCCGCGACGCTCGCCGGCGAGGGCAGCGACGCCGACGCGCTGCGCACCCTCCAGGAGGGGTATCCGACCTGTACGATCGCGGTGCTGGAGATCACGGGAGACTGGGCCGACCTGGCTCCCGGCAGCGCGCGCCTGCTCGCGGTGCACACCGCGCGCGACGGCGCCGAGGCGTGACCACCGAGGCGTGACCACCGAGGCCTGACCCCGCGTCCACGGCCCCGGCCGGCCGCCCACGCTGACCACATCCCGGGAGCGGCGTCCCACCCAGCGGACACGATCGTACGATCAGGGCATGACCAGCACGCCCGACATCAAGCCCCGCAGCCGCGACGTCACCGACGGTCTCGAGAAGGCCGCGGCACGCGGGATGCTCCGCGCGGTCGGCCTCGGCGACGAGGACTTCGCCAAGCCGCAGATCGGCGTCGCGAGCTCGTGGAACGAGATCACCCCGTGCAACCTGTCGCTGGACCGGCTGGCCGGCGCGGTCAAGAACGGCGTGCACGCGGCGGGTGGCTACCCGTTGGAGTTCGGGACGATCTCGGTCAGCGACGGCATCTCGATGGGGCACGAGGGGATGCACTTCTCGCTCGTGTCGCGCGAGGTCATCGCCGACTCGGTCGAGACGGTGATGAGCGCCGAGCGGCTCGATGGCTCGGTGCTGCTGGCCGGCTGCGACAAGTCGCTGCCGGGCATGCTCATGGCCGCCGCGCGGCTCGACCTGGCCTCGGTGTTCCTCTACGCCGGCTCGATCCTGCCCGGCAACGTCGACGGCCGCGACGTGACGATCATCGACGCCTTCGAGGCGGTCGGCGCCTGCCTCGCCGGCAAGATCAGCCGCGAGGAGGTCGACAAGGTCGAGCGCGCGATCTGTCCGGGCGAGGGCGCCTGCGGCGGTGCGTACACCGCGAACACCATGGCCGCCGTCTCCGAGGCGCTCGGGCTCGCCCTGCCCGGCAGCTCCGCGCCGCCGGCGGTCGACCGGCGCCGCGACGGCTTCGCCCACCGCTCGGGCGAGGCCGTGGTCGAGATGCTGCGCCAGGGCATCACCGCCCGCCAGATCCTGACCAAGGAGGCGTTCGAGAACGCCATCGCCGTCGCCATGGCGCTCGGCGGCTCCACCAACGCCGTGCTGCACCTGCTGGCCATCGCCAACGAGGCCGAGGTCGAGCTGACCCTCGACGACTTCACCCGCATCGGCGCCAAGGTGCCGCACCTCGCCGACATGAAGCCGTTCGGTCGCTACGTCTGGGTCGACTTCGACCGCGTCGGCGGCATCCCGGTGATCATGAAGGCGCTGCTCGACGCCGGCCTGATGCACGGCGACGTGCTGACCGTGACCGGCCGCACCATGGCCGAGAACATCGCCGAGCTCGACCCGCCGGCGCTCGACGGCCGCGTGGTGCGCACCCTCTCCGAGCCGATCCACAAGACCGGCGGCCTGACCATCCTCAAGGGCAGCCTCGCGCCCGAGGGCGCGGTCGTGAAGTCGGCCGGCTTCGACGCCGACGTGTTCGACGGCACCGCACGGGTCTTCGACGGCGAGCGGGCCGCGATGGACGCCGTCGAGGCCAACTCGCTCAAGCCGGGCGACGTCGTCGTCATCCGCTACGAGGGACCCAAGGGCGGCCCCGGCATGCGCGAGATGCTCGCGGTCACCGGTGCCATCAAGGGCGCCGGGCTCGGCAAGGACGTGCTGCTGCTCACCGACGGCCGGTTCTCCGGCGGCACCACCGGGCTGTGCGTGGGGCACGTGGCGCCGGAGGCGGTCGACGAGGGGCCGATCGCGTACGTCCGCGACGGCGACCCGATCCGGCTCGACGTGGCGAACGCCCGGCTCGACCTGCTGGTCGACGAGGAGGAGCTGCAGCGGCGGCGCGCCGAGGGCGTGCAGCACCCCGAGGCGAAGTACTCCCGCGGCGTGCTGGCGAAGTACCGCGCGCTGGTGCGCAGCGCGAGCGTGGGCGCCGTCACCGGCTGACCCGCCGCGGAGGGTCTCGCCGCGCCCCGAGGAATGCCCGCGGCGCGCTGCGACGTTGGGGCTGTCGCGGGCGCAGGAGAGGGGCGGGATGACGGTCGAGCACGGCAGCGCAGGGGGCCGGCGCGAGGAGCAGGTGCGCGAGCAGGTGGCGCTGGAGCAGACGTACCTCGACGGCGCGCACGCGCGGCGGGTCGAGCTGCGCGACGAGGCCGCGCTGCGGCTCGCGGACCTGGGGCCGGGCAGCGCCGGTGACCCGACGGCCCGGGCCCGGCAGGCGCGGCTGCGCGGCCGGGTGCGCGAGCTCGAGCTGGCCGAGCAGGGACTGATCTTCGGCCGGGTCGACCTCGACGACGGCGCGCAGCACCGCATCGGACGCACCGGCCTGCCCGCCCGCGACGACGAGGGCGACCCGGTGGTGGTCGACTGGCGCGCGCCGGTGGCGAGGGCGTTCTACACCGCGACGGCGGTCGACCGGCAGGGCGTGCGCCGCCGCCGCCACGTCCGCACCGACGGGCCGCTGGTCACCGGGGTGGACGACGACCTGCTGGAGGAGTCCGGCGACGGGCTCGTGGGGGAGGCCTCGCTGCTCGCCGCGCTCGGGCAGGGACGCACCGGGCGCATGGGCACCGCCGTCGCCACGCTGCAGCGCGAGCAGGACGACATCGTGCGCGCACCGGCCACCGGTCCGCTGGTGGTGCAGGGCGGTCCGGGCACGGGCAAGACCGTGGTCGCGCTGCACCGGGTCGCCTACCTGCTCTTCAGCAGCGAGCGGATCGCCGAGCGCGGAGTGCTCGTGCTGGGTCCCAATCACACGTTCCTGCAATACATCTCGCAGGTGCTGCCCGCGCTCGGGGAGACCGCGGTGGTGTCGACGACGGTCGACGACCTGCTGCCCGGGCTCGCGGTCGAGCGCGCCGAGAGCCGGGCCGTGGCCGAGATCAAGGGGCGCGAGATCTGGCTCGAGGTCGTGCGCCGGCACGTCGACAGCCTGCTGCCGTCCGACGGCGGGCTGTCGCTGCGGTTCGACGGCGAGACCCACGACATCGGCGCCGCCCAGGTCGAGCGTCTGCTGGCCGCGGCCCGCACCGACACGCGCAGCCTGCGCGAGGTGCGCGACCGCGCGGTCGAACGGGTGCTCGACCTGCTCGTCGACGCCGTCGCCGACCGCCACGCCGAGACGTTGGCAGCGATGGAGGAGGGGCTCGAGGACATCCTCGCCGGGGTCGACCGCAGCCTCGCCCGGCGCGACGACCGCGGGGTGGCGTCGGGCGACACCGGCGTCGACGTGGACGGCCAGCTGTCCGATGCCGACGTCGAGCGGCTGCGCGAGCGGGTCACCCTCGACCCCGACGTGCGCCGGCAGCTGCTCGCGTGGTGGCCGATCCCCGATCTCGGGGCCGAGTTCCGCCGGATGACGCGCGACGCGGACCATCTGCGGCGCGTCGCACCCGAGTTGGACGACGCCGAGATCGCTTCGGTGACAGGCGAACCCGAGGGCCGGTCGTCCTCCGACATCCCGCTGCTGGACGCGCTGCGAGCGGCGCTCGACGCCTCGCCGCGGGCTGCCGAGCAGGGTGAGTTCCTCGCCGAGCGCGCCGCCGACGACCCCGACTGGGTCTACGGCCACGTCGTGGTCGACGAGGCGCAGGAGCTGTCACCGATGCAGTGGGCGATGGTGCTGCGCCGGGCCGGTGGTCGTTCGATGACCGCGGTGGGCGACATCGACCAGGTCGAGGCCGCGCACCCGCACACCACCTGGGACGCCCTGCTCAACCCTGTCCTCGGAAACCGTTGGGAGACAAGCGCGCTCACGATCTGCTATCGCACGCCGCGCGAGGTCATGGCCCTCACCGGGCCGGTGCTCGAGGCGGCCGGCAGCAGCAACGTGCCGCCGACGGCGGTGCGCTCGTCGGGCGTCGCGCCGTGGGCACGCGAGACTCAGGAGGCGCACCTCGCAGCCTGCGTGGTCGAGGCGGTCGCCGGGCTGCGCGACCGGCACCCCGACGGCTCGGTCGGCGTGGTGGTCCCCGAGCAGCGCCGGGCCGCGCTCGCGGCGACGGTCGCGCGCGAGCTGGGCGAGGGCGTACCCGTGCTCAGCGCCACGGGCGCGAAGGGACTGGAGTGGGACGCCGTGCTGGTCGTCGACCCAGACGGGATCAGCTCCGAGCCGCGCGGCTGGAACGGTCTCTACGTCGCCCTCACCCGCTGCACTCAGGAGCTCGGCCAGCTCCTCCTGCGCCCGCGGGACTCCCAGGACTGATCGGGAAGACCCCAGCGTGGCTACGCGCCTCGATCGTTCTCGGGCGTCTCGGCGCGGGCGCGCAGCACCCGTCGCTCGGCGTCGGTGCGCGCCAGGTCCGCCGCGAGTCCGTACGCCCTCGCCGCCTCCGCGTGCCGGCCCAGCCGGGCGAGCATCTCCGCGCGGGCGGCAGGCAGGTAGGCATAGCCGCGCAGCGCCGGCTCGCTGGCCAGCGCGTCCACCAGTGCGAGCCCGGCCTCGGGTCCCTGTGCCATCGACACGGCGACCGCCCGGTTGAGCGCGACCACGGGGGACGGTTGCCGCGCGAGCAGCGCGTCGTAGAGCGTGACCAGCTCGGTCCAGTCGGTCGCGGCATGGCTCGGCGCCGTCGCGTGCACGGCGGCGATCGCGGCCTGCAGCAGATAGGGCCCGCTGGCCCCCGCGCGCAGGCAGCCGACGACCGTGCGGTGCGCGCGGTCGATGGCGTCGCGGTCCCAGCGCGAGCGGTCCTGCCCGGACAGGGGCACCGGCGTGCCGTCGTCGTCGGTCGCGGTCGCCGCGCGGGTCCGCAGCAGCTCCAGCAGCGCGCCGAGCCCCAGCAGCTCGGGGTCGTGCGGCACGTGCCGGCGCAGCAGCGTCGCCAGCTCGACGGCGCGGTCGAGCAGCTCGCCCTGCTGCCGGCGCTCGCCCGAGGTCGCGGCGTGCCCGAGCGTGCCGAGCAGGTAGGTCACGTCGAGCACGGCCGGCAGCCGCTCGGGCAGCTGCTCGCGGCGCGGCACCGCGAACGGGATGTGCGCCCGCGCGATCTTGCGCTTGGCGCGGGTGATCCGCGCGGCCATGGTCGCGGTCGGCACGAGGAACAGCGCGGCCACGTCGGCGGTCGGCACGCCCAGCACCAGCCGCAGGGTGAGGGCTGCGCGGGCGGCGTCGTCGAGCGCCGGGTGGCAGCACATGAAGATCAGCCGCAGGCGGTCGTCGTGCAGCACCGGTGCGAGGTCGCCCGGCAGCAGGTCCGGCCCCGGCGGGTCGTCCCCGTCGGGGACCACGAGCAGGGGCAGCTTGCCGCGCAGACTCGCCTGCCGACGTACGACATCGGTCGCCCGGCGCCGCGCCGTCACCGTGAGCCATGCGGCCGGGTTGTCGGGGACGCCCTCGCGCGCCCAGGCCTCCATCGCCTGGGCGTAGGCCTCCTGCACGCTCTCCTGCGCGAGGTCGAGGTCGCGGGTGGTCCGCGCGGTCGCGGCGAGCACGCTCGCCCAGTCGTGCCGGTGCGCCTGGGCGAGCGCACCGGCCACGACGGCCCGCGGGGTCCTCACGTGGTGACGCCTCCGGTGCTCGACTCGATCGGCTCGGTCGGGCGCACCTCGACCCCGCCGCCCTGGTCGTGGATCGGGTTGCGCCCGGCCAGCTCCAGCGCCTCGTCGAGGCTCGGCACGTCGATGACGTAGAACCCCACGACGACGTCCTTGGTCTCGGTGAACGGGCCGTCGGTGACCACGCCGCCACGGATGCTGGTGGCGGCGGTGTGGTCGGCGAGCGGCGTGCCGAACACCATGACGCCCGAGCGCTGCAGCTCCTCGCCGTGGCGCACGTGCGCCGCGAGGGCCTCGGGGTCGGGGTCGGCGGAGATCCGGTCGGCGGGGAAGTGCAGGAACACGGCGTACTGCGGCATGGGTTCATCCTTGCGGTCGGGCCGGCGCGGTGCCGGCGTCACGGGCGAACGGGTGCTCGCCTCACTGGTCCGTCGCACGGGACCGCACAGATCGACACCCCGGACCGGACCTTTCACCCCGGCGGGGGAGCGGGTTTGTTTGACTGGCCGCATGGATCTCGGGGAACCAGCGCTCGTCCTGGACGGGCTCACCAAGCAGTTCGGACCGCAGTACGCCGTCGCCGGCCTCAGCCTGGCGGTGCCGCAGGGGTCGATGTTCGGGGTGGTCGGACCCAACGGGGCCGGCAAGACCACCACCTTGTCGATGGTCACGGGGCTGCTGCGTCCCGACGCCGGCCGCGCGGTCGTGCTCGGTCACGACGTGTGGACCGACCCGGCGCGGGCCAAGGCGCTCATGGGCGTGCTGCCCGACGGGCTGCGCACCTTCGACCGGCTCACCGGCAGCGAGCTGCTGCGCTACCACGGGCTGCTGCGCGGCCTGCCCGCCGGCGTGGTCGCCGAGCGCGGCGAGCAGCTGCTCGCGTCCCTCGGTCTCGCGGGTGACGGCGACAAGCTCGTCGTCGACTACTCCGCCGGCATGACCAAGAAGATCGGCCTGGCCTGCGCGCTGATCCACGCGCCCCGGCTGCTGCTGCTCGACGAACCGTTCGAGGCCGTGGATCCCGTTTCAGGACAAGTGATTCGGCAGATCCTCGCCCAGTTCGTGCGCGGCGGCGGCACGGTCGTGCTGTCCAGCCACGTGATGGAGCTGGTCGAGAACCTGTGCGACCACGTAGCGGTGATCGTCGACGGCCGCGCGATCGCCTCCGGAGCCCTCGACGACGTACGCCAGGGGCAGTCGCTCCAGGAGCGTTTCCTCGGTCTGGTCGGGGTGCAGACCGGTGACGAGGAGGTGCTGTCGTGGTTGCAGTCCTCGCGCGACTGAAGTGGACGCTGCTGGTGCGCGCGCTGCGCACCAGCGTCTGGCGCACGGCCGGGGTGGTCCTCGGTGCGCTCGGCGGCCTGGTCGTCGCGATCGGCTGGGTCGTCACCATGCTGCTGATCGGAGCCGACGACGCGGGCCAGACCCAGGCCGCGGTCGTCCTCAGCCTCGCGGGCGTGGTGGCCGCGTGGGTGGTCATGCCGCTGCTGGTCTTCGGGATCGACGAGACCCTCGACCCGGTGCGCTTCGCGCTGCTGCCGCTGTCCGCCGAGCGACTCCGACCGGGACTGCTGGTCGCCGGATTCATCGGCGTACCAGGCGTTCTCACCGCCGTCCTGTCGCTCACGCCGCTGCTGGCGTGGGTGCAGCACGGGGTGGCGGCGGCGCTGGCGGCTCTGGTGTCGGGGGTGCTGTTCACGCTCACCTGCTTCCTCGGTGCCCGGGCGCTGACGTCGGGGTTCGCCGGCGCGCTGGCGTCACGCCGCTACAAGGATTTCGCCGCGGTGCTGCTCGCCGCCGTCGTCATGTGCGTCGGCATCGGGGTGAACGTGCTGTCGAGCCGGGCGGCCGAGTCGCCGGAGCAGGCGCGGCAGGTCATCACCACGGGCGCGAACGTGCTGGGCTGGACGCCGCTCGGCTGGGCGGCCGCCTTCCCGGGTGACGTCGCGCGCGGCGACTGGCTCGTCGCGGCGCTGCGGCTGGCGCTCGCGGTCGGTCTGGTCGCGGTGCTGTGGGCGGTGTGGGGCCGGTTCCTGCAGCGCGGGCTCACCTCGATCAGCGAGTCCGACACCTCGGGGCCGGGGGAGGCCAGCGACCTGCCCGAGCGGGTCTTCGGCACCTCGCCGACCGGGGCCGTGGCCGCCCGCTGCGCCCGCTACTGGCGGCGCGACCCGCGCTACCTCGCCTCCGTCGTGAGCTTCGTCGTGCTGCCGATCATGATCGGGGTCTCCACCTCGGTCGGTGGTGGCGGCGGCGACGCGTTCTTCGTCGGGCCGCTGATCCTCGCCGCGCTCACCGGCCCGGGGCTCACCTCCGACCTGGCGTACGACAGCTCCGCCCTGTGGACGCACGTCGTCACCGGGGTGCCGGGCCGGGCCGACCGGGTGGGTCGCGCGCTCGCGATGGGCGTCGTCATCGTGCCGCTCGTGATGATCACCGCGGTCGTCGCGCTCGCGGTCACCGGCCGGTGGGAGTGGGCGCCCGGTTATCTCGCCGCGCTCGTCTGCCTGGTGCTGGTCGGCATGGGCGTCGGGCTCGTGACCGGGAGCGTGCAGCCCGGCCAGGCTCCGCCGCCCGGCTCGAGCCCGTTCGCCACGGGCGGCAGCGGTGGGCTGCTGACCGTCGCGATCTTCGCCGGCGGCGTCGTCGCGGCCGGGCTGCTGTCGCTCCCGGTGCTGGTCCCGCTGGCCGTCTGGGGGCTGGACTCGGTGCCGGTCCAGCTGCTGCTCCTCGTCGTCGCCGTGGCCTGGGGCGGGCTGCTCTTCCGGCTCGCGGCGACCTGGTCCGGCCACCGCCTCGAGCGCCACTGGCCCGAGCTGCTGGCGCGGGTGAGCAACTGAGCGAGCGAGCGCGAACGAGAGGGGGAGCGCGATGCGACAGTCACGAGCCGTGACCGCGGCGGCGGTCTTCACGGTGCTGATGGTCCTGGGCCTGTTCGCGGCGTACGGCCGCGACGTGCCACCCAAGTCGGCCGTGGTGGTGGTCGTCATGGTCGCGGCCGCATGGGGACTTGCCGCCTTGGACGTACGAGCGCGCCGCCGACCCTGACCGGCACCCGCAGTCGCGGTGGTCCGCCGGGAGGTGCGCTCGGGCGCACCGGTTGGCGGTGGTCCGGCGCGGCGTGACCGGTGACGGGGGCGTACGCCTGGGCGGTCCTCCGCCGGAGGGTGCGCTCGGGCGCACGGGTCGGCGGTGGTCCGGCGCGGCGTGACCGGTGGCGGGGGCGTACGCCTGGGCGGTCCTCCGCCGGGGGGTGCGCTCGGGCGCACGGGTTGGCGGTGGTCCGGCGCGGCGTGACCGGTGGCGGGGGCGTACGCCTGGGCGGTCCTCCGCCGGGGGGTGCGCTCGGGCGCACGGGTCGGCGGTGGTCCGGCGCGGCGTGACCGGTGACGGGGGCGTACGCCTGGGCGGTCCTCCGCCGGAGGGCGCGCTCGGGCGCACGGGTTGGCGGTGGTCCGGCGCGGCGTGACCGGTGGCGGGGGCGTACGCCTGGGCGGTCCTCCGCCGGAGGGTGCGCTCGGGCGCACGGGTCGGCGGTGGTCCGGCGCGGCGTGACCGGTGGCGGGGGCGTACGCCTGGGCGGTCCTACGCCGGGGGGTGCGCTCGGGCGCACGGGTCGGCGGTGGTCCGCGAGGGCGTACGCAAGTCAGCGCCCGCATCGCGAGACGTGCGTCTCAGCATGTTGACGGGGGTGGGGCGGCGGGCGCAGGATGCTCGCGTGGCACGAATTCTCGTACTTCCGTAGCGCGCTCGGCGAACAGCCCAGCGCGCTAGCCCTCATTGCCGAGACCGGCTGAGGGTTTTTTTGTGCCCTAGCGACGATGACGAAAGCGGTGACCGACGTGACCGACCTGCAGGCCAAGCCGGCAGATCCTCGCCCTCCCTCGCCCGCCGACCTCGCGCAGCGCTCCGCTCGCGTCGAGGTCGAGCCACGCACCGTCACCGGTGCGCAGAGCCTGGTCCTGGCGCTCGAGGCGGTCGGCGTCGACACCGTATTCGGCCTTCCCGGCGGGGCGATCCTCCCCGCCTACGACCCGCTGCTCGACTCGGTCAAGCTGCGTCACGTGCTGGTGCGCCACGAGCAGGGTGCGGGGCACGCGGCCCAGGGCTACGCCTCGGCCACCGGCAAGGTGGGCGTCTGCATGGCGACCAGCGGTCCGGGCGCGACCAACCTCGTCACGCCGATCGCCGACGCCTACATGGACTCGGTGCCGATGGTGGCCATCACGGGCCAGGTCAGCTCGCGCACCATCGGCACGGACGCCTTCCAGGAGGCGGACATCCGCGGCATCACCATGCCGATCACCAAGCACAACTACCTCGTGACCGACCCGGCGGAGATCCCGCGGGCGATCGCCGAGGCGTTCCACGTCGCCGCCACCGGCCGACCCGGCCCGGTGCTGGTCGACATCACCAAGGACGCGCTGCAGGCCAGCACCACCTTCAGCTGGCCGCCTACCTTCGAGCTGCCGGGATATCGCCCCGTCACGCGTCCGCACACCAAGCAGATCAAGGCCGCCGCGGAGCTGATCCGCGCCGCCCGCAAGCCGGTGCTGTACGTCGGCGGCGGCGTGATCCGTGGCGGGGCCGCCGCCGAGCTGCGCGAGCTCGTCGAGGTCGCCCAGATCCCGCTCGTCACCACGCTGATGGCGCGTGGCGCGGTGCCCGACAGCCACGAGCTGCACCTCGGCATGCCCGGGATGCACGGCTCGGTGCCGGCGGTGACCGCGCTGCAGAAGTCGGACCTGCTGATCACGCTCGGCGCCCGGTTCGACGACCGGGTGACCGGTGAGCTCAGCTCCTTCGCGCCCGAGGCGAAGGTGATCCACGCCGACATCGACCCGGCCGAGATCTCCAAGAACCGCCACGCCGACGTGCCGATCGTCGGCGACGCCAAGGAGGTCATCCGCGACCTGACGGCGGCCGTCAAGGCCGACATCGACGCGGGCCGGGGCGGTGACTACGCCGCTTGGCGCAAGCGTACGGCGGGGTGGAAGGCCGACTTCCCGATCGGCTACACCGCCCCCGAGGACGGCAGCATCGCCCCGCAGTACGTCATCGAGCGGCTCGGCGCGCTGACCGGCGCCGAGGGCACCTACGTCGCGGGCGTCGGCCAGCACCAGATGTGGGCCGCGCAGTTCGTGCAGTACGAGCGCCCCAACTCCTGGCTCAACAGCGGCGGCCTGGGCACGATGGGCTACTCCGTGCCGGCGGCGATGGGCGCCAAGGCTGCCGAGCCCGAGCGCACCGTGTGGGCGATCGACGGCGACGGCTGCTTCCAGATGACCAACCAGGAGCTCGCGACCTGCGTGGTCAACGAGATCCCGATCAAGGTCGCGATCATCAACAACTCCAGCCTCGGCATGGTGCGCCAGTGGCAGACGCTGTTCTACAACGAGCGCTACTCCAACACCGACCTGCACACGGCGCACGACGGACGGCGGGTGCCGGACTTCGTGAAGCTGGCGGAGGCGTACGGCTGCGTCGGGCTGCGCTGCGAGCGCCCCGAGGACGTCGACGCGACGATCCAGCAGGCGCTGGAGATCAACGACCGGCCCGTGGTCATCGACTTCGTCGTCGAGCGCGACGCGATGGTGTGGCCGATGGTCCCGGCCGGCGTCAGCAACGACAAGGTCACCATGGCCCGGGCGATGACCCCGGTCTGGGACCGCGAGGACGACGAGGCCGTCGACCAGGCCGACCCCACCGAGGAGGACGAGGCATGAGCACCCACACCCTGTCCGTGCTGGTCGAGAACAAGCCCGGCGTGCTCGCGCGCATCGCGGGCCTGATCTCGCGGCGCGGCTTCAACATCGAGTCCCTCGCGGTCGGCCCGACCGAGCACGAGGAGATCTCGCGCATGACGATCGTGTTCGACGTCGACCCCGTCGTGCTCGAGCAGGTCACCAAGCAGCTCAACAAGCTCGTCGAGGTGCTCAAGGTCGTCGAGCTCGAGCCGGGCGCGTCGGTGCAGCGCGAGGTGCTGCTCATCAAGGTCCGGTGCGACAACGGCGCCCGCGCGCAGGTGCTGCAGCTGGCCGACGTGTTCCGCGCCAACGTCATCGACCTGCAGCCCGACTCGGTGATCATCCAGACGACCGGGGCACGCGAGAAGGTCGCGGCCTTCCTGGCGGCGCTCGAGCCGTACGGCGTGCGCGAGCTGGTGCAGTCCGGCGTCATCGCGATGGGGCGCGGCTCGCGCTCGATCACCGACCGCGCGCTGCGCTCCGCCTAGTCACGCTGGTCGAGTAGCGGCGAGGAACGAGCCGCGTATCGAGACCACCACCAAGATCAACCCTGCGAAAACCGCTACAACACAAGGAGATTCCCGTGGCTGAGATGTTCTACGACGACGACGCCGACCTGTCCGTGATCCAGGGCAAGAAGGTGGCCGTCATCGGTTACGGCAGCCAGGGCCACGCGCACGCCCTCAACCTGCGCGACAGCGGGGTCGACGTGCGCGTCGGTCTCGCCGAGGGCTCCAAGAGCAAGGAGAAGGCCGAGAACGAGGGCCTGCCCGTGAAGTCGGTCGCCGACGCGGTCAAGGAGGCCGACGTCGTCGTCATCCTCACCCCGGACCAGGTGCAGCGCACCGTCTACGCCGAGGAGATCAAGCCCAACCTCAACGAGGGTGCGGCGCTGCTGTTCGGCCACGGCTTCAACATCCGGTTCGACTACATCGAGCCCGAGGCCGGCTCCGACGTCGTCATGGTCGCCCCGAAGGGCCCCGGTCACCTGGTGCGCCGCGAGTACGTCGACGGCCGGGGCGTGCCGGTCATCGTCGCCGTCGAGCAGGACGCCTCGGGCCAGGCCTGGGACCTCGCGAAGTCCTACGCCAAGGCGATCGGCGGCCTGCGCGCCGGCGGGATCAAGACCACCTTCACCGAGGAGACCGAGACCGACCTGTTCGGCGAGCAGGCGGTGCTGTGCGGCGGCGCCTCGCAGCTCGTCCAGTACGGCTTCGAGACCCTCGTCGAGGCGGGTTACCAGCCCGAGGTGGCCTACTTCGAGTGCCTCCACGAGCTCAAGCTCATCGTCGACCTGATGGTCGAGGGCGGCATCGCCAAGCAGCGCTGGTCGGTCTCCGACACCGCGGAGTACGGCGACTACGTCTCCGGTCCGCGGGTCATCGACGAGCGGGTGAAGGAGAACATGAAGGCCGTGCTGGCCGACGTGCAGAACGGCACCTTCGCCAAGCGGTTCATCGACGACCAGGACGCCGGCGCGCCGGAGTTCAAGGCGTTCCGCGAGAAGGCGGCCCAGCACCCGATCGAGGGCACCGGCAAGGAGCTGCGCAAGCTCATGGCCTGGGTCGACACCAGCCAGGACACCGACTACACCGAGGGGAGCTCGGCTCGCTGATCTCGGATGGTGGGAAACGGGTTCCGTGACGTGGACACCCCACCCTACGGTTCTCGTTATGCAGCGGCAGGCTCTCATCATTCGCAGCCGCGGCGGGTCGCTCTAGTCGACAGGCCCGTCGCGGAGACCCCGCGATGCCGTCGGCAGACCCACCAGACATTCACCGCCCGCCCCTGCGGGGGCCGGAGCGGTCGCACGCGAAGGATGCACATCATGACCGAAGAGCAGCTGGACGCCCGTCGGGCGTTGCAGGAGTCGTTGGACCTGCGCGACTGATCTCCCGCGCAGGGACATGCAGGGGAAGGAAGCCCCCGGCCGAACTGGACAGCGGCCGGGGGCTTCCGCCTGTCCGGGGCCGGGTCGGCGTCCGCCTGTCCGGAGCCCGGCCGGCGTCAGTCCCGGCCGGTGTCAGTCCCGGCCGGCGTCCTCGGTCTCCTCGTCGGCCGCGCGCAGCTCGCCCGACTCGAGCTCGGCGATCAGGGTGCGGGCGTCGTACGCCCCGATGTGCCGCCGGTCGCCGACGAAGAAGGTCGGGGTGCCGCGCGCCCCGCTCGCCTCGGCGCTGTCGGCGTCGGCGCGCACCCGCTCGAGCAGCTCGGGGTCGGACAGGTCGCGGGCGAAGCGCTCGACGTCGAGGCCGGCGCGGTCGGCGTGGCCGAGCAGGTCCTCGAACTCCAGCTGGTCCTGGTTCTCGAACAGCACGTCGTGGAACTCCCAGAACTTGCCCTGCCGGGCCGCCGCCTCGGCCGCCACCGCGGCCTCCTCGGCGTGCGGGTGCACGTCGGTGAGCGGCAGGTGGCGGAAGACGTAGCGCAACCGGTCGCCCAGCTGCTCGCGCACCTCGCGCAGCATGCCGGTCGCCTTGCCGCAGAAGGGGCACTCGAAGTCGCCGTACTCCACGAGGGTGAGCGGCGCGTCGGGGTTGCCGCGGACGTGGTCGCGCTCGGGGTCGACCGGCCGGTCGAGCACCGTCGGCAGGCTGGCGTAGCGGTGGCCGAACACGCTGCGCGACACCCAGAAGACCAGGCCGCCGAGCAGCGTCGCGCCGACGGCCGCGAGCAGCACGCCGACCGTGGCCTGGCTGCGCAGCGCCGCGTCGTCGAACGCGAGGCCGATGATCAGCAGCGAGACGGTGAAGCCGATGCCCGACATCGCCGCGCCGCCCATGACCTGCGAGGGGCTCACACCCTGCGGCAGCTGCCCGAGCCGCAGCCTCACCGCGCCGATCGCGCCGAGGCCGATGCCGAGGAACTTGCCGATCACCAGACCGGCGACGACGCCCCAGGTGACCGACGAGCGCAGCGCCTCCTGCAGCACGCCGCCGCGCAGGTCGACGCCCGCGTTGGCGAAGGCGAACAGCGGGACGATGACATAGCTGGTCCACGGGTGCAGCACCACCTGCAGCCGCTCGTTGACCGACACGGCGCGCTGCAGCCCGAGCTTGGCGTGATAGCCGACGTCGGCGAGGGGGGACTGGCGGAACGAGCGGAACGCGGTGGTGGCGCGGTCGACGGCCTCGCGGCCGGGGGCGTACGCCGGCACGAGCAGTCCGGCGACCATCCCGGCGATCGAGGGGTGCAGCCCGGACTCGAGGGTGGCGAGCCACAGGACCACGATGACGAGGGCGTACGGCCAGGTGCGCCACACGCCGAGCCGCCCCAGCACGCACAGCGCCAGCAGCGCCAGCGCCATGACGACCAGGGCCGGCACGTTGGCCTCGTCGGAGTAGGCCACGCCGATGACCGACACCGCGACGATGTCGTCGAAGACGGTGAGGGTGAGCAGGAAGATGCGCAGCTGCGCCGGGCAGGCCGGGCCGAGCAGGGCGACCGCGCCCAGCATGAATGCGGTGTCGGTGCCGATGACCACGCCCCAGCCGGCGGCCGCGGGGCCCGAGGGGTTGAGCGCCAGGTAGATCGCGGCCGGCACGACGATGCCGAGCAGGGCCGCCACGAGCGGCACCACGATGCGGCGCCGGTCGGTGAGCTCGCCCATCGACAGCTCTCGACGCACCTCCATGCCGACGACGAGGAAGAACACGACCATCAGGCCGTCGTTGATCCACTCGTGCAGGTTGAGGTCGAGCCGCCAGGAGCCGATTTCGATCAGCGTCGGCGTCTCCCACAGGTGGGCGTACGTCTGGCTGCCCGGCCAGTTGGCCCAGACCAGCGCGGCGAGCGCGGCGACCGCGAGCAGGCCGGCGCCGCCGGCCTCGGTCGACAGGAACGAGCGCAGCGCCGACGGGACGCCCGACAGGCCGCCCGAGGGAGTGGCGTAGGACCGAAGACCTCGGCCGCGAGAGGTCCTGGTGCGCGTCGCCATGCGGGGGATTCTGTCAGGCCTTGCGCCCGCCTAGAGTCCGGAGCATGACGACAACCTCAGCACTCGTGGTGACCGGACCGGACGAGATGTCCGTGCAGGAGATCGACGTCGCGGCACCGGGTTCGGACGAGACCCAGGTCGAGGTGGCCGCGGCCGGGGTCAACTTCATCGACGTCTACCAGCGCCAGGGCGTCTACCCCGTCGAGACGCCGTTCGTGCTCGGCTCCGAGGGCGCCGGTACGTCCTCGTCGGGCGAGCGGGTCGCGTGGCCCCAGCACCTCGGCAGCGCGGCGGGCGTCGTGAACGTCCCGACCGACAAGCTGGTGCCGGTGCCCGAGGGCGTCGAGCTCGAGACGGCTGCCGCCGTGATGCTGCAGGGGCTCACCGCGCACTACCTGGTGACCAGCACGTTCCCGGTCAAGGAGGGCGACGTCGCGCTGGTGCACGCGGCGGCCGGGGGAGTGGGCCAGCTGCTGGTGCAGCTGATCACCGCGCGCGGGGGCCGGGTGATCGCCACGGCCGGCACCGAGGAGAAGCGGGCGAAGGCGCGCGACCTCGGCGCCGAGACGGTGATCGACTACTCCGACCCCGGGCTCGACCTGGCCCAGGCGGTGCGCGACGCGACCGACGGCCGCGGGGTCGACGTGGCCTACGACGGCGTCGGCAAGGCGACCTTCGACGCGTCGCTGGCGTCGCTGCGCCCGCGCGGGATGCTCGTGCTGTTCGGCGGCGCGAGCGGCCAGGTGCCGCCGTTCGACCTGCAGCGGCTCAACTCCGCCGGGTCGGTGTTCGTGACCCGGCCGACGCTCGGGCACTACCTGCAGGACCGCGCGGAGCTGCTCTGGCGCGCCGACGAGGTGCTCGGTGCCGTCGCCGACGGGTCGTTGCGGGTGGAGATCGGCGGGCGGTACCCGCTCGCGGAGGCCGCGCAGGCGTACGCCGATCTGGAGGGCCGGCGCACCACGGGCAAGCTGCTGCTCCTCCCGACCGCAACGCTGGTCGAGTAGGCGGCGAGGGACGAGCCGCCGTATCGAGACCCCTTCCGCATCGCGAGATCTGGCGCCCACGATGCAAGACGCCCGCCTACCCTCACAGGTATGGCAGACGAGGCGAGCAACGCACAGATCAACCTGGCCGTCATCGGCGGTGACGGCATCGGACCCGAGGTCGTCGCCGAGGGTCTGAAGGTGCTCGACGCCGTCTCGTCGGCCAAGGTCGAGCGCACGGAGTACGACCTCGGGGCCCGCCGCTGGCACGCCACCGGCGAGACGCTGCCCGACTCGGTGCTCGGCGAGCTGCGCGGGCACGACGCGATCCTGCTCGGCGCCATCGGCGACCCGACCGTCCCGAGCGGTGTGCTGGAGCGAAACCTGTTGCTGCGCATCAGGTTCGAGCTCGACCACTTCGTCAACCTGCGCCCCTCGAAGCTGTTCCCCGGCGTGACCAGCCCGCTCGACCTGGAGCAGGTCGCGCCCGACGGCATCGACTTCGTCGTCGTGCGCGAGGGCACCGAGGGGCCCTACACCGGCAACGGCGGCGCGCTGCGCGTCGGCACGCCGCAGGAGCTCGCGACCGAGGTCAGCGTCAACAGCCGGTTCGGCGCCGAGCGGGCGGTGCGCGACGCCTTCGCCCGCGCCCAGGCGCGCGAGCGCAAGCACCTCACGCTGATCCACAAGCACAACGTGCTCAGCCACGCCGGGCACCTGTGGCGCCGGACCGTCGAGGAGGTCGGCGCGGAGTTCCCCGAGGTCGAGACGGCCTACGCCCACGTCGACGCCGCCACGATCTACCTCGTGCAGGACCCGGGCCGCTTCGACGTGATCGTCACCGACAACCTGTTCGGCGACATCGTCACCGACCTCGCCGCGGCCGTGACCGGCGGCATCGGCCTGGCCGCCTCGGGCAACATCAACCCCGACCGCACGGCGCCGTCGATGTTCGAGCCGGTGCACGGCTCGGCCCCCGACATCGCCGGGCAGGGCAAGGCCGACCCCACCGCCACGATCCTGTCGGTCGCGATGCTGCTGGCCCACCTCGGCCGCGACGACGAGGCCCGGCGCATCGAGGAGGCCGTCTCGGCCGACCTCGCCGAGCGCGGGCGTACGCCGCGCAGCACCACCGAGGTCGGCGACGCCATCGCTGCCCGGGTCTGAATCCTTTTGCGGCGGCCTCCGCCCCCGTGGCACAGACCCAGGTGGCCGGAGTGGGTGTGAGGGGCCTCACCCCGGGCAACTAACCTGCTGATCACGCGGTCAGCGTCGACCGCACTGTCCAGCAAGGAGCCCGTGATGTCCCTGTCGTTCACCGTCACCGAACGGTCCGACCGCCTGCCCGACGCCGAGCGCGAGGCGATCCTGGCCGACCCCGGCTTCGGGAAGAGGTTCACCGACCACATGGTGCGGGCGACCTGGACCCGCGACGGCGGATGGCACGACGCGCAGGTCACCGCCTACGGGCCGTTCCAGCTCGACCCCGCCGCTGCCGTCCTGCACTACGCGCAGGAGATCTTCGAGGGGATGAAGGCCTACCGCCACGCCGACGGATCGGTGTGGACCTTCCGGCCCGAGGCCAACGCCGCCCGCTGGAACCGCTCGGCCCAGCGGCTCGCGCTGCCCGGCATGGAGGAGGCCGACTTCATCGGCGCCCTCAAGGCGCTGGTCGAGGTCGACAAGGCGTGGGTGCCCGACTCCACCAGCGGCGAGGCGTCGCTCTACCTGCGGCCGTTCATGTTCGCCTCCGAGGCGTTCCTCGGGGTGCGCCCCGCCGAGGAGGTCACCTTCTCGGTGATCGCCTCGCCGGCGGGTTCCTACTTCACCGGCGGCCTGAAGCCGGTGTCGCTGTGGATCTCCGAGCACTTCTCGCGCGCCGGCAAGGGCGGCACGGGCGCGGCCAAGTGCGGCGGCAACTACGCCGCGTCCCTCGCCGCGCAGATCGAGGCGGCCGAGAACGGTTGCGACCAAAGCGTTTTCCTCGACTCGCTCGAGCAGAAGTACATCGAGGAGCTCGGCGGCATGAACGTCTTCCTCGTGCACAAGGACGGCCGCCTCGTCACCCCGTCGCTCACCGGCTCGATCCTCGAGGGCGTCACCCGCTCCTCGATCCTCGAGCTCGCCAAGGACCTCGACCTCGAGCCCGAGGAGCGCAAGATCAGCCTCGAGGAGTGGCGCGCCGACGCCGAGTCGGGCGAGATCACCGAGGCGTTCGCCTGCGGCACCGCCGCCGTCGTGACGCCGATCGGCCGACTGGTGTCGACGCAGGGCGAGTTCCGCACCGGACCCGAGGGCGAGGGCGGCCCGGTGGCCAGCAAGATCCGCAAGGCACTGCTCGACGTGCAGACCGGTCGCGCCGAGGACACCCGCGGCTGGCTGACCCGGCTCGCGTGACCGAGCGGCCCCGCCTGGTCGCCACCGACCTCGACGGCACCCTGCTCGCGAGCGACGGGACGGTGAGCGAGCGCACCGGCGCCGCCTGGGCGCGGCTGCCCGAGCTCGGCATCGAGTCGGTGCTGGTCACCGCCCGGCCACCGCGGTGGATCGACCCGCTGTCAGCGATCGTCGGCAAGCACGGCATGGCGATCTGCACCAACGGCGCGTTCGTCTACGACGTCGCCAACCACCGCGTCGTCGAGCAGCACGGCATGCCGCGAGAAGTGGTGCTGCGCCTCGCGATCCGGCTGCGCGAGCGGTTCCCCGACGTCGGTCTGGCCGCCGAGTGCGCCGACGGGATGTATCGCGAACCGGTCTATCCCGACCCGCACCAGGAGCAGCTGGACATGCCGTTCCAACCGATCGAGGAGCTGCCCGAGCACGTCGTCGTCGGCAAGCTGCTGGCGGCGCGGCCGGGCCCCATCGACCCGGAGTTCGTCGCGACGGTCACCGAGGTCGTCGGCGCCGACGGCGAGGTCGCGTTCTCCGGCGTCGGTGCGCTCGCCGAGATCTCCGCCGCCGGCGTGACCAAGGGCGCGGCGCTGCAGCGGTGGGCCGCCGAGCTCGGCATCGACGCGGCCGACGTCTGGGCGTTCGGCGACATGCCCAACGACCTGCCGATGCTGCGCTGGGCGGGCCGGTCGTACGCCGTCGCCAACGCCCACCCCGACGTCGCCGCCGCCGCGACGCACCGGACCGCGAGCAACGACGACGACGGCGTCGCCCAGGTGCTCGAGCAGCTCTGAGCGACCCGGCGCCCATCCCCGCCCGGCCTGCCGCCGGTCCGGGCGCCCGCCCGGCGCCGATCCGGGGCAGACTGACGGAGCCGCGCCCGCGGCGCAGAGAGAGGCGTCACCCATGACCCGACCCGAGCCGGCCATCGTGGTCGAGCGGACCCTGGAGGTGACGGCGCCTCCCGAGGCGGTCATCGCCTACCTGCGCGACTTCGGCAACACCACCGAGTGGGACGACGGCACCGTCTCGTGCGAGCAGGTCGACGACGGCTCGATCGCCGTCGGCACCCGCTTCCGCAACGTGTCGAGGTTCGCCGGGCGCGAGACCGAGCTGACCTACACCCTGGTCGACGACCGGCCCGACCACGTCCGGTTCGAGGGGCGCAACAAGACCGCCCGCACCGCCGACGACATCACCGCGCGGCCGTCGGCGCAGGGGCCCGGCTCGCGGGTCGACTACCGCGCCGAGCTCGACTTCGTCGGGTGGGCCCGCATCCTCACCCCGGCGCTGCGCCTCGTGTTCGGTCGCCTCGCCGACCGGACCGAGCGGCAGCTGCAGACCGTCCTCGACGACCTCCCGACGCGCGGCCCGGGCTCGGCCGCGTGACCGCCCTCCTGTGGCTGCGCCGCGACCTGCGGCGGGCCGACCACCCCGCGCTGCGGGCCGCCGTCGACGAGGCGGGGGAGGGCGGCGTGCTGCCGGTCTTCGTGCTCGACCCCGGGCTGTGGGACGCCGCGGGTGACGCCCGCCGCGAGTGGCTCGGGGCGACCCTGGCCGCGACCGCGGCGCGGTTCGACGACGCGCTGGTGCTGCGGCTCGGCGACCCGGTCGAGCAGATCCCCGCGCTGGCGCAGGAGGTCGGCGCCGACGCGGTGCACGTCACCGCCGAGACCACCCCGTTCGGTCGCCGGCGCGACGCGGCCGTGGCCCGGCGCCTCGCCGAGGCCGGGATCGCCTGGCGCGAGACCGGCACGCCGTACGCCGTCCCACCCGGCTCGGTGCGCAACGGCAGCGGGAAGCCCTACCGCGTGTTCACCCCGTTCCGCAGCGCGTGGTGGCGGCACGGGTGGGAGGAGCCGCACCCCTCGCCGCGCGGCGTCACCTGGGCGAGCGCCGACCCGCACCAGGAGGCGGTGCGCCGGGTCGAGGAGGCCGCGACGGCGTACGCCGGGCGCGACCGTCTCCCGGCCGGCGAGGAGGCCGCCCGGCGCCGCTGGCGAGCGTTCGTCGCGGACCACCTGCTCGACTACGACGAGGGCCGCGACCGGCCCGACCTCGACGTCACCTCCCGCATGTCGCCCTACCTCAAGCTCGGCGTCGTGCACCCGCGCACGCTGCTGCACGACGTCGCCCCGCTCGTCCACGAGCACGACGGGGCGCGCGACCTCGCCAGCGAGCTCGCCTGGCGGGAGTTCTACGCCGACGTCGTGCACCACCACCCGCGCTCGCTCTGGTCGGACCTCACCGACGGGCTGCGCGCGATGCGCTACGACGAGCCGGTCGAGGACATTGAGGCCTGGCGCCAGGGCCGCACCGGCTTCCCGATCGTCGACGCGGGCATGCGCCAGCTGCTCGCCGAGGGCTGGATGCACAACCGGGTGCGGATGATCACCGCGAGCTTCCTCACCAAGGACCTGCACGTGTGGTGGCCGACCGGCGCCCGGCACTTCCTGGACCACCTCATCGACGGCGACGTCGCCTCCAACAACCACGGGTGGCAGTGGGTCGCCGGCACCGGCACCGACGCGGCGCCGTACTTCCGGGTCTTCAACCCGATCACCCAAGGCCGCCGGTTCGACCCGAGCGGTGCGTACGTCCGCCGCTGGGTCCCCGAGCTGCGTCACCTCGACGGGCCGGCCGCGCACGCCCCGTGGGAGGCCGACGACGGCTACGCGCACGGCTACCCCGAGCCGATCCTCGACCACGCCGTGGAGCGGCGCGAGGCGCTCGCGAGGTACGAGGCGACCCGCTGACCGACGCGGGTGAGGCGTCCCGGTGGGCAAGACGGGCGTACCGCCATGTGGTTCACCCGTGGGAGGGTGTGCGCGTGATGAGCCTGGAGCGAGCGGTCACCCCCGCCTCGACGATCATTATCTAGCGCGCGCCGGATCTTTCTCCGACGCGCGAACCTCCCGTACCCCGGGAGGTTTTTTCGTTCCCAGGCCACATCCCGGTCTGCCGGAGCAGCGCAGCGGAGAAGATCGTCACCAGGACCGTCACCGCCCACCCGAACCCAGCCGGAAGAGCCAGCACCATGACCACCGTCCACGTCTACGACACGACGCTTCGCGACGGCGCCCAGCAGGAGGGTCTGAACCTCTCGGTCGCCGACAAGCTGGCCATCGCCGGCCACCTCGACGAGCTCGGGGTGGGCTACATCGAGGGGGGCTGGCCGGGCGCCAACCCCAAGGACACCGAGTTCTTCCGCCGCGCCCGCAGCGAGCTCGACCTGCGCAATGCCGTGCTCGCGGCCTTCGGGTCGACCCGTCGCGCCGGCGGCACCGCGGCCGACGACCCGCAGGTGCAGGCGCTGCTCGACGCCGAGACCCCCGTGGTCACCCTGGTCGCCAAGTCGCACGTGCGGCACGTCGAGCAGGCGCTGCGCACCACGCGGGAGGAGAACCTCGCGATGATCGGCGACACCGTCACCCACCTGGTCGGCCAGGGGCGGCGGGTCTTCCTGGACTGCGAGCACTTCTTCGACGGCTACCAGCTCGACCGTGACTACGCCCTCGACGTGGTGCGCACCGCCCACGACGCCGGCGCCGAGGTCGTCGTGCTGTGCGACACCAACGGGGGCATGCTGCCGCCGCAGGTCAGCGAGATCGTCGCCGCCGTGCGCGAGGAGACCGGGGCCGACCTCGGCATCCACTGCCACAACGACACCGGCTGCGCGGTCGCGAACTCGATGGCCGCGCTCGAGGCCGGGGCGATGCACGTGCAGGGCACGATCAACGGCTACGGCGAGCGCACCGGCAACGCCGACCTGGTCACCGTCGTCGCGAACCTGCAGCTCAAGCGCGGCTACGACCTGGTCGAGCCGGAGCGGCTGCGGCACGCGCTGCACCTGTCGCACGCCATCAGCGAGGTGACCAACGTCGTGCCCTACGGGCGCCAGCCGTACGTCGGTGCCAGCGCCTTCGCGCACAAGGCCGGCCTGCACGCCAGCGCGCTCAAGGTCGACCCCGACCTCTACCAGCACATCGACCCCGCGCTCGTCGGCAACTCGATGCGCACCCTGGTGTCCGACATGGCCGGACGCGCCTCGATCGAGCTCAAGGGCAGGGAGCTGGGGTACGACCTCGCCGGGCAGCCCGAGCTGCTCGCCCGGGTGGTGGCCTCGGTCAAGGAGCGTGAGCTGCGCGGGTGGACGTTCGACGCGGCCGACGCCTCGTTCGAGCTGCTGCTGCGCCAGGAGGTGACCGGGGAGGCGTTGCGCTACTTCGACGTCGAGTCCTGGCGGGTCATCGTCGAGGCGGCGCACCGGGACGACGCCGCCGAGGCGACCGTCAAGCTGCACGCGGGGGAGAAGCGGGTCGTCGCGACCGGCGAGGGCAACGGCCCGGTCAACGCGCTCGACCACGCCCTGCGCGAGGCGCTCGCCGAGGTCTATCCCGAGCTGGAGAAGTTCGAGCTGATCGACTTCCGGGTGCGCATCCTGGACTCCTCGCACGGCACCGACGCCACCACCCGGGTGCTCATCGAGTCGACCGACGGCGAGCGCACCTGGGAGACGATGGGCGTCGCGCCCAACATCGTCCAGGCCGCCTGGGCCGCGCTGGTCGACTCCTTCACCTACGGGCTGATGAAGGCGGGCGTGGACCCGCGCTGAGCGCGGGGCCGGGTCAGCGGGTCAGGAGGGCAGCCCCGCGTCCACAGATTCTTTCGGAGGGGGCCGCGGCGCCGCCGGGCGTGGGAGCCTGGCAGGATCACCGCACCTCCAGGAGTCGCAGCATGCAGCGTCGCACCGCACTCGTCCTCGGCATCGGTCTGCTCGGAGCGGGCGCCGTCCCGCTCGTCGGCCACACCACCAGCGCGCAGGCCGCGCCAGAGCAGGGGTGGTACGTCGCGCTCGGCGACTCCCTCGTCGCCGGCTACCAGCCCGGCGCGGGTGACGACCGCGACGGCGGCTACGTCGGGCCGGTGCTCGACGCCGCGCGCAAGGGCGCGCCGGGGCTGGAGCTGAAGAACCTCAGCTGCAGCGGCGAGGACACCACCACGATGACCTCCGGCACCAAGTGCAGCTATCCCGAGGGAAGCCAGCTCGCCGCCGCCGAGAAGTTCCTGCGCAGCGAGGGCGACGCCGTGCGCCTGGTGACCGTGCAGGTCGGCGCGAACGACGTCCAGCGCTGCGCCGAGGGCACGAACATCGACATGGCCTGTCTGCAGGCGGGCATGCAGGCGGTGCAGCGCAACCTGCCGACGATCCTGGGCAAGCTGCGGGCGGCCGCGCCGAACGCGCGGATCGTCGTCGCGAACTACTACAACCCGTTCCTCGCCACCTGGCTGCTCGGCCCCGAGGGCCAGTCGGTCGCGCGGCTGTCGGCCACGCTGCAGGGCAGCCTCAACGGCGCGATCGCCACGGCCGCGAAGGGGATCAACGCGCCGGTCGCCGACGTCGCGAGTGCGTACGACAGCAACGACTGGACCCCCATCACGACCGACCGCGGGGAGCTGCCGACCAACGTCGCCACCATCTGCAGCCTGACCTGGATGTGCGCGAAGAACGACATCCACGCCAACGACGCGGGATACCAGCGGATCGCGCAGGCAGTGATCGCCGCGATGGGCCGGATCACGGGCCCCGGCGTGCCGAGCCCGACCGGCTCGCCCACCACGCGACCCACCGGCAAGCCCACGAACCCGCCCACCACCAGGCCCACGAGCAAGCCGACCCCGCCGACGCCGGCGCCCACCGCGCAGCCCAGCGGACCGCTCGTGCAGACCGGGTGAGACGAGGCCGCCGAGGGCGCGTGCCCTCTCTAGGCTGGCCCTCATGCGCATCGCGAGATACACCACGGGAGAGGACCCGACGTTCGGCCTGGTCGACGGCGCGGGCGAGAAGATCGCGGAGATCACCGGCGACCCGCTCTACACCAAGATCGAGCTGACCGGGCAGACGACCACCGTCGACGAGGTACGCCTGCTCGCCCCGGTCATCCCGCGCAGCAAGGTCATCGGCATCGGCCGCAACTACGCGGCGCACGCCGCCGAGCTCGGCAACGAGACGCCGGCCGAGCCGCTGATGTTCCTCGAACCCAACACCGCGGTCGTGGGTCCCGACGACCCGGTCGTGCTGCCGCCGCAGTCGCAGGACGTCCACTTCGAGGGTGAGCTCGCGGTCGTCATCGGCCGGCTCTGCCGCAACATCACCGCCGAGGAGGCGCGGCAGGTCGTGTTCGGCTACACCTGCGCCGACGACGTCACCGCGCGTGACCTGCAGCAGTCCGACGGGCAGTGGGCGCGGGCCAAGGGCTTCGACACCTTCTCCCCGCTCGGCCCGTGGATCGAGACCGACCTCGACCCGAGCGACCTGCGGGTGCGCACCCGGGTCGACGGCGAGGTCCGCCAGGACGGCACCACCGCCGACATGATCACCGGCGTCTTCGACCTGATCGCCTACGCCTCGCAGGCCTTCACCCTGCTGCCCGGCGACGTGATCCTCACCGGCACGCCCGAGGGTGTCGGGCCGGTCACGGCGGGGCAGCGCGTCGAGGTCGAGATCGAGGGCATCGGCACGCTGGGCAACCCGTTCCTGCGCCGCAACGACGACTGACGAGGGCGTCCGGTGCACCCGCAGGGCACCCCGCGAGTCGTCGGTCACAACGACCGCGAGAATGCCGGGAAGCGGCCACCTGGCCTCTACCCTGGGCGGCGTGTCTGACGCGCCGATCGGGATCTTCGACAGCGGGTTCGGCGGTCTCACCGTGGCGCGCGCGGTGCTCGACCAGCTGCCCCACGAGTCGGTGGCCTATCTCGGCGACACCGCCCGCGCGCCGTATGGCCCGCGCCCCATCGCGCAGACCCGCGCCTTCGCGCTGGAGTGCCTCGACCGGCTCGTCGACCACGGCGTCAAGGCGCTGGTGATCGCGTGCAACACCGCCAGCGCGGCGGTGCTGCACGACGCCCGCGAGCGCTACGACGTGCCGGTCGTCGAGGTGATCCGCCCGGCGGTGCGCCGGGCCGCGCGGGCCACCCGCAACGCGCGCGTCGGCGTCATCTCGACGCGGGGCACGCACCAGTCGCGGGCCTACCTCGACGCGTTCGCGGCGGCGCCGCAGATCGACGTCACCTCCCAGCCGTGCCCGCAGTTCGTCGACTTCGTCGAGGCCGGCGTGACCGGCGGCCCCGAGCTGATCGGCGTCGCCCACGGCTATCTCGACCCGCTGCGCGAGCGCGGCGTCGACACCCTCGTGCTCGGGTGCACGCACTACCCGCTGCTCACCGGCGTCATCTCCTACGTCATGGGCGAGGACGTCACGCTCGTCAGCTCCGCCGACGAGACCGCGAAGGACGTCTTCCGGGTGCTCGCCGACGCCGACGAGCTCGCCGAGCCCGGCCCGCCGCCCGGGCACTCGTTCACCACCACCGGTGACCCCGAGACCTTCCGCGCCCTGGCCAAGCGGTTCCTCGGCCTGGGGCCGGAGTTCGACCACGTCTTCCGCAACAACTTCCACCACACCTCGGTGCAGGCAGGAGCTTCATGAAGGTCACCGTCGTCGGCTGCGCCGGATCGTTCGCCGGACCGGAGTCACCCGCGTCCTGCTACCTCGTGCAGGCCGAGCACGAGGGGCGCACCTGGAGCGTCGCGCTCGACCTGGGCAACGGCTCGCTCGGGGCGCTGCAGCGCTACGTCGCGCTCGACCAGCTCGACGCGGTCGTGCTCAGCCACCTGCACCCCGACCACTGTGCCGACCTCACCGGCTTCTACGTCGTGCGCACCTATCACCCCGAGGGCGCGATGCCGCCGATCCCGGTGCACGCCCCCGCGGGCGCGGCCGAGCGCCTCGCCCGGATGTACGCCGTCGACCGGCCGGAGGACCTCGGCGACCGCTTCGACTTCCGCGACCTGAGCGACGGATCCGCTTTCACCGTAGGCCCGTTCACGATCAAGCCGTTCCTCGTCGAGCACCCGGTCGAGGCGTACGGTCTGCGTGTCGAGGCCGACGGGACGGTCGTCGCCTACACCGGTGACACCGACGAGACGCCCAACCTGTGCCCGCTGATGCACGGCGCGGCGCTGGTGCTCGCCGACGCGGCGTTCGTCGACGGTCGCGACGACGACAAGCCCGGCGTGCACCTGTCGGGCAGCCGCGCCGCGCGCGCCGCCGTGCAGGCCGGGGGAGTGCAGCAGCTCGTGCTCACCCACATCCCGGCCTGGAACGACCCGGAGGTGTGCCGCAAGCAGGCCGCCGAGGTGTGGCCGGGCGAGGTCGGGCTCGCCCGGGCCGGGCAGACGTACGACCTGGGCTGAGCCGGCGGGGCGGCGCGCGGTCAGGCGCCGGTCTGGGCGTTCGGAGCGCCCACCGGCTTGCTCTCGGGTGACCCGCGCTCGCGCAGGAACACCGCGAGGAACGCCATTGAGGCGACGGCGAGGAACTCCGACTGCCAGTTCTGCAGGCTGCGCTCCCAGAAGTCGGGACCGGTGACGTACTGCCCCCACGTCAGGTCGCCCAGCCCGGCCGACTCCCGCTCCTCGTTGTAGGCGAGCCGGCCGGTCACCGACTGCGCCAGCCACGACCCGACGAACAGCATCAGCATCACCAGGCCCAGCGAGCGGGAGTAGAGCTGGCCGCGCAGGCCGCCCACGCGGGCCCAGTGCGGTGAGTCGGGGCGGGCGTGGTCGCCGACCTGCTGCTCGCTGTCGCTGCCGCGGCCGGCGTCGCTCGGCTGCTTGGACTCGGGGGAGCCGCGCTGCACCAGCCAGACGGTGAGGATGATGAGCAGGAAGAACTGCAGGTACTCGCTCTGCCAGTTCTCGGCCACGTCGACCAGGAAGGTCGGCCCGGTCACGTAGGCGCCGAACGTCTCGGTCTCGCTGCCCTGCATCTGCTGCTCGGCGTTGTAGGCCGCGTGACCCACGAACGCCTGCCCGACCAGCGCGGCCAGGAACAGCCCGAGGAAGACGAGCGTCAGGCTGTTGTCCCGGAGGCGTCGTGCGAATGAGCCCATCCCGGCACGCTAGCGCTCGGCGGGCGGCCCGCCACCACCCTTGGGCGTTCAGGCCGGGCGGGCCGGACGGCGTCAGGCCGCGTGCGCCCGGGCGCGGCGGCGCAGCAGCAGACCGGCGCCGAGCACCGCGAACCAGATCAGCGAGGCGAGCAGGCCCTGGCGGGTGTCGTCGGCCAGGGTCAGCGTCCACACGACGAAGGCGAAGAAGACCAGCACCATCCAGGTGGTGACCACGCCGCCGGGCATCCGGTAGTGCGACCGCTCGTGCCGCTCGGGGAGGTTGCGGCGATAGACGAGGTAGGACACCAGGATGAGCGTCCAGACGAACAGGAAGAGGACCGAGCTGACCGTCGTGGCCAGGGTGAACGCCTCCGCGACGCCGCCGGTGGCGTACAGCAGCGGCACGGCCAGCAGCAGGCAGACGGCCGACACCAGCAGCGCGCGGTCGGGCGTGTGCCGCGAGCTGAGGTGGTCCAGGGCCTTGGGCGCGCTGCGCCGCGAGGCGAGGCCGAGCAGCATCCGGCTCGTGGAGTAGGTGCCGGAGTTGCAGCTGGAGGCCGCCGAGGTGATCACGACGAAGTTGATGACGCCGGCGGCCGCGGCCAGACCGGCGAGCGCGAAGGTCTGCACGAACGGGCTCTGGTCGGCCCGGGCGTTGGTCCACGGCGTGACCATCATCAGCACGACGAGGGCCGCGACGTAGAACAGCAGGATGCGGATCGGGATCGCGTTGATCGCGCGGGGGAGCGTGCGCTGCGGGTCCTTCGCCTCGGCAGCGGTCGTGCCCACCAGCTCGAGCCCGACGAAGGAGAAGATCGCGATCTGGAAGCCGGTGAGCACCCCGTGCATGCCGTTGGGGACGATGCCGCCGTGCTCCCACAGGTTCGACACCGAGGCAGTCGTGCCGTCCGAGCCGGTGAAGCCGGTGATGACGAGCCACAGGCCGACGCCGACCAGGGCGACGATCGCGACGATCTTGATCAGCGCGAACCAGAACTCCATCTCGCCGAACAGCCGGACGGCCATCATGTTCAGCCCGACGATGAGCGCGACCATCGCGACGGCGGGGATCCACGGCGGCAGGTCGGGCCACCAGTAGGCGACGTACGTCGTCACGGCCACGACCTCGGCGATGCCGGTGATGATCCAGCACAGCCAGTAGGTCCAGCCGATGCTGAAGCCGGCCCACGGGCCGAGGATGTCCTCGACCATGTCGGAGAAGGTGCGGTAGCGCCCGTCGGACAGCAGCATCTCGCCCATCGCGCGCATCATGAAGAACAGCATCAGGCCGATGACGGCGTAGACCCCCGCGATGGCCGGACCGGCGAGCGAGATGCCCTTGCCGGACCCCATGAACAGGCCGGTGCCGATGGCCCCGCCGATCGCCATGAGCTGGATGTGCCGGTTCGACAGGCCGCGCTGGAGCGTCTGCTCCTCCGGCGCGGTCTCGGTGTCGTGCATGGCGTGCGCCATGGGAGGCCTCCCTTGCCTGCGTCGGGGCCGCGACGGTGCGGTCCCGACGGGCTACCGTGCCAGAGCCGTCGCGCGGCGACGCACCCGACACGCGACCGACCGGTAGGACACCTACTCTCGGACGTATGACCGACACCCCTGCTCTTCGACACGACGGCCGCGCCCCCGACCAGCTGCGCGAGGTCCGGTTCACCCGCAACTGGCTCGACCACGCCGAGGGGAGCGTGCTGGTGGAGTTCGGCCGCACCCGCGTGCTCGTCGCCGCGTCGTTCACCGAGGGCGTGCCGCGCTGGCTGAAGGGGCAGGGCAAGGGCTGGGTGACCTCGGAGTACGAGATGCTCCCGCGCTCGACCAACACCCGGTCCGACCGCGAGGCCCGCAAGGGCAAGGTCGGCGGGCGCACCCACGAGATCTCGCGCCTGATCGGCCGCAGCCTGCGCGCGGTCATCGACACCACCGCGCTCGGCGAGAACACCATCGTCGTCGACTGCGACGTGCTGCAGGCCGACGGCGGCACCCGCACCGCGTCCATCACGGGTGCGTACGTCGCGCTCGCCGACGCGATCGAGGACGCCCGGGGCCGTGGCCTCATCCGCAAGGACGCGCAGCCGCTCACCGGGTCGGTGGCGGCGGTCAGCGTCGGCATGATCGACGGCCGGCCGGTGCTCGACCTGGACTACCCCGAGGACTCCACGGCCGGCACCGACATGAACGTCGTGATGACCGGCGAGGGGCAGTTCGTCGAGGTGCAGGGCACCGCCGAGGGGGAGGCGTTCGACCGCGCCGAGCTGGACGGACTCCTCGACATCGCCACCGCCGGCATCGCGGAGCTGACGAAGCTGCAGCAGGCCGCGCTCGCCGGCGAGGCTCGCGAGCGGGTGCTGTGATGGCCGACCGCCTCGTGCTCGCCACGCGCAACGCCGGGAAGGTGCGCGAGCTGCGCGGCCTGCTCTCGGGAGCGCCCGAGCTGGCGGGCGTCGAGGTGGTCGGCGTGGGCGACCTCGAGGGGGTGCCCGAGGTCGCCGAGACCGGCGTGACCTTCGAGGAGAACGCCCGGTTGAAGTCCCAGGCGGTCGCACGGGCCACGAATCTGCCTGTGGTTGCTGACGACTCGGGGCTCGTCGTGGACGTGCTGGGCGCCGCACCCGGTGTGTGGAGCGCGATGTGGTCGGGGCGCACCGGTGACGACCAGGCCAACATCGACCTGCTGCAGGCGCAGCTCGGCGACGTCGACGAGGAGCGGCTGACGGCCTTCTTCACCAGCACGGTCGTGCTGACCCTGCCCGACGGGACCGAGCGGGTCGCGACCGGACGGGTCGACGGCCGGCTCACCCGGCAGCAGCGGGGGAGCAACGGGTTCGGCTACGACCCGATCTTCCAGCTGCCCGACGGGCGCACCCTCGCCGAGCTGACCGACGCGGAGAAGAACGCGATCTCCCACCGCGGCAACGCTTTTCGCGCGTTGCTCCCCGCGCTCGTCGAGCTGCTGGGCTGATCCCCGTGGTCTGGGTGCTGGGCGGGCTCGCGGCGGGGGCGATCACGGCCGGCCTCGCCGAGCTGCTGGCCGGCCTGCTGACCCGGCTGGGCTGGGTCGGGGGCGAGCCGTCGCCGGTGCTGGCCGTGGGTGCGGCGTTCATCGACCGCACGCCGCCGTGGCTGAAGGACTTCGCGATCAGCACCTTCGGCACGCACGACAAGACCGCGCTGCTCGTGGGCATGGCCGTGGTGCTGGTCGCGGCGTGCGCGGTGGTCGGGCTGCTGCTGCGCGCCCGTCCGCAGCTGGCGCTGGTCGTGCTCGCGCTGCTCGGGGTGGTCGGCCTCGCGGCCGTGCTGACGCGCCCGGGCGCGCAGCCGCTGGACGCGGTGCCGACCGTGCTCGGAGTGGCCGCCGGGCTGGCGCTGCTGACGGGCGTACGCCGAGCGCTGGTGCGCGAACCCGTCGCCGAGTCATCAGGCGCCACAAGGCGTTCCGCGCTCACCCTGGTCGGTCTGGGCGTGGCCGGTGGGGCGCTCACCGCGCTCGGCGGTCGCGCCCTCGCGGCGGGTCAGCGCACGGTGCAGGCCGCGCGCGAGCGGTTCGTCGTGCCGCGCGTCGCGCGTCCGGTGACGGTGCCTGCGGGCGCCGAGCTGGGCGTCCCCGGCAGCACGCCGTTCGTCGTGCCGCAGCGCGACTTCTATCGCATCGACACCGCGCTGGTGGTGCCGCAGGTCGACCCCGCGACGTGGCGGCTGCGCGTGCACGGGATGGTCGACCGCACCGTCGAGATCGACTGGGAGACACTGCTGTCCAAGCCCATGCAGGAGGCGATGGTCACGCTGATGTGCGTGTCCAACGAGGTGGGCGGCGACCTCAACGGCAACGCGATCTGGACCGGCTGGCCGGTGCGCGAGCTGCTGCGCGAGGCGGGGGTGCGGCCGGGCGCCGACATGGTGCTGTCGACCAGCACCGACGGCTTCACCGCGGGCACGCCGCTGGAGGCGCTCACCGACGAGCGCAACGCGCTGATCGCGATCGCCATGAACCGCGAGCCGCTGACTCCCGAGCACGGCTTCCCGGCGCGGCTCGTCGTGCCGGGGCTGTACGGCTACGTCAGCGCGACCAAGTGGGTTACCGACCTCAAGGTCACCCGGTTCGCCGACGACGAGGGCTACTGGACGCCGCGTGGCTGGTCGGCGCGCGGCCCGGTCAAGATGTCATCGCGCATCGACGTGCCCGGCGGGGGAGACCGCATCGCGGCCGGCACGGTCGCCGTCGCCGGGGTGGCCTGGGCGCAGCACACGGGGATCCGTGCGGTGCAGGTGCGCGTCGACGACGGACCGTGGCAGGCCGCCCGGCTGGGGGCCGACGCCACGGTCGACGCCTGGCGGCAGTGGGTGTTCTCCTGGCGTGCGACGCCGGGGGAGCACACCCTCGCCGTGCGCGCCCAGGACCGCACCGGCGCCTGGCAGACCGAGGAAGAAGCGCCCCCGGCTCCCGACGGCTCCACCGGCTACCACCGGATCTACGTCGTCGTGCAGTGACCACGGAGCCCGCTGGTCGAGTAGTGGCGAGGGACGAGCCGCGTATCGAGACCGCCCGAGCCACGCTGGTCGAGTAGTGGCGAGGGACGAGCCGCGTATCGAGACCACGACGACCGATCAGCGACCCTCCGGGCTGCCTCCGGCTCGCGGTGTGTACGCGACCAGCCGCTGACCGGGTGCTGCCGCCACCTCGAGGGTGACCCAGGCGAGCTCGATCTCCCGGTCGTCGAGGAGCAGCCGCTTGCACCCGTTCGTCCGCCGGCGCACGTCGGCACCAGCCCATAGCCGGGCGAACTGGTCGCTCGCCGTGCTCAGCTCGCCGACGAGGGCGACCAGGCGCGGATGGCGTACGTCCGTGCCGCCGAGGGCGCGCAGGTTTCCCACCACTTCCTCGGCGATCTCGTCGTGGTCCAGGTAGACGTCCGTGGCGTGCTCGCCGAGGAAGAACGCCCGGGCCATGTTGTCGCCGGGGTGCAGACCGAGCGCGTCGTGCAGCCCGCGGCCGGCGTCGTTGACGGCGAGCAGGTCGAGGAACCGGTTCATCACGATGGCTGGGTGCGGCCAGGTGTCCATCAGCTCCAGCAGCTCCGCGGGGACCACGTCGGACTCGTCGGCCAGGTCGGCGCGCAGATCGGCCAGGGCGGCGAGGTGGGCGCGCGCGTCGTCGTCGAGCAGCAGCGCCCGCGACAACGACTCGACGACCGCGGGTGAGGGATGCCGGTCGCGGCCCCGCTCGAGCCGCACGAGGTACTCGACGCTGATGCCCGAGAGGGTCGCCACCTCCTCGCGGCGCAACCCGGGCGTGCGTCGCAGCCCCACCGGGCGCAGCCCGACCTGCTGCGGCTCGACGCGCTCCCGCCTGGCTCGGAGGTAGGTCCCCAGCGCGTTCTCGCTCATCGTCGTCAGCGTATGGCGATGCGCTGGGGCGTGACAGGTAGCGGCACTACCCCGGACTCGCGCGGTCTCCCGACCCTGCTGCGACGGTGCGGACAGTGGTGCCATGACGACGACATCGAGAGCACCAGACGAAGCATCGAACGCCACCGCGCCCCTGCAGGGCCGGACGGCCGTGGTCACCGGGGCGGGCACCGGAATCGGTGCAGCCACCGCGACGGCGCTCGCCGAGCGCGGCGCCCACGTGGCCGTGCTGGGCCGGCGCCTCGAGCGGCTGGCGGCGACGGCTCAGTCCTTCGACGGGCTGGTGGTGCCGGCCGACGTCACGGATCCCGACTCGATCGCCGAGGCGGCCGGTCGCGTGCGAACAGTCTGGGGGCGGGTCGACCTGGTGGTCGTGAACTCCGGCTTCATGGCCGCCGCGCCCGTCACGGAAGCCGATCCGCGAGAGTGGCGGCAGATGCTGGACGTCAACGTCGCCGGGGCGCTGGAGACGACGCGCGTCGTCGTCCCGGACCTGTTGGCGGCGGCAGCCGACGGGCACGCCACCGACCTCGTGCTCGTCAGCTCGATCGGCGCTCACCTGGCGATGCCTGATCTGAGCGCCTACTTCGCGTCGAAGGCGGCAGTGACGCAGTTCGGTCGGTGCCTGCGCGCGGAGCTGGGGCCGCAGGGGGTCCGGGTGCGGGTGGTCGAGCCGGGCAACACCGCCTCGGACCTGGGCCAGGACATGGGGAACGGCGCCGCGCGAAGCCGGCTGGTGTCGTACGTCGAGCAGGCCCCGCCCATCCCGGCGGCGTCGGTCGGCGAGGCGATCGCGTGGTCCTGCGCGCTCCCGGCTGGCGTCAACCTCGCGGCCCTGGAGGTCCTGCCGACCGTGCAGGGCTGACGAGGGAGCGGCCGTGCGCGAGGCGGGACTTGAACCCGCACGCCCAGTGGGCACCAGGACCTAAACCTGGCGCGTCTGCCGATTCCGCCACTCGCGCGCCGGGCCAGCGTACGGGGCGGGGCCCGCCCGGCCGGCGCGGCCGTGCGCCCCGGGCAGCCTCAGGCGGCGATCTTCAGCGCCTTGCTCAGCGAGGCGACGTGGCCGGTGGCCTTGATGTTGTAGCGGGCGAGCTCGACCTTGCCCTCGCCGTCGAGCACGATCGTCGACCGGATGACGCCGACCACCGTCTTCCCGTAGAGCTTCTTCTCGCCGTAGGCGCCGTACGCCTCGAGCACCTTCTTATCCGGGTCGGACAGCAGCGGATAGGTCAGCGACTCCTGCTGCACGAACTCGCTCAGCTTCTCCGGCGAGTCGGGGGAGATGCCGACCACGGCGTACCCGGCCTGCTTGAGCGGCTCGAGCGAGTCGCGGAAGTCGCAGGCCTCCTTGGTGCAGCCGGGCGTCATGGCGGCGGGGTAGAAGAAGATCACGAGGCCGCTGCCGCGGAAGTCGGCGAGCGAGACGTCGTTGCCGTCCTGGTCGGGGAGCGTGAACTCCGGTGCGGTGTCGCCGGTCTCGAGTCGTGCCATGGGGCTGCCTCTCTACGCGCTGCGGGTGTGCTGGTGCTCGCCCTGCCTACGTTAGGGTCGCACCCAGGTCACGACACGAAGGAGACACCCCATGGCCGAGCAGCGTGCCCGGACTGCCAAGGAGATCGAGGCTGATCTCGCCGCTTCGCGGAACCGTCTCGCGGGGACCATCGACGAGCTGGCGTTCCGCGCCCAGCCCAAGGAGATCGCCAAGCGGCAGACCGAGAGCCTCAAGCTCGCGGTCAACGACGCGACGCACGACCCCGACGGTGAGCTCAACAACGAGAAGGTCGCGACCGTCCTCGGTGGCGTGTCCGGCTTCCTGCTCCTCCTGGGGTTGATCCGCCGCGCCCGTGGCTGAGCCCGCGACATCCGGCGACCTGCCGGTCCGGATGCTGCACGACCGGGTGCTCGTCTCCCAGGAAGGTGAGGGAGGCGAGCGCCGCTCCGGTGGCGGCATCGTCATCCCCGCGACGGCCAGCGTCGGCCGGCGCCTCGCCTGGGCCAAGGTGGTCGCCATCGGCGCGCACGTACGCCAGGTGCGGCTCGGCGATCGCGTCCTGTTCGATCCCGAGGACCGTGCCGAGGTCGAGCTGCAGTCGCGCGACTACGTGCTGCTGCGCGAGCGCGACATCCACGCCGTCGGCGAAGAGCGCCGCGCCGACTCGGGCAACACGGGCCTGTACCTGTAAACCCGCGGGCGACGCCCCGTCCTCGCCGGTCGCTACCTCGCGTGACTGTGCAGGACACGCGGTGCCGACGAGCACACGCACCACGTGTCCTGCACAGTCACGGATCGGTTCCGGCTGCCGTGAGGTCGGCGACGAGGCGCCAGCCGTCGGAGTCGCCCTCGAGGACGGCGTACGCGCAGTTGCCGATCTCGGTCGTCTCGGCTCGCCGTCCGACGAGGCCGGCGAGCGTCGCGATCATGGCGGCGCCGTGGCTGACGACCAGGACCGCCTCTCCGCGGTGCACGTCGGTGAGCTCGTCGAGCACGCCGCGCACCCGGGCTACCACGGCCGTGCCCGCCTCGCCCTGCGGCACGCGCCGCGTCAGGTCACCGGCGCTCCACGCCTCCATCACCGGACCCACGACCTCCAGGCTCGCGGGCTGTCCGACGAGGTCGCCGAGCCCGAGCTCGGCCAGGCCCTCGCGCGCCGTCGCCTCGGTGCCGAGCGCCGCGGCCGCCAGCTCGGCGGTCTGCACCGCGCGGGCGAGGGTGCTGGAGTAGACGTGCGCGATGCGCTCGTGCCGCAGCTGCTCGCCCAGCGCGCGGGCCTGCGCCCGGCCTGCGGGGGTCAGCGTGCCGCCGTGGTCGAGGAAGCGGTCGGTCTCGTACGCCGCCTCGCCGTGCCGCGCGAGGAACACCCGCAGGGGGCACTGCAGATCGCTCACGCTCCCACCGTACGTCCGCGCCGGGGTCTCGATATGGCCGCTCGTCCTCGCGGCCTACTCGACCAGCGTGGTGCCGACGCCATCGACCAGCGTCGGCCTACTCGACCAGCGTGGTGCCGACGACCTCGTCGCGCGCCGCCACGAACGCGTCGACGCACGCCCGAACGTCGTCCTCGCTGTGCGCCGCCGACAGCTGCACGCGGATGCGTGCCTGCCCCTTCGGCACGACCGGGTAGGAGAACGCGATGACGTAGACGCCACGTTGCAGCATCGCGTCCGCGACCTGGCCGGCCTCCCGAGCGCCGTCGTCACCGGGGAACATCACCGGGACGATCGGGTGGCTGCCGGGCAGCAGCTGGAAGCCGGCCTCGGTCATCAGCGACCGGAAGAGCTCGCTGTTGCGCCGCAACGCATCCCGCTGCTCGGTCGAGGTGCTCGCCAGCTCGAGCGCCTTCAGCGAGCCCGACACCACCGACGGCGCCACCGCGTTGGAGAACAGGTACGGCCGCGACCGCTGACGCAGCAGGTCGACGATCTCCTGGCGCGCCGCGATGTACCCGCCGGACGCGCCGCCGAGCGCCTTGCCCAGCGTCCCGCTGATGATGTCGATCCGGTCGAGCACACCCGCGAGTTCCGGTGTGCCACGGCCGTTCTCGCCGACGAACCCGACCGCGTGCGAGTCGTCGACCATCACCAGCGCCCCGAACTCCTCGGCCAGGTCGCAGATCTCGGCGAGCGGGGCGTAGTAGCCGTCCATCGAGAAGACGCCGTCGGTCACGATCACCGTGCGTCGCGCGCCCCTGGCCGCCTCGAGCTGGGTGCGCAGGTCGGCCATGTCGGCGTTGGCGTAGCGGAAGCGCTTGGCCTTCGACAGGCGCACGCCGTCGATGATGCTCGCGTGGTTCAGCGCGTCGGAGATGATCGCGTCGTCGGCGCCGAACAGCACCTCGAACAGTCCGCCGTTGGCGTCGAAGCACGACGAGTAGAGGATCGCCGCCTGCTGGCCGACGAAGTCCGCCAGCCGTCGCTCGAGCTCGGTGTGCTGGGTCTGCGTGCCGCAGATGAACCGCACCGACGCCATGCCAAAACCCCACTGCTCCAACGCATCTCGCGCCGCGGCGAGCACGTCGGGGTGGTCGGCCAGGCCGAGGTAGTTGTTCGCGCAGAAGTTCAGCGCCTCGCCCGCCACGGTGCTGACGTGCGCCGCCTGCGGCGTCGTCAGCTCGCGCTCTCGCTTGAGCAGGCCGGCCTGCTCGATCTCCTCGAGCTCGCCCCGCAGGTCGTCCTTGATCGCGTACGTCATCGCCGGCTCTCCCTCGGGGTCGCGTCCTCGTCGCTCCAGTCCATGATCACCTTGCCGCACTCGCCGCTGCGCGCCGCGGCGAACGCCTGCTCCCAGTCCTCGGCGGGGAAGCGGTGGGTGATCACCGACCGCACCGCCTGCTCCAGCTCGCGCGACGAGGCGAGCATCGCGCTCATGGCGTACCAGGTGTCGTACATCTCGCGGCCGTAGATGCCCTTGATCGTGAGCATGTGCGTGATGACCTTGCTCCAGTCCACCGGGAACGGACCGGCCGGCAGCCCGAGCATCGCGATGCGCCCGCCGTGGTTCATGTTGGCGATGAGTTCGTCCACGGCAGAAGGGTTTCCGCTCATCTCGAGGGCGATGTCGAAGCCCTCGACCATGCCGAGGCTGCGCTGCGCATCGGCGATCCGCTCACGGGTCACGTTGACCACGCGGTCGGCACCGGCGGCCTTCGCGAGGTCGAGCCGGTAGTCGCTCACGTCGGTGACGACGACGTACCGAGCGCCGACGTGCTTGGCGATCGCGGCCCCCATCACGCCGATCGGGCCGGCGCCGGTCACGAGCACGTCCTCGCCGGCGATCGGGAACGACAGCGCCGTGTGCGTCGCGTTGCCGAACGGGTCGAACACGGCGCCCACGTCGAGGTCGAGGTCGTCGGGCTGCACCCACACGTTGCTCGCGGGGATCACGACGTAGTCGGCGAACGCGCCGTCGCGGTTGACGCCGAGCCCGATCGTGCGGATGCACAGGTGGCGACGGCCGGCGCGGCAGTTGCGGCAGATGCCGCACACGATGTGGCCCTCGCCGGACGCCTTCTGTCCGACCCGGACGGACACCACGTTGGCGCCGACCTCGACCACCTCGCCGTAGAACTCGTGGCCGATGATCTGCGGCGGGTCGACCGTCGCGGCGGCCCAGGAGTCCCAGGCCTCGAGGTGCAGGTCGGTGCCGCACAGGCCCGCCCGGAGCACCCGGATCTTCACGTCGTCGGGACCGCACGTCGGCTCGGGAGCATCGATCAGCTCCAGACCAGCGGCGGCGGTGGTCTTGGCAAGGGCACGCACCCGGCCAGTGTGCCGGGTGGGGTGGGCGTGACGTCGCTCACCCCTGCTGCACCGGCCCCGGGATGCCGCGGCGTACGCCCGCCCGCCCGATTTCGTCCCGTCGCCGTCTCGCTGCTAAGGTTTCCTCTCGTTGCCGCGAGGCAGCCACTTTCCGCGCCATTAGCTCAATTGGCAGAGCAGCTGACTCTTAATCAGCGGGTTCGGGGTTCGAGTCCCTGATGGCGCACCACCTGCGAGAGGCCCGGCCGACATGGCCGGGCCTCTCGCATGCGGACTACCGTCGGTCCCATGTCGCTGACCATCGGTTACAAGGCCTCCGCCGAGCAGTTCGGCCCCCGCGAGCTGGTCGACTACGCCGTCCGTGCCGAGGAGCTCGGCCTCGACAGCGTGTGGACCTCCGACCACTTCCTGCCCTGGCGGCACGAGGGCGGCCACGCTCCGTTCGCGCTGTCCTGGATGGCCGCGGTGGGGGAGCGCACCAGCCGGGTCAAGATCGGCACCAGCGTGCTGACCCCGACCTTCCGCTACAACCCCGCCGTGATCGCGCAGGCGTTCGCCACCAACGCGCTGCTCACCGACGGCCGCGTCATCCTCGGGGCCGGCACCGGTGAGGCGCTCAACGAGATCGCCGTGTCCGGGCGCGAGTGGCCCGACTTCAAGGAGCGGTTCGCGCGGCTGCGCGAGGCCGTACGTCTGATCCGCCAGCTCTGGACGCAGGACTCGGTCGACTTCGACGGCGACTACTACACGCTCGTCGGCGCGCACATCTACGACCGGCCCGAGGAGCCGGTGCCGGTCTACATCGCCGCGGGCGGGCCGCAGGTCGCGAAGTACGCCGGCCGCATGGGCGACGGCGTCATCTGCACCTCCGGCAAGGGCATGGAGCTCTACACGGACAAGCTGATGCCCGCCGTGACCGAGGGGGAGGAGCTGCGCGGGCGTGAACCCGGCACGGTGGACAGGATGATCGAGGTGAAGCTGTCGTACGACCGCGACCCGTCGGCCGCGCTGGAGAACTGTCGCTTCTGGGCGCCGCTGTCGCTGACCGCCGAGCAGAAGCACACCGTCGACTCCGCCGAGGAGATGGAGCGGCTCGCCGACGAGCTGCCCATCGAGCAGGTCGCCAAGCGCTGGATCGTCGCGTCCGACCCCGACGAGGCGGTCGCGCAGATCAAGCCGTACGTCGACGCCGGGCTCAACCACCTGGTGTTCCACGGTCCGGGCGCCGACCAGGAGCGCTTCCTCGACCAGCTCACGACCGATCTGGTGCCGCGGTTGCGGGAGCTGTGAACGATTCCACCCCAACGCGCCGGTAACCCGTGGCCTGACTCAGGGGCCCGGCGCCGATAGGTTGCCCTGCAGTGCAGTTGTCGGCGAATCAGGAGCAGGTGGCGAGCATGACCGTCCAGACCGAGCTCGAGCTCGATCGGCCCACGGAGATCCCCGAGGTCGATGCCAAGCCCGCATGGGGCGTCGCGGTGAAGCGTGCCGCGGGCAAGTTCTCCCGCGACGGGTGCACCGACATCGCGGCGATGCTCACCTACTACGGCCTGTTCTCGCTGTTCCCGGCGATCGCGGCCCTGGTGTCGCTGATCGGCGTGTTCAACGTCAACCCCGACACGATCATCCAGATCCTCGCCGACCTCACCGGCAAGCAGACCTCGGACCCGTCGTTCGAGACCCCGCGCAGCATCATCGAGCGGTTCAGCAGCAGCAGGGGCGCCGGGTTCGCCCTGGTCATCGGTGTGCTCACCGCCCTGTGGTCGGCCTCCGGCTACGTCGGCGGGTTCAGCCGCGCGATGAACCGCATCTACGACGTCACCGAGGGGCGCCCGATCTGGAAGCTGCGGCCGTGGCTCTACCTCGTCACGCTCGTCGAGATGCTGATGATCCTCGTCGTGGTGCTCGCGATGGCGCTGTCCGGCGGCGTCGCCCGCTCGATCGGCAACCAGGTCGGCGTCGGCGAGCAGGCCGTGCAGGTCTGGGACATCGTCAAGTGGCCGTTCGTCGCGTTCATCGTCGTGACGATCATCGGGCTGCTCTACTGGGCCACGCCCAACGTGCGCAAGCCGAAGCGGATGTTCTTCAGCTGGGGCGCGCTGGTGGCGTTCGTCGTGTGGGTGCTCGGCACGCTCGCCTTCGCGCTGTACGTCACGCTCTCCGCGGGCGCGACCTACCAGAAGACGTACGGCGCCTTCGCGGCCGCCGTGCTGTTCCTGTTCTGGCTGTGGCTGACCAACCTGGCCCTGCTCTTCGGCGCCGAGCTCGACGCCGAGCTGGAGCGCACGCGCCAGCTGAAGTCGGGGCTGCCCGCCGAGAACATGGTGCTGCTGCCGGTGCGTGACGAGTCGGGTCTGGAGAGCCGCGCAGAGAAGGTCGAGGAGGCCGTCGACACCGCGCACGAGCTGCGCCTGGAGTCCGGCAAGGCCGAGGAGGGCGAGATCGAGCTGGTCGGCGACACGGCCGGCGCGACGACCGCGACGGCCACCCGCCGCGGCACCAAGACCGGCGCGAGCGGCGTGCCCGCGCTGGTGACCTCCGACCGCACCGCCAAGGACGGCCTCGGCCGCCCGCAGCCGACCGCGACCCGCGACGACGAGGGGCGGCCCTCGCGCGGCGGCTCGGACGACAAGGGCAAGCGCGACCGCGACGGCGGCGCCAAGACCCAGGGGCAGGCCAAGCAGGCCCTGACCCCGGCCGAGCAGGAGGAGCAGATCATCCGCGCCCGCGGCGAGCGCCGGGAGGCCGCCCTCAAGGAGGCCTCGCACCAGCGCCGCGTGCGTGAGCGGCTCGAGGCCCAGGAGCGCAAGGCGGCCGCCGCGCGCAAGAAGGCCGAGCAGAAGCGCCAGGCGGAGCGCAAGAAGGCCCAGCAGGCCGCCCAGCCCAGCCGCGAGGAGCGCTGGGACCAGGTCGAGCAGGCCCGCTCGCAGTACGTCCCGCGCACCAGCCCCGCCCGCGACGACGTCGAGCGGCAGCGCGCCGAGCGGCGTGCCTCGTTCCGCGCCCAGCAGTCGGAGAAGGCGGCGGCGCCGCCCGCGCCGAAGCCGACCAAGGTGCCCATGCCCAGCCCGCTGCGCGACGAGGTCGAGCAGCAGCGCTACGGCCGGCGCACGTCGCACTTCGAGGCGCACCCGCCGCGCAAGCAGGAAGAGGTCCCGCTGAAGTTCCGCCGCGACCGCAAGAGCGAGTCCTAGAGCCTTCCTCGGGCTCGGCTCACGGGATCGGCGTGAGCATCCGGTGCGGGGTGCGGAGCGCGACGGCGACCGGGTCGCTGCGGCGACTGCCGTGCGGACCGTCCGCCAGACGTACGACCAGGTCGGCGACGTCGGGCACCGTCTCGCAGGTGGGGCAGTGGCCGGCGTCGTCGAGGTCGGTGCCGCAGTCGGCGTGGCTGAACACCCGGGGCGGATGGTTGCCCGACAGGTGCTGCTCGCCCCACTTGCTCAGCGCATAGATGCTCGGCCACAGCGCGCGGCCTGCGTCGGTGAGGACGTACTCCACCGCCCGGCCCTGCGGCCGCCGCTCCAGCACGCCCGCGGCCACCAGCGCGTCGAGCCGCTCGGTCAGCACCCCGCGGGAGATGTCCAGGTGCGCCAGCAGGTCGCTGAAGTGCCGCACGCCGTAGAAGCAGTCGCGCAGGATCAGCAGCGTCCAGCGCTCGCCGACGACCTCCAGCGCCCGCGCGAGGAAGCACCCCTGCTGCTCGTACCCGTTGCCCAGTGCCACGTCCTGCAATCTACCCGATAAGTCTCGTCACGAGACTCATGCCGTGGTAGACAGGTCTGGTGACAAGACCGAACAGGCCGGGAGCGTACGGCGCGGTGCTGGCCCTCGTCGTGGCCAGCACCTTCTGGTCGATGGTCGCCTACGCCGGTCCGCTCGGGAACGCGGTGACGCTGTCCGCGGCGCTCGACGCGTCGGCCGCCGGCACCACCTGGGTGCTCGCGTCGATGAGCGTGGGCCTCGCGGTCACTCTGCTCGCCGCCGGAGTGGTCGCCGACGCGCTCGGCCGCGCTCGCGTATTCGCCCTGGGCGCAATGGTTTTCGCGGGGGCCAACGTCGTGTGCGCCGTCGTCGGCAGCACCTGGCCGTTCGTCGTCGCGCGGGTGGTGGTCGGCCTCGGCGCGGCCGGGATGATCGCGACCGGGCTCGGTCTGCTCGCCGCGGCCGACGGCGACGGGCGCCACCGCTCGACGTCCGCCGTCTGGTGGAGCGCCGCGATGGGCGCCGGCATCGCGCTCGGCCCACTGCTGACCGGTGTGCTCGACCTGGCCGGGGCGTGGCGCTGGTTCTACGTCGGGCTCGCGCTCGCCGGCACGCTGCTGTACGCCCTCGCCGGCCGGGTGCTGCCCGTCGAGCCAGCCGCCGAGCGAGCCCGGCGGCTCGACCTGGTCGGGTTCACCCTGCTCACCGCGTTCCTCGCGCTGCTGGTCACCGCCATCGTGCAGGTGCGGGCGGGCGGGCCGATGCTCGCAGCCGTGCTGCTCGGCGGGTCGGTGCTGCTGCTCGTGGCCCTCGGGCTCAGCCAGCGCCGACCGCAGCGCCTGGTCGACCCGGGCATCTTCACCCACCGCCCCTTCCTCGGCGCGACGATCGCCGGCCTGGGCACCGGGCTCGGCATCATCGCCGCCTCGTCGTTCCTGTGCACCGTGCTGGTGCGGGCGGTCGGGCTGAGCACGTTCCAGGCCGCGGGGGTGCTGGCCGCGTGGTCGGGCACCAGCGCCCTGGCCGCCCTGGCGCTCGTGCGGCACGGGCCGCGCATCCCCGGCCGCGTGCAGCTGACCGCGGGGCTCGTCGGCGTCGCGGTCGGGCTGGTGCTGCTCGCCGGCGTGGGCGACCCGGTCAGCGCGTGGCGGTTCGTGCCCGGCCTCGTGGTGTGCGGCTGCGCGTCGGGGCTGCTCAACGCCGGCCTCGCCCGGCAGGCGGTCGCGACCGTGCCGGGCGGGCTCGCCGCCACCGGGACCGCCGCCAACAACACCGCCCGCTATCTCGGTGCCGCGGTCGGCATCAGCGTCGCCAGCGTCACCGCCGGCACCGACCTGCTGGCCGGCTGGAACCGGGTGGCACTGCTCGCCGCGGCCTGCTCGCTGCTCGCGGCGCTGGCCGTCGCCTGGCTCTCCCGCGGCGAGCGGGCGCCCGGGGTGGCGGGCGCACGGACCGGCACCTGGCGTACAGCAGCAGAGTGATCCATCTCGATCGGAGGAGCCATGACCGCACCCGTCCCCATCAACAACGTCGCAGGGGCGATCTGCATCAGCATCCCGACGGTGCTGCTGGTTCAGACCTTCTGGCCACGCCGATCCCGTGACGACAACAGCTCCGACGGCGAGCCCGGGGCATAGTCGCCTGCTGCACCAGTTCGACTCCGTGCCAGTGGGCGGTGAGTCGCCGCGCCCGGGGAGCAGAACGACGAACGGCGGGCCCGGTTGCGGACCCGCCGTTCGGCTTGGGGTGAGTGACGGGACTTGAACCCGCGGCCCTCGCGACCACAACGCGATGCTCTACCAGCTGAGCTACACCCACCGTGCGCCGGAACCCTCCGGCACGGGGACTGCCTCCCCACGGGGAGGCAGCGCGGACCATCCTACAGGCTCACGGGCCGTGCTCCGAACCGGCAGGTCAGGCCCCGTCCTTGGGGACGGCGTGCCGGGCCGCGACCTTCTTGGCCGAGTCGGAGTCGGGGCCGGGCAGCGGCACGAACACCGTCTCGCGGTAGTAGCGCAGCTCGGCGATCGACTCCCGGATGTCGGCCAGCGCGCGGTGCCCGCCGACCTTCTCGGGGGCGGAGAAGTAGACCCGGGGGTACCACCGGCGCGACAGCTCCTTGATCGAGGAGACGTCGACGACGCGGTAGTGCAGGTATCCCTCCAGCTCGGGCATGTCCCGCGCCAGGAAGTTGCGGTCGGTGCCGACCGTGCTGCCGCCGAGCGGCGCCTTGCCGGCCTCGGGCACGAACTCGCGGACGTACGCCAGCACCTGGGCCTGTGCCTCCTCGAGCGTGACCCCGCCGTCGAGCTGGTCCAGCAGCCCCGACCTGGTGTGCATCTCGCGCACGAAGTCGCCCATCTGCTCCAGCGCCTCGGCCGGCGGCTTGATGACCACGTCGACGCCGTCGCCCAGTTGGTTGAGCTCGAAGTCGGTGACGAGCGCGGCGACCTCGATCGTCGCGTCGCGCTCGAGGTCGAGCCCGGTCATCTCGCAGTCGATCCACACGATGCGGTCGGACTGGCTGCGGGCGGGGGGAGTCGGGGTCTGGGCAGATTCGGTCACCACGCCACTCTATGGACTGAGTTAGCCTCCGGGGCCATGGCCTGGAACGCGACCCCCGACGTGCAGCCGGGTGGCGGTGCACCCGGCGCCGGGGCACACGGGCGGGCACCGGCGTACGTGCGGTTCCGGCCGATCCTGCGCCGGCTGCTGCTCCTCGGGGTGCTGACCGTGCTGTTCGGGTTCGGCGGGCTGGGCATGCTGGCGCTGGTCGGCGCGCAGGCCGGGCTGACCGCCACGGTGCTCGGCGTGACCCTGTCGGTCGTGGTCATCGGCATCGTCGTGCCGGTCTTCCTGTGGGTCGACCGGTTCGAGGCCGAGCCGCCGGGGATGCTGCTGTTCGCCTTCCTCTGGGGCGCGTGCATCGCCACGCTGGGCGCGGCCGTGCTCAACGACATCGGGGGCTACCTGCTCGGCGCCACCGACGAGGGCAACCCGTGGGTCGCGGTCGGTGTCGCCCCCGTCGTGGAGGAGTCGCTGAAGGGCCTGGCGCCGTTGCTGCTGCTGTGGTTCCGCCGCCGCGAGATCGACGGGGTCCTCGACGGCATCGTCTACGCCGGCCTCGCCGGCTGCGGCTTCGCCTTCGTCGAGAACATCCTCTACCTCGCCAACGGCTACGCCGAGTCCGGCGAGGAGGGGCTGCTCGGCACGTTCGTGCTGCGGGTGCTGATGAGCCCGTTCGCGCACCCGATGTTCACCATCTGCACGGGCATCGGCATCGGCGTCGCCGCGACCAGCCGCTCCTGGGCGGTGCGCATCGGCGCGCCGCTGCTCGGCTGGACCTGCGCGGTCGTGCTGCACGCCCTGTGGAACGCCGGAGCCCTCGTGTCCATGCGCGGCTGGCTCGTGGCGTACGCCCTCGTCCAGGTGCCCCTGTTCGTCGCCTTCGTCTCGCTCCTGGTCTGGGCGCGCCGGCGCGAGGGGCGCACGATCGGGCGCGAGCTGGGCCCGTACGCCGACCGCGGCTGGCTCACCCACGCTGAGGTCGCAATGCTCGCCTCGATGCCCGAGCGGCGCTACGCCCGGCAGTGGGCGGGGTCGCACGGGGGTCGCCCGGCCCGCCGGCGCATGCACGACTTCCAGGACGCCGCGAGCGAGCTGGCGCTGCTGCGCGCCCGGATGAACCGGGGCCAGGTCGACGAGGGCGCGCTGCGCGAGGAGCGCACCCTGCTCGACCTCATCGGCCGGCTGCGCCAGGAGTTCCTCGGCACCGCGATCTACCGCCGCTTCGAGGTGCTCGGGCACGTCTAGAACCGGGCCGTACGCCCGCGGCCGGGTCCGTAGAATCGTCTCGGCGGGCGCTGTCCGCCCCGCCCTCGTAGCTCAGCTGGACAGAGCAAGAGCCTTCTAATCTCTAGGTCGCAGGTTCGAGTCCTGCCGGGGGCGCCCTGCTCGATCGACGCGCGCGTCGGGCCCGGCGACACACGAAGGGGTGAGTTGTGCGCCGCTCCGGCGACAGGGAATGCTGGCCCCCGTGACCGACCACCCCGACACTGCGCCCCTGGTGGACGCGGTCCGACAGCTGCGGGGGGCGGTTGCCGCGAGCTCGCTGCCGCTCCCGGTCGAGCAGGTCTCGGCCGAACGCACCAACCGCGTCGAGCTGCTCAACCAGCTCGACGACTACGTCCTCCCGCGCCTCACCTCCATCGACGCCCCGCTGCTGTGCGTGGTCGGCGGCTCGACCGGAGCCGGCAAGTCGACGCTGGTCAACTCCCTCGTCGGCGACGTCGTCAGCCGCTCCGGCGTGCTGCGCCCGACCACCCGCGCGTCGGTGCTGATCCACAACCCCGACGACACCCGGTGGTTCGCCGACCAGCGCGTGCTGCCCGGCCTGGCCCGCCTCACCGGCGCGCCCACGCAGCAGGACGACCCGGGCCAGCTGCGCCTGGTCGCCTCGCGCAACATCCCGCCGGGCCTGGCGCTGCTCGACGCCCCCGACATCGACTCGGTCGTCGAGGCCAACCGCGACCTCGCGCGGCAGCTGCTCGCGGCGGCCGACCTGTGGCTGTTCGTCACCACCGCGACCCGTTATGCCGACGCCGTGCCGTGGGGTCTGCTGCAGCAGGCCACCGAGCGCGGCACCTCGGTCGCGGTCGTGCTCAACCGGGTGCCGGTCGACGCGATGGAAGAGGTGCGCGCCGACCTCGCGGGCATGCTGATGCAGCAGGGCCTCGGCCAGTCGCCCGTCTTCGCGGTGCTCGAGAGCCGGCTGTCCGAGCAGGGGCTGCTGCCCGCCGCTGAGGTCGAGCGGATGCGCAGCTGGCTGAGCTCGCTGGCCGCCGACTCCCGCGCCCGCTCGATCGTCATCCGCCGCACGCTCGACGGCGCCCTCGACTCCCTCACCGGCCGCGCCTCCGCGCTCGCCGGCGCCGTCACGGCGCAGGAGATGGCCGCCCAGGCGCTCGCCCAGGCCGCCCACGAGCCGTACGTCCGCGCCCGCGGCGAGATCGAGGAGGGCATCAGCGACGGCTCGCTGCTGCGCGGCGAGGTGCTCGCCCGCTGGCAGGAGTTCGTCGGCACGGGCGAGTGGTTCCGCCAGCTCGACGAGGGCGTGAGCCGGGTGCGCGACAAGATCGCCTCCGTGCTGCGCGGCCGCGGACGCGCCGCGCCCGTCGAGGACCTCGGCGAGGCGCTGCACACCGGCGTCGCCGCCCTGATCGCCTCGCACGGCGAGTCGGCGGCGATGGGCGCCGCGCGCAACTGGCGCTCGCTGCCCGGCGGCAGCGAGCTGCTCGCCGACGACCGCTCGCTCGCTCAGGTGTCGCCGCAGTTCGACGAGCGCGTGCAGCGGCTCGTGCGCGAGTGGCAGGGCGACGTGCTCGAGATGGTGCGCAGCGAGGCCGGGGGGCGGCGGACCACCGCGCGGTTGCTGGCGTTCGGCATCAACGGCATCGGCGTGATGCTCATGCTCGTGGTGTTCTCGGCGACCGGCGGCATGCTGGCCGGCGCCGAGATCGGCGTCGCCGGCGGCTCGGCCATCGTGGCCCAGCGGGTCCTCGAGGCCGTCTTCGGCGACCAGGCGGTGCGCTCGCTCGCCGCCAAGGCGCGCGAGCTGCTGCTGCGCCGGGTCGACGAGGTGCTCGCCGACGAGCGCGCCCGCTACGACCAGGCGCTCGGCCGCGTCGAGCTCGACCCCGGCGCCGCCGAGCAGCTCGACCGTGCGATCTCCCAGCTGAAGGCCGTCCGATGAAGCCCCTCGACAAGCTGCGCCGCCGCCAGGCGCTCCCGGCCGTCCCGCGCGAGGAGCTGCAGCGCCGCGGCGAGGCGCTGCGCACCGCGCTCGACACCGGCGGCCTGCACTTCCCGCCCGAGACGGCCGAGCGGGTCCGGGCGGTCGAGGCCAAGGTCGGGCAGCGTACGTCGCTGGCCGGCTCCCGCACGATCGCCGCCCTCGCGGGCGCGACCGGCAGCGGCAAGTCCAGCCTGTTCAACTACCTCGTCGGCGAGCCCGTGTCGCGCATCGGCGCCCGGCGCCCCACGACGTCGGCCACCAGCGCCGCGATCTGGGGCGAGGAGCCCAGCGCCGAGGTGCTCGACTGGCTGCAGGTCGACGCGCGCCACCACGTGTCCGACCGGCTCCCGCAGGCCGACGTGCTCGACGGCCTGGTGCTGCTCGACCTGCCCGACTTCGACTCCCGGGTCACCGCGCACCGCGCCGAGGCCGACCGGGTGCTGCGCCTGGTCGACGTCTTCGTCTGGGTCACCGACCCGCAGAAGTACGCCGACGCGATCCTGCACGACGAGTACGTCCGCGAGATGGCCTCGCACGCCGGCGTGACCATCGCGGTGATGAACCAGATCGACCGGCTCAGCGAGGCCGACGCCCAGGCCACCATCGAGGACCTCACCCGTCTGTTCGGGCGCGACGGGCTCACCGACGTGCGCGTGATCGGGACGTCCGTGGTCACCCACCAGGGGCTCGACGAGCTGGTCGCGGCGCTCGGCGAGGTGGTGCAGTCGCGCAACGCGGCCGAGCACCGACTCCTCGGCGACCTGCGCGAGCAGGCACGCGCGCTGCGCGCCCAGGTCGGTGACAGCGAGCCGCGGCTGCCGAAGAAGGTCGACGGCGAGCTGGTCGTCGCGCTCGAGAAGGCCGCCGGGGTGCCGGTCGTGCTCGACGCCGTCGAGCGCGACTACCGCCGGCACGCGGTCGAGGCGACCGGGTGGCCGTTCACCCGGTGGACCACCAAGCTGCGGCCCGCGCCGCTGCGCCGGCTCGGGCTGCAGGAGCTGATGCGCGACGAGGACATCCAGGGGATGAGCCGCTCGCAGGCCCGCGCCGCGACCGGACGCTCGTCGCTGCCGGCCCCGTCACCCGCCGCGCGCGCGGCGGTGGAGGTCACGACCCGGCGGCTGGGGGAGCGGGCCAGCGAGGGCCTGCCGCCGTCGTGGGCCGCCTCGGTGCAGGACGCCGCGACCCCCGACGATCGCTCGATGGTCGACGCGCTCGACCAGGCCGTCACCTCGACGCCGCTGGAGAGCAAGCGGCCCGCGTGGTGGGGCCTCGTCGGCTTCCTGCAGTGGGTGCTCGCCGCCGTCGCGGTCGCCGGCCTGGCCTGGCTGCTGCTGCTCATGGTGCTCGGCTGGGCCCAGATCGACGTGGGGGCTCCCACCTGGGGCCCGCTGCCGATCCCGCTGCTGATGCTGGTCGGCGGGCTGCTGCTCGGGGTCACCCTCGCCGCGCTGTCGCGGTGGTTGGCCGCCCGAGCGGCCCGCCGCCGCCGCCAGGCCCTGGCCAAGGAGCTGCGCGACAAGGTCTCCGGCGTCGCCCGCTCGCACATCCTGGCCCCGGTCGACGACGTGCTCGCCCGCCACGCGCGTACCCGCGAGGCGCTCGACACCGCCGCCGCCTGACCCGCCCCTGACGCGCCACCGGGTGGATACCGACCCGCCCTGCCCGCTGTCGTACGCCCCGATGTCGGGGGTTGTGACCTGGGATCGCGGCAGCGGGCCGTCACCAGCGCCGATATCGGGGGTTGTGACGTGAGGTGGGTGCGGCGGGCTGTCACAAGCGCCGATATCGGGGGTTGTGACGTGGGGTTGGTGCGGCGGGCTGTCACCAGCGCCGATGCCGGGGGTTGTGACGTACGGACGTCGGTCGTGCACAGGCATGTCGAGCGGCCGGGCGGGATCCACAGGTCGTCCTGCGGGTCTCGCGGCCGGGGTCGCGGTCCGGCGAACCTGGGGCCCGACCCGGCTCATCCGGAGCCGCGGACCTCGAAGGCGGGCAGACATGGCCAACAACAACAAGACGTACGTCACGATCCACGGCAACCTCGTGGCCGACCCCGAGCTGCGCACGACGCGCGACGGGGCGACCTACACGACCTTCCGCGTGGCGGTGACCTCACGCCAGTTCCTGCGCGAGGAGAACCAGTTCGTCGACGCCGAGACCAGCTACTACTCGGTGACGGCGTTCGGGGCCCTGGCGGTCAACGTGCTCAACTGCGCGAAGAAGGGGCAGCCGGTGATCGTGCACGCGGCGCAGACCATCAACGAGTGGCAGACCCGTGAGGGCGAGACCCGGCACGAGGTGCGGCTGACGGCTGAGCACATGGGGCACAGCCTGCGACTCGGGCGCAGCGAGTTCCGCAAGGACACCCGGCCGATCCTCGACGCCGTGGCGGCGCAGCAGCCGCAGGTCGACGACCGCCCGGCGGAGGCGTACGACCGGTCCGAGGGCGACGACACGGTCGCCTCGTCCGGGCCGCTGGTGCCGCCGGACGAGCACGACGCCCCCGACGAGGAGCCGGCGCCCGAGCGGGCCTACGAGGTGGTCAGCGCCTCCAGCTGAGGGCGGCGCCCGCGCCGGGCGGCGGGTGGGGCGGCTCGATTCGTGGGCAGGCCCGCCGCCCCGTTAGCCTGCGGCCATGGCGGAGTTCATCTACACCATGACCAAGGCCCGCAAGGCTGTGGGCGACAAGGTCATCCTCGACGACGTGAGCATGTCGTTCTTCCCGGGCGCGAAGATCGGCGTCGTCGGTCCCAACGGCGCCGGCAAGTCCACGATCCTGAAGATCATGGCCGGCCTGGACCAGCCCTCCAACGGCGAGGCGCGGCTCACGCCGGGCTTCAGCGTCGGCATCCTGCAGCAGGAGCCGCCGCTGGACGAGACCAAGGACGTGCGCGGCAACGTCGAGGAGGGGCTCGGGCAGATCAAGAAGGACCTCGACCGGTTCAACGAGATCTCCGAGCAGATGAGCGAGCCGGACGCCGACTTCGACGCGCTGATGGCCGAGATGGGCCAGCTGCAGGAGAAGATCGACGCCGCCGACGCCTGGGACCTCGACTCCCAGCTCGAGCAGGCGATGGACGCCCTGCGCTGCCCGCCCGGTGACGCCGACGTGAGCGTGCTCTCCGGTGGTGAGCGCCGCCGGGTCGCGCTGTGCAAGCTGCTGCTGAGCAAGCCCGACCTGCTGCTGCTCGACGAGCCCACCAACCACCTCGACGCCGAGTCGGTGCAGTGGCTCGAGCAGCACCTCGCGAGCTACGCCGGCGCCGTGCTGGCCGTCACCCACGACCGGTACTTCCTCGACAACGTCGCGGGCTGGATCTGCGAGGTCGACCGCGGCCGGCTCTACCCCTACGAGGGCAACTACTCGACCTACCTGGAGAAGAAGCAGGAGCGCCTGCAGGTCCAGGGCAAGAAGGACGCCAAGCTCGCCAAGCGGCTCAAGACCGAGCTGGAGTGGGTGCGCTCCAACGCCAAGGCCCGGCAGACCAAGAGCAAGGCCCGGCTGGCCCGCTACGAGGAGATGGCCGCCGAGGCCGAGCGCACCCGCAAGCTCGACTTCGAGGAGATCCAGATCCCGGCCGGCCCGCGCCTCGGCGCCCAGGTCATCGAGGTCACCGACCTCAAGAAGGGTTTCGGCGACCGCACCCTGATCGACGGGCTGTCCTTCACCCTGCCGCGCAACGGCATCGTGGGCGTGATCGGCCCCAACGGCGTCGGCAAGACCACGCTGTTCAAGACCATCGTCGGCTTCGAGGAGCCCGACGGCGGCGACGTGAAGATCGGCGAGACGGTCAAGATCAGCTACGTCGACCAGTCCCGCGCCGGCCTCGACGCCGAGAAGTCGCTGTGGGAGGTCGTCTCCGAGGGGCTGGACTTCATCCAGGTCGGCAACGTGGAGATCCCGTCGCGGGCGTACGTCTCGCAGTTCGGCTTCAAGGGCCCGGACCAGCAGAAGAAGGCCGGCGTGCTCTCCGGTGGCGAGCGCAACCGGCTCAACCTCGCGCTGACCCTCAAGCAGGGCGGCAACCTGCTGCTGCTCGACGAGCCCACCAACGACCTCGACGTCGAGACGCTCGGCTCGCTGGAGAACGCCCTGCTGGACTTCCCGGGCTGCGCCGTGGTCATCAGCCACGACCGGTGGTTCCTCGACCGTGTCGCGACGCACATCCTCGCCTACGAGGGCGACGAGCAGAACCCGGCCAAGTGGTACTGGTTCGAGGGCAACTTCGCGGCCTACGAGGAGAACAAGGTCGAGCGGCTCGGCCAGGAGGCGGCGCGGCCGCACCGGGTGACCTACCGCCGGCTCACCCGCGACTGAGCGGGACCGGGCCGCTCGGCTCGGAGCAGCACCGTCGGAGCGGGCGTGGCCTCAGGCCGCGCCCGCTCCGCGTTCGCTCGGCATCGAGTCGTGGTCGCCGGCGCGGTGCAGCGGCGAGCCGGCGGCCCCGTCGACGGTCTTGCCGTTGACGGGGGAGGCGTCGGCGCCGTTCTCGCTCGGCATGGAGCGCAGGCCGCCGGGGATCTGCATGAGGCAGCGCACGGCCTCGCGGGCCTGCGTGCGCGCGGCCGGCCAGCTGCCCCGGCGGGCCAGCTGGGCCGAGGTGCGGGTGGCGTACACGCTGGAGTAGACCAGCGCGCGCCGGATCGTGCTCGCACGCCGGTCGGCCGGGATGTACTGACTGATCAGCTTGATCGCGGTGACCCGCTCACGGATGTTGTCGCCGGTCTTCACCCGCGCCGCGGTGTCGGACGCCGCGTGCCGCCGGTATGCGGCCAGCACCTCGTCGACGAAGACGATCGGCCCGTTGGCGGCGAGCCGGGTCCAGGCCTCCCAGTCGGCGGCGTGCGGCAGGTCGGTGCGGAAGCCGCCGAACTCGGCGTAGGCGCCGGAGCGCACGACGATGCTGGGGGCGCGCACCCGGTTGGACACCGCGAACGACTCCAGCGCCTGCGGCCACACGCCCGTGCCGTGCCGGTATCGCCGGGAGGTGCCGTGCGGGGAGCTGTCGCCGTCGATGTACTGGGTGCGGCACATGGCGCCGAGGGCCGGGGTGTCGGCCAGCGCGGCCTCCATCGCCTCGTAGAAGCCGGGCAGCACCAGGTCGTCGCCGTGCAGGATGTGCACCAGCTCGCCGTCGGCCAGCTCGAGGCAACGGTTGAAGGTGCCGATCGCGCCCAGCCGCGAGGGGTTGGGGGAGTAGCGGACCTGCTCGTGACCGAGCGCCCGGACGACCGACTCGGGGTCGTCGGTGGAGCCGTCGTCGACGACCACGATCTCGGCGTCGGGGCGGGCGCCGAGCTGGGAGACCACCTCGGGCAGGGTCTCGGCGAGATAGTCGGCGCAGTTGTGGGCGGGGATCATCACCGACCACCGCTTCGTGGGCTGAGCGGTCACGGTCGACTGGTCGGTCATGAGCTCTGGTCCCCTCCTTCGCGCCGGCCGCTGGGCCGCTGCGCACCTTCCCCACTCGGCATCGGATCTGGACGGGCCGTGCGGGGCCCCTCCAAGGGTGACATGCCGCCCTCTGGGTGCGCGACTCGGCTCGCGACTAAGGTAGCCGCGTCCAGTCCGCACCGACCCGCAGAATCGGGGAGATCGAATGAAGTTCGGGATCGCCGGCGCCGGCTTCTCCGGCGCCGTCCTTGCTCGGGAGCTCGCCGAGGCGGGGCACAGCGCCGTCGTCTACGACAGCCGTGACCACATCGCCGGGAACTGCCACACCGAGCGCGACCCCGACACCGGGATCATGATCCACCGCTACGGCCCGCACATCTTCCACACGGGCAACGAGCGGGTGTGGGACTACGTCAACGGCTTCGGCACGATGCAGCCGTACAACCACCGGGTGCGCAGCACCGTGGGCGGGCGGGTCTACCTGCTGCCGGTCAACCTGCTGACGATCAACCAGCTGTTCGGCACCACCCTGAACCCGGCCGAGGCCAAGGAGTTCATCGCCGAGCAGGCCGACGACAGCATCGACGAGCCGCGCAACTTCGAGGAGCAGGCCCTGAAGATGATGGGCCGGCGTCTCTACGAGGCGTTCTTCGAGGGCTACACCCGCAAGCAGTGGGGCCTGCCGCCCACCCAGATCCCCGCGTCGGTGCTCAAGCGGCTGCCGCTGCGCTTCAACTACGACGACTCCTACTTCAACCACCCCTACCAGGCGATCCCGCGCGACGGCTACACCGCGATCGTCGCCAACATCCTCGACCACCCCGCGATCGAGGTCCGGCTCAGCACGCCGTACACCCCGGCCGAGCACGACGACTACGACCACTCGATCTGGACCGGCCCGCTGGACGCCTGGTTCGACTACCGCCACGGCCGCCTCGGCTACCGCACCCTCGACTTCGAGGAGATCCGCGCCGAGGGCGACTTCCAGGGCTGCTCGGTGATGAACTACGGCGACCTGGACGTGCCGTTCACCCGGATCAGCGAGCACAAGCACTTCGCGCCGTGGGAGGAGCACGAGGGCACCGTCGCCTTCCGCGAGTTCTCCCGCCTCGCGGAGGAGGACGACATCCCCTACTACCCGATCCGGCTCGCCGACGACCGCACCCTGCTGGACCAGTACCTCCAGGCGGCGGCCGAGGAGCCGCGGGTCACCTTCGCCGGCCGGCTCGGCACCTACCGCTACATGGACATGGACGTCACGATCGCCGAGGCGCTGTCCGCGGCCGACCAGATCAAGTCGGCCATCGCGGGCGGCGAGAAGATCCCGGCGCTGTTCAACAACTGACGCCCCCGCGCAGACGACGTACGCCCTGGCGGGCTGCCCGCCAGGGCGTACGTGCGTCGTGGGGCGAGCACGCCCGCGCCGGCTCCGCCGGCGCGGCTCAGTCGCGCTCGTCGCGCCCGGATCGCTGCTGCGACGCCTCGATGCGCGCGAGGCGCTGGTCGATCTGGTCCAGCTGCTGCTGCAGGATCGCGAGGCCGAACATCAGGTCCGCGTTGCTCTCGGTCGAGCGCCAGCTGAGCGGCCGAAGCTGCGACAGCCGGGTGCTGTCGCGCATCCGGTTGCGGGCGTAGTTGCGGGTGAGCTCGGCGGTCTTGCGCACGCCGGAGTAGCGCAGGTGGTGCACCGCGACCAGCGCCGGGTTGTTGGTCGCCGGGCGGCCGCCGATGACCAGCTCGTAGCGCGCGTAGTTCTGCTTGGCGATCGCGGTGGACAGGCGGCGGGCGTACTCGCCCTTGTTGCCCTCGTTGAGCGCCTGGATGATCAGCGGCAGGGTGTACTGGGCGAAGATCGGCTGCACGGTCTCGTACAGCGTCTTGCGCAGGTTCTGCGGGGTGCGCCGGGAGATCCACTCCAGCTGCGAGATGACCCACGACAGCAGCGTCGTCTGGTAGGTCTCCAGCAGCCCGCGGCTCTCCAGCCAGGCGTGGATCGTGTCGTGGTGGGCGAAGATCTTGAACAGCCGCTCGTCGGCGGTCGCCATCGTCTGACCGGCGCGCGCGACGCGGTGGTAGCACAGCACCTCGGGGACGATCGCGATCGACCCGGCGCTCACCAGCGAGAACCAGTGGAACGGGTTGTCCTCGTAGAAGTAGTCGCCCACCGGGAAGCGAATCCCGTTGTCCTCCAGCAGAGAACGGCGGTAGAGCTTGCGCCACGGCACGGCGATGAAGCGCAGGAACGTCTTGGTGCCCTCGGGGTCGAGCCGGTGCAGGCCGGGGCTCACCGAGTCCCAGCGGCGGGCGTCGGCCGGCTCCTTCGGCTGACCGGTGGCGTCGTCGACCTCGGAGTACTTGCACATCGACAGGTCGGCACCGGTGTCGGCGGCCGCGCGCAGCAGCTTCTCGAACATGTCGGGCTCGGCCCAGTCGTCGCCGTCGACGAAGCCGACCCACTCGCCGCGGGCGCGCTCGAGGCCGGCGTTGGCCGCGGTGGCCACGCCGCCGGGGCTGTTCTCCCCGAGCAGGACGGGGATGAATCGGCTGTCGCGGTCGGCGTACGCCTGGATCTTCTCGGGGGTGCTGTCGGACGAGCCGTCGTCGACGACCAGCGCCTCGAAGTCGGTGATCGTCTGGGCGGCGACGCTGTCGAGGCACTGCTCGATGTAGCTCTCGATGTTGTACGCCGTGACGATGATGCTGAGCTGGGGCATGGTTCCTCGTTCTGAGTTCGTTCTCGTCAGGCCAGGGCGCGGGAGGTGATCCGGTTGGCGAGGCTGGGGTCGCGTCGCTCCCGGATGCGCATGAACTCCACGATGCTCATCCGCAGCAGGTGCGCCTGCAGGCGGTATCGGGCCTCGTCGACGACCTCGGGGGAGATGCGGCTGATGGCCCAGTCGGTCACCCGCAGCGCGAAGTCCCAGTAGTGGTGGGAGTAGCGGTTCCGCAGCTCGGGGTTGCCGGAGATCATGTCGTACGTCTCGTCCAGCGCGTCGAACAGCGCGAGGCGCTCGCGGCCCATCCGGTTGGACAGGTTGGCGCCGCCCTCGCCGACGATGTGGGTGCAGATCTGCTCGTCCAGCAGCACGAGCTTGCGGGCCAGCAGCAGCGACATCCAGTGCCCGAGGATGTCGTTGTGCACGTGCACCTCGCCGAAGCGCAGCCCGGCGTCCTGGTAGCGGTCGGTGCGCAGCACCTTGTTCCAGGGGTAGTTGGAGAAGCCGAGCAGGCGCGGGACCTCGGTGAGCGGCGCCACCCGGTCGCTCATGCCCGACATGTAGCTGCGCCAGACGACCTCGTCGAAGGAGTTCATCCCGGTGTACTCGGTGCTGTGCCCGCGGCGATAGCTGTACGGCATCATCGCCAGGTCCGCGCCGGTCGAGTCCAGCTCGGAGATCGCCGACTCCAGCGCCTCGACGTGGATCTCGTCGTCGGCGTCGAAGAAGAGGGTGTATCGGCCGGTCGCCTGCGCGAAGCCGACGTTGCGGGCGTATCCCGCGCCGTGGTTGCTCTCGAGCTCGATGACGCTGATCGCGTCGCTACCGAGCGCGCGCAGGGCGTCGGGGGAGCCGTCGGTGGAGGCGTCGTCGATCGCGACGATCTGCACCTCGCGGTTGGGCAGCGACAGGATCTGCTGGGCCAGCTCGCCGACCGTGTCGGCGGCGTTGCACATCGGGATGACGACGGTCAGGTCGGGGGTGTTCGACGCGTTCTCGGGCACAGAACTGCTTTCTCGCAGACGACGGGGCGGGTGACCGGAGGGGGCCGCTCGACAGTACCCAACGGGAGGTAGCGCTCGGGAGTCGGCGCGCCGCGCCGGCCCGGGCGATCTGCGGTGGTCGGGGCGGATCTGAGCCGGTCGGGTCCGAGGTGAACCGGTCGGGTCCGACGCGAGCCGGTCGGGTCAGGCGCGGGCGCCGCGGCGGCGCAGCCGGTGCTGCAGCCCGCTGCGCACCGAGGGCCACTCGTGCGCCAGCACCGAGTAGACGCAGGTGTCGCGCAGGTCGCCGGTCTTCTCCAGCCGGTCGGCCCGCAGCACCCCGTCGAGCCGGGCGCCGAGGCGCTCGATGGCCTGCCGGGACTGCTGGTTGGACCAGCTGGTCTCGAACCGCACGCACCGCACGCCGAGCTGCTCGAAGGCGTGGGTCATCAGCAGCAGCTTCGACTCGGGGTTGGTGCCGGTGCCGTGCGCGGACTCCCGGTTCCAGGTGTAGCCGATCGACACGCGCGGGACGTCCGGGGAGATGTCGTAGAGCGTGGTGACGCCGAGCACCTGACCGTCGCGAGGGCGTACGGCGGTGAAGGGCAGCATCGTGCCCGCGCGCTGCAGGGCAAGGCGCTGCTCGACCTGCTCGGCCATGCGCTCGGGCGGGGCGACCCCGGTGTACCACCGGTCGGCCAGGTCGCCGTCGGCGCTCGCCTCGCGCAGCCCCTCGACGTGCTCCAGCGACAGCGGCTCGAGGCGGACCAGGTCTCCGGTGAGGGTCACCGGCTGCAGCGGCAGCTCCAGGCTCATGGCGCCAGTGTGCCGTCGAGCAGCGGAACGGGGCACCCGCGGGGTGGCTACCGGACGCCTGGCGGGGTGGCCGTTATGCTCCCCGCGTGCCGCCGACCATTGCCGCCATCGTGCCGTGCTACAACGAGGAAGCGGCGGTCGGCAAGGTCGTCGCAGACCTGCGGGCCGCCGTGCCCGAGATGACGGTCTACGTCTACGACAACAACAGCACCGACGACACCGCCCGGGTGGCCGCCGAGGCCGGCGCGATCGTGCGCGCCGAGGAGCGCAAGGGCAAGGGCAACGTCGTGCGCCGCGCCTTCGCCGACATCGACGCCGACGTCTACCTCATCATCGACGGCGACGACACCTACGACGCCGCCGCGGCCCCGGAGCTGATCAAGGCCCTGCTCGACGGCCCGTACGACCACATCCTCGGGGTGCGCACCCAGGACGCCGACGTCGAGAGCGCCTACCGGCCCGGTCACGAGCTCGGCAACAAGGCGTTCAACCGGCTGGTGACGGGGCTGTTCGGCGAGCCGGTCACCGACATGCTCAGCGGATACCGCGTCTTCTCCCGGCGCTTCGTGAAGTCCTTCCCGGCGCTGTCGCGCGAGTTCGAGACCGAGACCGAGCTGGCCGTGCACTCGGCCAACCTGCGCATCCCGCAGAAGGAGGTCCCGGTCGGCTTCCGCGACCGGCCGGAGGGCAGCGAGAGCAAGCTGCGCACCTATCACGACGGATTCCGGATCCTGCGCCTCATCCTGCGCCTGGTGCAGCACGAGCGGCCGCTGCTGGCGTACGGCACCGTGAGCGCCCTGTTCACCCTCGTGGCCCTGGTGCTCGGCCTGCCGGTCGTCGTCGACTTCTTCCGCACCGGGGTGGTCGAGCGGTTCCCGACCGCGTTCCTCGCCGCCTCGGTGATGATCCTGGCGATGCTGTCGCTGGTCGTCGGGCTGATCCTCAACGGGCTGCTGCACGCGCGCCAGGAGGCCGCCCGCCTCGCCTACCTGCGCTACAGCCCCGTCGCCCGCGAGACCGCGTGAGCAGCGTCGCCGAGCCGGGGGGATCGGTGACCACCGCAGCGCGGCGGCGCTCCGCGGTCGCCGTCGTCGGCGGGCTGCTCGGCGCGGCGGCGGTCTTCGTGCGCCCCCCGGGCACGAGCCCGGACGACCAGACGATCGGGACCGTCTCGATCACCACGGCGATCGTCGCGGTCGCCCTCGTGGTCGCCGGGCGCTGGCTGATCGGCGTCGTGCGGCCGCGCGTCTGGCGGCCGGCCCTGGCGCTGGGCGGCCTGTTCGCGCTGCTCGCGATCGTCGGCGACCTCATCGGCGGCGCCGAGCCGCAGCCCCTGTCCGACCTGACCCGGGTGCAGACCGCCCTGCTGCCCGTACGCCTGCTCGGCCTGGCCTGGATCTTCGCCGCCGTGCTCGCGGGCGTCTTCGAGGGGACCCTGCGCCAGCGCGACGCCACCGTGGTGAACGGGGCGGGGCGGCCCGGCGCGTTCCTGGCCGCGCTGCGCTCCGGCGCGTCGCGCCGGCCGGTGTGGCTGCTGTTCGCGGCGCTCGTGCTCGTGCGCGTCCCGGCGCTGGTCGTGTGGTTCCCCGGCGTCGTGCCGTTCGACACCTTCCGCAGCTACGCCCAGGTGCGCGGCACCGCCCCGTGGACGTCGTACGAGCCCGTCGGGCACACCGCGCTGGTGTGGGCGTACGAGCAGGTCGGCTCCGCGCTCTCGCTCGGCGACGTCGGCAAGGTCGCGATCGCCGTGATCGTGCAGATCGTCGCGATGGCCGCGGCCTGCACGTTCATGCTCGTGCGGATGGCCCGCTGGGGGGTGCACCGGTTCGTCTTCTGGGGGTCGCTCGCCTGGGTGGCGCTGTCGCCGGTCTTCGGGCTGTTCTCGGTGATCCAGGTCAAGGACGTGCCGTTCGCCCTCGCCGCGCTCGTGTTCTGCGTCGCCGTCGCCGAGGTGACCGTGCACGACTCCACCCGCGGCGAGCGCTGGCCGTGGGTGGTCATGGCGCTCGCCGGTGTGGCCACGATCCTGTTGCGCAACAACGGGATCCACGTGGTCGCGCTCACGCTCGTCGTGCTGGTCGTCGCGCTGCGCGGGCTCCGCAAGCCGCTGCTGGCGGTGCTCGCTGCGTGCCTCGTGGGCTACGCCGCCTACACCGGCCCGGTCTACTCCGCGCTGGGCATCGGGGAGTCGCGCCAGGTCGAGATGTTCTCCGCCCCGATCCAGCAGGTCGCGCGCATCGCGCTGGCGCACGGCGACGAGCTGGACGCCACCGACCGGCAGTGGATCGCCGACAACTTCGACGGCATGACGCCGGCCGAGCTCGGCGACGCCTACGACGAGGGGGTCTCCGACCCGCCCAAGGAGGCGGCGCTGTTCTCCTGGGACGACCACACCACCGGGGAGTTCGTCGCCGGGTGGGCCCGGCTGGTCCGGCAGTACCCCGAGACCGCCGTCGAGGCCTCGATCGCCGCCACCGTCGGGTACTGGGCCCCCGACGCACCGCTGCGCGACGTGTTCTACACCTGGTCGCGCAACGACATCCGCGACATCCACCTGGAGATCCCGTGGGGACCGCAGCCGCCCGGGCTGCGCAAGGAGCTCGTCGACGCCTCGCTGCTCAGCACCAACCCCGAGGACACCCGGCGCGGCATGACCACCAACCCCGGCTTCATGGGCCCGCAGTTCCGCACCCTCCCGGTGGTCGGCCAGGTGATCTCGCCGGGGCTGACCGTCTGGGTGTGGGTGACCTCGATCGTGGGGGTCGCGCTGCTCGGCCGGCGCCGCCGCTGGGCGGTCATGGTGCCCGCGGCCGTGCTCTTCCTGACCCTGCTTGCGAGCCCGGTGTCGGGGTCGCTGCGCTACTCGCTGCTGCTGTTCGCGGCGCTCCCGCTGGCCGTCGCGATGATCAGCACGCCGCCGCGCGTCAGGCCGGACGCCGAGCCCGCAGCCAGAACCGACGCTGCGTGAGCGCGATCTCGCCGCCCGCGCTGCGTTCGTGCAGCTCCAGCAGCGCGTCGGCGTAACCGTCCACCGAGAAGTCCTCCGGCACCTGCCACGGCACCCGCTGCAGGTAGGCCACGAGCGCGGCCACGTCGACGAACCGGTACGCGCCGGTGAACTCCTCGCCGTCGACCACGCGCAGACCCGCCGCCTCCGCGTCGGCGACGAACCCGTCGTACGTCACCGTCGGCTCCTCGGGCTCGGCACCCAGCAGCGCGTGCAGCTCCGGCAGCTCGCCGCTTCCGACCTGCTGGGTGAGCAGCACCCCGCCCGGGGCGAGCACCCGCGCGACCTCGCGCGGGCTGTACGCCTCGTGCCGGTTGAGCACCAGGTCGAACCGGCCCTCGGGGAAGGGCATGGGCGCCGAGTCGGGATCGTGGTCGGGCGCACCGAAGTCGGTCACCTGGATCCCGTGCGGTTCCAACGTCTTTCGGGCGACCGGCACGTTGGGCGGCCACCCCTCGGTGGCGACGACGTCGGCCGGCAGCAGCGCGCGGAAACGCAGCAGGTGCTCGCCGCCGCCGGTGCCCATGTCGAGCACGTGCTGCGCTGCGCCCAGCGCCTCGCCCCAGATCGCGTCCAGATCCCACGGTGGCGGGTCGGCCCACATCCGCCCGTCGAGCGCGGAGAAGTCCCAGCCCTCGGGCTGCTCACTCTCCTCGGCTCGCCAGCGCGCCAGGAGCTCCTCGCGAGCCCCGGTCACGAGTCCTTCACGCGCAGCATGCCCTCCTGGGCGACCGTGGCGACCAGCGTGCCGTCGGAGGCGAACATCTTGCCGATGCCGAGACCGCGTCCGCCCGAGGCCGACGGCGACTCCTGCTGGTAGAGCACCCAGTCGTCGACCCGCACCGGGCGGTGGAACCACATCGCGTGATCCAGGCTCGCCGCGCGCAGCCGCGGGTCGGACCACGCCATCCGGTGCCGACGCAGCACCGCCTCGAGCAGGGTGTAGTCGGAGGCGTACGCCAGGGCCGCCGCGTGCAGCAGCGGGTCGTCGGGCATCTGGTCGCGCACCTTCAGCCAGACGTTCTGGTTGGCCGCGGCCTGCTGGCCCGGCGCGAGGTAGATCGAGTTCTCGACGTGCCGCACGTCGACCGCTCGGCGGTAGGCCCAGTGGCGCGCGACGGGGTGGTCGATGTCACCGATCTCCTGGGCGACCGTCGGCAGCCGCTCGGGGTCGGGCGCGGCGGGCATCGCGGCCTGGTGGTCGAGACCCCCGGCCGCCTCCTGGAAGGACAGGATCATCGACATGATGACCTTGCCGTTCTGCAGGGCGTGCACCCGACGGGCCGAGAACGAGCGGCCGTCGCGCATCCGCTCCACCGCGAACCGGATCGGCTGCATCGAGTCGCCGGCCCGCAGGAAGTACCCGTGCAGCGAGTGCACGTGGCGGCTGCCGGTGCCGTCCTGGAGCCCTTCGACCGTCCGCCCGGCCGCCACGACGCACTGCGCCAGCACCTGACCGCCGAACACGCGCCCGTGCGGCTGCGGCTGGCTGCGGCCGACGAAGATGTCGACGTGGTCGCTGCCGAGGTCGACCGGGTTGTCCTCGCCGGGTGCGGACTCGACGGTGATCGTCGACTGTCCGGCCTCTTGCAGGTCGAGGACGTCGAGCAGGTCGGCGACCGGATCGCCCTCGGGCAGGGGGGTGTCAGGACTCACGCGGTGGACTCTAGTGCGGCACCTGGCTGTTCGCGTCCCGAGCACCGCGGCCTCCCGGCATGTGGCCCTTGCCATGATGAGCGGTATGCCGAACCGCCCGTACTACGTCGACGTCCCGCTCCGCTGGTCCGACATGGACGCCCTGCGCCACGTGAACAACGTGCAGATCGTCCGCCTGCTCGAGGAGGCGCGCGTCGCCGCCCTGCGCGAGTGGTTCCGCGACAGCGAGGGGGAGTCGCACCGCCCGGCCCTGCTGATCGCGCGCCAGGAGATCGACTACGTCGCGCAGCTGCACTACCGCCCCGAACCGGTCGTCGTCGCGATCTGGGTGTCGAAGATCAGCGGCGCCTCGTTCGACATCTCCTACGAGGTGCGCGACTCCCGCGACGACGACTCGCCCGTCTTTGCCGCCGCCGAGAGCACCCAGGTCGTGTTCGACATGGAAACTCAACGGCCGCAACGCATCTCGGCTGAGGACAAGGCCTATCTCGAGCGGGTCAGCGGTGACCCCGTCGAGCTGAAGCGTCGACCCGTCGGCCACCTGTGAACGCACCCGAGCTGCACCTGGGTGACGCCGAGACGGTCGCCGACCTGACGACGTACGTCGGGCGCGCGCGGGTGCTCGACCCCGACGGCGCCGTACGCCTGCAGGCCTCCGCGCGCACGCTCGCGGTGTGGGTGGGCGTGCTGCGGGGGAGGGGCCTGACCGGGGAGGGCACGGTGCTCGGGCTGCGGGTGCTCCCGCTGGCCGCCGACGCCGAGGTCGACGAGATCGTGCCGCTCGCAGGGGTCTCCGACCGTCTCGCACGCGGACTCGCGGGCGGCACCCGGCTGCCGGTGCCGCCGACCACCGTGCGCGCCGGGTGGGCGGCGGTGTCGCCGCCGCGCTCGGGGTGGCAGCCGCTCGGCGAGGTGAGCACGACCGTGCTGGCCCAGGCCGCCCGTGACGGCATCGCCGAGGTCGCCCAGGGCGTACCCGACGGGGCCGGCAGCGCCGCGGTCGACCAGCTGCGCGCGCGGGTGTGGGGCAGGGCGCTGCCCACCGGTGGCGGCCCCGACGGGCTCCCGGCAGGTGTCGCGCTCGGCGCCCACGCCCTCGGCTTCCTGGTCGGCGACACCGCCCGGGTGTTCGCCGCCGGCCGCTGGTTCCGACTGAGCACCCCCGCCGGCCACGTCCTCGTCCGCTGAGCCTTCTCCTGCCCCTCCCTCCCGGGCATGAAACCGGGTTACGTGCGTTTGACCCTGATCGATCAAGGTCAAACGCACGTAACCCGGTTTCATGCGGGGAAGGGGGCGGTGGGTCAGGCCGTGAACCACACCGCCGTGTCGGACGGGACCCGGGTGCCGTCGAGGGCGCCCGAGGCCACCAGCACCTGCGCGCCGTCGGGCAGGTCGACCGGGTCGGTGCCGAGGTTGGCGACGACCTGCACCCGGGCCTCGCGGGCGTCGTTGACCATGCGCACGACGTCGCCGGTCGACTCCTCCAGCAGCAGCGACCCCTGACCCATGCTGAGCTCGCGGCGCACCTGCAGCATCCGCCGGTACAGCTCCAGCGTCGACCCGGGCACCCCGGCCTGCTGGTCGGCGGCCAGCGCCCGGTAGCTCTCCGGCTGCGGCAGCCAGGTCTGCTCGCTCGGGCCGAAGCCCAGGCCCGGCCGGTCGGCCTCCCACGGCATCGGCACGCGGCAGCCGTCCCGCCCCTTCTCGGTGTGCCCGCTGCGCTCCCAGGTCGGGTCCTGGCGCACCTCGTCGGGCATCGTCGTGTGGTCGGGGAGCCCGAGCTCCTCGCCCTGATAGATGTACGCCCCGCCCGGCAGCGCGAGCATGAGCGTCGTCGCCGCGCGGGCTCGGCGCAGACCCAGCTCGGTGTCGGGCTGGGGGTCCTCGGCACCGATGCCGTTCGGTCGCGGCTGGTCGATCGGCAGCCCGAGCCGGGAGGCGTGCCGCACGACGTCGTGGTTGGACAGCACCCACGTCGTCGGGGCGCCCACCGAGTCGTTGGCGGCGTAGGACGCCCGGATGACCTCGCGCAGCTTGTCGGCGTGCCAGTGGGTCTCGAGGAAGTCGAAGTTGAACGCCTGGTGGAACTCGGTCTCGCGGACGTACCGCGCGGCCCGCTCGACCGGGGTCACCCACGCCTCCGCGCACATGATGCGGTCGCCCGCGGAGTCACCGGTCTCGTTGTAGGAGTTGAGGATCCGGCGCCAGGACTCGTACACCTCGTGCACGCCGTCCTGGTCCCACATCGGGGGACGGCGGTCGGTGCTCTCGCCCTTGAGGCCGGCACCCAGCAGGTGCAGCTCGGCGTCCCAGTCGGGCAGGCCCGCCTCCTTGATGAGGCCGTGCGCGACGTCGACCCGGAAGCCGTCGACGCCGAGGTCGAGCCAGAAGCGCAGGATCGACTCGAACTCCTCGCGCACCTCCGGCAGCTCCCAGTTGAGGTCGGGCTGCTTGGGGTCGAACAGGTGGAGGTACCACTGGCCGGGGGAGCCGTCGGGCTCGGTGACCCGGGTCCAGGCGCGGCCGCCGAAGACGCTCTCCCAGTTGTTCGGCGGCTCGGAGCCGTCCGGGCCCTTCCCGTCGCGGAACATGTAGCGCTCGCGCTCCGGCGACCCCGGCGCGGCGGCGAGCGCCGCGCGGAACCACTCGTGCTCGTCGGAGGTGTGGTTGGGCACCAGGTCGACGATCACTCGCAGGCCCAGCTCGTGCGCGCGGGCCACCATGGCCTTGGCGTCCTCGAGCCGGCCGAACAGCGGGTCGACCGCGCGGTAGTCGGAGACGTCGTACCCCGCGTCGGCCTGGGGCGAGGCGTAGAAGGGGGAGAGCCACACCGCGTCGACGCCGAGGTCACGCAGGTAGGGCAGGCGTGAGGTGATGCCGACCAGGTCGCCCATGCCGTCGCCGTCGTGGTCGGCGAACGAGCGCGGATAGATCTGGTAGATCACGGCGCTGCGCCACCACGCGTCGGCGTGGCGGCTCCCGTCGTGGACCAGCTGTGCGGCCGGTGCGGTCGAGGTCGGGGTGGTGGGGTTCTGCGTCACGGGCAACCAGTCTGGGGCAGACCGGGCCCGGGACGAAAACGTTTCAGCCCGTGGGCTCTTCGTGCCGGTTGACGAGCATGTACGCCGCGCGCGTCAGGTAGTCGCGCAGCGCCGCGTCGTGCGCCTCGTCCAGGTCGAGCGTGTCGACCGCGTTCATCATGTGCAGCAGCCACCGGTCGCGCATGTCGGGCGTGACGGCGAACGGCACGTGCCGCATCCGCAGCCGCGGGTGACCGCGCTGCTCGGAGTAGGTCTTCGGGCCGCCCCAGTACTGCTCGAGGAACATCCGCAGCCGGACCTCGGCCGGCCCGAGGTCCTCCTCGGGGTAGAGCGCGCGCAGCGGCGGGTCGCTCGCGACCCCGCGGTAGAACTCGCGCACCAGCTGCACGAACGTCTCGTGCCCGCCGACCTCGTCGTAGAAGGTGTTGCTCACACCCTCGATCCTCTCAGGCGCGCCCGCGCCCTCAGGCACCCGTGCCGCCGACCGGGGGCGGGCCGTACGGCGTGAGGGCCGGTCCGCGGATGCCGGCCGCGTCGAGCGCGACCTTGCTGCGCTCGCGCAGCTCGCGCGAGACCGAGAAGTTCTCGTTGGGTGCGCACTTGGCGATGATCCGCATCGTCATCACGCCGCCGCTCACCGACTCGACACCGGCGACCTCGGGTTCCTCGAGAAGCCTTTCGTCCCAAGGGGATTCGTCACGGATGTGCACGGTCACCGTGCGCAGGACCGCCAGCACCTTCTCCACGGGCTGGTCGTAGGCGACGGGGATGTCGACCAGCGCGGTCGACCAGCCCTGCGAACGGTTGCCGATGCGGATGATCTCGCCGTTGCGGATGTACCAGATCACCCCGTTGGCGTCGCGCAGGCGCGTCACCCGCAGCGTGACCTCCTCGACCGTCCCGATCGCCTCGCCGGTGTCGATGACGTCACCGACGCCGTACTGGTCCTCCAGGATCATGAACACGCCGGACAGGAAGTCCTTGACCAGGCTCTGCGCGCCGAAGCCGAGGGCGACGCCGCCGACGCCGGCGGAGGCCATGAGCGGCCCGAGCGGCACCCCGAGCGTGGCCAGCACCGTGAGCACCGCGATGGTGCTGAGCACGATCGTCGTCGCCGACTTCAGCACCGACCCCATCGTCGCAGCCCGCTGCCGGCGCCGCTCCTCGTCGAGCCCGGTGGCCTCGCGCAGCATCCGGGTCGCCCGGCCGCCCTCGCCGGTGCGCTGCTCCATCGCGCTCACCGCCTTGTCGATCGCGCGGTGGACGAGCCAGCGGGCGACCATGGTCAGGGCGAGGACGAGCACGATGGTGAGCGGGGCGCCGGCGAACCACGTCCCGACCTGGTCCCAGGTCAGGTCGCCGACCGCCTGGGGGAGCGCGGCGAGCGTCAGGGCGAAAGACATGGCCCACATCCTCTCGTGCGCCGGGTGCTGGGCAGTGAGACAGTAGGGGCGACCTCGCCTCACCCGTGCCCGAAAGCAGGACTTGCCGGTGCCTTCTGCCCCCAGCTCGACCCTCCAGGACCTGGCGCACGCGCATGACATCGCCACGGAGTACTGGGACTGGAAGGGCAACCACGTCAAGGTCAGCGACGACACGCTGCGCAGCGTCCTCGCCGCGCTCGACGTGCCCGCCGAGGGCGACGAGCAGGTCGCGCAGGCGATGGCCCGCAAGCGCGACGAGGCGTGGCGGCGCACGCTGCCCCCGGTCGTCGTGCTGCGCGAGGGCTGGACCCCGTGGGTCGCCGTGCACGTGCCCGACGGCGCCGAGATCAGCGCCGTGGTGCGGCTCGAGGACGGCACCGAGCGAGGGGTCACCTTCCCCGACAACCCGGTCCAGCCGCGCGACGTCGACGGCGCCCGGCTGGCCGAGATCACCGTCGAGCTGCCCGGCGACCTGCCGCTCGGCTACCACGAGCTGGTCGTCACCCGCGAGACCAGCGGCGGCTTCGCCCGCTGCCCGGTGATCGTGACCCCCGAGCGGGTCGCGCTGCCCGAGGCGGTGCGCTCCTCCCCGGCGTGGGGCCTGATGACCCAGCTGTACTCCGTGCGCTCCGAGCAGTCCTGGGGCATCGGCGACGCGGCCGACCTCGCCGAGCTGGGGTCGTGGGGCGCGCGGCAGGGCGCCGACTTCGTGCTGGTCAACCCGATGCACGCCGCCGAGCCGGTCCCGACGATGGAGCCCTCGCCCTACCTGCCGACGACCCGGCGCTTCCTCAACCCGATGTACATCCGCGTCGAGGAGGTGCCCGAGATGGGGTACCTGTCCTCGGCCGAGCACCAGATGATCGAGTGGCACGGCGACGACGCGCGCCGCCTCAACGGCCTGGCCGACCTCGACCGCGACAGCAGCTGGGAGGCCAAGCAGGCCGCGCTGCGCATCGTCTTCCGGCAGCGGCGCACCCAGCGTCGGCACCGCGACTTCGAGGAGTTCTGCGAGCGGGCCGGGCAGGGCCTGGTCGACTACGCCACCTGGTGCGCGATCGTCGTCGACCGCGGGCTGCCGTGGTCCGACTGGCCCGAGGCGCTGCAGGACCCGCGCAGCCCCGAGACCGCCGCGGAGCGCCAGCGCCTCGCCGACGAGGTCGAGTTCCACAGCTGGCTGCAGTGGATCGTGCAGCGGCAGTTCGCCGACGCCCAGCGCGAGCTGACCGCGGCCGGCATGTCCGTCGGCGTCGTCCACGACCTGGCCGTGGGCGTGCACCCGGGCGGGTCCGACTCCTGGGCGCTCGCCGACGTGCTGGCCGGCGGGGTGCGCGTCGGGGCCCCGCCGGACGACTACAACGCGGCCGGTCAGAACTGGAGCCAGCCGCCGTGGCGACCCGACCGCCTGGCCGAGCAGGCGTACGCCCCCTATCGCGACATGCTGCGCACCTTGCTGCAGCTGTCGGGCGGGCTGCGCGTCGACCACATCATCGGGCTGTTCCGGCTGTGGTGGATCCCGCTCGGGAAGTCGGCGACCGAGGGCACGTACGTCCGCTACGACCACGAGGCGCTCGTCGGGATCCTCGCGCTCGAGGCGCACCGCGCCGGCGCGATCGTCATCGGCGAGGACCTCGGCACGGTCGAGGACTGGGTGCGCGACTACCTCACCGAGCGGGGTCTGCTCGGCACCTCGATCCTGTGGTTCGAGCGCAAGGACGGCTCGGCCCCGCGCGCGCCCGAGACCTATCGCGAGCTGTGCCTGGCGTCGGTGACCACGCACGACCTGCCGCCCACCGCCGGATACCTGCAGGGCGAGCACATCACGGTGCGCGACGAGCTGGGGCTGCTGCCCGACAGCCTCGAGGAGACGATGGTCGAGGACGAGCGCCAGCGCGAGGCGGTGCTGAGCGACCTGCGCTCGCGCGGCCTCATCGGCGAGCAGGCGACGGTCGAGGAGCAGGTCAACGCCCTCTACCGCTACCTCACGTTCAGCCCCGCCCGGCTGCTCGGCGTCGCCGTGCCCGACCTGGTCGGCGACGTGCGCACGATCAACCAGCCCGGCACCGACGAGGAGTACCCCAACTGGCGGCTGCCGCTGGCCAACGCCGACCGCGAGCCGCTGATGCTCGAGGACGTCATGGTCAGCCGTCGCGCCAAGCGGTTGATCCGCGCCGTCGGCAGCCGCCGCTGACGCGCACGCCCCGCCCCCGCCGTACGCCCTCGGCCCCGCCCGCGGACGTCGCGGACGGGGCCGATGGCTGGGTCAGCCGGGGACGGCCGAGGCCGGCTCAGGCGTCGCGCTGGGCGTCGCAGGCCTGCGCCTGCACCGCGCGCAGCACGCCGTCGCGGTTCTCCGCGACCAGGCGCCGCGCCCCGGCCGGGACCGCCGGGTCGCTGTCGAGCCAGGTCTGCGACGCGTCGGCCAGCTGCTGGTCGGCGAGCGACCCCGGATACATCAGCACCGTGACGTCGCCGGCGGTCGAGCTGGTGAGCTCGCGCCACACCGGCGTGAGCGCCTCGTGGTAGCGCGCGACGTAGGGCTGCAGCAGCGAACGGTCGTGCGCGACCTGGAAGCCGTGGGCGGTCGCGCGCCGGGTCTGGTTGGGCGTGGTCGGGTCCAGCGCCCGCTGCCAGGCCTCGTCCTTCGCCTCGGCGGTGGGCCGGGCCGCGAGGGCGCGCGCCGCCCGCTCGGCGCCGGTCGAGGTGCGGTCGCGCTGCAGCTCGGCGTCGATGTCGGCGGCCTGTGCGACACCGGCCGCGGCCAGCGAGGTCAGCAGGGTCCAGCGCATCTCGGTGTCGACCGCGAGCCCCGGCAGCGGGTCCTCGCCGGAGAGCCAGCCGCGCACGACCGCGGCGTGCTCGTCGCTGCCGGCCTGCCCGGCGAACGCCTGCACCAGCTGCAGCTGGGCGTCGCTGCCCGGCTCGGCGGACCGGGCCAGGTCGAGCAGGCCCGCGGCGAACCGCCCGCGCGTGGTGTCGCGGTGCTGCGGCGCGACGAAGCGCGAGGCGGCCAGCGTGGCGTGCTGCAGCAGCGTGCGCACCAGGTTGGAGTCGGTCTCGCCGGGCAGCGTCGCCAGCGCCAGGTCGACGAAGTCGCGCGCCGGCAGCTCGGCGTCGCGCGTCATGTCCCACGCGGCGCCGACGAGGATCGCGCGGGGGAGCGGGTCGACGAAGCCGCGCGGGTTGGCCAGCGCCGTCGCGAGCGACTCACCGTCCAGGCGCACCTTGGCGTAGGCCAGGTCGTCGTCGTTGACCAGCACCAGGTCGCCGCGGCGCATCCCGACCAGCGCGGGCACCTCGGTGCGCTCGCCGTCCACGTCGGCCTCGACCCGCTCGCGCCGGACGAGCCGGCCGCCGTCGAGGTCGTACAGGCCGATCGCGAGGCGGTGCGGCCGCAGCGTCGGGTAGTCCGCAGGAGCGGTCTGCTCGACGGCGAACGAGGTGATGACGCCGTCGGCGTCGGTCTCGATCAGCGGGCGCAGCGTGTTGACGCCGGCGGTCTCCAGCCACAGCTGCGACCAGGTGCTCAGGTCGCGGCCGCTGGTGGCCTCCAGCTCGGTCAGCAGGTCGGCCAGGCGGGTGTTGCCCCACGCGTGCTTGGCGAAGTACGCGCGCAGCCCGGCCTCGAACGGCTCGCGCCCGACGTACGCCACGAGCTGCTTGAGCACGGACGCGCCCTTGGCGTAGGTGATCCCGTCGAAGTTCTCCTCGACCGACTCCAGGTCCACCATGTCGGCGGCGATGGGGTGGGTCGAGGACAGCTGGTCCTGGTTGTAGGCCCACGCCTTCTCACCCATCGCGAAGGTGGTCCAGCCGGTCTCCCAGCGGGTCGCCTCGGCCTGGCTGGTGATCGCGGCCCACTCGGCGAACGACTCGTTGAGCCACAGGTCGTCCCACCAGCGCATCGTCACGAGGTTGCCGAACCACATGTGCGCCAGCTCGTGCAGGATCGTGCCCGCCCGACGCTCGACGACCGCCTCGGGCACCTTGGCGCGGAAGACGTACACCTCGGAGAAGGTCACGCAGCCGGCGTTCTCCATCGCGCCGGCGTTGTACTCCGGGGTGAAGATCTGGTCGTACTTCGCGAACGGGTAGGGCGCGTCGAAGTGCTCCTCGAAGAACGCGAAGCCCTGCTTGGTCACCTCGAAGATGTTCTCCGGGTCGAGGAACTCCCGCAGCGAGCGGCGGCAGAACAGCCCGAGCGGCACCACGCCGGCCCGCGTGCTGACCTCGTCGCGCACGACGTCGTACGGCCCCGCCACCAGCGCGGTGATGTAGCAGCTGATCCGCGGGGTCGGCTCGAACGCCCACGTCGCGACCGGCGCGGACTCGCCGCGCTCGTTGGTCCAGGACCCCTCGGCCGGGGTCGGCTCGGGCGTCGGCTGGTTGCTGAGCATCGTCCACGCGGCCGGGGCGGTGACGGTGAAGGCGAACGTGGCCTTTAGGTCGGGCTGCTCGAAGACGGGGAACATGCGCCGGCAGTCGGCCACCTCGAACTGGGTGTAGAGGTAGACCTCCTGGTCGGTCGGGTCGACCATCCGGTGCAGGCCCTCGCCGGTGTTCATGTAGCGGCCGGTGCCGGTCACGACCAGCGTGTTCTCGGCGGCCAGGCCAGGCAGCCGGACGCGGCTGTCGGCGAAGTGCTCGGCCGGGTCCAGCGAGGTGCCGTTGAGCACGATCTCCTCGACGCTGTCGCCGATGAAGTCGATGAAGGTCTCGGCGCCGGGCTCGGTCGCGGTGAACCTGACCTCGCTGCGGGTGCGGAAGGTCTCCGGGCCGGTGGTCAGGTCGAGCGAGACGGAGTAGGACTCCACCTCGATCAGCTGGGACCTGGCCTGGGCCTCGTCGCGGGTGAGGTTCTGTCCGGGCACGACGGCTCCTTCGCGCGTCAGGGGTGGAAGCGGCCTCATCGTGGCACAGGGCCGGGTGGCAGGATGAGCGGGTGACGACTTCACCGAGCTCCACCAGCAGCGGCCGCACGTCGGCCGAGATGTTCTTCGACCCGCTGTGCCCGTGGGCCTGGATGACCTCCCGCTGGCTGATCGAGGCCGCGAAGGTGCGCGACCTCGACATCACCTGGACGGTCATGAGCCTCTCGGTGCTCAACGAGGGACGTGACCTCGACGAGAAGTACCGCGCGCTCATGGACCGCGGCTGGGGCCCGGTCCGGGTGCTCGTCAAGGCCGCCCAGGACCACGGCCCGGAGGTGCTGGGCGACCTCTACACCGCGATCGGCACCCGCCGCCACCCCGGTGGCCGCGGCGGTGACGACGCCGACATGAAGGCGGTCGTCGAGGAGTCGCTGGCCGAGGTCGGGCTCCCGGCCGAGCTCATCGAGGTCTGGGAGAACGTCCCGGGCGACGACGTCGACAAGGCGCTGCGGGCCAGCCACCAGCGCGCCATCGACCTGGTGGGCGACGACGTCGGCACCCCCGTGGTCGCCGTGGAGGGCGTCGCCTTCTTCGGCCCCGTGGTCACCCCGGCGCCCAAGGGCGAGGCCGCGGGACGGCTCTGGGACGGCTGCCTGCTCGTCGCCGGGACGCCCGGCTTCTACGAGCTCAAGCGCAGCCGCGACGCCGAGCCCGACTTCAGCTGAGGGGCGGGCCGATGCGCGTTCACGTCGGTGGCGACCACGCCGCCTTCGAGCTGCAGCAGCACCTGGTGACCTGGCTCGCCGAGCAGGGCCACGAGGTCATCGACCACGGGCCGACCGAGCTCGACCCGCAGGACGACTACCCGGTCTACGTCCTGCGCGCCGCCGAGGCGGTGCGCGACGACCCGGGGTCGCTCGGCATCGTGCTGGGCGGGTCGGGCAACGGTGAGCAGATGGCCGCCAACAAGGTCGAGGGCATCCGCGCCGCGCTGTGCTCCACGGTCGAGCTGGCCCGGCTGTCGCGGGAGCACAACGACGCCCAGGTGCTCTCCATCGGCGGCCGCTTCACCGCCCCCGAGCTGGCCGAGGAGATGGTCGCGACCTTCCTCGGCACGCCGTTCACCGGGGAGGCGCGTCACCAGCGCCGCATCGACATGGTGCGGGCGTACGAGGCCGACGGCACCCTGCCGCCGCTGTCCTGACCGACCGGCTCGCTCCGCCCGTACGCCCGTGCGGGTGGAGCGCGGGCCCTTATACCCGCCTCGAATGCATAGGGTCGGGAAAGCATGCTTAAAGGGTTGGTAAAGACCTCACGGATCGACGCCCTCGCGTCGCTACGTTGCCCGCGTGAGCATCGATCTGACGGCCCGGGCCCGTCGCACCCGCCACGCGGTTGCGACGTCGAGCCTGCCCGAGCCGTTCCAGGCGGGCCTGCGCCGCGAGCGTTGGCTCACCACGCTCCTGCTCGTGCTCACCGCGCTGATGACGCTCGCGTTCGTGCTGCGCCCGGTCAGCCTGACCCTCGCGCCGGTCGTGCCGCTCGTCGTGGCGGCGGGGCTGTTCCTGCACGCCGCGCGGATGTACGTCGTCTTCGCCGCCGTCGCGGCCGGGATGCTCGTCACCTCGCTCAACGCACCGGCGCCGCCGGTGACGCTCGCGGCCATCGCCGTCGTCATGCTGCTGATGCTCGCCGTCGAGCGCCGGCGGATGCGCGCGGGCATCCCGCAGGAGGTCGGCGTCAGCATCCTCACCGACCTGCGCGCCCAGCTCGAGCGCCAGGCGCAGGTCGGCGACGACCTGCCCGCCGGCTGGCACCTCGACAGCAGCGTCCGGGCGGCGCACGGCGAGGCGCTGTCGGGCGACTTCCTGCTCACCCACCGCTCCGAGGACGACCTGCTCGAGGTGCTGCTGGTCGACGTCGCCGGCAAGGGCCTGCAGACCGGCACCCGCTCGCTCATGCTCAGCGGCGCCTTCTCCGGGCTGCTCGGCTCGACCCCGCCCGAGGGTCTGCTCGCCGCCGCCAACCGCTACCTCGTCCGGCAGAGCTGGCCCGACGGCTATGCCACGGCCGTGCACCTCGCACTCGACCTGCGCACCGGCGACTACTCGCTCGCCAGCGCCGGCCACCCGGCCGCGATGCACCACCACGCCGGCGCCGGGCGCTGGCAGGAGCGCAGCGACGCCCGCGGCGTGATGCTCGGCGTGCTCGACTCCGGGCTGGTGAGCTACGAGCGGGTCAGCGGCCGGCTCGAGCGCGGCGATGCGCTGCTGCTCTACTCGGACGGCATGATCGAGAGCCCCGAGCTGGACCTGGGGCAGGGGATGGACCGGATGCTCGGCGCGGCCGACCGGGTCGTCGCCTGCGAGCCGGGCGCGGGGGAGGCGGCGCAGATCTGCGACTTCGCCTGCGCCGGCGAGGACGACGACCGCACCACGGTGCTGCTGCGCCGCGAGTGAGAGTGCGAGGGAGAGCCGGCGAGGTGCCGGTCCCTGCGGGAGCCGGCGAGGGCGTACGGCGGGACGGGAAAGGGCCGGGGCGTGCGCCCCGGCCCTTCGTGATGTCAGCGGCAGTGCTTACTGCTGCTGGCCGCCGTCCTGCTGCTGCCCGTCCTGCTGCTGGCCGGCGTCCTGCTGTGCGTCACCGCCGAGGCGCTCGTTGGCGAAGTCCTGACCCTGGTCGACCTTGTCGGCGTACTGGCCGCCGGTCTTCTCGTCGATGAAGTCGCCGCCCTTCTCGACACCCTGGGACACCTTGTCCGGGTTGTTGCCGAGGGCGTCCTTGGCGTTGTCCATCAGACCCATGGAGATCACTCCTGTTGTTGGGGGCACACATTGCAGCCGGCCGGTCCCGGCCGGCGTCGCCCAACCTACGCACGCGTCTACCGCCGGGACAAGGGTGGAGTCGGACTGCTCCGGCGCAGCGGGTACGATTGCCGCCGCACTGCGGATCGGCCGCCGACGGGCTCGGCCGGCACGAACGGGTGCACGCGGGTGTAGCTCAATGGTAGAGCCCCAGTCTTCCAAACTGGCTACGCGAGTTCGATTCTCGTCACCCGCTCCAGGTCTCGGCCACCCCTTGCGACCGTGACTCGAGGGGGACACGACGGGGTATGGCGCAGCTTGGTAGCGCGTCCGCTTTGGGAGCGGAAGGCCGCCGGTTCGAATCCGGCTACCCCGACCGTTAGCATGGGCGCTCGTGCTGCGCCCGGACTGACGCGCGCGCAAGCCGCAAGATCCCCGCGATCCGAAGCATCGATCCCAAGCAATCTGGAGTGCAGGCAGTGAAGAGTGCCGTCGAGAACCTCAACCCGACCCGCGTCAAGCTGAGCGTCGAGGTCCCCTACGACGAGCTCAAGCCGAGCCTCGACGAGGCCTACGCCGCGATCGGCCAGCAGATCCAGATCCCCGGCTTCCGCAAGGGCAAGGTCCCGGCGCGGATCATCGACCAGCGCGTCGGCCGCGAGGCCGTGCTGCAGGAGGCCATCAACGAGGCGCTGCCGGAGTTCTTCGGCAAGGCCGTCGACGAGCACGACCTGCAGCCGCTCGGCCAGCCCGAGGTGGAGATCACCGAGGTGCCCACCGACGAGAGCTCGGAGCTGAAGTTCACCGTCGAGGTCGACACCCGCCCCGAGATCACCCTGCCCGACTTCTCCGCCATCTCCGTCGAGGTCGACCCGCTCGAGGTCTCCGACGACGACGTCGAGGAGGGCCTGACGACCCTGCGCGAGCGTTTCGGCACCCTCGTCGGCGTCGAGCGCCCGGCCGCCCAGGGCGACTTCGTCTCCATCGACCTGACCGCCAAGGTCGGCGACCAGGAGGTCGACTCGGTCAACGGCGTGTCCTACGAGGTCGGCAGCGGCAACATGCTCCCCGGCATGGACGAGGCCATCGAGGGCCTGTCGGCCGGCGAGAGCAAGGAGTTCACCGCTCCGCTGGCCGGTGGCGACTTCGAGGGCCAGGACGCCGACTGCGTCGTCACGGTCGTCTCCGTCAAGGAGCGTCAGCTGCCCGAGCTCGACGACGACTTCGCCCAGCTGGCCTCCGAGCACGACACCATCGACGAGCTCAAGACCGAGGTGCGCGAGCAGGTCGAGCAGCGCAAGAAGTTCGAGCAGGGCATCCAGGCTCGCGACAAGGTGCTCGACCAGCTGCTCGACACCGTCGAGATCGGCGTGCCCGAGTCGATCGTCAAGGCCGAGGTCGACTCCCACCTCGAGGGCGAGAACCGCATGGACGACGACGAGCACCGCGGCGAGGTCGACGAGAGCACCCGGCGTGCGCTGAAGACCCAGTTCCTGCTCGACGAGATCGTCAAGCGCGACGAGGTCCAGGTGTCGCAGGAGGAGCTCATCGAGTACCTCATCATGAGCGCCCAGCAGTACGGCATGGACCCGAACCAGTTCGCCCAGGCCCTCGACAGCCAGGGCCAGGTGCCCGCCGTCATGGGTGAGGTCGCGCGGCGCAAGGCGCTGTCGACCGTGCTGGAGCAGGTCGCCGTGACCGACACCAACGGCCAGACCGTCGACCTCGGCGAGCTCGACGTCGAGGACGAGGCCGACGACGACGTCGCCGACGACGAGGCTCAGCCGGCCGACGACGACGCCGCGACCGCCGAGGCGACCGACGCCGACGCCACCGCCGGTGACGACGACGCGACCGACGCGGAGACGACCAAGGCCTGACCCCGAGCAGGCGAGACGTAAGGCCCCGGTGCGCACGGCGTACCGGGGCCTTCGCACGTGCCGACGCCCTCCGGTCGACCGCGCGATTGCGCCGTGGGCGAACACCGCCCGGGGCCGGGAGTTTCGCGCGCAGCCGTGACGTTAGGGTCCGGTGAAGAGGTCACCTGAGCCGCCAGGGACGGCGGCACGAGGAGATGGAGACGCAGTGACATCGATGGAGACCCAGCGCCCGGTCGCGGGGCTGGACGACCAGATCTACAACCGCCTGCTCAAGGAACGCATCATCTTCCTGGGCTCCGACGTGCGCGACGACAACGCCAACGCGATCTGCGCGCAGCTGCTTCTCCTGGCGGCGGAGGACCCCGAGAAGGACATCTGGCTCTACATCAACAGCCCGGGCGGATCGGTCACCGCCGGCATGGCGATCTTCGACACGATGCAGTGGGTGCCCAACGACGTGGCGACCGTGGCCATGGGTCTCGCGGCCAGCATGGGCCAGTTCCTGCTGTCGGCCGGTGCCCCCGGCAAGCGCTACGCCACGCCGCACGCGCGGATCATGATGCACCAGCCGCTGGGTGGCATCCAGGGCACGGCGTCCGACGTCAAGACCCAGGCCGAGCAGCTGCTGTTCATCAAGAAGCAGATGGCCGAGCTCATCGCCGAGCACACGGGTCAGTCGATCGAGCAGATCGAGGCCGACTCCGACCGTGACCGGTGGTTCAGCGCGACCGAGGCCAAGGAGTACGGCTTCGTCGACCACGTCTTCGAGCGCTCCACCGACCGCACCGACGCCACCGACGACGTCGACGCCGACGACGTCCGCAAGTGAGGAACGACATGACCAACCTGTACGACCACGCCGAAGGTCGCTATCGCGGCCCGCAGCCGACGAGTCGCTACATCCTCCCGCAGTTCGAGGAGCGCACCTCCTACGGCATGAAGCGGACCGACCCCTACACCAAGCTGTTCGAGGACCGGATCATCTTCCTCGGGGTGCAGGTCGACGACGCCTCGGCCGACGACATCATCGCCCAGCTGATCGTGCTGGAGAGCCAGGACCCCGACCGCGACATCCTGATGTACATCAACAGCCCGGGCGGTTCGTTCACGGCGCTGACCGCGATCTACGACACCATGCAGTACATCCGCCCCGACGTGCAGACGTTCGTCGTCGGGCAGGCCGCCTCCGCGGCCGCGGTGCTGCTCGGTGCCGGCGCGCCCGGCAAGCGGTTCGCCCTGCCGAACTCGCGCATCCTCATCCACCAGCCGGCGATGGAGGGTGCGGGCGGTCAGGCGTCCGACGTCGAGATCCAGGCCAACGAGATCTTCCGCATGCGCGAGTGGCTCGAGGAGACCCTGGCTCAGCACACCGGCCGCACCAAGGAGCAGGTCGAGCAGGACATCGAGCGAGACAAGATCCTCACGGCCGAGCAGGCCAAGGAGTACGGCCTCGTCGACCAGGTGCTCACCAGCCGCAAGGCATCCTTCGAGGACTGATTCCGCTCGTAGCGGACACGCCTGGCGCGGCGTGGAGCACGCCGGGTGTGATGGGTTTCAATGGGAGTCCGGTCGCTCTCGTGGCGACCGGGCTTCCCCACATCGGGGTAGCAGCCAGCCAGGCAGCACGAGCAAGCACAGCACGAGCACGGCACCACACTCGTACTTCAGGAGGACGACGCACATGTCACGCATCGGAGACGGCGGCGACCTGCTGAAGTGCTCCTTCTGCGGCAAGTCGCAGAAGCAGGTCAAGAAGCTCATCGCCGGCCCCGGGGTCTACATCTGCGACGAGTGCATCGACCTGTGCAACGAGATCATCGAGGAGGAGCTCGCCGAGTCCTCCGAGCTGGGGCTGGACCACCTGCCCAAGCCGCGCGAGATCTACGAGTTCCTCGAGCAGTACGTCGTCGGCCAGGACATCGCCAAGCGCGCCCTGGCCGTGGCGGTCTACAACCACTACAAGCGCATCCAGGCCGCCGAGAAGCCGGCGAAGAAGGATGCCGAGTCGATCGAGATCGCCAAGTCCAACATCCTGCTGATCGGCCCCACCGGCTGCGGCAAGACCTACCTGGCGCAGACGCTGGCGAAGATGCTCAACGTGCCGTTCGCGATCGCCGACGCCACCGCGCTCACCGAGGCCGGCTATGTCGGTGAGGACGTCGAGAACATCCTGCTCAAGCTGATCCAGGCGGCCGACTTCGACGTGAAGAAGGCCGAGACCGGGATCATCTACATCGACGAGATCGACAAGGTCGCCCGCAAGAGCGAGAACCCCTCGATCACCCGCGACGTGTCCGGCGAGGGCGTGCAGCAGGCGCTGCTGAAGATCCTCGAGGGCACCACGGCGTCGGTGCCGCCGCAGGGCGGGCGCAAGCACCCGCACCAGGAGTTCATCCAGATCGACACCACCAACGTGCTGTTCATCGTGGGTGGCGCGTTCGCGGGTCTGGAGAAGCTCATCGAGCAGCGCTCCGGCAAGCAGGGTCTGGGCTTCGGCTCCGAGCTGCGCGCGGCCAAGGAGGCCGCCGAGCACTTCGACGACGTGCTGCCCGAGGACCTGATGAAGTTCGGGCTGATCCCCGAGTTCATCGGCCGGCTCCCGGTCATCACGACCGTCGCGCCGCTCGACCGCGAGGGCCTGGTCTCGATCCTCACCGAGCCGCGCAACGCCCTGGTCAAGCAGTACGAGAAGATGTTCGAGATCGACGGCGTCGAGCTGGAGTTCACCGAGGACGCCGTCGGCGCCGTCGCCGAGCAGGCGATGCTGCGCGGCACCGGCGCCCGCGGCCTGCGCGCGATCATGGAGGAGGTCCTCCTCCCGGTGATGTTCGACGTCCCGAGCGACGACGACATCGCCCGCGTGGTCGTGACCCGCGAGGTCGTGCTCGACAACGTCAACCCCACGATCGTGCGCCGCGAGCAGCCGCAGGCCCGGAAGCGTACGCAGCGCAAGGAATCCGCCTGACCCCAGGTGGTCGAAACGGGCTTCCCCAGCTGGTCGAGCGTCGCCCTGAGTAGCGCGAGGGACGAGACACCCCCAAGGTGGTCGAGTAGGCCGGAGCGAAGCGGAGGCCGTATCGAGACCCGTCGGCTCGCTCTGTGGTCACCGAACGGCGCCTGGAAGCGGTGAGCGGGTGCCTGGTTGGCCGGCCTGGCGGCTCGCGGTGGTGACGTTCCTGACAGAGCCTGACGTTGTTGACACGGACTGGCGTTGTTGACAGACGTGCGTGCTGTAGCAGCACTTTGTGTCAACAACGCGGGGTCGTGTCGAGATCGTGGGGTCGTGTCAGGACCGTCCCCGTCCGCGACCACTCTGGTGCCGTACGCCGTCGGCGACTCGCGAATCCGACGTCACTACAGGCGTACTCACGCCTCCCGGCGCCTTTCGGTCACCACGAGCAGGTCACCTGGTCTCGATACGGCCTCGCCCAGCGGCTCGCCCTACTCGACCACCGTGGTGGGTGACCTGGTCTCGATACGGCCTGCGCTAGCGCTCCGGCCTACTCGACCAGCGTGGTGGGTGACCTGGTCTCGATACGGCCTGCGCTAGCGCTCCGGCCTACTCGACCAGCGTGGTGGGTGACCTGGTCTCGATACGGCCTGCGCTAGCGCTCCGGCCTACTCGACCAGCGTGGTGGGTGACTTGGTCTCGATACGGCCTCCACTAGCGCTCCGGCCTACTCGACCAGCGTGGTGGGTGACTTGGCCTCGATACGGCCTGCGCTAGCGCTCCGCCCTACTCGACCAGCGTGGTTGGGTGACCTGGTCTCGATGCCGCCTCCGCTAGCGCTCGACCGCCTTGGGGGCGGGGGTCTCTGGGGGTGGGTCGGCGCGGACCAGGCGGGGGAGGGCCAGGGTCGTGGCGGCGACGGCGGCGAGGCCGAGGACGGTGAACGCCTCCAGCCGCAGGTCGCCGACGGCAAGGCCGCGGGTGAGCAGCCAGACGGCGGCGGGGGTGATCGCGACCAGGGCTACCCGGCGCACGTAGCGCCGCAGCACCACCGGCGCCGGCGGCGGGCCGTCGGGAGCGGCGTTGAGCAGCGCCTGCACCGCGAAGATCACCAGCAGCGCGCACGCCGCCGGGATGCTCCAGGCGCTCAGCGGGTCGGGCTGGGCGAACCACCAGACCAGGGGCGAGGCCGGCACCAGCAGCTGCGCGGGCATGCTGGCGGGCAGCACCAGGACCACACCGAACAGGGCGAGCCAGGCGAGGGCGTACCACGAGGGGGAGCCGGCCACGGTGAGCAGGACCAGGAAGACGGTGCCGGCCAGCAGCAGCCAGACCTCGAGCAGCAGCGCGCTCCGGTGGGCGGTGCGCAGCCGGTCAGCGACCTGCTCGGCCCACCTCATCGGGCCCTCACCCGCGGGCGGGGACGGGCGCTTAGCTGGCGCAGCACCTGGTCGAGCGAGCCGGGTCCGCGCCACGGCACGACGGGCAGCCCGAGGCGGCGGATCCGGTCGATCTCCAGCCCGCGCTCCAGCTGCCGCAGCCGCCAGGCGAGACCGACCAGCGGGTCGTCGGAGCGGCCGATGCGGGCGTCCGGAGGCAGGCAGTCGACCACGATCACGCTGTGCCCGTGCGCGGCCAGCCGCAGCACGAAGCCGGTGTGCTCCTCGTCGACGAGCGGCGTGAGCACGATGACGAGCGCGCCGGGGCCCGCGCGCAACGGACGCGGCCGGCGGGTACGTCTGCCGAGCCCGGCCACGTCGACGTGCACCCGGCTGAGCGTGTCCAGGATGCGGCGGTGCTGGCGCAGGCCCACCCCGAGCGCGACGTGCAGCGGGTCGGGTGCGTGCACGGTCAGCTCGACCCGTTCACCGCGGCGCAGCAGGTGCTGGGCCAGCGCCGCCGCGGCCCGCACGCCCCGGTCGAGCGAGCTGGCCGCGCCGTCGACGCCCTCGCTGGTGCCGACGTCGACCGAGGCGTCGAGCACGAGGTGGACCTCGGCGTCCTCCTCGGCATAGGTCGTGCGCACGTGCAGCTCACCGGTGCGCGCCGACACCGGCCAGTGGATGCGCCGCAGCCGGTCGCCCGCCTGGAACGGCCGTATGTCGGCGAACTCGCTCCCGTCGCCGCGGCGCCGACTGCGGTTCTGCCCGACGAGACCCTGGGGGTGCGGCGTCGTGGCGTCGAGGTCGAACAGCAGCGCACCGGGCGTCACCTGCAGGGTGGGCGGAGTCACGTCGATGGGGCCGAATCGATAAGCGTTCCAAGGGGATACGGCGGTCACCGCGGTGCCACCGAGGCGCTGAGCGCCCCACCGCAGCGCGCGGACGGTGATGTCCTGCCGCGCCGTGTCACCGTCCACCGGCGTGACGATCTCGCCGAACGGCGGGTCGGTGTCGAGGAACCGTCGGCCCTCGACGGTGGTGACCACCTGGTCGGCGTCGCCCACGTCGGTCAGCTCCATCGACCAGCGCGCCGACCCGCCCTCGTGCAGCACGGCCGGCTGCAGCTCGACGGTCAGCCGGGGCGCGCGCGTGGGGCGGGTGGCCAGCGACCACGCGAGCACGACGACGAACGGGGTGGCCAGCACGAGCAGGTCGACCCGACGGGTCAGGGCAGCGGCCGCGCCGGCCAGCACCGCCGTCGCCAGCGCCTGCAGCAGCGTCGGGGTCGGACGCCAGCGCTGGATCGCCGTGCGCGACGCCGTGACGTCACGCCGGTAGCCGAGCGGCCCCGTCTGGCTCATGCCGACGCTTCACCCGCGTCGACGGTCGGCGGCGCGGGCACCTCGCCGACCAGGCCGCGGATCGCGGAGGTCGTGGTGTGCTCGCTCATCCACAGCTCCGGCCGCAGGCTCACCCGGTGGGCCAGCACCGGCACGGCGACGGCCTTGACGTCTTCGGGCACGACGTAGTCGCGGCCGCGCAGCACCGCGATCGCCCGGGCCATGAGCATCAGGGCGAGCGAGCCGCGCGGCGAGGATCCCAGCTGCAGCAGCGGGTGCTCACGGGTGGCCGCGGCGAGCCGCACGCAGTAGTCGATGACCGTCGGCTCGACGTCGACCTGCTCGACGGTGCGCTGCAGCGCCAGCAGCTGCTCGGCGTCGAGCAGCGCCGGCAGCGCGGTCTCCTCCTGACGGCGCCGGACGCGCCGGCGCAGCACGTCGGACTCCTCCTCGAGCGTCGGGTAGCCGAACGACACCCTCGTGAGGAACCGGTCGAGCTGGGCCTCGGGGAGGGGGTAAGTCCCTTCGTACTCAACGGGATTCGCGGTCGCGACGACGTGGAACGGCCGCGGCAGCGGGAAGGTGGTGCCCTCGACGGTGACCTGCCGCTCCTGCATCGCCTCGAGCAGTGCCGACTGCGTCTTCGGCGGGGTGCGGTTGATCTCGTCGGCGAGCAGCAGCCCGGTGAACAGCGGACCCTCGCGGAAGTCGAACTCGCGGCGCGACTGGTCGAAGACGTACGACCCGGTCAGGTCCGCGGGCAGCAGGTCGGGGGTGAACTGGGCGCGGGTGAAGCGCAGCCCGAGCGTCTGGGCGATCGAGCGCGCGGCGAGGGTCTTGCCCAGGCCGGGGAAGTCCTCGAGCAGCACGTGCCCGCCGGCCAGGATGGTCGCGAGCACCAGCTCGAGCGGGCGTCGCTTGCCCACGACCACCTGCTCGACCTGGTCGAGCACTGCTCCGGCCGTACGACTGGTGCTGGCGATGTCTGGTGTGTTCACAGGTCCTCGATCCGGGTGAGCAGGGTGTGCAGGCGGTCGGGCGGGACGATCGGGGCGGGGTCGGCGCGCAGGTAGGCGGCCAGGTCGCCGGGCAGCGACGAGGGCTCGCGCCACGACTCGGGGCCGGCGCGCTGCGCCACCGCACGGCGCAGCAGGTCCTGCACCTGGGCGGCGGCCGGCCGGCTCGGCGAGCCGTCCGTGGGCTGCTGGCCGGCCATCTCGACGAGCCGGCGGGTGCCCGTGACCTGCCACTCGGTGCGGGTGCGGGTGGGCGCGGGATGCCAACCGCGCCAGTCGGGCCGGGCGATCTCGTCGTCGCCGAGGTCGCCCAGCAGCCACACCAGCGCGAACAGCACGGTGAGCGACAGCAGCACGCCCGGCCACGACGGGGAGGTGTACAGCCACGCGAGCAGCGCGGTGAGCGCCACCCAGGTGACCAGCAGCGTGAGCACCCGGTTGCGCCACTGCATGCGCCGGGTGATCACGACGGCTCCCGCGCGGCGACGGGCAGAGTCGCGTGGACCCGGCGCAGGGCGACCTCGGCGCGCTCGCGGTCGGCGTCGTTGAGCGGGTGCTGCGAGAAGCGCGCCTCGCGGTAGAGCCCGGCGATCGTGCGCAGCGCGTCGGGGTCGACCGCGAGGTCGTCGAGCACGCGGACGGTCAGCTCCGACGAGGTCTCCGAGGGGCGCCGGGTCACCCCAGCCGCCGCGACCGACTGCTGCAGGGTGACCCACGCGCGCACGATCGCCTCGCGCGGCTCGCCCTCGCGCAGCGCGGCGAAGTGGCTCGCGGCGTCGCGGTGCAGCTGCTCGGGCAGGCTGGGCGGGGGCTCCACCGGCGTCGACTCCGGCGCGCGACGGCGGCTGCGCAGCACCCGGACGACGGCTGCGGTCAGCAGGAGCAGCAGGAAGACGGCGACGACGGCCACGACCCCGGTGAGCGCCATCCCCATCCAGGCCATCGGGGGCCCGGACGCCGCGGTCGGGCTGACCGACGCGGTCGGCGCCGTCGAGGTCGCGGGCGGCGGTTGCAGGGTCGCGCTCGGGAGCGCCCGGTCGCTGGAGGCCGGTTGCACGACGGGGGCTCCGTGCGTGGTCGCGAGCATCAGCGCGACGATGACGAGCGCGGCGGCCGCGGCGACGACCGTGCTGCGCGTCGACACCCCGCGCAGCCGTTCCCCCATGACGAGCGACTCTAACCGCGCGCGGCGGCCGAGGCGTGCAACTGCGCACCCCGCCACGGACCGGCCGCACCCGCAAGGGGGTGGTGCGTGGGGCGTACGTGCGGGTGGGATGTGGGGGCCCCACCCCAGACACAGGAGGATTCGTGGACATCACCGAGGAGATCCAGCGCCAGCACGACGAGCAGCGGCACGCGTTCGCCCTGCTCGAGGAGTGGCCGCGCGACGACACCGACGGCCTCGCCGCGGTGTGGGGGCGGCTGGCGATCCTGCTGGAGAACCACGCCGAGGCGGAGGAGCGCTACTTCTACCCGGAGCTGCTCAAGCTCGGCACCGGTGCGGGCGATGCGCCCGACGTCGAGGAGGAGGCCGAGGACGCGGTCCACGACCACAACAACATCCGCAAGGCGATCCGGCGCGCGCGCCGGGCCAAGACCGGGTCGAAGGCGTGGTGGACGGCGGTGACCGACTGCAACGTCGCCAACAGCACGCACATGGCCGAGGAGGAGCGGCAGGACCTCGCCGACTTCCGGCAGCAGGCGAGCCTGGAGCTGCGGCACGAGATCGCGGTGAAGTTCCTGCGCTACGAGGCGATCAAGGGGGCGACTGGCGAGGCGCCGGTGGACAAGGACCCCGAGGAGTTCATCGAGAAGCACAAGAAGAAGGGCCCGGTCGCCAAGGCGAAGAAGTCGGCCGGACGCCAGCGCAAGTCGGTGCAGGGGAGCGAGACGGAGTAGTCGCCCGGCACGGTCCACCCGCCCGGCATCGAACGACGGCGGCACAGGTCGTACGACGGCGGACCACGTAATAGGTGGGCCGCCGTCGTCGTACGTGGGCCGCCGTCGTCGTCGGCGGGCGGGGTCAGGCCGTCGGCTGCTTGGGCGGGGGCGGGGTCAGGCCGTGGGCTGCTTGGGCGGGGGCGGGACCAGCTCGGCGTCGCGGATGGCCAGCTCGTCGCCGGTGGCGTAGTCGAGCCCGACGATCTTGCCGGCGGCGCGCAGGTCGGCCTCGGCCGCGCGCACCAGCTCCAGCTCGGCGTCGGGGGCGGCGAGCGTCATCGAGGACACCTCCGCGCGCATGCCGAGCTTGGCGTCGGACTTGGCCCGGCGCACCCCGGCCAGCGCCCGGCCGACGGTGTCGAGCAGCGCCGGGTCACCCTCGTGGTCCAGCTCGTCGGTCGTGGGCCACGACTGCCGGTGGACCGACCCCTCCTGCCACCACGACCAAACCTCCTCGGTGGAGTAGGGCAGGAACGGCGCGAGCAGCCGCAGCAGCACCCCGAGCGCCAGGCGCAGCGTCGCCCGCGCGCTCGCGGCCGCCTCGTCACCCTGGCCGCCGTAGGCGCGGTCCTTGACCAGCTCGATGTAGTCGTCGCAGAACGTCCAGAAGAACGTCTCGGTCAGCTCCAGGCTGCGGGTGTAGTCCCACGTCTCGTAGCTGCGGGTCGCGTCGTCGACGACCTGGCGCAGACCGGCGATCACCGACCGGTCCAGCGGGTGGGTGATCTGCGCGCGCAGGTCGCCCTCGACCTCGCCCATGGTCAGCGCGAACTTGCTCGCGTTGAGCACCTTCATCGCCAGGCGACGGCCGACCTTCATCTGGCCGGTGTCGTAGGCCGCGTCCATGCCGAGCCGGCCCGAGGCCGCCCAGTAGCGCACGGCGTCGGCGCCGAACTGGCGGATGACGTCCTCGGGGGTCTCGGCGTTGCCCTTGGACTTCGACATCTTCTTGCGGTCGGGGTCGAGGATCCAGCCGCTGATCGCGGCGCCGGTCCACGGCACCGTGCCGTGCTCGAAGCTGCTGCGCACCACCGTCGCGAACAGCCAGGTGCGGATGATGTCGTGGCCCTGCGGGCGCAGGTCCATCGGGAAGATCTTCGCGAACAGCTCGGGGTCGTTGCGCTCGCCCGCGTCGCTCGCGAGCTCCCAGCCGCTCACGATCTGCGGCGTCAGCGACGAGGTCGCCCAGGTGTCCATCACGTCGGGGTCGGCGACGAATCCGCCTGGTACGCCTCGCTGCTCGGCGGTGTAACTCTCCGGCACGTCGGTGGTCGGGTCGACCGGGAGCGACTCCTCGGCCGCGAAGATCGGGTTCTCGTGGTCGGGCTCGCCCTCGGCGTCGAGGGGGTACCAGACCGGGAAGGGCACGCCGAAGAACCGCTGCCGCGAGATCAACCAGTCGCCGTTCAGGCCGGCGATCCAGTTGGCGTAGCGGCTGCGCATGAACGAGGGGTGGAAGTCGATGTCGTCACCGCGCGCGATGAGTTGCTCGCGCAGCTGCTCGTCGCGGCCGCCGTTCTTGATGTACCACTGGCGGCTGGTGACGATCTCGAGCGGCTTGTCGCCCTTCTCGAAGAAGTTCGCCTTGCGCTGGGTCGGCCTGGGGTCGCCGACCAGGTCGCCCGACTCGCGCAGCGCCTGCACCGTGCCCTCGCGCGCGGAGTGCACCGTCTTGGTGGCGAGCTGGTCGGCGTACAGGCCGGCGCCGGGGCCACCGGCGATCCACTCGGGCGTCTCCTCCTGGAACCGCCCGTTGCGGGTGATGACCGAGCGGGTCGGCAGCTGCAGCTCGCGCCACCACATCACGTCGGTCAGGTCGCCGAAGGTGCAGCACATCGCGATGCCCTTGCCCTTGTCGGGCTCCGCCGCGGGGTGCGCCAGCACCGGCACCTCGACGCCGAACAGCGGTGTGGTCACAGTGGATCCGAACAACGACTGGTATCGCTCGTCGTCGGGGTGAGCGATCAGCGCGACGCACGAGACGACCAGCTCGGGGCGGGTGGTCTCGATCTCGACGACCTCGCCGCCGGGGCGGTGGAAGGTCAGCGTGTGGAACGCGCCGGGGTAGTCGCGGGCCTCGAGCTCGGCCTGCGCGACGGCCGTCTGGAACGTGACGTCCCACAGCCCCGGCGCGTCGGCCTGGTAGGCCTCGCCGCGGCGCACGTTGCGCAGGAACGCCTGCTGCGACACCGCCCGGGAGCGGTCGTCGACGGTGCGGTAGGTCTGGGTGAAGTCCACGGACGCGCCGAGCGTGCGGAAGAGCGACTCGAACGAGACCTCGTCGGCCTCGGTCAGCTCCTCGCACAGCTCCACGAAGTTCGCGCGCGAGATCGGCTGCTGCGCGGACGCCTTGCTGGACTTGCCCTCTCCGCCGCGCTGCGGCGGGGAGTAGTCACGGACGTACGGCTGGCTGTTGTCGCCGCGCACGCCGTAGTAGTTCTGCACGCGGCGCTCGGTCGGCAGGCCGTTGTCGTCCCAGCCGATCGGGTAGAACACCTCCTTGCCGCGCATGCGCATGTAGCGGGCGAGGCAGTCGGTGTGCGTGTAGGAGTAGACGTGACCCACGTGCAGGCTGCCGCTCGCGGTCGGCGGGGGAGTGTCGATCGCGAACACCTGCTCGCGCGGCAGCGACAGCGCCCGCTCGCGGTCGAAGCGGTAGGTGCCCTCGTCGTGCCATACCTGTCCCCACTTGTCCTCGAGCCCGTCGACGGTCGGCTTGTCGGGGACCCGCGCGGAGCGCGGTTCGGGGGTCGCAGTCATAGGCGTCATGGTCCCAGACGTGGCGGGGCGGACCGAACCGGGTTTCGCACCCGTCGAGTACCGTCTTACCTCGGCATCGACGACCATCGGCGTGCAGCGCGCAGGAGGAACCATGAGCGACCAGTTCGGCGGATACCCCCAGCAGGGGCAGCAGCCGGGCTACGCGCCCGCCCAGGGTGGCTACGGCCAGCCGGGCAGCTACCAGCCGCAGCCGGCGTACGGCCAGCAGCAGGGCGGGTGGGGCGAGCAGCCCGCGCAGCGCGGCGGGGCCTCCGGCGGCCAGCTCGCGGCCTTCGTCCAGCAGTACGCCCCCGACCAGGGCACCGAGGTCCCGGGCGAGGAGTTCCTGCGCTACGCCGAGGGCAAGGCGCCGGCCGCGCTCGTCGAGCTGTGGCGGACGTACGGCATCGGCTTCTACGGCGAGCAGCGGCTCGCCGTCGTCGACCCGGGCGAGTGGATCGACGTCCTGCAGACCTGGCTCGGCGAGGACGTCACGTCGTTCCCGATCGCGGTGACGAGCTTCGGGCACGTCTACCACTACGACAACCAGGGCGGCCGCGAGCGGATCCAGTGCCTCGACCCGCACTTCCAGACCAACACCGTGGTCGGCGACGACCTGGTGGCCTTCTTCAACCAGCACCTGCCCTCGCCGCAGTCGCACGTGTCGGACCTGGAGGGGCCGCGCGGCGGCGCCCGCGCCAAGCTCGGCCCGCTCGCTGAGGGGGAGCTGTACTACTTCGAGCCGATCCTGGCGCTCGGCGGCACGGTCAGCCCCGACACGCTGGCCAAGGGCGACGGCCCCACCCACCTGAAGCTGATCCACGAGCGGGTCCTCGCGGCCTGAGGGAGGGGCGCAGGGCCGGCTCGGCGACGACGGAGGAGCTGAGCCCAAAGGGATCAGTACGGGCGGCCGGGGTTGAGGATGCCCAGCGGGTCGAAGAGCTGCTTGATCGCCCGCTGCCGCGCCATCTCTGTCTCGCCGAGCTCCTGCGGCAGCCAGCGGCGCTTGAGCGACCCGACCCCGTGCTCGCCGGTGACGGTGCCGCCCATGTCGAGCGCGGTGCGCACGATCTCGGCGAACGCCTCCTCGGCGACCTCGCGGCTGTCGTCGCCCTCGGTGAAGAACAGGCACGGGTGCAGGTTGCCGTCGCCGCCGTGCCCGGACAGCACGATCGGCACGTCGCGCCGCGCGCAGATGTCGCGTGCGGTGGCGATCAGGTCGCCGAGCCGCGTCACCGGCACGCAGACGTCCTCGATGAAGTGCGGCCCCTTCAGCTCCAGCGCCGGGGCGAGCGCCCGGCGGCCGGCCATGAGCGCGTCGGCCTCCTGCGCGTCGTCGGCGACGGCGACCTCTCCGGCGCCGCAGGCCTCGAGCAGCTCGGCATACCGCTGTACGTCCTCGCCGGCGTGACCAGGCCGGTCGGACTGGACGAGCAGCACCGCCTCGGCCTCCTCCGGGAAGCCGAAGTCCTCCATCGCCTGGATCGCCTGCAGCGACGTGCGGTCGAGCACCTCGATCAGGTTGGGGCCGTTGCGCTCGGCCCGCAGCTGCACCATCGCGCGCGTGGCGTCGTCGAGCGAGTCGAACGTCGCGAGCACGGTGAGCGCCGGGTCGGGCGCCGGCACCAGCCGCGCCACCACCTCGGTCACGACCCCGAGCTGCCCCTCGGACCCGACGAACAGCCCGGTCAGGTCGAGGCCGGCGACGCCCTTGGCGGTGCGGTGCCCGGTGCGGACGACCTCGCCGCCGGCGAGCACCACCTCCAGGCCGCGCACGTAGTCGCCGGTGACGCCGTACTTCACGCAGCACAGGCCGCCGGCGTTGGTGGCGACGTTGCCGCCGATGGTGCTCATCGGGCCTGACGCCGGGTCGGGCGGGTAGTACAGGCCCTCGGCCGCAGCTGCCCGCTTCAGGTCCGCGTTGATCACGCCGGGGCCGACGACGGCGTACTTCTCGGCGGTGTTGATCTCCAGCGCCTTCAGCGCCTCGACGTTGAGCACGATGCTGCCCTCGAGCGCGCTCGCGGCGCCGCACAGCGACGTGCGCGCGCCCTGCGGCACGACCGGGATGCGGTGCGCCTGCGCGTGCTCCAGCACCGCCACCACGTCGTCGCGGTCGCGGGCGCGCACCACCACGAACTCCTCGGGTGCGGCGGAGCCGAGCGAGGCGTCGGTGGCGTACGACGTCGCGACGTCGGGGTCGGTGACCACCCGGCCGTCGGGCAGGGCGGGCAGCGGGACGGCTGCGGTGGTGCTCATGGAGTCATCTTGCCTCCGACGACCCGGGGCATTCGTACATTCGGACAGGACGAAGCCCCGCCTGCCGGCGCCGTTGCGCGCGATGCGGGGGTGCCGATCTCGTTCGTCCTGTCCAGATGCACGCCGGCTGGGCCATGACGGCTGGGGCATAACCGGGTGGCGCCGCGGTGGCGTCCGGCGCGTAGAATCGGCGTACAGGCGCCTGAGCCGTCATCAGCGGCGAGCCTCCGGAAGAACGGTGCGTCAGCACTCACTAGACCCGGACGGGACGAGCCCGTCACAGCTCACGATCGAGCGGTCGCGCGAGCGGCAAGCGAGGTGGTACCGCGGTGCATCCCGGAGCGGGGGCACCGTCCTCGTGGCAGGCACGAGACAGGAAGCCACCGATGCCCTACCCCCAGGTCGACACCAGCGCAGGAGACGAGCGCGCCCACGGCGTGCCGCAGACCCCTGACCTGCCGCGCATCGAGCAGGGCGTCCTGGACTACTGGGACCGCGACGACACCTTCCGCGCCTCGGTCGAGCAGCGCGCCGCCGGCACCGACGGGGACAACGAGTTCGTCTTCTACGACGGCCCGCCCTTCGCGAACGGGCTGCCGCACTACGGCCACCTGCTGACCGGCTACGTCAAGGACCTCATCCCGCGCTACATGACGATGCGCGGCAAGCGGGTCGAGCGCCGCTTCGGCTGGGACACCCACGGGCTGCCGGCCGAGCTCGAGGCGATGCGCCAGCTCGGCCTGAAGACCAAGGACGAGATCCTCGAGATGGGCGTCGACCGGTTCAACGCGGCCGCCCGCGAGTCGGTGCTGCGCTACACCCAGGAGTGGGAGGCCTACGTCCGGCGGATGGGGCGCTGGGTCGACTTCGAGAACGACTACAAGACGCTCAACCCCGACTTCATGGAGTCGGTCCTTTGGGTGTTCAAGAGCCTCTACGACAAGGGCCTGGTCTACGAGGGCTTCCGCGTCCTGCCCTACTGCTGGAACGACGAGACCCCGCTGTCCAACCACGAGCTGCGGATGGACGAGGACGTCTACCAGATGCGGCAGGACCCGGCGGTCACCGTCGGGCTGCGCGCGACCGACGGCGACCTGGCGGGGGCGTTGCTGCTGATCTGGACCACGACCCCGTGGACCCTGCCGAGCAACCTCGCGATCGTCGTCGGCCCCGACATCGACTACGTCGTCGTGGAGTCGGACCTGCCGACCGGCACCACCGAGCGGTACGTCCTCGCGGAGTCGCGCGTGCCGGCGTACGCCCGCGAGCTGTTCGGCGACCCGAAGGCCGACTGGTCCGGCCGGGTCGTCAAGCGGCTCAAGGGCGCTGAGCTCATGGGCACGCACTACGACCCGCCGTTCTCCTACTACGCCGGGCGCGAGAACGCCTTCCGCGTCGTCGACGGCGACTTCGTCACGACCACCGACGGAACGGGTCTGGTGCACACCGCGGGCGCATTCGGTGAGGACGACCTCGTCGTGACCAACCGCGAGGGCATCGAGGCCGTGATGCCGGTCGGGCCCGACGGGCGGTTCACCGAGCCGGTCGTGGAGTACGAAGGCATGCAGGTGTTCGACGCCAACCTGCACATCATCGACCACCTCAAGGCCGCCACGAAGGGCGAGCCGGCGGGGTCGGTCACGCCCGGCACGGTGCTGCTCAAGCGGGAGAGCTACGACCACTCCTACCCGCACTGCTGGCGGTGCCGGAACCCGTTGATCTACAAGGGCGTCAGCTCCTGGTTCGTCGCGGTCACCCGGATCAAGGACGCGATGCTGCGCACCAACCAGGAGATCACCTGGGTGCCCGACAACGTCAAGGAAGGGCAGTTCGGACGCTGGCTGGAGAACGCCCGCGACTGGTCGATCACGCGAAACCGCTTCTGGGGCAGCCCGGTTCCCGTGTGGGTGTCCGACGACCCGGCCTTCCCGCGGGTCGACGTCTACGGCTCGTTCGCCGAGCTGGAGCGCGACTTCGGCCGCCTGCCGCGCGGCGAGGACGGCGAGCCGAACCTGCACCGGCCGTACGTCGACGAGCTGACCCGGCCGAACCCCGACGACCCGTCGGGGAAGGCGACCATGCGTCGCGTCGAGGACGTGCTCGACGTGTGGTTCGACTCCGGGTCGATGCCCTACGGCCAGGTGCACTACCCGTTCGAGAACGCCGACTGGTTCGAGCACCACTTCCCGGCCGACTTCATCGTCGAGTACATCGGGCAGACCCGCGGCTGGTTCTACACGCTGCACGTGCTCGCGGCGGCGCTGTTCGACAAGCCGGCGTTCGGCTCGGTGATCTGTCACGGCATCGTGCTGGGCTCGGACGGGCAGAAGATGAGCAAGTCGCTGCGCAACTACCCCGACGTGTCGGAGGTCTTCCAGCGCGACGGCGCCGACGCGATGCGCTGGTTCCTCATGCAGAGCCCGATCCTGCGCGGCGGCAACCTGGCCGTGACCGAGGAGGGCATCCGGCAGGGCGTGCGCCAGGTCGTGATCCCGCTGTGGAGCAGCTGGTACTTCTTCAGCCTGTACGCCAACGCCGAGGGATACGAGGCGAACTGGTCGACCCGTTCGACGGATCCGCTCGACCGGTACGTCCTCGCCAAGCTTCGTGACCTCGTCGTCGACGTCGAGGGCCGGCTCGACCGGTACGACATCGCCGGCGCGTGCGACAGCGTGCAGGGCTTCGTCGAGGTGCTCACGAACTGGTACATCCGTCGCTCCCGCGAGCGGTTCTGGTCGACGGGCGGCGACGGCGCGGCGGAGGGCGCCTTCGACACGCTCTACACCGTGCTGGAGGTGCTGAGCCGGGTCGCGGCGCCGCTGCTGCCATTCACCACCGAGCAGATCTGGCGCGGGCTGACCGGCGCCCGGTCGGTGCACCTGACCGACTGGCCCGACGCCACCGACCTGCCGGCCGACGCCGAGCTGGTCGCGGCGATGGACCAGGTTCGCGCGGTCTGCTCGGCCACCCTCGCGCTGCGCAAGGCGGAGCGCCTGCGGGTGCGTCTGCCGCTCGCCGACCTGACGGTGGTGACGACGGATCCCGTTGCGCTGCAGCCGTTCTCGGACCTCATCGCCGACGAGGTCAACGTGCGTCAGGTGCGGTTGCTCGACGTCAACGACCCCGACGCCGACGAGTTCGGGGTGCAGCAGCGACTGACCGTCAACGCGCGCGCGGCCGGCCCGCGGCTCGGCAAGGACGTGCAGCAGGCCATCAAGGGCTCCAAGTCCGGCGACTGGGCGGTCGACGCCGAGGGCGTGGTGACCTCCGGCGGGCTGACGCTCGAGCCCGGCGAATTCACCCTCGAGACGGTCGTGGGGGAGCAGGCCAGCGCGGGACGCGCGGTGCAGATGCTGCCCGGCGGCGGGTTCGTCGTGCTCGACACCCGGGTCACCGAGGAGCTGGCCCGCGAGGGTCTGGCGCGCGACATCGTGCGCGCCGTGCAGGACGCGCGCCGCGGCGCCGGGCTCAGCGTGGGCGACCGCATCTCGCTCAGCCTGGTCGGCGACGACGAGGTGTGGCAGGCCGCGGTGACCCACCAGGCGCTGATCATGACCGAGACCCTCGCGGTGCAGTTCGGCGCGGGCGGCGAGGGCCACCAGCTGGAGGGCGTGACCACGGCGCTGGGCGACGGCCGGAAGGTGACGATCGCGATCAGCAAGGTGGGCTCATGAGCGGCGAGCCGGACGTGGTCGTACGCCGGGCGGACGGGGACGATCTGGTCGCCGTCGTCGACATCGGGCGGCGCACCTGGCCGGTGACGTTCGGGCCGATCGCGGGGGAGGACTACGTCGCGATGGGCCTGGCGAAGTGGTGGACGCAGGAGGCGACGATCCCGGCGATCCGGCAGGGGCGGGTGAGCGTGGCCGAGCTCGGTGGCGAGGTCGTCGGGATGAGCAGCGTCGGGATGAACGACCACAAGCTGTGGATGTGGAAGCTGTACGTGCTGCCCGAGCACCAGGGGGCCGGTGTCGGGGGCGCGCTGATGCGCGCCGCGGTGCACAAGGCGGCCGCCGACGGCTACGACGAGCTGTGGCTGTCCTACCTCAAGGGCAACGACCAGGCCGCAGCGTTCTATCGTCACCACGGCTTCACCGAGGTCGAGGAAGAGCACGGTGGGTCGGGTCTGCCCGACAGCATCGTGGCCCGCCGCCCCATCACACCGGAGGACGCGACCGCATGACCCCCCGCCCCGACGCCGCCCAGCAGGAGGCGGCGCGCCAGCTCGAGCTGCGTCAGCGGATGCGCGAGATCGAGGAGGCCATCCTCGCCCGCACGCCGGAGAGCAACCCCGAGCCGACGCTGCACCGGGTGGCCCGCTGCATGGAGCTGCTCGGCGACCCGCAGCGCAGCTTCCCGCTGGTGCACCTCACCGGCACGAACGGCAAGACCACGACGGCGCGCATCATCGAGCAGGTGCTGCGCGAGACCGGCCTGTCGACCGGTCGGTTCACCAGCCCGCACCTGCACGACATGCGCGAGCGAATCTCGTTGAACGGCAACGCGATCAGCCGCGAACGGTTCATCGACACGTGGGAGGACGTGCTCCCGTTCATCGAGATGGTCGACGCGGAGTCGGTCGCCGACGGCGGCCCGCGGATGACGTACTTCGAGGTGCTGGTGGTGGTGGCCTACGCCGCGTTCGCCGACGCCCCGATCGACGTCGCGATCGTCGAGGTCGGGCTCGGTGGGGTCTGGGACGCCACCAACGTGGCCGACGCCGCCGTCGCCGTCATCACGCCGGTCGCGATCGACCACGAGCGGCTACTCGGTGACTCCCTCGAGCTCATCGCGACCGAGAAGCGGGGCATCATCAAGCCCGGCAGCATCGCCGTCGTGGCGCGGCAGGAGCCCGAGGTCGAGGAGCTCGTTCTGGAGCGCGCCGAGGAGGTCTCCGCGGTCGTACGCCGGGAGGACCGGGAGTTCGGCGTCACCGAGCGCGAGCCGGCCGTGGGCGGCCAGCAGATCACGGTGCAGGGGCTCGCGGCGACGTATCCCGACCTGTTCCTGCCGCTGTTCGGCGAGCACCAGGCGCACAACGCGGCCCTGGCCGTCGCGGCGGTCGAGGCCTTCCTCGGCGGGGGAGAGCAGCCGCTCGACGACGAGGTGCTGCGCGCCGGCCTGGAGGCGGTGACCTCGCCCGGGCGTCTGGAGATCGTGCGGCGGTCGCCGACGGTGCTGGTCGACGCCGCGCACAACCCGGCGGGCGCACGAGCCCTGCGCGACGCGATCAACGACTCGTTCACCTTCAACCGGCTGGTCGGTGTGCTCGCGGTGCTGCAGGACAAGGACGCCGTGGCCATGCTCGAGATCCTCGAGCCGGTGCTCGACCACGTGGTGGTCAGCCGCACGACCTCGCCGCGGGCGCTCGACCCGCAGGTGCTCGGCCGCGAGGCCGAGGAGATCTTCGGCGAGGACCGGGTCACGGTCGTGCGCGACCTGCCCGACGCGCTGGACCGGGCCGCCGAGCTCGCCGACGAGGGCGGCGTCGGCGGCGGTGTGCTGGCGACCGGGTCGGTGGTCACCGCGGCCGAGGTGCGGATGCTGCTCGGGGCCGACCCCGAGCGCGGGGCCGACGCGTGATCGGTCGGCTGCGCCTGGTCGGCGTCGGCGAGAAGATGACGCGGCGGCTCGCCGCCGTCGTGCTCGCCGGTCAGGCGTTCGCGCTGTTCTTCGGAGCGCTGTCCGCGTGGGGGATGAGCCGCACCCAGGAGGGGGAGCCCGCGACGGCGTACCTGCTCGTGGGGCTGGGCCTCGCGATGCTGTGCGTCGCGGTGGCCGGGATGCAGCGCCGGCCGTACGGCGTGACGCTCGGCTGGCTGCTGCAGGCAGCCACCCTCGCGAGCTCGTTCGTGGTGCCTGCCATGCTGTTCGTCGCTCTGATCTTTCTCGCCCTGTGGGTGACCGCCCTGTTCCAGGGGCACAAGATGGACGAGCTCACCCGACGTCACACCCCCTCTGACAGGAGTACTGCATGAGCTGGCTGGAGGCCGTCGTCCTCGGCATCGTCCAAGGACTCACCGAGTTCCTCCCGATCTCCTCGTCGGCGCACCAGCTGCTCGTCGCCCGGTTGTTCTTCGGCAACGACGGCGGTGGTTCGGCGTTCACGGCGATCAACCAGCTCGGCACCGAGGCCGCGGTGCTGGTCTACTTCCGGCACGACATCGTGCGGATCATCAAGCAGTGGTCGCTGTCGCTGGTCGGGCGGACCGACCGCAACGACCCCGACGCCCGGATGGGCTGGCTGGTCATCATCGGCACCATCCCGATCGGCCTGCTCGGCCTGCTGTTCCAGGACGCCATCGACTCCACGCTGCGCAACATGTGGATCACCGCGTCGATGCTGCTGCTGTTCGCGCTGGTCATCGCCGTCGCCGACTCCACCGCCAAGCAGCGCAAGGAGCTGGACCGCCTCGACGTGAAGACCGGTGTGGCCTTCGGTTTCTGGCAGGCGCTCGCGCTGATCCCCGGCGTCTCCCGCTCCGGCGGCACCATCGCCGGTGGTCTGTTCATGGGCTTCACCCGCGAGGCAGCCGCCCGCTACTCCTTCCTGCTGGCCATCCCGGCCGTGCTGGCGTCCGGGCTGTTCAAGGTCGCGACGATCTCCGAGACCGACCCCAACCCGCCGTGGGGCCAGATCCTGGTGGCGACGGTGCTGGCGTTCGTCATCGGCTACGCCGTGATCGCGTGGCTGATGCGCTACATCTCCACCCACGACTTCAAGCCGTTCGTGATCTATCGCATCGTGCTGGCGCTGGTGATCTTCGCGCTGCTGGCGTTCGGCGTGGTCGACGCGGCAGCCCCGCCGGTCTGATCTGCACCCCTGGATACAGTTGGCGCCGTGACCGACCAGATCGAGCGTTCCCTCGTCATCGTCAAGCCCGACGGCTACCGCCGTGGACTCACCGGGGAGGTGCTGCGGCGCATCGAGGCCAAGGGCTACACCCTGGTCGCGCTGCAGGTGCGGACCCCCGACCGTGAGCGCCTGGCCCAGCACTACGCCGAGCACGAGGGCAAGCCGTTCTACGAGCCGCTGGTGGAGTTCATGTCCTCCGGCCCGGCGACCTTCGCGATCATCGAGGGCCAGGGCTGCATCCCCGGCTTCCGCTCGCTCGCCGGCGCCACCAACCCGACCGAGGCCGCGCCCGGCTCCATCCGCGGCGACCTCGGCCGTGACTGGGGCCTGAAGGTGCAGCAGAACATCGTGCACGGGTCCGACTCGCCCGAGTCGGCCGCGCGCGAGATCGGGATCTGGTTCCCCGAGGCCTGAGCGGCGAGCGGGCTTGCGAGCCCCGCCCCCGACGTACGTCCGCGCGGGCTCAGCCCGCCTGCGCGGGCTCCGCGCGCTCGGCCATCGCGTCGTCGAGCCCGGCGATCGCGAGCTCCAGCAGCGAGGCGAGCTGAGCCTGCTGGTCGCGGCTGAGCCGGTCGAGCACGTTGCTCTCCATGACGTCGCTGCCGCGGATGACCCGGCGGAAGACCTGCCAGCCCTCCTCGGTGAGAGCGACCAGCACGCGGGTTCGGTTCTCCTCGTCGGGGGTGCGCGTCACCAGCTCGCGCTCGGTCATCCGGTCGAGCCGGTGGGTCATCGACGACGGCGCCACCGACAGCGCGTTCGCGAGCTGGCTCGGCGTGACCGACTGACCCGCCGGCGCGATCGCCAGGTGGGCGATGACGCCCCACTCGCCGGCGCTGAGGCCGACGTCGGTGAGCTGGTCGGTGTACCACTGCGACAGCCGCCGGGCGAGCGCGTTGACCGCGGTCACGACGCGCTGCACCGACTCGCTGCCGCCCGCTGAGACGTACGCCGCCACCTCGGCGTCGTAGCGGTCGCGGGAGCTTTCTCGGTCGGCCTTCGGGGCGCGGCTCATCCCCCTAGCGTGCCAGTGCGCGCGGTCGAGCTCCCGTGCACCCCCGCCTGCCCGCCGCAGCGCGGCCACGCCGTTACCATCGCCGGGTGGCGGGCACAGCGAGCTTCACCGGGCGGGACCTGGCGATCGATCTCGGCACCGCCAACACCCTCATCTACGAGCGCGGCAAGGGCGTCGTGCTCGACGAGCCGTCGGTCGTGGCGCTCGAGGTCGGCACTGGGCGGTTGCTGGCCGCCGGGAGCCGCGCCAAGGAGATGCTCGGCCGCACGCCCGGGCACGTGCACGTCGTGCGCCCGCTGCGCGACGGCGTGATCGACGACGCCGAGACGGCCGAGCGGATGCTGCGCTACTTCATCGCGCAGGTACGCCCGTCGCGGCTCGTGCGCCCGCGCATGGTCGTGTGCGTGCCGAGCGAGGTGACCGGCGTCGAGCGCCGGGCCCTGGAGGACGCCGCGACGCGGGCGGGTGCCCGCAAGGTCTACGTCGTCGAGGAGGCGATGGCGGCCGCGCTCGGCGCCGAGCTTCCCGTCGAGGCGGCGGCCGGCTGCATGGTGGTCGACGTGGGCGGCGGCACCAGCGACGTCGCGGTGCTCAGCCTCGGCGGCATCGTCAACGCTCGCTCGGTGCGCATCGGCGGCGACGAGATCGACGAGGCGATCGTGTCGCACGTCAAGAGCGAGTACGCCCTGCTGCTCGGCGAGCGCAGCGCCGAGGACATCAAGACCACCGTCGGCTCGGCGTTCCCGATGCGCGAGGAGCTGTCGATGCGGGTGCGCGGCCGCGACCTGATCAGCGGCCTGCCCAAGACGGTCACCATCACCTCCCAGGAGGTGCGGCGGGCCATCGAGGGACCGCTGCTGCAGATCTGCGAGCTGGTGCGCGCCACCCTCGACGTGTGCCCGCCCGAGCTCGCCGGCGACGTGCTCGACAGCGGCATCGTGCTGACCGGTGGCGGCGCCCAGCTGCGCGGCCTGGCCGAGCGGATGGGCCACGAGCTCGGTGTGCCGGTGCGGGTCACCGACGACCCGCAGCGCTCGGTCGCCCTCGGCGCGGGCCGCTGCGTCGAGGACTTCGCCGAGCTGCAGCGGGTGCTCGTCGACTCCAAGCGGTACTGACCCATGGCCCTGACCCCGCGCACCCGGCGGCGCCTGGTCGTCGGCGGAGTGGTGGCCTCGCTCGCCGTCCTCGCGGTCGACACCGCGGCGCCCACGGTCACCGACCCCGTGCGCTCCGCCGTCGCCCGGGCCGTGACGCCGGTGCAGGAGCGGCTCACCCTGCCCGCCGACAACGAGGCCGGCCGGCTGCGCCGGCAGCGCGACGAGGCGCGGCGCGCCCTGGCCCGGCGCGGCGACGACGAGCAGCTGCGCCGCGGGCTCGGCGACCTGCTCGGCTCGTCCGCGGCGGCCGACCGTCGGGTGGTCCCGGCGCGGGTCGTGGGCTTCACCCCGGCGACCGCTGCCGGGGAGCGCCAGCTGGTGACGATCGACGCGGGGTCCCGCGACGGCATACGGGCTCATCAGACGGTGATCGCGACGCAGGGCCTCGTGGGCCGCACCGTCACCGTGCGCCCGACCAGCGCCGACGTGGAGCTGGTGACCTCGCCCGGCGCCGTCGTGGGTGCCCGGGTGACGCGCAGCCGCGCCATCGGGTCGGTCGCGGCGACGCCCGGGCCGGCGGTGCCGGCGCGGCGGCCGGGGGAGGTGACGCTCACGCTGGTCGAGCTCGGCGACGTGCGCACCGGCGACCAGGTGCGCACGCTCGGCAGCGTCGACGACCGGCCGTACGTGCGTGACGTCGTGATCGGCCGGGTCGTCGGCGTCGACCCCGACCGCGGGCAGCTGGGGCGCACCGCCCGGGTCGAGCCGGCGGTCGACGTGGGGAGCCTCGACGTGGTGGGCGTCGTGCAGCCCGCGCCCGCCGACGGGCCGCGGCCGGCGGCGACCGGGACGGGGCCGTCGTGACGCTTCGGCTGCCGTCGCGGCTGGCCACGGTGCAGGCCCTGCTGCTGGTGCTCGCCGCGCTGCTCGCGGCGGTCGTGCTGCCGCGGCTCGGCCCGGTGCAGCCCGACCTGCTGGTGCCGTTCGTCGTGGCCGGGGGACTGCGCGGGGGTCGCACCACCGGGCTGCTGCTCGGTCTCGCGGCCGGCTGGCTGGTCGACCTCGTCCCGCCCGGCACCGGTGCGCTGGGCCTCAGCCCGCTGACCTACGCCGGTGCCGGCCTGGTCGCCGGCGCCGCCCACCGCTCGTCGCGCCACTCGGCCGCCCTGCCCGCCGCGACGGTGCTCGCGGCCGCCGCGGTGGTGCTCGGGGTGCGGCTGGTGGTCACCCTGCTCGACGGGCGGCCGCTGGACCTGGTGGGGGCCGGCCTCAGCCTGCTCGCGACCACGGTGATCGGCGCGGCCCTCGTGCCGCCGCTCGTGCACCACCAGCGGCGGCTCGTCCACCGGGGGCGGGCATGATCGCCCGCTGGCGGCTGCGGCGGCGCTATCGGCGTCGTGACCGGCCCTCGCGACCGGCCCGGGTGACCCGGCTCGCGGTGCTGCTCGGGCTCAGCGTGGTCATGGTGCTGGCGATGCTCGGCCGCCTCGTGCAGCTGCAGGTCGTGCAGGGCGACGACTTCGCCGACCGGGCAGCGGCGCTCGGCACGCGCACGATCTCCACCCCGGCCATCCGCGGGCGCATCTTGGCCGCTGACGGAAAAGCGTTGGTGGCCAACGGTTCTCGTGCTGTGCTCACGCTGGACCCGACGACGCTCGCCGACCAGGACGACGACGGTGCGGGGCTGCTGCGCCGCGTGGCGCCGCTGGTCGGCCGCACCCCGGAGCAGCTGCTCGAGCGCACCCGGCCGTGCGGCACCGCGGGTGCGCCCCGCCCGCCGGTGTGCTTCAGCGGCGCGCCGTACGAGCCCATCCCCATCGCCGACGACGTGCCCGTCGAGCGCGCGCTCACCCTGCTCGAACGACCCGAGGAGTTCCCGGGGCTGGGGGTGGTGGCCGAGCCGACGCGGACGTACCCCGCGCTGGGGCAGCTCAACGCCGCGCAGGTGCTGGGCTACCTGGGGCGCACCAACGCCGACGACATCCGGCGCGACCCCACGCTGACCGCCCGCGACGGCCTCGGCCGGGCCGGGCTCGAGAAGCAGTACGACGCCGCGCTGCGCGGCACGCCCGGTCGCACGGTGGTGGCGGTGGACGCGCGCGGGCTGCCGCAGCGCACGCTGCAGAACGTCGCGCCGGTCCCGGGTCAGGACGTCGTCACCAACCTCGACCCCACCGTGCAGACGGCGGCCGAGCGCGCACTCGGCTCGGCCATGAGCTCCGCTCAGGCGCAAGGGAATCCGGCCACCGCCGGCGCGATGGTGGTGCTCGACGCGAGCGACGGTTCGGTCGTCGCGATGGCGTCCGCGCCGACGTACGACCCGAACGTGTGGAGCGGCGGGATCAACAGCCTGGAGTACGCCCGGCTCACCGACCCCGCGTCCGGTGCCCCGCTGCTCAACCGGGGGACGACGTTCGCGACGGCGCCGGCGTCGACGTTCAAGGCGGTGTCGGTGCCGGCGGCCATCGCGATGGGCAACGACCCGGACGCGAGCTACGACTGCGGCCCGTCGGTGCGCATCGGCGACCGCACCTTCCGCAACTTCGAGTCGGTCGCCTTCGGGCAGATCGACATGCGCAGGGCGCTGGAGGTCTCGTGCGACACCGTCTTCTACCGCTGGGCCTACAACGCCTGGCAGCAGTCGGGCGGGCTGCGCGCGCCGGTGACCGCCACCGACCCGTTCGTCGACACGGCCCGCTCGTTCGGCCTGGGCCGGCGCACCGGCATCGACCTGCCCGACGAGGCGGCCGGGCGCATCCCCGACCGGCAGTGGAAGCGGCAGCGCTGGCTCGACACCCGCGCCACCAGCTGCCAGCGGGCGCGCACGGGCTATCCGGAGGAGACCGACCAGGCGCGCGCGAGCTATCTGCAGCGCATCGCGCAGGAGAACTGCCGCAGCGGCTACGTCTACCGCGCCGGTGACGCGGTGAACTTCTCGATCGGGCAGGGCGACGTGGCGGTCACGCCGCTGCAGCTGGCCGTGGCCTACTCCGCCGTCGCCAACGGCGGCACGCTGTGGGCCCCGCAGGTGGCGGCGGCCACCCAGCGGCCGGGCGGCGGCGCCCGGCAGGACCTCGCGCCGCGGCGGATGGGGACGGTCGACTTCCCGGGCGACTCGCTGGCCGTCGACCGGGAGGGGATGGCCGCGGTGACCCGCACCGGCACGGCCGCCGCCGCCTTCCGGGGCTTCCCGCTGGACAGCTACGGCGTCTCGGGGAAGACGGGCACCGCCGAGATCTTCGGCAAGGAGGCGACCAGCTGGTTCGCGTCCTACGGCCCGCGCACGGCCTCGGGCAAGCAGTACGTCGTCGTCGCCATGATCACCGAGTCCGGCACCGGCGCGACCTACGCTGCTCCCGCCGCCCGCAAGGTGTGGGACGTGCTGCGCACCCGGTGATGCACCGGCCGGCCCGCGATGGCGTACGGGCTCGGCTGGGTCAGCGGCTCCTGGGGCGCTGGGTCTCGGCTCAGCGGCCGCCGAGCAGCAGCACGGCCAGCGGGAGCGCGCCGGTGCGCGCGTGACCGCAGACCGCCCGCAGCCGGGAGTCGAAGGCGCCCCCGGTGGCGTACGCCGGCAGCCGGCGCTCGGCGGCCGCGAGGGACAGGCTCTGCAGCGCCGCCCCGGCCTCGAGCAGCAGGAAGCGGCCGCCGCGCTCGCCGTACTTCTCGACCACGGCGGCCGGGTCGCCGAGCAGCACCACGGCCGCCGCGGGCGGGGTGGTCGTGTCCAGGCCGCCGAGCGCCTGCTGCTCCGCCTGCCAGTCGGGGGCGGGCCCGACGTCGGTCAGCGTGTGCCGCTCGGGGTCGTGCTGGGCGACGCGGCCCGCGAGCGGGTGGTCGGTGCGCCACAGGATCACGCTGCCGCGCACCGCTCGCAGGTCTCCGGCCGACGGGTGACCCCAGCCGGAGTCGGTGCGGGCGAGGGTGCCGAGGAGGGCGGACAGGTCGCCGCGGCGCAGCGGCCGGGCGCCGAGGTCGCGGTCGGAGCGGCGCCGCCGCAGCAGCGACGTGAGCCGGCCGCGGGGGTGGCCGAGCGGGTGAGCGGGGCCGGTGCGCTGCCAGGGGTGGACGGCGGGCGGGGCGGGGTCGAACCGGCCCAGCCGCTCGGCGAACCGGCCGACGGTGAGCGGGCCGAGCTCGGAGGCCCGCCAGAAGTCGTCGAAGTGCTCGGCGGGGTCGCTCATCGCGGCATCATCCCAGCGGGTGCGGGAACGGGCTGGGGAACGCCGTCGACGGCTCCGCCCCCGGGAATCGCTCGGCGACGGGCACGCAGGCGGCGGCCAGGTGCGGCCACCGGTGGTGCCCGTGGATCGGGACCAGGTCGGGGGAGAGCACGCGCACGACCCGCACGCCGCACGCCGCGACGTCGAGCGTCGTCAGGTCGCGGTAGAACAGACGAATCCCGTTGCGGTGCAACGACATCACCAGCTCGTGCAACTGCCCGGCCGCGCCGGTGGCGGTGCTGCTCGCGGGTGGTTCGGCGGGCGTGCCGCGGTGGATCGGGAGGGCGTCCCAAAGGTCCGGCCGCAGCGAGTAGAACCGGGCGTGCTCGTCGAAGGAGACCACGTCGTGCGGCTCGGGGCGAGGGCGTCCGCCCGCCGTGACTCCGACGTACGTCATTGCCTGGGCCCACTCGAGCGTCGCCTTCTCGACGGCCCCGGCCCAGGTGGCCCGGCAGGCGATGCCGGCGCCGTGCCGCGGCCGGTCGGGCAGGGGTGCCGACCCGACGACCATCGCCACGGGGTGCGGGCTGTGCCGCGGGGTGAGGTCGAGCACCGTTGCGCCGCCGTCGATCTCGCCGACCAGCTCGGAGACGCGCGCCGGGGCCGGGGTGGTGCGCGGCCGCAGCCCGTGCAGCCAGGTGACCATCAGCGCGTCCCGCTCGACCAGCTCCTGGGTGGCGCGCAGCAGCGCCGTGGTGACTGAGGCGCCGGCGGCGAGCCCGCTGGAGGTCGCGATGGCCCCGAAGCCCGGGTCGTTGCTGACGAGCGCCGCCGGCACCCACGCCGGCCGCTGGTCGATCAGCGAGAACGTGCGGGTGAACCGGTCCTGGGCGTAGGTCGACGCGGCGGGGAAGCCGGGGTCGGCGCGCTGCTCGGGAGAGTGCAGCAGGAAGTCGTCGAACCCCAGCACCGTTGCGGTGGAAGGGATCCCCGCAGTGGAAGGGATCTCGTCGCGTGGGACGGTCAAAAGCGGGCAGTGGACGGCGGCGTAGCGCTCCAGCAGCTCGCCGACGGCGGCGCCTCGCGCAGCGTCCCGTTCCCAGCCGGCACCGCCGGCCACCGCACTCTCACCGACCGGGCGGTCCGACGCCGCGGCCTGGTGCACCGGCGGGTCGGCGGTGGTGAGGGGAGGCTCGGACAGGGTCACGCCGACCCCGGTGCGCCAGCCGATCGCCTTGTCCAGCAACGCTTCTCGTGACGGGATCCGCGCCGGTCCCGCTGTCACCACGGGAGCTCGACCCGGCCGTCGGTGACCAGCTCGCTGCACGGGCACCGAGGCGTGCGCAGGCACGGGCTCGTCGTCGGGCTCGCCGTGCGCAGGTCGACGGCGGCCGTGCGGTCGACCAGCGGGAAGTCGCCCCGGGTCGCCTGCTCGAGCTGGCTCGCGACGAGCCCGGCCGCGACGCTCAGCCCGGCGGGCCGGGTCGCGCCCGGGCGGGCAGGAGGCTCGGGATCGCCCCAGCGGGCCATCACCCGGGCGGCGAGGCAGCCGGCGCAGGCGGTGTGGCCGGGAACGCAGAACGGGCCGACCGCGACCGTGTGCGCCGCGGCGAGGTCGACGACCAGGTGCAGCCGCCCGGTGCGCACCCAGGCGGCGGCAGCCTCGGCCACCTGCGCCCAGCGGGCGGTGGTGCGCACGGCCACGAGCACGTCGGCTGCGTCGGCCCCTCCGGCGGCGCCGGGTTCGTCTGTGGGGCCGGGTCCGCCGACGGCGCCGGGCTCGCCCGAACCTGCGCCGCCCGCTCCGGGTTCCGTTGTGCGCCAACCGGTCTCGCGCAACGCCGCCTCCAGGGCGGCGTCCCAGCCAGGTGCCGGTGCGCCGAGCACGACGGTCGCGACCTGGGCCTCGGCCGGCAGCTCGACGCGCGGAGCGAGCGCGCCCACGGACCGCAGCTGCTCGACCGCGAGGCGCGCCTGCGGCGACAGCTGATCGGGCAGCGGCGGGGTCGGACCCCAGCAGGCCGCGAGCTCGGTGAGCACGGTGCCCGGGGCGTCGTCGACGACCCACACCTCGTCGCTCCCGGCGGTCGCGACGAGCCGTCCGTCCTGCTCCAGCAACCGCCAGGCCGGGTCGCCCACGACCGGACGGGAGGGGCCGCTCACGGGGTCCCCGCCGGCCCGCCCGTCGCGCCCGGACCGCTCGGTCCGTTCGGCCCGTTCGGTCCGTCAGGCTCGCGCACCGGGCTCGGCCCGCCCGGACCCCCGGCCCCATCCGGCGGCACCCGGGGCGAACGGTCCCAGGACAGCAGCCAGCCCAGCGTGACCATGGTGACGAAGCAGGCCGCGGCGGCGAGGACGTACCTGCCCGTGCCGGTCGCCTCGTCGGAGTCGAACAGCGGCCCGCTCAGGTTCAGCTCGACGACGGCGACCAGCGCGGCCAGCACGAGCAGCAGGATCGCCACGCCCACCGCGCGCGGCCGGGCGCGGCACAGGCGCAGTCCCGCGGCGAGGCAGCCCACCCAGACCGCACCGCCGAGGAGCAGGGCGATCCGTCCCGCGACGGTCAGGACGTCGGAGAGCAGCTCTTGCGCGGTGATCGCGACGAGCGCGCCGAGCAGCGGCGCCAGCGCTACCAGCCCGAGGCCCCACGGGCGCCCAGCCCGCGTCGGTGCGGGCCTGGCCGGGTCGGGGCTCAGCCGGGCGACCGCGAGCGGCACCGCCACCGTGAAGCCGACCGCGGTGCCGACGCAGCAGCAGCAACAGCTGCAGCAGGTCGGGGTGGCGACGCCGTGGGTGACGCCAGGTCGGAACTGGTCGGGTGCCCGGGTGATCGCCACCTGCGTCATCGTAGGGAGGCGCGGGCCAGGCCCAGGGCGACTTGCGCCAACCTGGCGATTAGGCCCGGACTGACGGGCGCTGCTAGCCTGTGGGGTGCCGTGAACCGGCCGCGGATCCAGAGCGCCCTGGTGAACATGCCCAGGAGCACCGCGCAACGACCATCAGGATGGAGTCGCCCCCGTATGCCTCTCGACACTGCCACCAAGCAGAAGATCATGACCGAGTACGCCACCCACGAGGGCGACACCGGCTCGCCCGAGGTGCAGATCGCGATGCTGACGCAGCGCATCAAGGACCTCACCGAGCACTCGCGGCAGCACCCGCACGACCACCACAGCCGTCGCGGCCTGCTGCTCCTGGTCGGCCAGCGCAAGCGGATGCTGCGCTACCTGGAGTCCGTGGACATCGAGCGCTACCGCGCGCTGATCAAGCGGCTCGGTCTGCGGCGATAAGACTTGCGACCATCGAGGCGGTCACCTCATCGGAGGTGACCGCCTCGTGGCGTAGGAGGGGTGCGCCAGGCGTACCCCGCCAGAAGAAACCGCGCACGGGCAACGACGATCCGGGCGCGACAGATGAGACAGAACAGGAGGGCCCGATGGAGGGTCCAGAGATCACTTTCGCCGAAGCCGTCATCGACAACGGCAGCTTCGGCAAGCGCACCGTCCGCTTCGAGACGGGCCGGCTGGCCAAGCAGGCCGCCGGCGCTGTCGTCTGCTACCTCGACGACGACACGACGCTGCTGTCCACCACGGCCGCGGGCAAGTCGCCCAAGGACCACTTCGACTTCTTCCCGCTGACGGTGGACGTCGAGGAGCGGATGTACGCCGCGGGCAAGATCCCCGGCAGCTTCTTCCGTCGCGAGGGTCGCCCCTCGACCGACGCGATCCTCACCTGCCGACTGATCGACCGTCCGCTGCGCCCGGCCTTCGTCAAGGGGCTGCGCAACGAGGTCCAGGTCGTCATCACGGTGCTGTCGCTCAACCCCGACCACCAGTACGACGTGCTCGCCATCAACGGCGCGTCGGCCTCGACCCAGATCTCGGGCCTGCCGTTCAGCGGCCCGATCGGCGCCACCCGCATGTCGCTGATCGACGGTCAGTGGGTCGCGTTCCCCAACTTCTCCGACATCGAGCGCTCGACGTTCGACATGGTCGTCGCCGGCCGCATCGTGGGTGACGACGTCGCCATCATGATGGTCGAGGCGGAGTCGACCGAGTCCACCTGGGACCTGGTGACCAACCAGGGCAAGCAGGCGCCGACCGAGGAGGTCGTCGCCCAGGGGCTCGAGGAGTCCAAGAAGTTCATCCGGGTGCTCTGCGAGGCGCAGCAGGAGCTCGCCGGGCAGGCCGCCAAGGAGGTCCAGGAGTTCCCGCTGTTCCTCGACTACGAGGACGACGCCTACCAGGCGGTCGAGCAGGCCTCCGAGGGCAAGCTGCGCGAGCTGCTGTCGATCGCCGACAAGCAGGACCGCGAGAGCCAGCTCGACGCGTACAAGGACGAGCTCAAGGCCGACCTGGCCGGCGAGGGCACCTCGTTCGAGGGTCGCGAGAAGGAGATCTCGGCGGCCTACCGCGCGGTGCAGAAGAAGCTCGTGCGTGAGCGGATCCTGCGCGAGCAGGTGCGCATCGACGGCCGCGGCCCCAAGGACATCCGGGCGCTGTCGGCCGAGGTCGAGGTGCTCCCGCGGGTGCACGGCTCGGCGATCTTCGAGCGCGGCGAGACCCAGATCCTCGGCGTGACCACGCTGAACATGCTCCGCATGGAGCAGCAGCTCGACACGCTGTCGCCGGTCACCCGCAAGCGCTACATGCACAACTACAACTTCCCGCCCTACTCCACCGGTGAGACCGGTCGGGTCGGGTCGCCGAAGCGGCGCGAGGTCGGTCACGGGGCGCTCGCCGAGCGCGCGCTCGTGCCGGTGCTGCCGACGCGCGAGGAGTTCCCGTACGCCATCCGCCAGGTCTCCGAGGCGCTCAGCTCCAACGGGTCGACCTCGATGGGTTCGGTCTGCGCCTCGACCCTGTCGCTGCTCAACGCCGGTGTGCCGCTGCGCGCGCCGGTCGCCGGCATCGCGATGGGTCTGGTGTCCGCCGAGATCGACGGTGCGACGCAGTACCTCGCGCTCACCGACATCCTCGGTGCCGAGGACGCGTTCGGCGACATGGACTTCAAGGTCGCCGGCACCCGCGAGTTCGTCACGGCGATCCAGCTCGACACCAAGCTCGACGGCATCCCCGCCACCGAGCTGGCGACGGCGCTGACCCAGGCCCACGACGCGCGGATGCACATCCTCGACGTCATGAACGAGGCCATCGACGCGCCCGACGAGATGAGCCCGTACGCCCCGCGCGTCATCGCGGTGAAGGTGCCGGTCGACAAGATCGGCGAGGTCATCGGCCCCAAGGGCAAGATGATCAACCAGATCCAGGAGGACACCGGCGCCGACATCTCGATCGAGGACGACGGCACCGTCTACATCGGCGCCACCGACGGCCCGTCGGCCGAGGCCGCGCGTGCGGCGATCAACGCGATCGCCAACCCGCAGATGCCCGAGGTCGGCGAGCGCTTCCTCGGCACCGTGGTGAAGACGACGACCTTCGGGGCGTTCGTCTCGCTGCTGCCGGGCAAGGACGGCCTGCTGCACATCTCCGAGGTGCGCAAGCTGGTCGGTGGCAAGCGGATCGACGCGGTCGAGGACGTCCTCGGCGTCGGCCAGAAGGTCCAGGTCGAGCTCAAGGAGATCGACCCCCGCGGCAAGCTCTCGCTCGCCGTGGTGCAGGACGAGTCGGCCGCGCAGGGTGAGGGCGACGCCGCCGCTCCCGCGCAGGACCAGGCCCCGGCCGGGGACGCGCAGGAGTCCGGCGAGTCCGACGACTCCGACGGCTCCGGGGCGTCGGCTGACTCCGGCGAGTCCGGCGAGTCCGGCGACAAGCCGCGCCGCGAGCGCTCGCGCGACGACGAGGGCGGCGAGCGTCCGCGCCGTCGTCGCCGCGGTGGCCGTGGCCGTGGCCGCGGTGAGGGCAACGGCGAAGGCAACGTCTCCGCCGACGACTCCGCGGACGACAGCGACCGCCCGGCGGTCAGCTCCGACGACGTCGAGCCCGGCTCCGAGCCGGCCAACGTCGGCGGCGCCTCGTCCGAGGACGCCTGAGCCACCGGCACAGCGCACACCGGCGACCCGGTCCTTCCTTCGGGAGGGGCCGGGTCGTCGGCGTTCTCGGGGCGGGCGTGATCGGTCACGGTTCGGCGGTGGTCCGGCGGAGGGTGCGCTGGGGCGCACGGTTCGGCGGTGGTCCGCGAGGGCGTACGGCGTCGGGGGGCTTGTTCACGGTGCGGCGGTGGTCCGGCGGAGGGTGCGCTGGGGCGCACGGTTCGGCGGTGGTCCGCGAGGGCGTACGGCGTGACATTCGGCGAATTCGTGCCTGTGGACAACGTTTTCGACCCCTTCGGGCGTGCCACGGTGAAGCTGCGTCACCCCGTCACCGACCCGAGGAGTCACCGTGCCCCGCGCCGTACGCCTGCTGTCCGTCCCCCTCGTCCTCACCCTGGCCGCGTGCTCGGCCGGCGGGGGAGACCCGACCGCGCCCGCCGAGAGCTCGACCACCGTCGCGACGACGACGACGCCGGCCGGGCCAGGGCTGACCGTCCCGCAGGCGGCGGCGATGATGCGCGACTACGACGCGCGCAACAACCCCGCGATCGCGGCTGCGGGCGCGCCGAGGTTCGACGAGCGGCCGTGGGCGCGGGCCGACGTGGGTCCGGTGCTGGAGCAGGACGTGTTCCTCACCCGGGTGAGCCGGGCCGACCCGCCGAAGTCGGCCGAGGACGACCGCGCCCTCACCAGCCGCGCCACGGCCGTGGTCGGCGCAGCCCGGCACCGGTCGGGCACGGTCGCGGTGATCGACTCGCCGGTGCAGGAGCAGGCCGGCACCTCGTCCGCGTCCGGCTCGTCGACCACCTCCCCGTCCACCACCTCCCCGTCCGGTGACCAGGCGTCGCGCACCGTGCTGCGGGTGATGCGCCGCGAGGGCACCGGCCCGTGGAAGCAGTGGGGCGCCGTCGACGCCCCGCGCGGCGCGCTCCCCGCACCGCTGCCGGCGACGACCGACCCCACGCCGACGCCGGCCCAGGTGCGGGCGAGCCAGACGCTGGTGCCGCAGGTCGTCGGCAGCCTCCGCGAGGAGAAGGGCGCACCGTTCGCCCAGGCGAGCCCGACGCGCGACTTCCTCGAGGGGCTCTGGCCCGGGAAGCCGAACCCGTCGATCAAGCGCACGCTGCAGTGCGAGCCGTACGCCACCCGCGGCTCCTCGGACGTCGCCGACGCCCTGCTGGTGCTGCGGGCCCAGCGCGCGACGCTGAACGTGGTGAGCCTGCGCTGCCGGGTCGACTGGCTCGCCGGTGAGGGCCGGGCGATCTTCTTCTCCAAGGGCTTCGCGCAGGTCAACCGGGTGTCGACCGAGGGCAGCCAGCAGGCGACCCTGTCGCTGGTGGTGACCGCGGTGGTGCAGCAGCCCGACGGCGGACGCCCGCAGCTGCTGGGCCTCGGCGGGGGATACGTCGTGCCCGACTGAGCCGCGAGCCGCCCGCACGAGGCGTGACCTCGGTCGCAGCGCAGCGCGTCGCCGGAGTGCCTTCAGCCGGTTCGGAGGCGCGGGCGGCAAACTGTTGCGGTGACTCTCGTCGACCGCGTGGACGGCTTCCAGCGCAGGCATCCCGTCGTGGGGTTCCCGCTCGGTGTGGTCTACAAGTTCCTCGACGACCAGGGCGCCTACCTCGCCGCGCTCATCACCTACTACGGCCTGCTGTCGATCTTCCCGCTGCTGCTGCTCATGACCTCGATCCTGGGCTTCCTGGTGCAGGACAACGCGGTGCTGCGCGAGTCGCTCATCAACGGCGTGCTGGCCCAGGTGCCGGTCATCGGTGATGAGCTGCAGAGCCCGAGCGGTCTGCAGGGCAACCTCGTCGCGGTCATCGTCGGTTCGCTGACCGCGGCCTACGGTGGTCTCGGGGTGGCGCAGGCGCTGCAGCACGCGATGAACACCGTGTGGGCCGTGCCGCGCCACCGCCGCCCCAACCCGATCCTGGCCCGCGCCAAGAGCGCCGGCATCCTGGCCTTCCTCGGCATCTCGCTGATCGCCGCCGGCGTGATCCCGCGCGTGTTCGACTGGCTGGCCGGCCCGCCGTGGACGATCCTCAACACCGTGCTCGCCGTGCTCATCTTCTGGGTCGTGCTGCACGTGTCGACCCACCGCAGCCACGGCTGGTTGTCGCTGCTGCCGGGGGCGATCATCGTCGGCATCGTGTGGCAGCTGCTCGAGACTCTCGGTGCTGCCGTGGTCACCAGCATCATCGCCCGCAGCAGCGGGTCCTACGGCGTGTTCGCGGTGGTCATCGGTCTGATCGCCTGGATCTACCTGCTGGCCGTCACCGTGGTGATGGCGGCCGAGCTGAACGTCGTACGCGCTCGCCACCTCTACCCACGGGCGCTGCTCACCCCGTTCACCGACGACGTCGACCTGACCCGCGCCGACCACGAGGCGTACAGCCACCTGGTCGAGATGAACCGGCTCAAGGGCTATCAGCACGTGAGCGTGACGTTCGACAAGAACGAGGACGGCGTGCCCGACGAGCCGTGGGAGGACCGGCAGCCACCGGCCTGACGCCGGCCTGACGCCGGCCCGGCGCCGGGCTGATCCGGGCGCGGCCGGAGCGGCCCGCACAGCGTGCGCTCGGGGAACCACCAGGAAGCGGTCCGCGGGAGGTCATAGGCTGTCTCGTCGGGCACTCCCCGGTGCCCGCCGTCGTACGAAGGAGACCGTGCCGTGCCTGATCTGGTGCTGGGACCGCTGCTGCGCCACGTGGGGGAGCGCACCGCCAGCGTGTGGGTGGAGACCGCCGACTTCTGCACGGTGACGGTGCGCGCGGGGGAGCAGTCGTGGAGCATGCGCACGTTCCGCGTGCAGGACCACCACTACGCGCTCGTCCAGGTCGACGGGCTCGAGCCGGGCAGCGTGCAGGACTACACCGTGGAGATCGACGGGGAGCAGGTCTGGCCGCTCGCCGACTCGCCCTACCCGCCGTCGCGGATCGCGACGATCGAGCGCGACAAGCCCACCCGGCTCGCGTTCGGCTCGTGCCGCACGAGCGTGCCGCACGACGCCGAGCACACGCGCACGCACGGGGTCGACGCGCTGCGCGCGACCGCCGTCCACCTGGCGAACCACCCGGACAGCTCGCACTGGCCCGACATGGTCGCCTTCCTCGGCGACCAGGTCTATGCCGACGAGACCTCCGAGGAGATGCGCGCCTACATCGAGCAGCGCCGCGGCCTGGAGGAGCCGCCGGGGGAGGAGCTGAAGGACTTCGAGGAGTACGCCCACCTGTACTGGCTGGCGTGGACCGACCCGGCCAACCGGTGGCTGCTGTCGACGCTGCCGAGCGTGATGATCTTCGACGATCACGACGTGCGTGACGACTGGAACACCAGCGACGCGTGGCACGAGGAGATGAACGCCACCGACTGGTGGCACGAGCGTCTGATGGGGGCGCTCATGTCGTACTGGGTCTACCAGCACGCCGGCAACCTGTCGCCGGAGGCGCTGGCCGAGGACGAGGTGTGGCAGCGCGTGCTGGCGCACCAGGACTCCGAGGTCACCCACGAGCTCGACCTCACCGAGGTGCTGCACGACCTGTCGTACGAGGTCGACCGGCACCCGGAGCGGTACCGGTTCTCCTTCGCCATCGACCTCGGTGACGCGCGGCTGCTGATGATCGACTCGCGCGCCGCGCGCGAGCTGGAGCCCGGCAAGCGCAACATGCTCGACCCCTCCGAGCTGGAGTGGCTCGACGAGAACATGCGCGGCGACGTGGAGCATCTGCTGATCGGCACGTCGCTGCCGTTCCTGCTGCCGCCGGGCATCCACGACCTCGAGGCGTGGAACGAGGCGATGGCCGAGGGGGCGTGGGGCGAGCGCTTCGGGCGCCTCGGCGAGAAGCTGCGCCAGGCGGTCGACCTCGAGCACTGGGCGGCGTTCGAGCACGGCTTCGACCAGATGACCGACTTCACGATGTCGGTCGCGCGGGGCGAGCGCGGCCGCCCGCCGGCCACCATCACGTTCCTGTCCGGCGACGTGCACAACTCCTACGTCACGCGCATCGACGACCCGGAGCAGTACGGCGCGCGCTCGCTGATCGTGCAGGCGGTGTGCTCGCCGATCCGCAACCCGCTGCCGCGGCACGTGCGCGTGCTGCAGGCCTCGCTGGCCCGGCAGCTGGCGCGGCCGATGCGGGCGCTCGCGGCCAGCTCGGAGAAGGTGCCCGACCCGCCCTACCCCTGGTCGATCACCGACGGCCCGTGGTTCGACAACAACCTGGCGGTGCTGCAGGTCGACGGCCCGCAGCTGGAGCTGACCTGGCACACCGGTGACATCTCGGCCGGCGACCCGCAGGAGCCCGAGCTGCGCACCGTGGCCACGGTGATCATCGACCGGCCGGGTGCCTCACCCGGCCCGGACCCGACCGGGCTCGTCGGCGCCGCGGACGCTCGCGCGGGCGACGGCCACGATCAGGGCTGAGACCACGAGCACGGTGGCGGTCGCCGCGGCGAAGCCTGCGGGGTTGGTGACGGCGAAGGTCGGCAGCAGCCGGTCGGGCACGGCGACCGCGCCGACGAACGCCCCGATCGAGCCGAGCCACGACCCGCGCATGGCGCCGAGGTGGGTGCGCACGTCGCCGCGTCTGACCGCCCAGATGCCGATCACCAGGCTGACGACGGTGACGGTCGACAGGATGTGCAGCAGGCTGAGCTGGCCGGGGCGGATGTCGCGAATCGCGTACGAGCTCAACGCCGTCCACATCATCAGCCCCGCCCAGACGCGGCCGACGATGCGGTGCTGCAGGTCGCCGCGGGGGCGCCGCCACAGCTGATAGGCGCCGAGCGGCATCGACACCGAGGCGGCGAGCACGTGGCTGACCAGCAGCGGGGTCCAGCCCGACATGTCAGGCCCCCAGACCTTCGCGCACGGTGCGCACCTCGGCGGCGAGCCGGTCGGGATCGAGCCCGAGCGAGCGTACGAGATCGTCGAGCTGGTCGCCGAGCGTGGCACTGGCGCGGTCGACCAGGTCGCGGCCGTCGGCGGTGAGCCGGACGAGCTTGCGGTGGCCGTTGCCGGCGTCGGGGGCGATCGTCACCAGCCCCTCGCCGGCGAGGGCGCCGAGCATGCGGCTCATCGCGGCCTCGCTGGTGTCGACCGTCTCCGCCACCTGGCGCTGGGTGCCGCCGTCGAGCTCGCCGACGAGCAGCAGGGTGAGGTAGCGCCGGTAGCTCAGGCCGAGCGGGACCAGCAGCCGGTCGGCCTCGCGGTCGAGACGGCGGACCAAGGTGTGCAGGTCGTAGGCGAGCGTGCTTCCCATGAGGAGAACATTAACACTGCAACTTAATAATGCAAGTAGGGGCGGGTCGCGGGCGGCCGGGCTGGAGGCCCGGCCGCCCGCCGTCGGTGGGGAGCGCCTGGCGCCGTCACGCCGGCGCGGTGCCTGCCGGCCGGCTCACTCCCGGTCCCTCGCTCCCGGTCCGCTCACTCCTGGCGGGTCTGCTGCTCGGGGAGGGTGTTCCAGAAGTCGGTGGAGGTCGTGTCGATCGAGCCGTCGCCGATCGCGGTGCTGACGGCGGTGAGAGTCAGGAACGTCTGCTTGATGAGGTAGCCGTTGCTGCGCTGCCCGAGCACGTAGGAGGCGTACTCGTGGTCGCTCATGCCGCGCATCTCGAACAGCAGCGTGGCGATGCCGTACTGCGCCGCGATGCCGTTGCGCGCGATGGTGTCGGCGCTGCCGCCGACGTACTTGCCCAGGTGGCCCCAGCCGGTCGGCTCGATCGCGTTGTAGACCACGCCGCCGAGCCGCTGCGAGCGCTGCACCAGGTCGGGGCTGACCGAGCCGGTCGTCGGGTAGAGGATCGAGCCCGACACCAGCTCGCCGCCCGCCTCGCTGCGCGTGCCCTGGTGGTGCAGGTCGACGGCATAGTCGATGGGGTACGCCTGCAGCACGTTCTCGTGCACCGCGCGCGTCTCGGGCTGGCTCTTGGCGACGTGGTCGCGGTTGAGGTCGACACCGCGGGCGTTGTAGCGGGTGAGGTTGCGGCCGCCGGAGGCGATGTAGTCGTCGAGCGGGAAGTCGACGTCGCCCATCGCGCCGTCGGGGTTGACCATCGGCACGATGAGGATGTTCACCTTGTCGAGGATGCGCTGGTTCTTGCCCTGACCGAGGGACTTGATGAAGTCGAGGGCGCCCTCGGTGGTGAGCGCCTCGTTGCCGTGCTGCTGGGTCATGAACAGCACCGTCGGGTTGGCGGGGTTGCCGACGTACTTCACCAGCTTCAGGTCGCGGCCCTTGACGCTCTGGCCGATGGTCTCCAGCTGCATGCGCGGCTGGCGGGCGTCCTGCTTCTCCAGCTCCTTCACCATCGAGTCGTAGGTGTGCAGGATCGAGGTGTTGACGGTTCCGTTCGTGCAGCACCGTGGCCCCTCGCCGACGGCGGTGGCGGTCGGGGCGCTGGTGAGCGCGAGGCCGGTGGTGCAGGCGGCGGCGAGCACGGTGACGGCGGCACGGGTGCGCAGGGAGGGCATCGGGGCTCCTTCGGGTCGGGGGGATGCCACAGCCTGGCAAGCGCAGGGGGTGCTACGGCGCAGTAGCGCGCAGGGTTCGTAACCTGGCGCGGTGAGCAATCGGATCAAGGTGGCAGTGGTCGGCGCGTCGGGGCGGATGGGCAGTGCGGCGTGCGACGCCGTCGAGGGTGCCAACGACCTCGAGCTCGTCGCGCGGATCGACTCCGGGGACGACCTCGGCGACCTCGGTGGTGCGCAGGTCGCGGTCGACCTGACCGTGCCCGACGCGTCGCCCGGCGTCGTGGCGCACTGCGTCGACCGCGGCGTGCACGCGGTGGTGGGCACGACCGGCTGGGACGACGCGCGGCTCGCGACCCTGCGCGAGCAGCTGGCCGAGCACCCCGACGTGGGGGTGCTCATCGCCCCCAACTTCGCCATCGGCGCGCTGCTGATGATGTCGTTCGCGCGGCAGGCGGCGCCGTTCTACGAGTCGGTCGAGATCGTCGAGACCCACCACCCCGACAAGGTCGACGCGCCCTCGGGCACCGCCGCCCGCACCGCGCGCATCGTCGCGGCCGCGCGCGAGGAGGCCGGGCTCGGCGAGCTGCCGGACGCGACCACGAGCGACCCGGACGGTGCCCGCGGTGCGTCGGTCGAGGGAATTCCGGTGCACGCGTTGCGGATTCGCGGTCACGTGGCGCACCAGGAGGTCACCTTCGGCGCGGTCGGGGAGGCGCTCACGATCCGGCACGACAGCTTCGACCGGGTGAGCTTCATGCCGGGAGTCTTGGAGGGCGTACGGCGGGTCGGGGGGCACCCGGGACTCACTGTGGGGCTGGAGCAGTACCTCGGGCTGTAGTCGGTGGAGTGCCGAGGCGGGGCGCGCGTGCGGTTGTCGTTCCTGCTCGGGCGGTCCGTGCTCGGGGCGGCCGGGCGTACGTGCTCGTGACGCCGTGCTCCCAGGCTCGGCACGGCCTCGCGACACCGGCTGTTCAACTCGGCGTCGCCGACCGCGCCTAGCGTGTCGCTGATGGAAGAGGCGATGTGATCGATCAGGTGCTGCTCTGGCTGGAGCACCTCATGGGCTCGCCGTGGGTCTATGCGGCGCTGTTCTCGATGTCGCTCGTCGACGCGGTGATCCCGGTGTTCCCGAGCGAGGCGCCGATCATCATGGCGGGGGTCTACGCCGCCTCGACCGGCACCCCGAACCTCGTCGGCGTCTTCGTCGCCGCCGCGCTGGGCGCGTGGATCGGCGACCACGTGACCTACTTCATCGGCCGCCGGCTCTCCGGCCGGGTGGACCGGTGGCCGCTCGAGACGCGACGGGGGAGGGCAGTCGAGGCCTCGCGGAGGCTGCTCGCGAAGCGCGGTGGGATGGCGCTGGTCGTCGCGCGGTTCATCCCGTGGGGCCGGATCGCGACGGCCATGGTGATGGGCGCGACGCGCTATCCGCTTCGCTCGTTCTCGGCGTACGACGCCCTCGGCACGACCGTGTGGGCGCTGCACGGCACGCTGCTGGGCTACATCGGGGGAGCGGCGTTCCAGGACCAGCCGCTGAAGGGCATGCTGCTCGGGCTGGGGCTCGCCTTCCTGGTGTCGGTGCTGATCGAGGCGGGCCGGTGGTGGTGGGAGCGGCGCCGCACGCGGCGCGCAGCTGCGGGGCGGTCGACGTCCGCCGGGCCCGACGGGGTCGATACCCCCGATGGGGCTGGCGGGGTCGACCGGGCTGGCGGGGTCGACCGGGCTGACGGGGCCGACCGGGCTGACGGGGCGGGTGGTGCGGGCGGCGGTGCAACCGGCCCGGTGTCCGCCCGGGGCGGGGTCGCGCGGTAGTCGTCACACCACGGTGGCGCCTGCGCGCAGAACGGCGGGGGTCATGCGGTAGTCGTCGCAGCACGGTGTCGCCTGGGCGCCGAACGGCGGGGTCATGCGGTGTCGCTCAGGCGGGGTTGTTGGGGCATGCGGCCGGGGGTGAGGTCCCAGTGGATGCGGCCGTTGGTCAGGGTGCCGTGCAGGAGCTGGGTGTGGACGATGGTGTGGTGGCGGGCGCACAGCAGTGCGCCGTTGTCGAGGGTGGTGGGGCCGCCGGCCCACCAGGGCGTCAGGTGGTGCACGTCGCACCAGTCGGGGGGTCGGTCGCAGCCGGGGAAGGTGCAGTGCTGGTCGCGCAGTACGACGGCGGTGCGCAGGTGGCCGGTGTAGAGGCGTTCTTCGCGGCCGAGGTCGATCAGCTGGCTGTTGCTGTCCAGGACGGCGGGGATGATCCCGGCGCTGCAGGCGATGGTGCGCAGGGTGGCGGGGGCGAGGAGCTCGCCGGTGAGGGTCCGTCCGGTGCCGGGCAGGGTCCCGGCTTGGCGAGGCGGGGCGCCGCTGCCGGGCGGTCGCAGCTTGTCCGGGACGAGGATGTCGGGTGGGTCGGCGTGGGCTTGCAGGGTGGCCAGGTCGAGGATGACGACGGCTTTGCTGCTGCCGGTGATCGATCCGCGGGCGGGTCGGGGGAGCTGGTCGGTGGCGTGCTGGATGAGTTCCATCAGGGCGTCGGCGCGGCGCTTGCCGGGGGTGCGGTCGTCGTAGAGTTTCGCCCCGGCATCGATAGCTGCTTGCGGCATCCGCACCAGCGGCTGCAGCCCGGTCCCCGGCTCGGGCACGGTGCCGCCCGGCCGCCCAGTGGTGAACGCGCCCGAGACCGGCTCGGCGACTGCCTCGGCCGCGGTTTCGCCCGACTGCGCGGCGGTGAACCTCGCAGAATCAGGCCCAGCGACCGCCTCGGTGTTGTCGTCCGGCTGCGCAGTGGCGAACGTGCCCGGGTCAGGTTCGGTGGCTGTCTTCCTCTCGGGCTCCGGCTCGGCGCCTGTCGGCTGCTGGTCGGTTGTCTCGCCCGTGTCGCGTGACGGCTTCTTCTGTCGTCGCTGTTCGTGCTCCGGCGTGCTGGCCCGCTCCGGGCGGGGCCCCGTCGTGCGAGGCGGCTGCCCCGCGTTGTCCTTCGTGTCCACGTGGTCGCAAGGGGTCGGGCGGGGTGCGGCGAGGTGGCTGATGGCTTGTTGCACGATCGCGGCATTGCCGGGAGACAGCTCAGCGACGAGCCGGACGAGCCCGTTGGGCAGGTGCTGGAAGGTCAGGGTCTCCCGGGCCTGGGCGGCGGCTTCGGAGCGGTCGAGGTCGCCGGGTTCGAACCGGGCGATGAGCCGCCGGGTCAGGGCGCGGCGGTCCTTGTCGGTCGCGTCATCACCCAGGGCGAGGTACCAGGACAGGGTCTCGGCCCGGGTCGCGGTCGGGATGAGGCGCTGCAGCCGGGGCGCGTGGTCCAGCGCGTGCGCGACGGCCCGGATGTTGACCAGCCCGGTGCGTACGACCTCGCGGATCAGGGCCCTGCCGGAAGGGTCACCCTCGACCAGGGCCGACCCTTCGCCCCCTTCACGGCCGTGGCCCGAGTCACCGGCGTGACCGTCACCGGCACCAGCGTCACTGTCGTCGTCGGCGTGCTCGCTGGCGGCGGCCTGGCTCTGCGGCCCTGAGTCTGCGGTGGCGTCGAAGGGGACCAGGGTGGCGTGCTGGGCCAGCTCGGTCGCGACGGTCGCGACACGGTGCGCTTGGGCGGGTTCGATCCCCGAGCCCAGCTCGCGGACCCAGTGGGTGGGCGAGGCCGCGGTAGAGCCGGCGATCGTGCCGCGGGTCAGGGCCTCGGTGGTGACCTCGACCGCGAGGGACTCCCCGGCCCGGGTCAGGGCGATCGCGGCCCGGCCGAGGTCGACCAGCTCGTCCTCGCCGAGCTGGTGCAGCACCGAGGGGGCGGCCCGCAGCGCGGTCAGGGTGTCACGGACCTGGCCCAGCAGCGCGGCACCGGCCCCGGGCTGCGCCGTTGCGAACGCGCCCGCCCCGTCACCGCCGTTCCTGGCGTTGGCGGCTGCGTGGGTCAGCTGGGTGGTGATCGGCTGGTCCGGCGGTGTCGCGGTGTGCTCGATGCTCGACATCGTGGTCTTCCCCCTCTCGAGCCTCGCTCTGTCCCTGCCACCCATACTCGTACACGTGTTCGATCAAGTCAAGGGGTTCGGGGGGTGAATTGTGTTTGCTGTCAGCGGAATTCGCCGACCGGCGGCCCATACCATCGACCACCGACAACGCCTCAAACTCCCACGCGTCGCACGGTGTGCCGGACCTCCGCCGAAGGGTGCGCTGCGGATGGTCACGGTGTGCCGGACGTCCGCCGAACAGTGCGGCAGAGCGCACGTCCCAACGGTCCTCCGCCGAAGGGTGCGCTGCGGATGGTCACGGTGTGCCGGACCTCCGCCGACGGGTGCGCGGTGCGCCGGTTACGAGGTGCCGGTGCTCCGCCGAACAGTGCGGCAGAGCGCACGTCCCAACGGTCCTCCGCCGGGCAGTGCGCTGCGGCCGTCACGGGGCGCCGGTGCTCCGCCGAAGGGTGCGGTGCGGCGGGCGTACGGTCGAGGCGTGCCCACCCTGCTGCTGCTCAACGGCCCCTCGGGCGTCGGCAAGTCCACCCTTGCCGCGCTGTGGGCGCGGGAGGCGGACGCTGCCTGCCTCGATCCGGACCGGCTGCGTGCAGACCTGCCGGAAGCCGCCTCCACCGCCGCGATGCAGGCCGCTCGGGCTCGCACCCTTGAGCTGGCGGCGACCGCGCTGTCCAACGGTCGGGACGTGGTGGTCGCCCAGCTGTGCGCGCGCCCGGAGTTTCCGGATGCGTTGCGGGAGACGGCGATTCGCGCGCAGGCGAACTACGTGGAAGTGCTCCTGGTCGACAGCGTGGCGCATCTGCGCCGGCGGCTGGCCCAGCGTGCGACGAGCGCCGAGGCGCACCACCGGCTGGCCCACGCGGCGCTCGATCTCGACGAGCTGGAGAGCGTCCACGCGGCTCTGGTCGACCGCGCGGCTGCCGACCCGCGCGTCGAGGTGCTGCGCTGCGGGGAGGGGCAGGAGGACATCACGCTGCGCGCGATCGATCAGCTGGTCACGACGGCAGCTGTGCCCCACGCGCCGACGAAGCGCGCGCCGGGCTGATCGCGCACGCCTGGCCGATTCGCACGCACGCTCCCCGGGGCGCAGCCGTCGCCGCCTCGGTCAGCCCTTGCCGCCTCGGTCGGCCACGCCGCCTCAGTCGTCCGTCGCCGCCTCAGTCGTCGCTGAGCACGACGTGCAGCGTGCGCGGGCCGTGCACGCCCTCGACCCGGTCGAGCTCGATGTCGCTCGTGGCGCTCGGGCCACTGATCCAGGTCAGCGGTCGGCGCTCCCGCGCAGCGGCGTGCAGCGCGGCCACCGCGTGCGGCACGTCCGGCACGACCTGGCCGGCCCGCACGACGCACACGTGCACGTCCGGAACCAGGCTGATCGCGCGGCGCCCCTGGTCGGGCTGGTGGTCCAGCACGATCGTCCCCGTCGCCGCGATGCCCACCGCTGCGGCGGTGACGACGGCGTCGAGCCGGTCGAGGTCGTACGCGCTCAGTCCCTCGTCGACCACCACCTCCCCGGCGTACGCCGTCAGCCAGTCCGCGGGCAGGCCCGGCGGGCTGACGACGCGGCGGGCGGCGTAGCGCTCCAGGGCGGCGGCGACCCGGGCCGGGACCTCCGCCGCGGGGCAGCGCTCGACCACCGCCCGATAGTCGGCCGTGGTCTCCAGGAACTCCTCGAGCATCGCTGCCGGGTCGACCGTGGCGAGCGCCGGCTGGGTGGCCACCGGTACGTCAGGACGGTCGGGCTCGAGCGCGCTGCGCACCCGCGCCAGGATCTCCTCGCGAGCCTCGCTCACCGCACACCCCCTGCAGCTCCAGGACCGCCGGATCCGGTTGTGCCTGTTGCAGATTCGCCGTGCGTGCGCACCCACCACTCGCGGAAGGTCTCGCGCGGCGGGACCGGCGCGTTGCGTGCCTCGGTCCAGGCCGACGCCGGCCACGGAAGCCGGTGGATCGACGTGCGCCGTCCGAGCAGCAGCGACCCGAGCGTCGCCGCGTCCTGCGCCTTCTCGAACCGGCGGTGGTCGGCGAACATCCATGCAGCCGACCGCATCGCGGCGCCCTCGGCCGTCGGCAGACCGCCGCGCTTGCCGTCGATCACCTGCGTGCGCAGCCGCACCAGCAACCGTGGGATGTCGATGCGCACCGGACACACCTCGAAGCACGCGCCGCACAGGCTCGACGCGTACGGCAGGGACTGGTCGAGCTTGCTCGACGTCCCCCGCAGCTGAGGCGTGAGCACGGCGCCGATCGGCCCGGGATAGACCGAGCCGTACGCGTGCCCGCCCGCGCGCTCGTACACCGGGCAGACGTTGAGGCAGGCCGAGCAGCGGATGCAGCGCAGCGCCTGCCGGCCGACCTCGTCGGCGAGCACCGACGTGCGGCCGTTGTCGAGCAGGATCACGTGCACGTCCTGCGGGCCGTCGCCGGCGGCAGCACCGGTCCACATCGTCGTGTAGGGGTTCATCCGCTCGCCGGTGCTGGACCGGGGGAGCAGCTGCAGGAACGTCGACAGGTCCGACCAGCTCGGCAGCACCTTCTCGATCCCGACCACCGAGATCAGCGTCTCGGGGAGCGTCAGGCACATGCGCCCGTTGCCCTCCGACTCCAGAACCACCAGCGAACCCGTCTCGGCGATCGCGAAGTTGGCGCCGGAGATCGCGACCTTCGCGCGCAGGAACTTCTCGCGCAGGTGCAGCCGCGCCGCGTCGGCGAGCTGGGTCGGCTCGTCGGTCAGACCCTCCGGCGCAGGACGGCCCGCGCGCGCCATCTCGCGACGGAAGATGTCGCGAATCTCGCTGCGGTTGCGGTGGATCGCCGGCACCAGGATGTGACTCGGCCGGTCGTGCCCGAGCTGCACGATGAGCTCGGCGAGGTCGGTCTCCCAGGCCGCGATGCCCGCGGCCTCGAGCGCTTCGTTGAGCTCGATCTCCTGGGTGGCCATCGACTTGACCTTGACCACCTCGTCGACGCCCTCGGCGCGCACCAGGTCGATGGCGATGCGGTTGGCCTCGTCGGCGTCGCGCGCCCAGTGCACCGTCGCGCCGGCCTCGACGAGGTTCTCCTCCAGCTGCAGGAGGTAGTCGTCCAGGTGCGCGAGCATGTGGTCCTTCGTCTGAGAACCGTTCAGCCGCAACGCTTCCCACTGCGGGACCTCACCGACCACAGCCGCCCGCTTGGTGCGGATCGTGTGCGTCGCGTGCGCCAGGTTGCGCCGCTGCTGGGTGTTGTCGAGCGCCTCCCGCGCCATGCTCGGGAACGCGGGCATCCCCACGAACGTCGCCGTGGTCTCCGCCCGCGGCAGCCGCGTACGTCCTCGCGCGCGCCCCTCGCCGCTCATGCTTCCTGTCGCGCTCATGCTGACTCCTCCGTCGCCGCCAGCACCTCGGCCAGGTGCATCGTGCGCACCCCGGCGCGCTCGCGCCCGAGCAGACCCCCGATGTGCGCCAGGCACGAGTTGTCGCCGGCGACGAGCACCTCGGCGCCGGTGTCGCGCACGTGACGGGCCTTGTCGGCTCCCATCGCGACCGACACGTCGGCGTTCTTGACCGCGAACGTCCCTCCGAAACCACAGCATTCGGCCGCAGCAGGCAGCTCGACGAGGTCGATCCCGCGCACCTCGCGCAGCAGCCGCAGCGGCCGGTCGCCGACGTGCAGCATCCGCAGGCTGTGGCACGTGGGGTGATAGGTCACCCGGTGCGGGAAGTAGGCGCCGACGTCGGTGATGCCGAGCACGTCGACGAGGTACTCCGACAGCTCGTAGACCCGCGGCGCGACCTCACCGACGGCTTCCTGCAACCCGCTGTCGCCGGAGCGGGTGGCGAGGTCGGCATACTGCTCGCGCACCGACCCCGTGCACGACCCCGAGGGGGCCACGACCGCGTCGTACCGACCGAACACCTCGACGAACGAGCGCACCAGGGGGATGGCCTCGTCGGCGTACCCGGTGTTGGTGAACATCTGTCCGCAGCAGGTCTGCTCGACCGGGAACTCCACGGTGACCCCGAGCCGCTCCAGCAGCCGCACGACCGCCTTGGGCGTCTCGGGCCACATCGTGTCGTTGAAGCACGTCGCGAGCAGCGCCACCCGGGTGCCGGGCGGGGCCTGGGTGCGGGCGCCGGCCGTCACGGGAGCATCCACGACAGGACGGTGCTCTGCAGGCCGACGAGCAGGCACATGACGGCGACCAGGCCGATGCTCCACAGCACCACCCGCCGGAAGATGTCGGACTCGCGCCCGAGCAGCCCCACCGCCGTCGCGGCGATCGTGAGGTTCTGCGGGCTGATCATCTTGCCGACCACGCCGCCGCTGGTGTTGCCCGCGACGAGCAGCGTCGGGTCGATGCCGGCCTGCTGACCGGCCGTCTGCTGCAGCGTCGCGAACAGCGCGTTGGCGCTGGTGTCGGAGCCGGTGACGGCCGTGCCCAGCCAGCCGAGGATGGGCGACAGGAACGCGAACGCCGCGCCGGTGCCCGCGATCCACGTGCCGATGGTGATCGTCTGGCCCGACAGGTTCATGACGTACGCCAGCGCCAGCACCGACGCCACGGTCAGGAAGGCGAAGCGCAGCTTCACGGCGCTGCCGGCGAACTCCTTGGCCCAGGCGCCGAGCGAGACCTTGTAGATCATCGCCACGACGAGCGAGCACAGGATCAGCAGGGTGCCGGGGGAGGACAGCCACTGGAAGTTGTAGACCGTCGAGCTGTTCGGCTTGCCCGCGTGGTTGAGCACCTCCCCGTCCAGCCCCGGCCAGGGGATCTTGCGGTCGGTGCCGGCGAGCCAGTCGGTGATGGGCGTGACCAGCTTGGCCGCGGCGAACACGGCGATGACCAGCAGGTAGGGCAGCAGCGCCATCCCGATCCGGCCCGGGGTGAGCGAGCGGGCCCGCTCCTCCAGCTCGGCCCGCGAGGTGTGCGCGGGGTCGCCCGCCTGCGCGTCGTCGGCGTCCGTGCCGGCGCTCCCGCCGACCGGTGAGCCGTCGGGCCCGACCGTGGCCAGCTCCTTCTCGCGCTCGGCGGCCAGCGACTCGTGGGCGGCGTCCTTGCCCTCCGGGCTCCAGAACCGCAGCAGGATCACGGCGGCGGCCAGACCCACGAGCGAGGCGACGATGTCGGTCAGCTCGACGGTCATGTACGTCGCGGCGAACCACTGCGCGATCGCGAACGCGATGCCGACGACGAGTGCGACCGGCCAGGTCTGGCGTACGCCGCGCCAGCCGTCGACGAGGAAGACCAGCAGCAGCGGCACGATGAACGCGATGATCGGGGTCTGGTGCCCGACGTAGGCGCCGATCTCCTGGTAGGGGATGCCGGTCAGGCGGCCCGCGGTGATGATCGGGGTGCCGACCGCGCCGAACGCGACGGGGGCAGTGTTGGCGAGCAGCACCACGGCCGCGGCGCGCAGCGGGGCGAACCCGAGCGCCATCAGCATCACGCCGGTGATGGCGACGGGGGCGCCGAACCCGGCGAGCGCCTCGAGCAGGCCGCCGAAGCAGAACGCGATGATGATCGCCTGCACGCGCGGGTCGTCGGAGATCAGGTGGAAGCTGGCGCGCAGGTCCTCGAACCGGCCGCTCACCACGGTGATCTGGTAGAGCACGATCGCGCCGAAGACGATCCACATGATCGGGAAGAGGCCGAACACGGCGCCCTCGGTGGCGCTGAGCAGGGCGAGGTCGGCGGGCATCCCGAAGGGCAGCACCGCGACGAGGATGGCGACGGCCAGCGCCGCGAGCCCGGCCCAGTGCGCCTTCCAGCGCAGGGCGCCGAGCGTGACGAAGATCGTGAGCAGGGGGAGCATCGCGACCAGGGAGGACAGCACGAGCGAGTTGCCGACCGGGTCGATGTCTGGGCGGAAGACGGTGGGCATGTGACGGCTCCGGTGGGGGAAGAGAGCGCTAAAGGTCTGACCAAAAGGTGACCCACACCATAGCGGCGTCGCCACCCCTGGATGGGCGAGTTCGGCCGACCGGGCGCATCGGCGTCTACAGTCGCGAGGTGACCAGCGCGACCGCCGGGCAGGAGCCCGGGTCCTCCGACTCACCCGCCACCGCGGGCGGCTCCCGCAGCCTGCGCGCCTGGGAGCAGGTCGTGGAGTGGGTCGAGCAGCGCATCCTCAGCGGCCAGATCCGCGTGGGTGACCAGCTGCCCGCCGAGCGCGAGCTGGCCGCGCAGCTGGGGCTGAGTCGCTCGGCGGTCCGCGAGGCGGTGCGCACCCTGCAGGCCAACGGCGTCGTGCGCTCCTCGGTCGGCGCCGGCCCCTCCGGCGGCACCACCGTCACCGCGGTGCCGCACCACGCCCTCACCCGGCTGCTGCGCCTGCACGTGGCGCTCGCGAACTTCCCCATCGACGACGTCACCGAGGTGCGCGTGGTGCTCGAGCGTCTGTCGGCCAGCCTCGCGAGCCGGCACGCCGGGCTGACCGCGCTGCGCCGGATGCGCGAGACCGTTGAGCGGATGGACGCCGAGGGTCTCAGCCGCGAGGACTTCAACGCCCTCGACACCGACTTCCACGTCGCGATCGCCGAGGCGGCCGGCAACTCGCTCGCGACCGACCTCACCGTCGCGATCCGCGAGTCGCTGCGGCTACCGATCCTGGCCGGCTTCAAGGCGTCCGACGACTGGGACTCCCTCAACGCGATGCTCCGGCGCGAGCACCACGCGATCCTCGACGCGGTCGAGGCCCGCGAGCCCGACCGCGCCGCCGAGCTGGTCGAGCAGCACATCCGCTCGGCGTACGAGCGCATGCCCTCGCTGCACGGACAGTGGCGGGGCGTGGCCGACGCCTGAGCCTGACGCCGCGAGTCAGCCGATCCCGAACGCGCGCAGGGCGGCCGCGGTCGCGGCGGCCAGGACCACCACGACGATGAACGGCGCCCGCAGCGCGATCGCCACGATCGCGACGGCCAGGGCGGCGGTGCGCGCGTCGACCACCAGCGCCCCGCCCTCGCCCGCGAACGTCTGCACCGCGACCAGGGCGGCGAGCAGCGCGACGGGCAGCAGGCGCACCATGCGCGACACGACGGGGCCGTCGAGCAGGTGCTGGGGCACCAGGAAGCCGAGCAGCTTGAGCAGGTAGGCCAGCCCGCTCGCGAGCAGCACGGTGGTCCAGGTGCTCATGCGGCGGCCGCCCGTCGACGTGTCGGGATCGCGCCGGCGACCAGGGCCGCGCCGGCCGCGGCCAGCACCGGCACGCCGGGCGGGCTGAGCGGCGAGAGCACCAGGGCGACGAGCGCGGCGGCCACCGCGACGACCCGCGTGACCGGCCGGTCCAGCCGCGGCCACAGCAGCGCGCAGAAGGCGGCGACCGCCGCAGCGTCCAGGCCGTACGTCCGCGGGTCGCCCATCGCCGAGCCCACCAGCGCCCCGACGAGGGTGGTGAGGTTCCACAGGGCGAAGACGCCGAGACCGGTGGCCCAGAAGCCGACCCGCGCCAGGCGCGTCTCGGGCTGGCCGACGGCGACGGCCGTCGACTCGTCGATCGTCAGCTGGGCCGCGACGAGCCGCCGCCACCCGCGCGCCTCGAGCAGCCGGGCGACCTGGAGGCCGTACAGCCCGTTGCGCACGCCGAGCAGCGTCGAGGTGGCGACGGCCGCGGCGCCGCCACCGCCGGCGCCCAGCACCCCGGCGAGCGCGAACTGCGACCCGCCGCTGAACAGCAGGAGCGACAGCAGCACCGTCTGCGGGAGCGTGAGCCCGGCGGCGACGGCGAGGGCGCCGAAGCTGATGCCGTACGACCCGGTCGCCAGCGCGACCGACAGCGCCTGCCGCAGGACGGCCGTGCGTCTGGGGTCGTCGGGCTCGCTCACTCGTCGACGATGCCGGCGACGAGGCGCACCTCGCGCAGCAGGTCCGGGGAGCTCCCGAGCTCGCGGTCGCGGAACGCCCCGTCGGGGGCGACCCCGGCGGCCTGCAGGAAGGTGCGGGTCTGCTCGTCGGTCGCCGGGACCCACGCGCGGATCTCGCGAAAGTCGTTGGCGCGCAACGTGTCCACGGCCGCGTTGAGCAGGCGCGAGCCGTGGCCGCGACGCCGGGCGGACGGGTCGACGGTCAGCACGAGGAGCTCGCCCACGCCGGGCTCGTCGGTGGGGCCGATGGCCGCGAGGCCCACGACGCGATCGGCCTCGGTGGCGACCAGCGCACGGTGGACGGTGCTCGGCGGGTCCTGCAGCGAGGCCTGCCAGGTGGCGGTGAACAGGTCGGGGGACAGCTCGGCGAGCACGTCCTGCGGGAGGGTGCCGGAGTAGTCGTGGTGCCACGCCTGCGCCTGGAGCACGCCCATGTCGGGGGCGTCCGTGACGCGCGCCGTGCGCACGGCCGCGTCGGGGGTCGGGGTGACGTCGCTCATCCGTCGAGTCTCCCAGCGATCGCGGCGTGTGACACTCTGGCTGCAGATTTGCAGGATCGTGTAACAGTCGGCATCCTGGTGCCATGTACGGCAACGACTTCGTCGACCCCGACGTGCCGCTCAACGCGGCCGAGACCGCGGACCTCGACGGGCTGTCCGCGACGGGTGATCCGCGGCGGGGCGCGGCGGGCGACTTCGACGCGCTGATCGCGGCCGAGCAGCGCATCGAGCCGCGCGACGCGATGCCGCAGGACTACCGCCAGACGCTGATCCGGCAGATCGCCCAGCACGCGCACTCGGAGATCATCGGGATGCAGCCCGAGGGCAACTGGATCAGCCGCGCGCCGTCGCTGCGCCGCAAGGCGATCCTGATGGCCAAGGTGCAGGACGAGGCCGGTCACGGGCTCTACCTCTACTCCGCGGCCGAGACGCTCGGGGTGGACCGCTCCGAGCTGCTCGACAAGCTGCACACCGGCAAGCAGAAGTACTCCTCGATCTTCAACTACCCCACCGTCACCTGGGCCGACGTGGGCGCGATCGGCTGGCTGGTCGACGGCGCCGCGATCATGAACCAGGTGCCGCTGTGCCGCTGCTCCTACGGGCCGTACGCCCGCGCGATGATCCGCGTCTGCAAGGAGGAGTCGTTCCACCAGCGGCAGGGCTTCGAGATCCTGTGGACCCTCGCGCGCGGCACCGACGCGCAGCGCGCCATGGCCCAGGACGCCGCCGACCGCTGGTGGTGGCCGGCGCTGATGATGTTCGGCCCGCCCGACAGCGGCGAGGCCGCGACCAGCGGGCACACCGCCCAGTCGATGGCCTGGGGCATCAAGCGGTTCAGCAACGACGACCTGCGGCAGAAGTTCGTCGACATGACCGTGCCGCAGGCCGACAAGCTCGGCCTGGTGCTGCCCGACCCCGACCTGCGGTGGAACGAGGAGCGCGGGCACTACGACTTCGGCGAGATCGACTGGGACGAGTTCTGGCGGGTGCTCAAGGGTGACGGCGCCTGCAACAGCCAGCGCATGGCGCACCGGGTCGGTGCGCACGAGGAGGGGGCGTGGGTGCGAGAGGCCGCGACGGCGTACGCCGGGAAGCAGGCCGAGCGGGCGAAGGGGGCCGTGGCGTGAGCGAGAACGAAGCTGGTCGAGTAGCCGCGAGGGACGAGCGGCGTATCGAGACCCAGGGCTGGCCGCTGTGGGAGGTGTTCGTGCGGGCCAAGCGGGGTCTGTCGCACGTGCACGCCGGGTCGCTGCACGCCCCCGACGCGCAGCTCGCGCTGCGCAACGCGCGCGACCTCTACACCCGCCGCCAGGAGGGCGTGTCGCTGTGGGTGGTGCGCGCGGACGACATCACCGCGAGCAGCCCCGACGAGCGCGACTCCTTCTTCGACCCGGCGGGCGACAAGGTCTACCGGCACCCGACGTTCTACGACGTGCCGGACGACGTGGAGTATTTGTGAGCGGCAAGGAGCGCGTAGCGCAGGTTGCGGGCGAGGAACGAGCCCGCGGCCGGAGCGGAGTGCGACCGAGCGCGACAGAAGGCATGAGCGGCGAGGAGCGCGTAGCGCAGGTTGCGGGCGAGGAACGAGCACGCGGCCGGAGCGGAGTGCGACCGAGCGCGACAGCGGGCACGAGCGGCGAGGTTGCGGGCGAGGAGCGCGTAGCGCAGGTGGCGGCGTACTGCCTGGGTCTGGGCGACGACGCGCTGGTCTACGCACAGCGGCTGGGGGAGTGGATCTCGCGGGCGCCGCAGATCGAGGAGGACATGGCCCTCGGCAACGTGGGGCTGGACCTGCTCGGGCAGGCGCGGGCGCTGCTGACCCACGCGGGTGAGCTCGACGGCGGCGGCCGCAGCGAGGACGACCTGGCCTACTTCCGCGACGAGCGGGAGTTCCGCAACGTGCATCTCGTGGAGCAGCCGCGCGGGGACTTCGGGTTCGAGATGGCGCGGCTGCTGTGGTTCGCCTCCTACCAGTGCGAGCTGTACGCCCGGCTCACCACGTCGAGCGACCCGGTGCTCGCCGGGGTGGCCGAGAAGGCGGTCAAGGAGACCACCTATCACCGTGACCACGCGGAGCAGTGGGTCGTGCGGCTGGGCGACGGGACTGACGAGTCGCACCGCCGCATGCAGGATGCGCTTGTCGCGGTATCCCCTTATGTCGCAGAGCTTTTCGACGACGATGACGTGTCGGTGGCGGCGGCCGAGGCGGGCGTCGGCGTGCTCCCTTCGACCCTGCGCGAGCCGGTGCTCGACCGCGTCACGCAGGTCGTCGAGCTGGCCACGCTGACCATGCCCGAGCAGTCGCGCTGGCGCTCTCGCGGCGGCCGCGAGGGCATCCACTCCCAGGTCATGGGCTACCTTCTGGCCGAGATGCAGCACATCGCCCGCTCCCACCCGGGGGCGACGTGGTGAGCGCGCAGCTGGCCACGAGCCCGCTGCAGGAGGTGGCGCAGATCCCCGACCCCGAGGTGCCGGTCGTGACGATCGCCGACCTCGGCATCCTGCGCGAGGCGAGCGTGGCCGACGGGGTGCTGCGCGTGGTGATCACCCCGACCTACTCCGGCTGCCCGGCGATGGACGCCATCCGCGGCCGCATCGAGCACGTCGCCCGCAAGCACGGTCTGGGCGCCGAGGTCGAGACCCGGTTGAGCCCGGCGTGGACCACCGACTGGATGAGTGACGATGGGCGAGAAGCGTTGTCGCGCTTCGGGATCGCGCCTCCCGGCGCGAAGCCGGGCGGGCCGGTGGCCCTGTCGCTGAGCGTACGTCGGGTGGTGTGTCCGCAGTGCGGGGGCGACGACACCGAGGAGCTGTCCCGGTTCAGCGGAACCGCGTGCAAGGCGCTGCGGCGCTGCCGGTCCTGCCGTGAGCCGTTCGAGGAGTTCAAGGCCATCTGATGTCGCTGCTGAGCACTGCGCCGAAGCGCACCCGTCCCCGTTTCCACGACCTCACGGTGGTCGACAAGCAACCGTTGACCGACTCGGCCGTCGCGGTCACCTTCGCCGTGCCCGACGACCTGGTCGAGGCCTTCGCGTTCGAGCCGGGCCAGCACCTCACGCTGCGCGCGCAGATCGGCGATCGCGAGGAGCGCCGGTCGTACTCCATCTGCCTTCCTCGCTCAGAAGCGTTGCGCCGCAACGTCGTTCGCGTCGGGGTGGCGAAGGTGCCCGGTGGTGCGATGTCCACCTGGGTGCACGACGAGCTGCAGGTCGGCGACACGGTGCAGGTGATGGCGCCGCTGGGGGGCTTCACCTGCCCGACCCGGCCCGACCTGGCGCGCCACCACGTCGCGATCGCCGCCGGCTCGGGCATCACGCCGGTGCTGTCGCTGCTCGCGACGGCGCTCGAGGAGGAGCCGCGGTCGCGGGCGACGCTGCTGTTCGGCAACCGGCGCACCGACTCGGTGATGTTCCTCGAGGAGCTCGAGGACCTCAAGAACGCCTACCCCGGCCGCTTCCACCTGATCCACGTGCTGTCCCGCGAGCCGCAGGACGTCGAGCTGTTCACCGGCCGCATCGACCGGGAGCGCCTCGAGCGGATCACCTCGCTGCTGGTGCCGGTCGAGTCGGTCGACGAGTGGTACCTGTGCGGCCCGTTCGGGATGGTCGAGGACGCCCGCGGGCTGCTCGAGGACCGGGGCGTGCCGCACGAGCACGTGCACCACGAGATCTTCCACGTCGACGACGCCGGGCTGCCCACGGCGCCGCCGCCGGTGGTCGAGGACCCGTCCGCACCGCCCGAGGCGACGGTCACGGTCAACCTGGACGGACGGCGTACGACCATCCCGATGCCCTCGAAGCAGGAGACGATCCTCGCGGCCACGCTGCGCGAGCGCCCCGACGCGCCGTTCTCGTGCACCGGCGGGGTGTGCGGCACGTGCCGGGCGCGCGTGGTCGACGGCGAGGTGCGGATGGATCGCAACTACGCCCTCGAGCCGGAGGAGGTCGACGCCGGCGTCGTGCTCGCCTGCCAGTCGCACCCGGTCAGCGAAAAGGTGACGCTCGACTACGACGCCTGACGGCACACTGGCGCGGTGACCGCCGCCCAGGACCGCGCGCTCGAGGCCGTCCGCGCCCGCGCGGCCGACGCCGACGCGGCCGTGCCCGGTGCGCCGACGCTGACGATCAACCTGCACCCCGACCGGCTCGACCGGCGGGGACGCCCGGTGCTGGAGGCGCTGGTCGCCGACGGCGAGGTGCACAACCAGTTCGTGACGGGTATCTCCGCCGGCGGGCTCGACAGCGTCATGCGCGGCGCCCGAACCCGTTGGGAACAGGCGATGTTCGGCGACGCGTACGACCACGCGGACCCGCACGAGCGGCCCCGTTATGCCGGTCTCAGCCTGGTGCGCGACCCGTGGGGTGCCTGCCCGCGGTTCGGGTCGGGGCACCTGCGGCTGCGCCCCGAGCTGCTGGAGCGCACGACCTTCACCTGGGGCGACAGCGTGACCGACCCGACCGCCGCCGGTGTCTGGGGGCGGATGGGCGCGGTGCTGCGGGCTGCCCAGGCGGACGGCTGGAGCGAGCTCACCGGTGCGCCGCGCCGGGCCGCCGACCTGCGCGACACCTACGTCGAGGCGCAGGTGCACGCGCCGGTGCGCCTGGCGGGCGACGTCGAGGCGCTGGTGCTGGACGAGTCGTTCCGGGGCAGCGCGGTCGAGCAGGTGGCCGGCGCCGCGGCGACCTCGTGCGGCTTCGACCTGGAGTGGGCGCCCGCCCGGTCGCTCGACCCGGACGCGCTCGACCCCGCGTTCCGCACCGGGCTCACGCCGCGGCTGGCACGCGAGGTGCACGCGCGGCTGGCGCGACCCGGGCAGCCGTTGGACGCCGAGCTGGTCGGCCGCGCCGCCCAGGAGGTGGTGCGCTCGCGCGGGGAGGGGTGGCAGGCGTACGGCGATGTCGGGCAGACGCTGCAGGAGGTGAAGTACCTCTGGCACCACCTGGTGCGGTTCGGCACTCCCGGCACGGATCGGTGAGCGGCATCGGTGAGCAGGCGTGCGGCTGAGCGCACGGGCGGTCACCGATGCGGGTCACCGATGCGAGCGGTGCGCCCCGGCGGTCACTCCCAGGTGGTGGCGTGCTGCGCGAAGGCGTCGCCGGTCTGCACCGGCACCACGCAGAACAGCAGGCCGCCCGGGTCGGCCAGGATCACGTAGCCCTCGCGCCGCTCGTGCACCGTCGCGCCGAGCGCGGTGACCCGGGCGACCTCGGCCTCGACGTCGTCGGTCTCGATGTCCAGATGCACGCGCGGGGGAGTGCCGGCTCCCGTGCGCTGCAGCTCCAGCATCACCTCGCCGGGCAACCGGTCCAGCGACTCGTAGGGCTCCGCGCCGGGGGCCTCGCTCGAGCGCCGCGCACCACCGCGCGCCCCGGCCCAGAACGCGGCCGAAGCGTCGTAGGAGGCGTCGGGGTGGTCGATGAGGACGACGCCGATGCGGGAACGGTGCATGGGGCGAGGCTAGGCCGCTCGTCGCGCCCGCGGGCCGGGACGGGCGCACTCGAGGGGCGGCGGGCGTACGCCTCCCGGGCGCGCGCCGAGGTCGATCGCGACAATGGTGCGGTGATGACTCCCTACGTGACCGGAGGCGCGGCGATCGCCTGCGCCGTGGCGCTGGTCGTGAGCTGGCGGCAGGACCCGCGCCGGCTGCGCAACGGGGTCTTCGCCGTGCTGGCGCTGGCCCTCGGGGCGATCGCGGTGCTCACCGCGCAGCAGGACGACCCCGGCCCGCTGGCCCAGCTGATCGCCGTCGTGGCGCTGGGCGTGCTGCCGCTGGGCTATCTCGTGCTGTCGGTCTTCCTGATCGCCAACGGGCTGGTCATGCTGCGCCGCGAGGGACGCTCGCTGGGCAACCTGATGTCCTTGCTGACCGGGCTCGCGATGGCCGCGCTGCCCGTGCTGCTCGTCGTGGTCACCCAGCGGGAACGGCCGACCTGGTTCGTCTCGTTCGTGCTCGCGCTGCTGCTGCTCGGGGGCTACGTCGGGTGGGTGTTCGCCTGCTTCGCGGCCTACTGCCTGACCTATCGGTTCGCGCCGCGCACGCGCCGCGCGGACGCCCTGGTGGTGCTCGGGTCGCGGGTCATCGACGGGCGGGTGCCGCCGCTGCTCGCCGCGCGCCTCGACCGGGCGGTGGGGATCTATCAGCGGCAGCGCGGCGAGGGGCATGCCCCGCTCGTGGTGCCCTCCGGCGGGCAGGGCCCCGACGAGTCGGTGCCCGAGGGCGTCGCCATGGCGGAGTACGCCCGCGGCAAGGGCGTCGACCCCGCCCACCTCGTCGTGGAGGACCGGGCGCGCACCACCGAGGAGAACCTGCTGCTCAGCCGTGCCCTGGTGCAGGAGCGTCGCCCCGGCGGCCGGATGCTCGTGGTCACGAACGACTACCACGTGTTCCGCACCGCGCTGCTCGCCCGGCGGCTGGGCACCGGCGCGCACGTCGTCGGGGCGCCGACGGCGAGGTACTACGTGCCGTCGGCCTACCTGCGCGAGTTCGTCGCGGTCGTGCGGGAGCACTGGCGGCTGCACGCCGTCGTCGCCGCGATCATCCTCGCGATCGTCGCCGCCGGCATGTGGGTGTCGCTGCAGGACACCGGCCTGGTCGACGCGCTCGCGGTCTGAGCCGCGTCAGCGCCGCACGTAGGTGACCCAGTCGAACCCCTCGCGCCGCTCGCGGGAGACCTCGCGCCACTGCTGCAGGTCGACCTCGGGGAAGGTCGTGTCGCCCTCGGGCTCCGCGTCGATCTCGGTGAGCTCGAGGGTGTCGGCGAGGTCGATCGTCTCGCGGTAGATCTGCCCGCCGCCCCCGATGAACACCTCGCCGTCGGGCGCCATCGTGAGCGCCTCGGCCAGCGAGTGCGCGACCAGCGCGCCCTCCGCCGACCAGTCGCGGTCCCGCGTCAGCACGATGCTGGTGCGGCCGGGCAGCGGGCGGCCGATGGCGTCCCATGTGCCGCGGCCCATGATCAGCGTGCCGCCGAGCGTCATCCGCTTGAACCGTTTGAGGTCCTCCGACAGGTGCCACGGCATGTCGCCGTCGGCGCCGATGATCCGGTTGCGGCCCATCGCCGCGACCAGGGTGAGGGACTGGGCGAAGCCGCGCGTGACGTACGCCGGGATGTCGCCGCCGGCCGCCACCAGCTCCAGCGCCTGACGCTCGTGCGGCACGGTGCGCTCGGGCAGCTCGTCCAGCGGGAACCAGCGGACCCCTGCGCTCTTCGCCGGCTCCATCACCCGCGGCTCGCCCGACCAGCGGCTGCACGTGAAGAAGATGTCGGCGCGCTGCTCGACCGGCAGCCGCGTCAGGCTGTAGCGCTGCAGCGTGGTCACCGGCACCAGGTCGCCCGGCGACACCTCGACACCGAGCTCCTCGCGCGCCTCGCCGACCGCCGCGTCGAACGCCGACTCACCGGCCTCGACGTGCCCGGCGGCGCCGCAGCCCCACCAGCCGTCCATGAACCCGGTGCCGCGCCGCTCCTGCAGCAGCACCTCGTGCCGGCCGCCCTGCTCGCGCAGCAGCGCGACGTACGCCGCCGGCACCAACGGCACCCGCGGCGCCCCGTCGCGCACGGCCGGGGAGCTCGCCGGCGTGGTCTCGATGCGTGGCTCGGCCAGCGCCTCGCCACCCCTCGACCGGCTTGGTGACTGCTCCTCGCCCGCACCCTGCGCCGCTCGTTCCTCGCCCGCACCCTGCGCTGCGCGCTCCTCGCCGCTCATACGGCGATCGGGGCCTTGATCGTCGGGTCGGCCACGTAGCCCTCGAGCGTGATGTCCTCCAGCTCGAAGGCGTCGAGGTCGCGCACCGCTGGGTTGAGCCGCAGCGTCGGCAGCGGCTTGGGGGTGCGGGTCAGCTGCTCGCGGGCCTGGTCGACGTGGTTGGAGTACAGATGCGCGTCGCCGAGGGTGTGCACGAACTCGCCGGGTGCCAGGTCGGTGACCTGGGCGACCATCGAGGTGAGCAGCGCGTAGGAGGCGATGTTGAACGGCACGCCCAGGAAGATGTCGGCCGAGCGCTGGTAGAGCTGGCAGGACAGGCGCGCCGGGCGGTCGCCGGTGGCCGGGCTGACGTAGAACTGGAACATCGTGTGGCACGGCGGCAGCGCCATGTCGTCGACGTCGGCGACGTTCCACGCGGACACGATGTGCCGGCGCGAGTCGGGGTTGGTGCGGATGCTCTCGACCACCCGCGCGATCTGGTCGACCGTGCCGCCGTCGGGCGTCGGCCAGCTGCGCCACTGGTGGCCGTAGACCGGGCCCAGGTCGCCGTTCTCGTCGGCCCACTCGTCCCAGATCGAGATGCGCCGATCGTGCAGCCACTGCACGTTGGTGTCGCCCCGCAGGAACCACAGCAGCTCGCCGAAGATCGACCGCAGGTGCAGCTTCTTGGTGGTCAGCACCGGGAAACCCTCGGCCAGGTCGAACCGCATCTGGTGCCCGAAGACCGACAGCGTGCCGGTGCCGGTGCGGTCGGACTTGGGGGTGCCCTCGTCGAGCACGCGCGAGAGGAGGTCGAGGTACTGGCGCATGCCGACGAGGGTAGAGGGGGCCACCGACAGCACCGCGCGCGACGGGACGCCTCGCCCGGGCCAGCCGGTCGGCGCGCGACCCGGGGTGACGGCTAGCCTTGAGCACCATGACCTCCACCCCGTTCGGCCGCGTCGTCACCGCGATGGTCACGCCCATGCGCGAGGACGGCCGGCTCGACCTGGACGGCGTGCAGCGCGTCGCCACCTACCTCGCCGACCACGGCCACGACGGGCTCGTGGTCAACGGCACCACCGGTGAGTCGGCCACGACCACCGACGAGGAGAACTTCGCGACGGTCAAGGCCGTCGTCGAGGCGGTCGGTGACCGCGTCCAGGTGACCGCGGGCGTCGGCACCAACGACACCGCCCACTCGGTGCGCGCCGCCGAGGCCATGGCCGGCCTGGGCGCCGACGCCGTGCTCATCGTGACGCCGTACTACAACAAGCCGACCCAGCCGGGCATCGTCGAGCACTTCCGCACGGTGGCGCAGGCGACGGGGCTGCCCGCGATGGCGTACGACATCCCGGGCCGCACGGCCACGGCGCTCGCCACCGACACGATCCGCCGGCTCGCTGAGATCCCCGAGATCCAGGCCGTCAAGGACGCCAAGGGCGACTTCTTCGAGGCCAGCCGCCTGATGGCCGAGACCGACCTGCTGTGGTTCTCCGGCGACGACGTGGTCAACCTGGCCCACCTCGCGCAGGGCGCGGTCGGCGTCGTCTCGGTCGTCGGGCACGTCGCGGGCGAGCAGTACGCCGCGATGGTCCGCGCCGTCGACGCCGGCGACCTGGCCACCGCCCGCGAGATCCACACCCGACTCATCCCCGTCGTCGACGCCGTGATGCACACCAGCCAGGGGGCCATCCAGGCCAAGGCTGCGATGAAGCTGCTCGGCGTCATCGACTCCGACTTCTGCCGGCTGCCGCTGCTGCCGGCACCCGACGAGCACCGCGCGCTCCTGCGCGATGCCCTGACCACCTCAGGACTGATGTGAGCCACCCGCACCCCGAGCTCGGACCGCCCCCAGCACTCGCGAAGGGGGGTGTGCGGGTCGTCGCCCTCGGCGGCCTCGGCGAGGTCGGCCGCAACATGACGGTCATCGAGTACGACGGGCGCCTGCTGATCGTCGACTGCGGCGTGCTCTTCCCCGACGACCACCCGGGCGTCGACCTGATCCTGCCGGACTTCGAGTACATCGCCGACCGGCTCGACGACATCGACGGCATCGTGCTGACCCACGGGCACGAGGACCACATCGGGGCCGTGCCCTACCTGCTGCGCATGAAGCGCGACATCCCGCTGATCGGCTCCCAGCTGACCCTCGCGCTCGTCGAGGCCAAGCTCAAGGAGCACAAGATCACCCCGCTGACCCTGCAGGTCAAGGAGGGGCAGCGCGAGCAGATCGGCCCGTTCGACTGCGAGTTCGTCGCGGTCAACCACTCGATCCCCGACGCGCTCGCGGTGTTCATCCGCACGCCCGGCGGCAACCTGCTGTGCACCGGCGACTTCAAGATGGACCAGCTGCCGCTGGACAAGCGGATCACCGACCTGCGCGCGTTCGCGCGGATGGGCGAGGAGGGGGTCGACCTCTTCCTCACCGACTCGACCAACGCCGACGTGCCCGGCTTCACCACGCCCGAGCGCAACATCCTCCCGGCGATCGAGACCGTCTTCGAGAAGGCGCAGCGCCGGATCATCGTCGCCTGCTTCTCGTCCCACGTGCACCGCGTGCAGCAGGTGCTGGACACGGCGTACGAGTTCGACCGCAAGGTCGCCATGGTCGGCCGGTCGATGGTCCGCAACATGACGATCGCCCAGGAGCTGGGCTACCTGAAGGTGCCCGACGGCGTGCTCATCGACGCCAAGAAGCTCGACCAGTACCGCGACGACGAGGTCGTGCTGATCTGCACCGGGTCGCAGGGTGAGCCGATGGCCGCGCTCTCGCGGATGGCCAACCGTGACCACAAGATCGACGTCGGCCCCGGCGACACGATCCTGATGGCCAGCTCGCTCATCCCCGGCAACGAGAACGCGGTCTACCGGGTGATCAACGGGCTGATGCGCCTCGGCGCCGACGTGGTGCACAAGGGCAACGCGCTGGTGCACGTCTCGGGGCACGCCAGCGCCGGCGAGCTGCTCTACTGCTACAACATCGTCAAGCCCAAGAACGTCATGCCGATCCACGGCGAGTGGCGTCACCTGGTCGCCAACGGCAAGCTCGCCGAGCAGACCGGGGTGCCCGCGAAGAACGTCGTGCTCGCCGAGGACGGCGTGGTCGTCGACCTGGTCGACGGCAAGGCCTCGATCGTGGGGGCGGTGCCGTGCGGCTACGTCTACGTCGACGGCTCGCTGGTCGGCACGACCGACGAGACGATGCTGAAGGACCGGCGCATCCTGCGCGACGAGGGCTTCGTGACGATCATCGTGGTGCGCGACGCCGCGACCGGGAAGATCGCCGCCGGCCCCGACATCCGCACCCGCGGTTTCGCCGAGGACGAGCAGGTCTTCGAGAAGGTGCTGCCCAAGCTGGAGGAGGCCCTGGAGGATGCGCGCCGCAAGGGCGTCACCGACTCCCACCAGCTGCAGCAGATCATCCGCCGCACGGTGGGCGGCTACGTCGGCGGGAAGCTGCGGCGACGGCCGATGATCATTCCGATGGTGATCGACGCCTGACGACGGCGCTGCCCGGTGGTGGGATCACGCGAAGCGTCGGCACCGGGCAGGGACGAGGAAGGCGTCGGGAGAGTGCGCGCCTGACGGCGGCGCTGCCCGGTGGTGGGATCACGCGCGCCTGAGGAGTTGCGTACATCTCGACAGGACGAACCCGTGGCGGCCACCGGGTTTGCGCCGTCTCCGGCGTCGGGGTCCTCGTTCTTCCTGTCCGTCTGCCCGCCGTACGCCTCACGCACCCTGGGAGCGGAACGCGCGCCGGTAGGCCGTGGGGCTGGTGCCCAGGCGGGCGCGGAAGTGGTGGCGCAGGGTGATGGGGGTCGCGAATCCCGTTGCGGCACAGATCTGTTCGACGCTCAGGTCGGTCGACTCGAGCAGCTCCTGGGCGCGGTGCACGCGTCGCTCGGTGAGCCACCGGGCGGGGCTGGTGCCGGTGGCGGCGGTGAACCGGCGCTGGTAGGTGCGCAGCGACATCGACGCCCGGGCGGCGAGGGTCGCGACGTCGATCGCCTGGTCGAGGTGGGCGGTGGCCCAGTCGATGCTGGCCGAGACGCGGTCGTCGTCGGGGTCGCGGGGGAGCGGCTCCTCGATGAACTGGGCCTGCCCGCCGGCGCGGTGCGGCGGCACGACCATCCGGCGGGCGATGCGGCCGGCGACCTCGGCGCCGTGGTCGAGCCGGACCAGGTGCAGGCACAGGTCGAGCCCGGCCGCCGACCCGGCGCTGGTGAGCACGTCGCCGTCGTCGACGAACAGCGGGGCGCGCTCGACGCGCACCCGGGGATAGGTGTCGCGCAGGCGGTCGGCGTACTGCCAGTGGGTCGTGGCGGGGCGTCCGTCGAGCAGCCCGGCGCCGGCGAGGGCGAACGCTCCGGAGCAGATCGAGACCATGCGTGCGCCGCGGCGCGCGGCGGTCTGCAGGGCGGCCACGACGGCCGGGGACGGTGGCTGGGTGACGTCGCCGACGCTGGGCACGATCACGGTGTCGGCGCGGGCCAGGTCGTCGAGGTCGTGGTCGGTGCGCAGCTGCCCGCCGCCGATCGTGCTCGCCCGCCTGCCCTCGGCGCACAGCCGCAGGGAGTACCACGGCTGCGGCAGGCCGGGCCAGGGGTAGCCGAACACTTCCATCGCCGCACCGGCCTCGAAGCCGGTCATGCCGTCGTAGGCCAGGACGGCCACGACGTGCGGGCGGGTGCGAGCGGTGCGCGCCATGGCGCGATCTTATCGAAGGTCGTCATTCATGCCACTCGTGCCCGGCCGTACGCCGGCGCAGGCTGGGCGCATGGACGAGACGAGGACGGGGCGCACCGGGTGGCGCGCGCTGCGGGAGCTGGTGGCCGACCTGGCGGCCGGGGTGCACGCGGGCCACGGCCTGCGGCACGGGATCGAGCCGTCAGCCGATGATCGTGCGCGCGAGCGCGGCGCAGGCGCAGGCCCACAGCACGCTGACGAACGTGCCGATGATGAACCGCTCGGCGACGGCGGGGTCGTCGCCCGACCGCAGCTCCGGATAGCGCCCGAGCCCCTTGATGGCCAGGGCGAGCGCGACCATCTCGCGCCAGCCCGCGACGACCGAGGCGTAGATCGCGACCCGCTCCAGCGACCCGATCCAGGCGCCGCCGCGCAACCGGTCGGCGGCGCCCTCGAGGGGGCCGCGGTGCAGGTCGGGGAAGGCCGGCGTCGGCCGTGGCTCCTCGGGGCGGCCCCGGTCGGCGAGCCGGAAGACGAGCACCGTCAGCGGTCCGCCGCCCAGGGTCGCGAGCACGCCGAGCGCGGCGACCACGAGGAAGTCAGGCATGGCGCCAGGGTAGGAGCGAGGTCGGACACCCGCCGATAGCCACGCGCGTCACGGCAGCGTGCGCAGCCGGCGGATCGCCGCTGCGGCCACCGCGAGGCCGTGGCCGCGCACCCGTTGCGACGCGGCGGAGGTGCTGATGCCGAGCTCGGCGGCCAGCTGCTGCTGGGGGACGTCGTCGACCAGCCCGCGCAGCAGTCGCCACGAGCGCTCGTCGAGCGGGCCGAGCAGCTGGTCGAGGCAGGCCAGGGCCGGGTCGACCGCTGCGGGCGGGGGAGCGGTCTGGTCGTCGGTGCGGTAGGAGAACCGGGCGTGCTTGGTGGCCGCGCGCGCGGCGCGCTCCTCGACGTGGACGATCGCGTCGCGGGCGGCCCACCAGGCCGGCCCGTCGGACGCCCCCGCCTCGTCGGAGAGGTCGGTCACCCCGCCGTAGCCGAGCCCGGCGCGCACCTCGACCTCGGGAGCCAGCGCCAGCCGCACGGCGAAGGCGACGCCGATCGCGTCGCCGAGCCGGGCGTACGTCGCCTGGAACTCGTCGCCCGCCGTCACCCCCGGCGCGCGCAGCGCGGGGAACTCTTCCCGGGTCTGCTCGAACGCGGCGACGAGCCGGTCGTGCAGCCCGGCGCGGTCGCGGTGGGTGCGGGAGCCGACGACGTCGACGATCAGGGCGGCGCACGACAGGGACGGGGACCGAGCCATGGAATGAAGCATAGAACTTCATTCACCAGAAGTGAAGCGGAACGCTTCACTGGCCCGGTCCCCGTGCGCAGCGGCGTCGCGGCGTCAGTGCGCGGCGCGCGCGACGTCGGTGCCCTTCGGCGTGAGCACGAAGGCCAGCGCCGCGACGGCGAGCATCAGGATGCCCCCGATGCTGGCGCTCAGGACGGCGAGCGGGTGTCTAGGCTCGTGACCGTGCGGCAGGCGGGGATGGTGCGACGGCCGTCCGCGCGCACCCGGCGCCTCGCCGCCGCCGGCCTGACCGTGCTGGTCGCGCTGCTGGTGAGCACCCGCTGGTGGGACACCCACCGCTTCCAGGTCCCCGTCCTGCAGGCAGCCTTCCCCGTCGTCGGGGCGCTCGCGGTGGGCTGGGCGGCGCTGCTGCTGGCGCTGCGGCACCGGACCGCCGCGACGGTGCTCGCGGTGCTGGCCGCGCTCGTACCGCTGCTGCTCGCCGGGGGTTCGCTGCGCAGCGACACGGTGCCGTCGCGCCCGGGCGACCAGGTCGTGATGAGCGCCAACCTGCAGTACGGCCGCGCCGACCCCGCCGCGCTCGTCACCCTGGTGCGCGAGCAGCGCGTCGACGTGCTCGTCCTGGTCGAGGTCACGCCCGACGCGGCCGCCGCGCTGCGCCGCGCCGGCCTCGACCGCCTCCTGCCGCAGTCGGCCGGCAGCCCGCGCACCGGCGCCGACGGCACCGTGATCCGCAGCCGCCACCCGCTCCAGACGCTCGAGAACGCCCAGGTGCCAGGCCTTTTCGGCTCACCTGTCGCGCGCGTGCGCGCACCCTCGGGCACGTACGTCGTCAAGGGCGTGCACCCGTACCCACCCGCCGGCGAGCTCGTCGCGGGGTGGCACCGACAGCTGCGCGACCTGGGGCGGTGGGTGCGCGCGCAGCCGACCGACGAGCCGCTGGTGCTGGCCGGCGACTTCAACTCCTCCTCGGCCCACCCGGCCTTCCGCGAGGCGACCGCCGGGCTCACCGACGCCCACGGCGCCGCCGGGAAGGGGTGGGTGCGCACCTGGCCGGTGGGGCAGCGGGTGCCGCCGTTCGTGCAGATCGACCACGTGCTGCAGCGCGGCGGTCGCGTGGTCGATGCCGGCAGCGCGACCGTGCCCGACACCGACCACGCGGTGGTCTGGGCGCGGCTGCGCGTCCCGGGCTGAGTGCCGCAGCGCCCGACCGGCCGCCCCGCGCGACCGCAGCGCCCCCAGGGCAGGCAGCGCCCCCAGGGCATACGGTGCGGTGGTGAGCGAGCGCGGTGGCGGGCCCTTCGGCGAGCTGGGACGGTTCGCCCGGGCGGCCCTGGTCGACCCGGTGCCGCGCGACCACCGTGAGTCGCGCGCCGCGATCCGCCGCCGCCAGGTCGTGGTGCTGGCCACCCTCGTCGTCGGCTTCGCGCTGCTGACCTGGGCGCTGCGTACGCCCCCTGGCAGCTCGGCCTTCTACGTCGCCACCCTCGCGCTCGCCGCGGTCTGGGTGGCCGGGGCGTTCGCCTCCGGGCCGCTGCACCTGGGCCGCGCGCGCACCCGCACCGGGCGCATCGACGCGCGCCCGGTCGTGCAGCCGGTCGTCCTCGGCGTCTCGCTGCTGCTGGTGTTCCTCGCCGGGGCGCTCGTGGTGGGCCGGATCCCGCTGCTGCGCGGCCCGGTGGAGGAGCTGCTCGACCACGCCCGCTTCGGCTCGCTGCTCGCCGTCGCGCTCATCACGGCGATCAACGGCATCGCCGAGGAGCTGTTCTTCCGCGGCGCGATGTATGCCGCGCTCACCCGCCACCCCGTCGCGGTCTCGACGATCGCGTACACCCTGTCGACCGTGGGCACGGGGGTGCCGCTGCTCGTGCTGGCCGCCGCCGCGCTCGGCCTGGTGACCGGCCTGCAGCGTCGGGTCACCGGTGGCATCCTCGCGCCGACGATCACCCATGTGGTGTGGTCGCTCGGCATGCTCCTGCTGCTTCCCCCCGCCCTCGCGATCGGAGACTGACATGGCCACGGACCAGACCGACCGGCCCGCCGGCGACGGGCCGGTGCTCGTCACCGGCGCCACCGGATACATCGGCGGGCTGCTCGTCCCCGAGCTGCTGCGTCGCGGCCGGACGGTGCGGGTGCTCTCGCGCAGCGCCGACCGCATCGCCGAGCTCGACTGGGGCGACGCGGTCGAGGTCGCCGAGGGCGACGCGTCCGACGCCGACGACGTGGCCGCGGCGCTCGAGGGCGTCGACGTGGCCTACTACCTGCTGCACTCGATGGCCGGCGGCGACGACTTCGAGGAGCGCGACCGCGAGCTGGCGCGCACGTTCGCGACCGCCGCGGCGCAGCAGGGCGTCCGGCGGCTGGTCTACCTCGGCGGCCTGCACCCCGACGGCGAGCTGTCGCCGCACCTGGCCTCGCGCGTCGAGGTCGGGAAGATCCTGCTCGACTCGGGCGTGCCGACCGCGGTCCTGCAGGCCGGGGTGGTGCTGGGCGACGGGTCGGCGTCGTTCGACATGCTGCGCTACCTCACCGAGCGGCTGCCGGTCGTCGTCGCGCCGCGCTGGCTGCGCAACCGCATCCAGCCGATCGCCGCGGACGACGTCGTGCACTACCTCGCCGAGGCCGCCGACCTGCCGGCCGACCTCAACCGCACCTTCGACGTGGGCGGCCCCGACGTGCTGACCTACGCCGAGATGATGGAGCGCTTCGCGGCCCTCACCGACCTCGGCCCGCGCTACATCGCGACCGTGCCGGTGCTCACCCCCGAGCTCGCCAGCCTGTGGGTGGGGCTCGTCACGCCGGTCGACTCCGGGGTGGCGCGGCCGCTGGTCGGCAGCCTGATCCACGACGCCGTGCGCTCCGAGGAGGACCTCGACGACCTGGTCCCGCCCCCGCCCGGCGGGGCCGCCGGCTTCGACGAGGCCGTGCGCCGGGCCACCCGCGACATGCACCTGTCGCTGTCGGCCCAGGGCGCCCGGCTCGGGGCGGGCGCGATCGGCGCGGCCGTCTCGCTCGGGTCGGCGGCGACCGCGCCGGCCCGGGGAGTGCTGCGCCGCCTGCGGTCCTGAGCCCCGGGCGTACGTCGGGGTCGGGGGCCGCCGGCAGCGGCGCCGGGGCGGGTCGCTCGGTCCGATCGGTGACGTGCCCTCCGGGCCTCGGCATCGCCGGCCCCCGCGTGTGACACGTGGTGCAGGTGGGACGAAGGGCTACCCTGCGGACGTGGCCACCCGTCAGTCCGCGTCGTCCCAGCGCGCCTCCGCGAGTCGCGGTCGCTCCACGCGACCGTCCTCGCGCACGTCCTCCCGCCCGCCCGCCAAGAAGAAGGCCGGCGCGGGTGGCAGCACGCGCGCCAAGACGACCAGCGGCGGGCTGCCCCTGCCGCTGCGCGCGCTGCGCGGCACCTGGATGGGCGTCGCGCACGTCGCCGGCGGCGCCGCCCGTCGGGTCGGGACGTCCGCGCGCGACCTCGACCCCGAGCACCGTCGCGACGGAGTCGGTTTCCTGCTCGTCGCGCTCTCGCTCGTCGTCGCCGCTCGCGAGTGGTGGGGCCTGAGCGGATTCTTCGGCGACGTCGTGCACGCGGTCGTCGCGGGCACGTTCGGCCGGGTCGGCCTGGTGCTGCCGCTCGTGCTGCTGCTGCTCGGGGTGCACCTGCTGCGCTCGCCGCGCGGCCACCAACCGACCAACCGGGTCGTCATCGGCCTGGTCATGCTGGCCTTCTCCGCCTGCGGCCTGGCCCACCTCGCCGACGGCATGCCCGCCCCGCCCGACGGCCAGGAGGCCATGCGCGAGGCCGGCGGCATCATCGGCTTCCTGGCCTCCAGCCCGCTCGAGGCGGCCGTCCGGGTCTGGGGCGCGGTGCCGCTGCTGCTCCTGCTCGGGGTCTTCGGCCTGCTCGTCGTCACCGCCACGCCGGTGCACCTGGTCGGGCAGCGGCTCGGCGAGCTGCGCGACCGGATCTTCGGCATGCCCGAGGCCTACGACGGCCAGGACGAGGAGCAGCTCGACGCCGTCGCGGCCGACCGGCACGGCGCCGACATCGACGGCACGGCGCCGAAGCGGCGCAGGCGCACCCGCAAGAAGGACGCCGAGCCCGAGTCCGACGACGAGGCCCGCGAGGGTGACGAGGCGTTCGAGCAGGCGGCCACGGTCGTACCCCGTCGGACCAAGGGCGGACGGGTGCTGCGCCCCGGCGAGAAGGCCCCCAAGGACGACCCCGAGCGCGCCGGCGGCGAGGTCTACGACGGCGAGGCGGCCGAGGCCGCCGAGGCGCTGGACCGGGCCAAGCAGGGCGCGGTCAAGCTGCCGACCGCCAAGGCGGGGGAGGCGGCCGCCGGCGAGAGCAGGTCCAAGCTGGAGGCCCCGCCCACCCAGCAGCTGCCGCAGCGCGTCGAGCAGCTCGCGCTGGCGGGCGACGTCACCTACACGCTGCCCGAGAGCACGCTGCTCGAGCCGGGCACCCCGCACAAGTCGCGCTCGTCGGCCAACGACCGCGTCGTCGAGGCGCTCACCGAGACGCTGGAGTCGTTCAACGTCGACGCCGAGGTCACCGGGTTCACCCGCGGCCCGACGGTCACCCGCTACGAGGTCGAGCTGGGCGGCGGCACCAAGGTCGAGAAGGTCACGGCGCTGTCGAAGAACATCGCCTACGCCGTCGCGTCGGCCGACGTTCGCATCCTCAGCCCCATCCCGGGCAAGAAGGCCATCGGCATCGAGATCCCCAACACCGACCGCGAGAAGGTCAGCCTCGGGGACGTGCTGCGCAGCCAGGCCGCTCGCGGCAACGAGCACCCGATGGTGATGGGCGTCGGCAAGGACGTCGAGGGTGGTTACGTCATCGCCAACCTCGCGAAGATGCCGCACATGCTGGTGGCGGGCGCCACCGGCGCCGGAAAGTCCAGCTTCGTGAACTCGATGATCACCTCGGTGCTCATGCGCGCGACGCCCGACGAGGTGCGCATGGTGCTGGTCGACCCCAAGCGGGTCGAGCTGACCGCCTACGAGGGCATCCCGCACCTGATCACCCCGATCATCACCAGCCCCAAGAAGGCCGCCGAGGCGCTGCAGTGGGTCGTGCGCGAGATGGACACCCGCTACGACGACCTCGCGGCGTTCGGCTACAAGCACATCGACGACTTCAACAAGGCGGTGCGTGCCGGACGGGTGCAGCCGCTGCCCGGGTCGGAGCGGGTGCTGCAGCCCTACCCCTACCTGCTCGTGATCGTCGACGAGCTCGCCGACCTGATGATGGTGGCGCCGCGCGACGTCGAGGAGTCGATCGTGCGCATCACCCAGCTCGCGCGCGCGGCCGGCATCCACCTGGTGCTCGCGACGCAGCGCCCCTCGGTCGACGTCGTCACGGGTCTGATCAAGGCCAACGTGCCGAGCCGTCTCGCCTTCGCCACCAGCTCGCTCGCCGACAGCCGCGTCGTGCTCGACCAGCCCGGCGCCGAGAAGCTCATCGGCCAGGGTGACGCGCTGTTCCTGCCCATGGGCGCCTCCAAGCCGATGCGTGTGCAGGGCGCGTGGGTCACCGAGACCGAGGTCCAGCAGGTCGTGGAGCACGTGCGCGAGCAGCTGAAGCCGACCTACCGCGACGACGTCGCCGTCTCGGCGCCCAAGAAGGAGATCGACGAGGACATCGGCGACGACCTCGACGTGCTGCTGCAGGCGGCCGAGCTGGTCGTCACCACGCAGTTCGGGTCGACCTCGATGCTGCAGCGCAAGCTGCGCGTCGGGTTCGCCAAGGCCGGTCGCCTGATGGACCTGCTGGAGTCGCGCGGCATCGTCGGCCCGTCCGAGGGCTCCAAGGCGCGTGACGTGCTGGTCAAGCCCGACGACCTGCCGACCACGCTCGCGCTGCTGCGCGGCGAGGAGGTCCCCGACCGGGCCGACGACGCCGGTGACGTGGGCGAGGAGCCGGCGCAGGCGTACCACGACGGCCATGACGGCGAGGATGAGTCCGGTGAGGACGCGTGGGAGCTGACCCAGCACGGCCGCTGAGGACCGGGTGCACCGCGGCCGGGGGTCCGCGGCCGCGGTGGCAGCGGTGGCGCTACTACCCCAACGCGGTGCTGCTCGGCGCCCAGCTGCTGGGGATCCTGGTCTACCCGTTCACCGACAGCGAGCTCGGGCGCGCGGTCTTCTCGCTCTTCCAGCTCGGGGTGCTGGTCATCGCCGTCGGCGCGGTGCGCGCCACCCCGGCGCTGAACTGGGTGTCGTGGGTGTTCGGCGTGCCGGCCGCGGTGCTGACCCTGGTCGAGGTCGTCGTGCGCGACAACAACACGATCTCGTTGCTGTCCAACGTGACTCACGCGGCGTTCTACTTCTACCTGGCCTATGCGCTGGTGCGGTACATGTTCGCCGACCGGCACGTCAGCACCGACGAGATGTTCGCGACCGGGTCGTGCTTCACGGTGGTCGCATGGGCGTTCGCGTACCTGTACGGCGCGGTGCAGAACGTCTGGGGGCCCGAGCAGTTCTCGCACGCCGGCGACGGGCCGCTGACCTGGATGCAGATGCTGTTCCTGAGCTTCACGACGATGACCGGCACGGGCCTGTCCGACATCTCGCCGGTCGGGGGACAGGCACGCTCCATCGTCATGCTGGAGCAGCTGGCCGGGCTCAACTACGTCGCGCTGGTGGTCGCCCGGCTGCTGGCCATGACGATGGCGCGTTTCCACGCCGAGGGTGACGCGGACGTACGGCGGTGGCGGGGTGACGCGGGCACGCCCCCCAGGAGCGACCGCGCCACCGACACCCGCACCGACACCGACACCGAGACCGACGAGGCGTGAGGCGTCAGTGCGTCAGGCGTGAGGCGTCAGGCGCGGCGCACACCTTCCCGCGCATGAAACCGGGTTACGTGCGTTTGACCCTGATGCATTGAGGTCAGTTACACGTAACCGGGTTTCATGCCTGGGGGTGCCGATGAAACCCGGTTTCATGCGGGGTGGTTCATGCGGGCGGGGTGGCCTCCAGGCGGTATCCCTGGCCCGGCTCGGTGACCAGCAGGCGCGGGGCGGCGGGGTCGTCCTCGAGCTTGCGGCGCAGCTGGGAGACGTAGACCCGCAGGTAGTGCGACTGCCGGTCGTAGCCCACGCCCCACACCCGCCGCAGCAGCTCCTGCTGGCTGACCAGGTGGCCGGGCCGCTCGGCCAGCACGTCGAGCATCGACCACTCGGTGGGTGTGAGGTGCACGTCCTGCCCGCCGCGGCGGGCGGTGCGCTCGGCGAAGTCGAGCTCGACGTCGGCGGTGCGCAGCGGGGCCGGCCGGTGCTCGCCGGGCTGCAGCCGCCGCTCGGCCACCCGGATGCGGGCGAGCAGCTCCTCGACGCCGAACGGCTTGGTGACGAAGTCGTCGGCGCCGGCGTCGAGCGCCTCGACCTTGTCGTCGGAGTCGTGCCGGGCCGACAGCACGATGACGGGGATCTGGGTACGTCCGCGCAGCCGGCGGATGACCTCGACGCCGTCGACGTCGGGCAGGCCCAGGTCGAGCACCACCAGGTCGGGCGGCTGGGGCGAGTCCAGTACCTCCTGCAGCGCCGAGCGTCCGTCGTGCACCTGCGCGACGGAGTAGCCGTGCGCCCGCAGCGTGATGCCGAGCGTGCGGACGATGGCGGCCTCGTCGTCGACGACCAGGACGTGGGTCACGGGGTCTCCTCGGGAGGATCGCTGGGGGTCGCGGGCAGCTGCAGCACCATGGTCAGCCCGCCGCCCGGGGTGTCCTCGGCGGTGAGGCTGCCACGCATCGTCTCGGCGAGGCCCCGGGCCACCGCGAGGCCCAGGCCGACGCCCGACCCGCGCGGCGCGTCGCCGAGCCGCTGGAACGGCGCGAACAGGCGCTCCTGCTGGTCGGCCGGCACCCCGGGGCCACGGTCGACGACCCGGATCTCGACGGCGGCGCCGACGCGCCCCGCGTCGATGCGCACGCCGTGCCGGCCGCCGTGCTGCACGGCGTTGTCGACGACGTTGCCGAGCACCCGCTCGGCAAGGCCCACGTCGGCGACGCACACCAGGTCGGGGGCCACGTCGACCTCCACGCGGCCGCGGCCCGCGAGGCCGGCGAGGGCCAGGTCGACCAGCTCGGACGCCTCGACCGGCACCAGGTGCGGGCGCACCGAGTCGGACTGCAGGCGCGACAGGTCGAGCAGGTTGCCGATCAGCCCGTCGAGCCGGTCGGCGGAGTCCTCGACGGTCTCCAGCAGCTCGGCGCGGTCCTGGGCGCTGAGGTCCACGTCGGTGAGCCGCAGCCCGCCGACGCCGGCCTTGATCGCGGCGAGCGGGGTGCGCAGGTCGTGCGACACGGCGGCCAGCAGCGCCCCGCGCGCCTTGTTGTCCTGGGCGAGCCGGCCGGCCTCCTGGGCCGCGGCCGCGAGCGCCCGGGAGCGGATCGCTGCCGCGGCGTGGCTGGCGACCGCCTCGACCAGCCGGCGCTCCCGCCCGCTCGGGGCCGGTGCGCGCAGCGCGAGCGCGTGCCGCTCATCGATGGTCGCGGTCGTCAGCTCGCCCGGACCGTCCAGGTCACCGACCGTCGCGACGGGCCCCTGCAGGGTGCCGCTCGCGGTGCGCCGCAGCACCCCCGCGCCCCGTGCGTCGAACAGCTCGCGGGTGGCGGTGAGCAGGTCGGTCAGCGGGTCGCGGGCGTCGATCAGCGTGTGCGCCAGGTCGGCGAGGAGGCGCGACTCGCGCTCGGCCGCCAGCGCGAGGCGGGCACGTTGCTCGGCCAGGTGCACGACCGAGGCCACCGCGACGGCCACGAGCACGAAAAGCGTGACGGCAGCGATGTTCTCGGGCTCGCTGATGGTCAGGGTGTATCTCGGGTCGGTGAAGAACCAGTTGATCAGCAGGCTCGACACGACGGCCGCGACCACGGCCGGCAGCAGCCCGCCGACGATGGCGACGAGCACGGTGAGCGCCAGGTAGAGCAGCATCTCCAGCGGCAGCTCGTGGCTGCCGCTGGTCAGCGTCAGCACCCAGGTGAGCAGCGCGGCGCCGAGCGTGGCGAGCAGCCAGCCGGCGAGCGTACGTCCTCGGCCGAGCGAGCCTGCCGAGCGCGGCCGTCGCACCGCTCGCGACTCCGGGTGGGAGACCATCAGCACGTCGATGTCGCCCGAGCCGCGCACCACCTGCTCGCCCACCCCCTGGCTGAGCAGGCTCTGCCAGGCCGACCGGCGGCTGGCGCCGATGACGATCTGCGAGGCGTTGATGCCGCGGGCGAAGTCGAGGATTGAGCGGGCCACGTCGGAGCCGGTGACGACGTGCATCTCGCCGCCGAGCTCGTGGGTGAGCTCCCGGGCGGCCGCGAGCGACTCGGCGGGGGAGTCGCGCAGGCCCGAGTCGGGAATCACCTTGACCGCGAACAGCTTTCCGCCCGCGCCGCGGGCGGCGATGCGTGCTCCGCGGCGCAGCAGCACCTCCTGCTCGGGGCCGCCGGTGAGCGCCACGAGCACCCGTTCGCGGGTGGCCCAGGTCTGCTCGATGCGCTGCTCGTCGCGGTAGTGCTCCAGGTGCTCGTCGACCCGGTCGGCGACCCACAGCAGCGCCAGCTCGCGCAGCGCGGAGAGGTTGCCGGGGCGGAAGTAGTTCGACAGCGCCGCGTCGACCCGCTCGGCGGGGTAGACGTTGCCGTGGGCGAGCCGGCGGCGCAGCGCCTCCGGGCTCATGTCGACCAGCTCGACCTGGTCGGCCGCGCGCACCACCTCGTCGGGCACCGTCTCGCGCTGCCGCACCCCGGTGATGCCGGCGACGGCGTCGTTGAGCGACTCCAGGTGCTGCACGTTGACGGTCGAGATCACGTCGATCCCGGCGTCGAGCAGCTCCTCGACGTCCTGCCAGCGGCGCCGGTGGCGCGAGCCGGAGGCGTTGGTGTGCGCGAGCTCGTCGACCAGGCACACCTGCGGTGCGCGGCGCAGCACCGCGTCGACGTCGAGCTCGTCGACGGTGCGGTTGCCGTGCGCGACAGCGACCCGGGGGAGCACCTCCAGCCCCGCGAGCGCGTCGGCCGTGCGGGCCCGCCCGTGGGTCTCGACGACGCCGACGACCACGTCGGTGCCCCGGTCGCGGCGGCGGCGCCCCTCGCCGAGCATGGCGACGGTCTTGCCCACACCGGGGGCAGCGCCCAGATAGATGCGCAGTCGTCCGCGAGCCACCCCGCGATTGTGCCCGGCCGCCACGTCAGCCCCGCGCGGCCACCCGCGCGAGGGCGAGGTTGAGCTGCAGCACGTTGACCCGTGGCTGCCCGAGGAAGCCCAGCGTCGGGTGCTGGGTCTGCTGACGTACGAGCGCGGCCACCTGGGTGCTCGGCAGCCCGCGGGCGGTCGCGACCCGGGCCACCTGCCCGTCGGCCGCCTCCGGCGTGATGTGCGGGTCGAGCCCGCTGCCGCTCGCGGTGAGCAGGTCGGGTGTCGCGGCGCCACCGAGCGCCGCGCGCCGCTGCGCCACGTCGGCCTGCAGGTCGGGGCTGGAGGCGGGCAGGTTGGACCCGCCGCTGGTGTCGCCCGCGTGGTCCGAGGCCGACGGTCGGGAGTGGAACCACTGCGCCCCGGTCCACCGCTGGCCCAGCAGCGAGGAGCCGACGACCCGCCCGTCGACCCGCACGAGCGACCCCTCGGCCTGGTCGCGCAGCCCGACCTGGCCGACGGCCCAGACGGCGCCGGGGTAGGCGACCCCGAGCAGGACGGTGAGCAGCAGCAGCACGCGCAGCGCGGCGGTGCCCTGCCGCACGACGGCGGCGGACCGGGAGGTGGTGCTTCGGAGCATGGCGATCACAGTCCTGGGAGTGCGGAGACGAACAGGTCGATGAGCTTGATGCCGACGAACGGCGTGACGACGCCGCCGAGGCCGTACACCAGCAGGTTGCGTCGGAGCAGCGCCCCGACCGGCATCGGTCGATAGCGAACGCCCTTGAGCGCCAACGGGATCAGCGCCACGATCACGAGCGCGTTGAAGATGACCGCCGAGAGCATCGCCGACTCCGGGGAGCCGAGCCGCATGATGTTCAGCGCCTCCAGGCCCGGGTAGGTCGCGACGAACATCGCGGGGATGATCGCGAAGTACTTCGCGAGGTCGTTGGCGATGGAGAACGTCGTGAGGGCGCCGCGGGTGATCAGCAGCTGCTTCCCGATGGCGACGATGTCGATCAGCTTGGTCGGGTCGGAGTCGAGGTCGACCATGTTGCCGGCCTCCTTCGCGGCCGAGGTGCCGGTGTTCATCGCCACGCCGACGTCGGCCTGGGCGAGCGCCGGCGCGTCGTTGGTGCCGTCGCCGGTCATCGCGACGAGCCGGCCCCCGGCCTGCTCCTGGGTGATGAGCCGCAGCTTGTCCTCCGGCGTCGCCTCGGCGAGCACGTCGTCGACCCCGGCCTCGGCGGCGATCGAGGCGGCGGTGCGCGCGTTGTCGCCGGTCACCATCACCGTGCGGATGCCCATGCTGCGCAGCTCGGCGAACCGGTCGGCGAGGCCGGGCTTGACCACGTCCTTCAGGTGCAGCACGCCTACGGCGACCGGGTGCTCGTCGACCCCGTGCACGGCGACGAGCAGCGGGGTGCCGCCCTGCTCGGCGATGCGGTCGGTGATCGCGTCCACGGCGTCGTCGCAGGTGCCGCCGTGCTCCACGATCCACGCGCGCACCGCGCCGGTCGCACCCTTGCGCACCTGGGTGCCGTCGGGCAGGTCGACGCCGCTCATGCGGGTCTGCGCGCTGAACGGCACGTCGACCGCGCCCCGGGGGCAGCGCGGCGCGGCGGGCAGCTGCGCCGCGCACCAGTCGACGATCGAGCGGCCCTCGGGCGTGGTGTCGGTCTGCGACGACAGGTGCGCCAGCTCCTGCGCGCGCCGGGCCGGCGTGCCGCCGAGCGGGTGGAGGGCGTACGCCTGGCGGTTGCCGAGCGTGATGGTGCCGGTCTTGTCCAGCAGCAGCGTGCCGACGTCGCCCGCGGCCTCGACCGCGCGGCCGCTCGTCGCGAGCACGTTGTGCTGCACGAGCCGGTCCATGCCGGCGATGCCGATCGCCGACAGCAGCGCCCCGATGGTCGTCGGGATGAGGCAGACGAGCAGCGCGACGAGCACGATCACCGACGGCGGCTCGCCGGTGAGGCCCGCGAGCGGCGGGACCGTCGCGACCGCGAGCAGGAAGATGATCGTCAGGACGATCAGCAGGATGCCGAGCGCCACCTCGTTGGGCGTCTTCTGCCGCGCGGCGCCCTCGACCAGGGAGATCATCCGGTCCAGGAACGAGCGGCCCGGCTCCGCGGTGACCCGCACGACGATCCGGTCGGACAGCACCGTGGTGCCGCCGGTCACCGCGCACCGGTCGCCGCCGGCCTCGCGGACGACCGGGGCCGACTCGCCGGTGATCGCCGACTCGTCGACGGTGGCCATCCCCTCGACCACGTCGCCGTCGCCGGGGATCACCTCGCCGGCGGTGACCACCACCCGGTCGCCGACCCGCAGGTCGGCGCCGGCGACCTCCTCCTCGCCGCCGGCCGGGAGCAGCCGGCGGGCCGTGGTCGTGGTGCGGGTGCGGCGCAGCGAGTCGGCCTGGGCGCGTCCGCGGCCCTCGGCGACCGCCTCGGCGAGGTTGGCGAACAGGATCGTCAGCCACAGCCACACCGTGACCGACACGCTGAAGACGCCGGGGTGCAGCACCGACAGCGCCGTGGTGAGCACCGCCCCGACCCACACGACGAACATCACCGGCGAGCGGAACAGGTGGACGGGGTTGAGCTTGCGCAGCGCCGCGGGGAGCTGGGCGGCGCCGAGGGTGAGCAGCTGGGTCATGACAGGGCCTCCGCGAGCGGACCGAGGGCGAGGGCGGGCAGGAAGGTGAGGCCGGCGACGAGCAGCGCAACCCCCACCATCAGCCCGGAGAACAGCGGGGTGTGCGTCGGCATGGACGACGCAGTGGCCGGCGAACGGCGTTGTGCCGCAAGGGATCCCGCGAGCGCCAGGACGAGCACCACGGGCAGGTAGCGGCCGAGCAGCATGCACGTCGCCAGGGCCAGGTTCAGCACCGGCTGGTCGGCGCTCAGCCCGGCATAGGCGCTGCCGTTGTTGTTCGAGGCCGACGCGAAGGCGTACAGCATCGTGGTGAGCCCGTGCGCGCCGTCGTCGGCGACGGCCGCCCGCGACGCCGGGACGACCAGCGCCAGGCCGGTGCCGAGCAGCACCAGCGCGGGGGCGGTGATGAGCGCGAGCGAGGTGCAGGTGATCTCCCGGCGCCCGATGCGCTTGCCGAGCAGCTCGGGCGTGCGGCCCACCATGAGGCCGGCCAGGAAGACGGTGAGGGTGGCGAGCAGGAACGCGCCGTACATCCCCGAGCCGACGCCGCCGGGCGACACCTCGCCGAGCAGCATGTTGAGCAGGAGGGTGCCGCCGCCGATGGGCGAGTAGCTCTCGTGCATCGAGTTGACCGCGCCCGTCGAGGTGCCGGTCGTGGAGGTGGCGAACAGCGCGGAGCCGAAGATCCCGAAGCGCACCTCCTTGCCCTCCATGCCGCCGAGCGGCCCTGTGGCTGCACGGGACTCGGCGATCGTCGTGATCGTCAGCGCGGCGGCCCAGAGGGTGACCATGAAGCCGAGCACGGCCCAGCCCTGACGGCGGTCGCCCACCATCAGGCCGTACGTCCTCGGCAGCGCGAACGGGATGAGCAGGATCAGGAAGATCTCGAGCAGGTTGGTGACGGCGTTGGGGTTCTCGAAGGGGTGCGCGGAGTTGGCGTTGAAGTAGCCGCCGCCGTTGGTGCCGAGGAGCTTGATGGCCTCCTGGCTCGCCACCAGGCCGCCGTTGATCTGCTGCTGCCCGCCGCCGAGCGTGCCGACCGTGGTGGGCGCGTCGAGGTTCTGGATCACCCCGCCGGCCAGCAGCAGCACCGCACCGACCGCCGCGACCGGCAGCAGCACGCGCACGGCGACCCGGGTGAGGTCGACCCAGAAGTTTCCGACCGTGCCCGACCCGTCGCGGGCCACGCCGCGGATCAGCGCCGCGCACACCGCGATGCCGACCGCCGCCGACACGAAGTTCTGGATCGTCAGGCCGAGCGTCTGCACCAGGCGCGAGGCGCCGGTCTCACCGCCGTAGCTCTGCCAGTTGGTGTTGGTGACGAACGAGACGGCGGTGTTGAGCGCGCCGGTGCGCGACTGCGACTCGCCGCTGCTCAGCGGCAGCCGGCCCTGCAGCAGCACCAGTGCGGTGAGCAGCGCGATGCTGACGACCGCGAGCGCCAGGCAGGCGATGGCATACGTCGACCAGCGTTGCTGCGACTGCGGATTCACGCCCGAGAGGCGATAGACGACGCGCTCGACGGCGAGGTGCCGGTCGCTGGTCAGCACCCGCGCGAGATAGCCGCCGAGGCTCAGGTGCGCGACGGCGAGCGCCAGCACCAGGGTCGCGAGGGTGAGCACCGCGCCCGGCATCAGAACTTCTCCGGGTGCAGGAGGGCGTACAGCAGATAGACGAGGAGGCCGGCAGCGACGACGCCGGCGACAAACAGCTCAGGCATGCGTGCAGCGTCTGCCCGACGCCGGTCACGCCCGCCCCGCTTGACGCGACCTTCACACGTCTTGACGGGATCTTGAGGTGTCCTCGGGGGAGTCCGCGGGGAGGGCGCCGGCGTCGGCGAGCTCGGCGCGGATGTCCTCGACCATCGCGCGCACGGCGGGCTCGCCCTCGACCGGGCCGCCGGCGAGCAGCCCGTCGGCGCCCAGCAGCACCGCGGAGGGGTTGGCGAACAGGCGCAGCACCCGGGCGACGTTGAGGTCCAGGTCGTAGAGGGCGTACGGCGCGGCGGCGGGCGCCAGCTCGGCCACCCGCTCGGGGTCGGCGTCGAACAGCGCCCGCACCGCGACGACTCCGCCGAGCTGCTCCTCCCAGACGCGCAGGTCGGGGGCGATGCGGGTGCACGGGCCGCAGCCGGGGCTCAGCGCCACGAGCAGCGCGGGACGCTCGGTGGCCAGCTCGTGCAGCGTGAGCTGGGTGCCTTCGGGCGTGCGGGTCTGGCCGTAGGGGATCGGGTGGCGGACGTAGTCGAGCTCGCCGGCGTCGTCGCCGGGCTCCGCGGCCGGTGCCGCAGCCGGTGCCGCCGGCTCGCCGCTGCCGCCGAGGCTGAGCGTGCAGACCGCCGCCGCCAGCGCGGCACCGAGCAGCCACAGCCACCACTGGTCGAGGTCGGCGAGCGCGGACGGCACGCTCACCCCGCGCAGCGCGCCGACCAGGGCCAGCACTCCCGCGAGCACCAGCAGCGTGTTGCGCACCAGGGTGCGGCCGGTGATCGTGTGCGCGCCGAGCCGGCCGAAGCAGCCGCAGCGCACCGGGTGCTCGAAGCGCAGGGCACGGGCCACGACCAGCCAGTACGCCAGCAGCAGCGCGAGCGTCGCGCTCGCCACCACGACGAGCAGCGGCGCCGGGCTCACCAGCAGCGCGACGCCGAGCACCAGCTCGGCGGGCGCGAGCAGCGCCGGCGCCCACGACGGCGCGTCGACACGCAGCGCGCCGAAGGCGTCGGCGGTGGCCTGGCGCTCGCGCAGCTTGGCCGCGCCGCTGACCAGCAGGATCAGCGCGCAGGTCAGGACCGGGAGGACGAGGGCGAGCTCGGGCACCGGGTCATCATCGCAAGGGCCCCGCCCCGTGGGTGCGAAGATCGCCGATCAGGCGGAGGCGTCGAGCTCCTCGATGGTGGCCAGGCTCGGCCCGCGGGTCTGCTGCAGGTCACGGGCCACGGCCTCGGCGTCGCGCAGCACCCGCAGCACGTTGCCGCCCGCGACCTTGGCGAGGTCGTCGTCGCTCCAGCCCCGCTCGCGCAGCGCCTCGAGCACCGCGGGGTAGCGGCTGACGTCCTCGAGGCCGACCGGCAGCCCCGGCACGCCGTCGTAGTCGCCGCCGACGCCGATGTGGTCGATGCCGGCCACCTCACGGATGTGCACGAAGTGGGCCACGACGTCGTCGATGGTGGCGGTCGGCATCGGGTGGGTGCGCTGGTACTCCTGCGCGAACCGCTCGAACGCGTCGAGGTCGCTGGGCTTGACGCCCTGGGCGCGGGCCGCCTCCGTCGCCTCGCGGCGGTACTCCGCGCACGCGGGCGAGACGAACGCCGGCACGAAGGTCGCCATGATCACGCCGTTCCGGTCGCGCAGCGTCTCGAGCACGTCGTCGGGGGCGTTGCGCGGGCTGTCGGCGACGGCGCGGGCGCTGGAGTGGCTGAAGATGACCGGCGCCTCGCTCGCGGCCAGCGCGTCGCGCATGGTGTCGGCGGACACGTGGGACAGGTCGACGAGCATGCCGGTGCGGTTCATCTCGCGCACCACCTCGACGCCGAACCGGGAGAGCCCGCCGAGCACCGGCTCGTCGGTGGCGGAGTCGGCCCACGGCACGTTGTCGTTGTGGGTGAGCGTGAGATAGCGCACGCCGAGGACGTACATCATGCGCAGGGTCGCGAGCGAGGAGCTGATCGAGTGGCCGCCCTCGGCGCCGAGCAGCGAGGCGATGCGCCCGGAGCGGAACACCTCCAGCACCTCGTCGGCCGTGCGCGCGATGCCGAGGTCGTCGGGGTAGCGACCGACCAGCTGGTGGACGGCGTCGATCTGCTCCAGCGTGGCGCTGACGGCGGTGTCGCCGGTGAGCGAGGCGGGGACGAACACCGACCAGAACTGCCCGCCGACGCATCCCTTGCGCAACCGCGGGATGTCGGTGTGCGTCCGGTCGCTGGTGTCGCCGGAGACGTCGAGCCGGTCGAAGTCGTACCGCACCGACTGGCGCGCGGCCCACGGCAGGTCGTTGTGCCCGTCGATCAGCGGGTGCTCGCGGAGCAGGTCGGTGATGTCGCGCCGGGTCTCGGTCATGGAGGCAATCAGACCACGCTCACTAGAGTGGCCGCGTGCCGAACCCCACTGACCGCCGCAGCGTCGCTGTGGTGACCCTCGGCTGTGCCCGCAACGAGGTCGACAGCGAGGAGCTCGCCGGCCGGCTGGCCGCCGAGGGCTGGAGCCTGGTCGACGACGCCGCCGAGGCCGACGTCGCCGTCGTCAACACCTGCGGATTCGTCGAGCAGGCCAAGAAGGACAGCATCGACGCGCTGCTGGAGGCGAACGACCTCAAGCAGACCGGGCGCACCCAGGCGGTGGTCGCGGTCGGCTGCCTGGCCGAGCGCTACGGCAACCAGCTCGCCGAGCAGCTCACCGAGGCCGACGCCGTGCTCGGCTTCGACTCCTACGCCGACATGTCGAGCCACCTCACCGCGGTGCTCCAGGGCCACCGGCCCGCGGCGCACACCCCCGGCGACCGACGTACGCTCCTGCCGCTCTCCCCGGTGGCGCGTCAGGAGTCCGCGGCCGGCGTGGCGACCCCCGGCCACGGGCAGGGCGCCGCCGAGACCTCCCGCCCCGACGACGTGGTCGTCGAGAGCCCCGTCGCGGGCGCGGGCCCGCGGGTCATCCGGGCCCGGCTCGACGGGCGGCCGTGGGCGCCGCTGAAGATCGCGAGCGGCTGCGACCGGCGGTGCGCGTTCTGCGCGATCCCGATGTTCCGCGGCGCCTTCGTGTCGCGGCGGCCCACCGACGTGCTCGCCGAGGCCCGCTGGCTGGGGGAGCGCGGGGTCAAGGAGGTCTTCCTCGTCAGCGAGAACTCCACCTCCTACGGCAAGGACCTCGGCGACCTGCGGCTGCTCGACACGATGCTGCCCGAGCTGGTCGCCGTCGAGGGCATCGAGCGGGTGCGGGTGAGCTACCTGCAGCCGGCCGAGATCCGCCCCGACCTGCTCGACGCCATGACCCAGGTCCCGGGCGTCGTACCCTACTTCGACATCTCCTTCCAGCACGCCTCCGGCCCGCTGCTGCGCCGGATGCGCCGGTTCGGCGACCGCCGCTCCTTCCTCGACCTGCTGCAGCAGGTGCGCGAGCGCTCGCCCGAGGCCGGCATCCGCTCCAACGTGATCGTCGGGTTCCCCGGCGAGACCGAGGACGACCTCGTCGAGCTCGAGGCGTTCCTCGCCGAGGCGCGGCTCGACGTGGTCGGGGTCTTCGGCTACTCCGACGAGGACGGCACCGAGGCCGAGACGTACGGCGACAAGCTCGACCCCGACGAGGTCGCCGAGCGGGTCGAGCGCATCCGCACGCTGGCCGACGAGCTGAACCTGCAGCGCGCCGAGGAGCGCGTCGGCGAGGTCGTCGAGGTGCTGGTCGAGTCGGTCGAGGACGGGCAGGCGACCGGCCGCGCGGGCCAGCAGGGTCCCGACGTCGACGGCGTCACCCAGCTGACGTCCGGCACGCATGCCGTCGGTGACCTGGTGCGGGCTCGGGTGATAGGGACGGAGGGCATCGATCTGCTCGCCGACCCCCTCACGGAGCCCGCCTGATGCACATCCCCGAAGAGCCCGACCCGATGGCCACCCCGAGCCGGGCGGTCAGCAACTGGAACGTCGCCAACCAGCTCACCGCCCTGCGCATCCTGCTGGTGCCGGTCTTCGCGGTGCTGCTGCTGACCGACGGGGGGAGCAACACCGGGTTCCGGTGGGCGGCCTTCGCCGTCTTCGTCCTGGCCAGCCTCACCGACCGCATCGACGGCGACCTCGCCCGCTCGCGCGACCTGGTCACCGACCTCGGCAAGGTCATGGACCCCATCGCCGACAAGGCGCTCGTGGGCATGGCGCTCGTCGGGCTGTCGATGATCGGGGAGCTGTGGTGGTGGGTGACCGTCGTGATCCTGGTGCGCGAGCTCGGCATCACGCTGCTTCGCTTCGCGGTCATCCGGCACGGCGTGATGCCGGCGAGCCGCGGCGGCAAGGCCAAGACGGTCCTGCAGATCGTGGCGATCGCGATGTTCGTCATGCCGCTGCCCGAGTGGCTCCACGTCGTCGCGATGATCGTGATGCTCGCCGCCGTCGCGGTGACGGTCGTGACGGGAATCGACTACTGCGCCAAGGCCGTACGCCTTCGCCGGGCGAGCCTGCGCGGTCGCCCCGGACCCTCCGACGACGCGCGAGGCGGATAGCGGTGCCGGCCAGCCTCGCGGCGTCCTGAGGCCGTCGTGCGGGAGCCGGCGGCGCGCGACGTCGTGCACGTCCTGACCGAGCGGGGCCGCACCGTCGCCACGGCCGAGTCGCTCACCGGCGGACTGGTGTGCGCCGCGCTCACCGAGGTCCCGGGGTCCAGCGCGGTCGTGCGCGGTGGGGTCGTGGCCTACGCCACCGAGGTCAAGGCGGCGGTGCTCGGCGTGGACGGCGAGCTGCTCGCCCGGGGCGGCGCGGTCCAGGGCGAGGTCGCTGCTCAGCTGGCCGAGGGCGTACGGCGGGTGCTGGGTGCCGACGTCGGTCTCGCCACCACCGGGGTGGCCGGTCCGGCCGAGCAGGACGGGCAGCCGGTCGGGCGGGTGTTCGTCGCCGTCGCGCGGCCCGAGGGCACCACCCTTCGGCAGCTGGACCTGAGCGGGGACCGCGCGGCGATCCGCGAGCAGACCGTGTCTGCCGTGCTGGCCCTGACGCACTCGCTCGAGGGCTGAGCCGCGGCCCCGGCCGGGCGCTAACCGTCCTTGCTGGGGCGGCCCCGCCTGCGGATCGGCGCCGCGTCGCGGGGGAGCCGGCCCGCCTTGCGCAGCGCGTCGCGCAGCACCGTCTCGACCTGGGCGTTGACGCTGCGCAGGTCGTCCGCCGCCCACCGCTGCAGCGCGTCGTGGACGGCAGGGTCGAGCCGGAGCAGGACGGCCTTGCGCTGGCCGCCCCGCCCCGACGTCGAGGGCTGGTCGGAGGTCAGTGGTAGAGGCTTCCCGTGTTGACGAGCGGCGTGGCGCGCTGGTCGCCGCACAGCACGACGAGCAGGTTGCTGACCATCGCGGCCTTGCGCTCCTCGTCGAGCTCGACGACCGACTCGCGCTCGAGCCGCTCGATGGCCATCTCGACCATCGTCACCGCGCCCTCGACGATCCGCTCGCGCGCGGCGATGATCGCGCTGGCCTGCTGCCGCTGCAGCATCGCCTGGGCGATCTCCTGGGCGTAGGCGAGGTGGCTGATGCGCACCTCGAGGATCTCCACGCCGGCGATGGCCACGCGCGCCGCGACCTCGTGGGCCAGCTCCTCGGAGACCTGGTCGGTCGAGCCGCGCAGCGAGGTGCCGCGGCCGTCGGGGTCGTCGTAGGGGTGGGTGGTCGCGACGTGCCGCAGCGCCGCCTCGGACTGCACGCTGACGAAGTCGGTGTAGTGCTCCACCGCGAACGTCGCCTTCGCCGTGTCGGCGACCTGCCAGACGATGATCGCCGCGATCTCGACCGGGTTGCCGTCGGCGTCGTTGACCTTCAGCGCGTTGGTCTCGAAGTTGTTGACCCGCACCGACACGTTGCGGCGCGTGGTCAGCGGCATGACCCAGGTGAGGCCCGTGCGGCGGACCGTGCCGACGTAGCGGCCGAAGAACTGGATGACCCGGGTCTGCCCGGGCTGGATCACCACGAGCGGGGAGCCGACGAAGACCGCCAGCACCACCAGCGCGATCGCGACGGGTACGAGCCCGGCGAGCGCCGACAGCCCGGCGCCGACCAGCATCGCCAGCGCGACGAGCAGGGCGAGGAAGCCGTTCATCGCCCACGCCGGGTGCTCGGAGATGTCGACCCGCATCCCCTCGTGGCCCACGGGTCGGTGCGACGGCGGCTGCTCGTCGGGTCCGCGGCCGGAGTCGTCGGGTCCGTGCGGCCCGTTCGGGCCGTTCGGGCCGGGACCGCCGGGGCCGTTCTGGCCGTGGGGGCCGTTCGGGCCCTGGGGTCCGCCGGGGCCGGGAGGCACGCCGGGGCCGGGAGGCAGGCCGGGGCCGGTGGGCGCGCCGCCGGGTGCGTCGATGCCTGCCGGCCCGTTCTGGCCGGGCATCGGGCCGGGACGACCCTGCTGCTGCGCGGGCAGCGGGTGCCGGGTGGACGGGCCCGACGGTGCGTCGCGTCCGGGTCCCTGCGGCGTCGGGGGCAGGCCCCCTGCCGGAATCGCGCCGGTCTCCTCGTTGTTGCTCATGTCGATCGCTCCTGCCCTCGTGGCGGGTGGGTGGCGGAATCGCACCCCCGAGTTCCCGCGATATCAAAGTGATAGCACTTTAACCCGTGTCGTGCCCGCACGTCGAGATGCCTGTGGGTGCCGCGAGGTACGGTGTTGTCAGCGCTGGTGATCCGCTCACCTGCACCACGGGAGGGTGGTCCGCAGCCGCCCCCCGAGACCGTTAGAGACCGTCCGACCGCGACCTGACGCCGCACGACCTGCACGAGGAGGCCCGATGATTCTGCTTCGCCGAGAGCTGGGTGACGTGCTGCGCGAGCAGCGTCAGGACCAGGGCCGCACCCTGCGCGACGTGTCGTCGTCGGCCAAGGTGTCCCTCGGCTACCTGAGCGAGATCGAGCGCGGCGAGAAGGAGGCATCCTCCGAGATGCTCGCCGCGATCTCCGCCGCGCTCGGGCTGCAGCTGTCCGAGACGCTTGAGCTGGTGTCGCAGCGCGTCGCCGTGGCCGAGGCCATCGCCGCGCCGGTGCGCCTGCCCGTGGGGCAGCGCGAGCACGCCTCGGTCGTCCACGCCGCCTGAGCGGCGCGTCCGGCCTGCACCGCGGCGCCTCCACCTTCCGCACGCACTTCGTCGCACGCGCCCGGCGGGTTGCCACCGCACGCCGCGCGCTCAGCCGCGCAGCTTCGTGGTGGTCGGGCCACCGCACGCCGCGCGCTCAGCCGCGCAGCTTCGTGGTGGTTGGGCGGAGCCGCCCCTGTGGTCGTCCGTCGTCGTGCGCGGCCAGCCCGCCCTGGCACGTGGGGCAGTAGCACAGCACCCGCTGCTGCGGCGGCTCGCCGACCGTCGCCATCCGCACCATCCCTCCGCACCGGCGACAGGGCAGGCCGCGCCGGGCGAAGACGTACGCCGGTTCGCGGCTGTCCCCGGTCGACACCGGCCGGCCCGACGCGACGCTCTGGCGCAGCAGCCGCCGAGCCCGACGTACGACCCCGCGCAGCTGCTCCTGCGACAGCTCGCCGACGGCGGTCCACGGGTTGAGCCCCTCCAGGAAGAGCGGCTCGCTGGCGAAGATCGTGCCGAGCCCGGCGACGTTGCGCTGGTCGAGCAGCGCCTCCGCGAGCAGGCGGTCGGGCTGGGCGGCCAGGTTCGCGACCGCGAGGTCCTCGTCGAGGCCGGGGCTGAGCAGGTCGGGGCCGAGGTGCCCGACGACCCGGTGCTCGTGGGCGGTCGGCACCAGGTCGACCATGCCGAGCTGCCAGCCGAGCGCCGCGTGCTGCCCGGTCGCCAGCAGCACCCGCAGCTTCGGCGAACGCCGTTGCGCCGCAGTCACTCTCGCGGTCGGACTGGTGCGCCAGCGGCCCTCCATGCGCAGGTGGGTGTGCAGCGTGACGCCGCGGTCGACCCGGTGCAGCAGGTGCTTGCCGACGCTCACGACCTCGAGCGTGGTCGCGCCCTGCAGCGGGGTGGCGTCCAGGTCGCCCCAGCGGATCTCGGCGTGCCGCAGCACCTCACCCGCCAGCGCACGGTGCAGCCGGCGAGCAGCCAGCAGCACGGCATCACCTTCGGGCACGGCACGACGCTACCCACCCGCCGCCACCCTGCCGAAACCGCGTTTGAGCCCCGGGCGTGGGGTGGGTGCCCGATGTGCTGAAACCGCGTTTGAGCCTTCTGACCGTGCTGCAGTGGAGTCAAAGCGCTGGAACCGCGTTTCAGAGCCGGGGCGGGCAGGGGTCAGCCGCGCAGACTCACCCGCGCAGGCGGAGGCCGCGGGGGGTGGCGTGGAAGCCGCTGGCCTCGAGGGCGGCGGCGACCGGGTGCTCGGAGCCGAGCAGCTTGTCGCCGTCGGCGGTGGTGACGGTGAGCTGGCCGAGCGCTCCTTCGCGGACCGCCAGGGCCAGGGCGTCGGCGGCCGCGCGCAGCGTGGCCTCGTCGTCGCTCCACGACAGCAGGGTCTTGCCGCCGCGCTCGACGTAGAGCACGAGGGCGCCGTCGACGAGCACGACCAGGGAGCCGGACTTGCGCCCCGGCCGGTGACCCGTGGTGGCTGCACCCGCGGCCGTGCCACCCGTGGCCGCTGCACCGCTGGTCGCACCGTCGGTGCTCGCCCCGTCGGGGGAGGTCGGGCGGTCCGGCCAGGGGAGTGCCGCGCCGTACGGGTTGGCCGGGTCGGCGGCCGCGAGCACCTGGGCGGTCGAGGGCTCCGGCTGCGGTTGCTCCCACAGCGAGTCGGTCGCGGGTGCGGTCGGGCGGCCGACCGCACGCAGCCGGTCCACGGCCCCCGCGGTGCCGAACTGGGCGGCGCCGAGCCCCTCGACGAAGTACCCCCGGCGCACCCGGCCGGACTCCTCGGCGGTCGAGAGCACCCGATAGACGCCGGCGAACCCGTCGGGCACGCCCTCGGCCATCACCGACCCGCGGGTGACGATGCCGTAGCGGTCGAGCAGCACCTCGGCCGTGGCCAGCGCCCGCTCGGTCGGGGAGTCGGCCGCGGGCGGCAGCAGCGACCAGCGGCCGCCGACCTTGCCGGGGGTGGCGACGCGCGAGGTGCCGGCGCCGGTGACGCCGCGGCGTCCGACGGGCACGCCGCCGAGCGACGTGCGCGCCCGGCCGTAGCGGCTGCGGGCCGGGCCGGTGCGGCGCGCCCGGTGCGCGGGCCGCCCACCGCCGACCAGCGCGCGCAACGGAGCCAGCGTGTCGCCGGTGACGAGCCCGCCCCAGACGAGGTCCCACAGCGCCTCGGTGAGCCGGTCGTCGCCGACGACCTCGCCCGCGGACAGCGCCGCCACCCGCTCGCTCAGCGTGCTGAAGAAGAACGCGCCGCCGCCCTCGAGCGCCTGCAGCACCCGCTCGTGCAGCGGCCCCAGCTCGAGCTCGGCGTCGGGCGGGGTGAGCGTCAGGTGGGCCGAGTCGGCGAGGTGCAGGGACACCCAGCCGTCGTCGCCGGACAGCGCGCCCCGCCCCTGCCAGAGCACCTCCCCGCCGGCCATCAGCTCGTCGAGCATCGACGGGCGATAGCTCGCGACCCGCGCGGGCAGCACCAGCGACTCCAGACCGCTGGCCGGCAGCGCCACCCCGGCGAGCTGCTCGACGGCGCGCAGCAGACCGTCGAGCCCGCGCTGCCCGGAGCCCACCCCCTGCCACGCCGGCAGGAAGCGGGCGAGGTCGCGCGCCGGCACCGGCTCGACCTCGGCGCGCAGCGAGGCGAGCGAGCGACGCTTGAGCACCCGCAGCACCTCGGCGTCGGCATATTCCACCGACTCGCGTCCGCCGCCCAGCGACAGTGGGCGCAGCTCGCCGGCGACCAGCCGTCCGGCACCGACCAGGCGCTGCAGCCCGGCGTGCACGACCGCGCGGCCCAGCCCCAGCTCGGCGGCGACCGCGGGCTCGTCGAACGGGCCGTGCGTGCGGGCGTAGCGCGCGAGCAGGTCGCCGAGCGGGTCGTCGACCGGCTCGAGGAAGACCGCCGGCACCCCCATCGGGAGCGAGACCCCCAGCGCGTCGCGCAGCCGCGCGGCGTCGTCAACCAGGGCGAAGCCGTCGCGGCCGGCCACGCGCACGGCGATGACCTGTCGGTCGCTCACCAGCGACTCGAGCCACGCCGGCATCTGGTCGCGCACGTCGGGGCGGGTGCGCTCGGTGACGGCCTCGGTGGTGAGCGGGCCGAGCCAGCGCAGCAGGTCGGCCACGTCGTCGCGGTCGCGGGCCAGGCGCTCCTCGGTGGTGCGCTGCAGCTCGGCCTCGGTCGCGGCGACGACCTCGGGGTCGAGCAGGTCGCGCAGCGCGGTGCCCTCGTCGCGTCCGAGCAGCTCGCCCAGCAGCACCGGGTCGAGCGCCAGCGCGGCCGCGCGGCGCTCGGCGAGCGGGCTGTCGCCCTCGTAGAGGAACTGGGCGACATAACCGAACAGCAGGCTCTTGGCGAACGGCGACGGGGTCTTGGTCTCGACCTCGACCACGCGGATGCGCCGGGCCTGCACATCGCGCATCAGGTCGACCAGACCGGGCACGTCGAAGACGTCCTGGACGCACTCGCGGACCGCCTCGAGCACGATGGGGAAGGACGGGTAGCGACTCGCCACCTGCAGCAGCTGCGAGGAGCGCTGCCGCTGCATCCACAGCGCCTGCCGACGCCCCGGGTTGCGCCGGGGGAGCAGCAGCGCTCGCGCCGCGCACTCGCGGAAGCGTGAGGCGAACAGCGCCGACCCGCCGATCTCGTCGGTGACGACCCGCTCGACGTCGTCGGGGTCGAGCAGCAGCAGCGCCGACAGCTCGCGGTCGAGCTCGACCCCCTGGTCGACCTCGAAGTCGAGCAGCCGCAGCACGATGCCGTCGTCGCCGTGCAGCGCCTGCACCTCGGTGCCGAACCGCTCGCGCAGCCGCGCCGCCAGCCCCAGCGCCCACGGCGCGTGCACCGGTGAGCCGAACGGGGAGTGGATGACCACCCGCCAGTCGCCGAGCTCGTCGCGGAACCGCTCGATGACGATCGACCGGTCGTGCGGCAGGTGGCCGGTGGCCTCGCGCTGCTCGCCGAGATAGGCGAGGAGGTTGTCGGTGGCCCACTCGTCGAGCCCGGCCCGGCGTACGCGATCGCGGGCCTCGGCGTCGTCGAGCCCGCCGAGCTCACGCACGAACGAGCCCACCGCGCGCCCCAGCTCGGCCGGCCGGCCGGGGGAGTCACCCCGCCAGAACGGCAGCCGCCCGGGCTGGCCGGGCGCGGGCGTGACGAGCACCTGGTCGTGGGTGATGTCCTCGATGCGCCAGCTGCTCGTGCCGAGCGTGAACACGTCGCCGACGCGCGACTCGTAGACCATCTCCTCGTCGAGCTCGCCGACGCGCCGGCCGGGCCCTTCGCCGGTGGCGAGGAACACCCCGAACAGCCCCCGGTCGGGGATGGTGCCGCCGGAGGTGACCGCGAGCCGCTGCGCGCCGCGGCGACCGCGCAGCACCCCCTCGATGCGGTCCCACTCGATGCGCGGGCGCAGCTCGGCGAACTCGTCGCTGGGGTAGCGCCCGGAGAGCATGTCGAGCACCGACTCCAGGACCGACCGCGGTAGGGAGGTGTACGGCGCGGCTCGCCGGACCAGTCGCTCCAGCTCGTCGACGGTCCAGTCGTCGAGCGCGCACATCGCCACGACCTGCTGGGCGAGCACGTCGACCGGGTTGCTCGGGACCCGCAGCTCCTCGATCGCGCCCGCGCGCATGCGCTCGACGACCACCGCCGTCTGCACCAGGTCGCCACGGAACTTGGGGAACAGCACGCCGCGCGAGACCGCACCCACCTGGTGCCCTGCCCGACCCACCCGCTGCAGACCGCTCGCCACGCTCGGGGGGCTCTCGACCTGCACCACCAGGTCGACCGCGCCCATGTCGATGCCCAGCTCCAGCGAGCTGGTGGCGACCACCGCGGGCAGCCGCCCGGCCTTGAGGTCGTCCTCGATCTCGGCCCGCTGCTCCTTGCTCACCGAGCCGTGATGGGCGCGCGCGAGGACGCCGGGCGCCCCCGCCGCCTGCCCCGCCTGACCCATGAGCTGGGCCGGTGGGCGCGGCGGCACCGCGGGCGGCGCGTCCTCGGGTGCGTCGTCGATGTCGTCGGCGTCGGCATCGGCGTGCTCGGCCACCGCCGCCTCGGCGCGCTCGGCCCAGATCTCGTTGAGCCGCGAGGTCAGCCGCTCCGCGAGCCGGCGGGAGTTGGCGAACACCAGCGTCGAGCGGTGCCCGGCGACCAGGTCGACGATGCGCTCCTCGACGTGCGGCCAGATCGAGGCGCGCTCCTGCGGGTCGGCGTCGTCGGCCGGGCTGGCGCCGCCCAGCTCGCCGAGGTCGGGCACCGGCACCACGACGTCCAGGTCCCACTCCTTGGTCGACGGCGGCTGCACCACGCTCACCGGCGAGCCCCCGGCCAGGAACCGCGCGACCTCCTCGACCGGCCGCACGGTCGCGGACAGGCCGATGCGCTGCGCCGGCTTCTCGAGCAGCTCGTCGAGCCGCTCGAGGCTGAGGGCCAGGTGGGCGCCGCGCTTGGTGCCGGCGACGGCGTGCACCTCGTCGACGATCACGGTCTCGACCCCGCGCAGCGCCTCGCGCGCGGAGGAGGTCAGCAGCAGGAACAGCGACTCGGGCGTCGTGATCAGCACGTCGGTGGGCGTGCGCTGGAACGCCCGACGCTCCTGCGCCGGCGTGTCGCCCGAGCGGACCGCGACCGTGACGTCGGGCTCGGGCAGCTCGAGCCGGCTCGCGGCGTGGCGGATGCCGACCAGGGGTGCGCGCAGGTTGCGCTCGACGTCGACCGCGAGCGCCTTCATCGGCGAGACGTAGAGCACCCGGCAGCGCGCCGCCGGGTCGTCCGGCGGCCCCTCGCTCGCCACCCGGTCGAGCGCCCAGAGGAAGGCCGACAGCGTCTTGCCCGACCCGGTGGGCGCGACGACCAGGGTGTGCTGCCCGTCGCTGATCGCCTCCCAGGCGCCGGCCTGGGCGGCCGTGGGTTCGGCGAAGCTGCCCTCGAACCACGCGCGCGTGGCGGGGGAGAAGCGGTCGAGCACCGAGGCCATGGCGCAAGCCTGCCACCGACGTACGACATCGCCGGCCGGGCGGTGCCCTCACCCCACGGCGGTGGTCGTTCCGGCTACGCCGCGGGGCGCTGCGCCGAGGTCGTGAAGGCCTGACCGGCGTACTTCCACAGGATGCCGCCGAGGACGTCGCTGTGCCGGTCCAGCGCGGTGGGGTCGATGTTGCTGGAGTCGTCGCAGGAGCGGTGGTAGCACGGGTCGAACGAGGCCCCGGCCGTGCCGCCCCAGCTGTTCGCCTGCGCCGCCGACTTCGGCTCGGAGCCGCCGCTGTAGAGACCCCCGGTGGGGATGCCGTACCGCAGGAAGGCGGCGTGGTCGCTGCGGCCCTGCACGTCGACGTACTCGGCCGGCACGCCCTCGGCGCTCATCAGGCTGGTGAGGTCGTCGCGCACGAACGTGCCGGCGGGGTTGTCGTCGTAGACGAAGTAGCCCGGGTTCACCGACCCGATCATGTCCGCGTTGACGTACGCCTTGATGCGCGAGCGCTCGGTGCTGGTCAGCGACTGCACGTAGTAGCTCGAGCCGACCAGGCCGATCTCCTCGGCGCCCCAGAACGCGAATCGCAGTGTGTTGCGGGGCTTCTCGCCGCTCGCGGCATAGGTGAGCGCGGTCTCGAGCACGCCCGCGGTGCCGGACGCGTTGTCGTTGATCCCGGGGCCGGCGGTGGCGCCGTCGAGGTGCGAGCCGAGCATCACGACGCCGTTCGGGTCGCTGCCGGGCACCTCCGCCACGAGGTTGTACGTCGTCCCGCGCGAGGTCGGGACCTGCTGCACGGTCGTGCTCAGGCCAGCCGCCTCGAGCCGCCCCTTCACGTAGTCCAGCGACCGCTGGTATCCCGGCGTCCCCACCGCCCGGTTGCCCCCGTTGGCGTCGGCGATCTGCTGCAGCGCCGAAACGTGCCCCTGCACCTCGGTCAGCGAGATGTCCGGGGCGACCGCGGCGTCGGCCGGTGCGGCGAGCAGGGGAGCGGCGACGAGCGCCACGGTGGCGGCGAGGGCGTGCGGGCGGCGGGTGGCTGTCATGCGACGACCATCGCGGCTGGGCGCGTCGGAGGGAAGGCGGCTTGACCAAGTCCGGAGCAAGGCTTGGCCGTTCGCTTGCCCGCCGCCGACATGCGGGTGAGGATCGAGCAATGGTCTCCGCCTCCGACCTCCCGCTCGAGCAGCAGGTCGCGCTGCTGTCCGGCGCCACCTTCTGGCGCACGGAATCCTTTCCCGACCAAGGGATTCCGTCGGCGGTGCTCAGCGACGGTCCGCACGGGCTGCGCGCGCAGAACCCCGACCTGAACAGCTTCGGGCTGTCCGACAGCCGGCCGGCGACCTGCTTCCCGCCGGCGGTCACGATGGCGACCACCTGGGACGAAGAGCTCGTCGAGGTCGTCGGTCGCGCGGTCGGCGTGGAGGCGCGGGCGCTCGGCGTCGACGTGGTGCTCGGGCCGGGGCTGAACATCAAGCGGCACCCGTGCGGCGGGCGCAACTTCGAGTACTACAGCGAGGATCCGCTGCTCAGCGGCCGGTTCGCGGCGGCCGCCGTGCGCGGCATCCAGAGCGCGGGCGTCGGCGCCTGCGTGAAGCACTTCGCGTTGAACAACCAGGAGTCGCACCGCATGGTCGTCGACGCCGTCGTCGACGAGCGCACGCTGCGCGAGATCTACCTCGCCGGCTTCGAGCACGTCGTCACCGAGGCGCAGCCCTGGGCGGTGATGGCGGCGTACAACAGTGTGAACGGCGAACCGGCCACCGCCAGCCCCCGGCTGCTGCGCGAGATCCTGCGCGAGACATGGGGATTCGAGGGTCTGGTGATGAGCGACTGGAGCGCCGTGGGCGACCGCGTCGCGGGTGTCGCGGCGGGCATGGACCTCGAGATGCCGAGCAGCCGGGGGCTGTCCGACGGCGACGTCGTCGCTGCCGTACGCCAGGGCCGGCTCCCCGAGGCGGCCGTCACCGCGTGCGCGCAGCGGGTGCTCGACCTGGCCGCGCGGGGCCCGGGTGAGGCGGCGGGGAGCATCCCGGTCGACGTGCACGACGCGCTCGCCCGCCGCGCGGCGGCCGCCGGCACCGTGCTGCTCACCAACGACGGCACCCTGCCGCTGGACCCGACGGCCTCGGTCGCGCTGATCGGGGCGATGGCCGAGCACCCGCGCTTCCAGGGCGGCGGCAGCTCGCAGGTCAACCCGACGCGCGTCACGACGGCGCTGGCCGCGCTGGAGAGCCGGGGCGCGACGTTCACCCATCACCCCGTCTACGACCCGCAGACCGGCGAGGCGGGCCGCGCCGAGATCGCCGCCGCGGCCGACGCCGCGCGCGCCGCCGACGTCGCGGTGGTGCTGGTCGGCCTCCCGCCGGTGGTCGAGAGCGAAGGCTTCGACCGGGCCGACCTCGCGCTGCCGCCGCAGCACGACGCGCTCGTGACCGCCGTCGCCGCCGCGAACCCGCGCACCGTCGTGGCGCTGTCCAACGGGTCGCCGGTGACGCTGCCGTGGGCCGACGACGTGGCGGCGGTGCTCGAGTGCTATCTCGGCGGTCAGGCGAGCGGTGGGGCGCTCGTCGACGTGCTGTACGGCGACGCCGACCCGGGCGGGCGGCTCGCCGAGACCTTCCCGCGGGCGCGCGCCGACGTGGCCGCCGACCCGTTCTTCCCCGGCCGGCCGCACCAGGTCGAGCACCGCGAGGGGCTGTTCGTCGGCTATCGGCACCACGTGACCGCCGAGGTGCCGCCGGCGTTCGCCTTCGGGCACGGGCTCAGCTACGCGGCGTTCGACTGGAGCGACCCGCGCCTGTCGACCGACGCGATCGCCGCGGGCCAGGACGTCGAGCTCACGGTCACGGTGACCAACGTGGCGCGCCGGGCCGGGTCGGACGTGGTGCAGGTCTACCTGGCCGACCGCACCGGCGTGGTGCTGCGCCCGGCGCGCACGCTCGCCGCCTTCGCCAAGGTGCACCTGGACCCCGGGGAGTCCCGCGACGTCACGGTCGTGGTGCCCGCCCGGGCGTTCCAGTTCTTCGACGTCGCGCAGCAGCGGTGGCAGACGCCCACCGGCGAGTTCGGCGTCGAGGTCGCCCGCTCCTCGGTCGACGTGGTGGCGACCCTGCCGGTCACGGTGAACGGCGGGGTGAGCACCAGCAGCGAACCGGCCGACGGTCCCGCGGTGGCCGCGAGCGACGCCGACTTCGAGCGGCGCCTCGGACGCCCCGTCCCGACCCCGCGGCCGGTGCGGCCGTTCAGCCGCGACTCCACGATGTCGGAGATCGCGCAGACGCGGGTCGGCGCGGCCTTCCGCGCGACGCTGTGGCGCCTCGGCCCGGGCCGGGCCGGGGAGACCGACCCCACGACGCAGGAGGCCGTCACCCGCGCCTTCGAGGAGCTGCCGCTGCGGGCCGCAGCCGCGCTGTCCGGCGGGCGGCTGCGCTGGCCGGCGGTCGACGCCCTCCTGGACCTGGCCAACGGGCGCCCGCTGCAGCTGCTCGGGGGCGCGGCGCGCGGCGCGAACGGGCTGCTGCGTCGGTGGGGTGGCCGCTAGGTCGGGCCGAGCGCCTGCGAGGAACCGCCCGCCGAGTGGTCACTTCTGGCTGGTGCCGCGCCCCGTTCATCGGCAACAACTGACCTTTCGACGCGCGCGGCGGGCCTGTCGGCGCCGTTGCGGGCCCGCGGCGGGTCGGGCTGCAGCCGCAGCACGTGCAGCGTCGTCGCCAGCATCGTGTAGTTCCCGACGAGCAGCAGCAGCTCGAGGCGCTCGCGCTCGTCGAGGTGCCGGCCGAGGGCGGTCCACGTCTCGTCGGACAGGTCGGACGTGCCCACCAGCTCGTCGACCGCACGCAGGATCGCCGCGTCGCGCACCGGCCACTGGTCGTCGAGATCCGTTGCGGTGCGGTCGATCTCGGAGGTCGTCAACCCGGATCGGCGGCCGATCCGCTCGTGGTGGGCGCGCTCGTACGCACTGTCCCTGAGGTGGGCCACGCGCAGGATGACCAGCTCGCTCTCGCGCCGCGGCAGGTGCCCGAACGGCATCAGCGAGGCGGCGAACCCCAGCCACCCCCAGTACGTCCGGCGCGCCCGGCCGAGCACCGTGAACACCGCGGGCGGCGCGGTGCCCATGACGCGACCGGCCGCCCGGCTGAAGGCGTACGCCGTCGGCCCCAGCTCGCGCAGACCACCCGGGCGGACGCGCGGCGTCACGACCGCTCCACCCGCTCCGGCTGGGCGGTGGTGAACGGCACGTCCTCGGTGCGGGCGAGCTCGAGGGCGCGCTCGAGCTGGGGGAGCGGCTTGAGCTCGACCACGCGCTGGGCGAGCGCGCGGGCGGGCAGCACGGCCCGACCCCACACCGGCGCGGCGATGGTGCGCGACCGGCGGGCGATGCCGCGCTCGAGCGTGTCGATGGCGCGGGGGAGGGAGGAGACGCCGCTCAGCGAGGTGTGCCGCCCGAGCAGGGCCTTGGCCGCCTCGGTGCCGAAGCCACGGCTGGTCATCTCGGTGTCGAGCTCGGAGTAGAACGCGACCCCGACCCGGGCACCGCTCGGGCGCAGCTCCTGGCGCAGCGTGTTGCCCATCGCCTCGACGGCGGCCTTGGAGGCGGAGTAGGCGCCCATCAGCGGCAGGTGCACGGCGGCGCCGAGCGAGGCGGTGAGCAGCGCGTAGCCGCCGGGGTGCGCGACGTGCGGCCCGGCCGCGCGCAGCGTGTAGTAGGTGCCGAGCGCGTTGACCGCCAGCGTGCGCTCCATGACCTCCGGGTCGCCGCCGATCATGGCCAGCTGCCTGGCGATCCCGGCGTTGGCGACGACCACGTCGAGCCCGCCGAGCTCGCCGACCAGCTCGGCCACGGCGGTGTCGACCTGCGCCCGGTCGCTGACGTCGCACTCGCGCCAGACGGCGCCGGTGCGCTCGGCCACCTGCCGCAGCAGGTCGGGCTCGAGCCCGAGCAGGGCGAGGCGGGCCCCGCGGGAGGCGAGGCGCGCGGCCAGCGCCGCACCGATGCCGCGCGCGGCCCCGGTGATCAGGACGCGTCGTCCGGTGAGTGGTTCGGCTGCCATCCCGCGAGCGTACCTACGCGCGGGTAGGTGTGGCGTGCGTACGCCGTCGATGGCGGCAGTGAGCTCAGCCGGGTTGCTGCTGGGTGATGCAGTGGATGCCGCCACCGCGGGCGTACAGCTCGCGGGCGTCGACGCCCACGACCCTGCGGCCGGGGTAGACCTGCTCCAGCACGGCGAGGGCGCGCGCGTCGTTCGGGTCGTCGAAGGTGCACGCGATGACCCCGCCGTTGACGACGAGGTGGTTGACGTAGCTGTAGTCGACCGGGCCCTCGTCGTCGAATCCCGTTGCAGGAGCAGGGATCCGGACGATCTCGAGCGTGCGTCCGGCGGCGTCGACGGCGTTGCTCAGCACCTCGATCAGCTCGCGGCTAACCGCGTGGTCGGGGTGCTCGGGGTCCTCCTGGTCGTGCACCAGCACGACGCCGGGGGAGGGGAAGGTCGCGACGATGTCGACGTGGCCGCGGGTGCCGAACTCCTCGTAGTCGCGGGTCAGCCCGCGGGGGAGCCAGATGCAGCGGGTGACCCCGAGCGTACGTCGGAGCTCGGCCTCGATGTCCTCGCGCGTCTTCCCGGGGTTGCGTCCGGGGTCCAGCTGCACCGTCTCGGTGAGCAGGGCCGTCCCCTCGCCGTCAACGTGAAAACCCCCACCCTCGTTGACGATCGGCGAGTCGAGCACCTCGGCGCCGGCGAGCCGGCCGACGAGCTCGCCGACCTCGGCGTCGTGCTCCCACGAGGCCCACGACTGGGCGCCCCACCCGTTGAAGACCCAGTCGACCGCGCCGAGCGCCCCCGAGGCGTCGCGCACGAACGTCGGGCCGATATCGCGCATCCACGCGTCGTCGAGCGGGGCGGTGGTGCGCTCGACCCGGTCGTCGAGGAAGCGGGCCGCGACGTCGTCCTGGCCCGGCGCGACGAGCATCGTCACGGGCTCGAACTCGACGACGGCGTTCGCGACCGCGGCCCAGGTGCGCCGCGCCGCGTCGGCCTCGTCCTCGGTGTCGCCGAGGGTGTAGCCCGACGACGGCCAGGCCATCCAGACGCGCGACTGCGGAGAGGTCTCGGCCGGCATGCGCCAGCCGCGAGAACCGTTGTCAGCGTTGGTCATTCGGAGACCTGGCGCTGGTGCTCGGGGCGCACCGGCTCGCTCAGCGCGGCGTAGCTGTCGGGGCGCCGGGTGGCGAGGAACGGGAACAGGTCGAGCCAGTCCTTGCGCTGCGACAGGTCCAGGTCGGTGACCAGCACCGCCTCGGTCTCGCGCGGCGCCTGCACGAGGATCCGGCCGTAGGGGTCGGCCACGAACGAGGTGCCGTAGAACGTGATGAGCCCCTCCGTGCCGGTGCGGTTCGGCGCGACGACGAACAGGCCGTTGGCGATCGCGTGGCCGACGATGGTGTGCTGCCACAGCGGCTGGGTGTCGAACTCGGGGTGGTCGGGCTCGGACCCGATCGCGGTGGGGTAGACGAGCACGTCGGCGCCGCCGATGGCGTACAGCCGGGCGACCTCGGGGAACCACTCGTCCCAGCAGGTCGGCAGACCCAGCCGCACGTCCTGGCCGGGCACGTCGACGACGGGGTAGGCGTCCTCGGGCGGGCCGGGGCGGAAGTACTTGTCCTCGTAGTAGCCGGCGGTCACCGGGATGTGCGTCTTGCGGGTGCGCGCGACGAGCGTGCCGTCCGGCGCGACGAGCACGGCGGTGTTGAAGCCCAGGCCGTCGGCCTGGTCGGCCTTCTCGTAGAGCGAGGCGTGGACGTAGACGTCGTGGGCCTTGGCGGCCTCGCGCGCGAACGTGATCGTGGGGCCGGTCTCGAGGTCCTCGGCGGTGGCCGACGGGGTGCCCTCGGGGAGGGTGTCGGCGGGGTAGCGCGACAGCGTCAGCTCGGGCAGGAACACCGCCGTCGCGCCCGCCTCGGCGGCCTGGCCGATCGCCTCGGACAGCACCGCGCGCAGCTCGTCGGCGTCCTCGCGCCAGTGGTGCTGCACCACCCCGATGCGCAGGGGCGGCGCGCTCGGCTCGTCGACGCGGGCCGGGGACGTCGGGACGGACGTGGTGGTGATCAGCTCCATGCCGGCCAGTATGCCCAGAACTTCGAAATCGTATGAGACCGTCTCCGAGTGCGAGTCAGTGAGCTGTGGCGATTGATCGACGAGGAGTTCGGGCGGGCGTACGGCCGGCACCTCGCCAGGACGCACGTGCTGCGCGCGCTGCAGGACCGCACGGTCGAGCAGGCGCTGGCCGCGGGCGTCGAGCCGCGCGCGGCGTGGAAGGCGCTGTGCGTCGACCTGGACGTGCCGCCCGAACGGTGGCTGGGCCGCGACATCCCGCTGAGCGACCACCCCGACTGAGCCCGCGTCGAGCGCGTGGGCGACGTCACCGGCGTGTCGTGCGATCTCGTACGCCTGTTCGGATAGTGTCGTCCACAGGTCCGGTCCGACGACCCGCTCCGTCCACAGCGTGCGTGGCACCTCTGGGTGAGTGTCGGTGCCGGCACCTAGCGTCTGACGCACGCTCGTCGCCCCCGTGCACGCAGGGGTGAGGGGCCCGTCGCCGGGAGGCGCGCTCACCACGATCCGACAGGAGCACCCACGCATGGCAGGCAACCTGAAGTCCGTCGGCGGCGGCGACAAGGAGAAGTCGCTCGACGTCGTCCTCGCCCAGATCGAGAAGTCCCACGGCAAGGGCGCGGTGATGCGCCTCGGTGACGACGTGCGCCCGCCGGTGCAGGTGATCCCGACCGGGGCGATCGCCCTCGACGTCGCGCTCGGCGTGGGCGGTCTGCCCCGTGGCCGCGTCGTGGAGGTCTACGGGCCCGAGTCCAGCGGAAAGACCACGGTCGCGCTGCACGCGGTCGCCAGCGCCCAGAAGAACGGCGGCATCGCGGCGTTCATCGACGCCGAGCACGCGCTCGACCCGGAGTACGCCAAGAAGCTCGGCGTCGACACCGACGCGCTGCTGGTCAGCCAGCCCGACACCGGTGAGCAGGCGCTGGAGATCGCCGACATGCTGATCCGCTCCGGCTCGCTCGACATCATCGTCATCGACTCGGTGGCCGCGCTCGTGCCGCGCGCCGAGATCGAGGGCGAGATGGGTGACAGCCACGTCGGTCTGCAGGCGCGGCTGATGAGCCAGGCGCTGCGCAAGATCACCGGTGCGCTCAACTCCACGGGCACCACCGCGATCTTCATCAACCAGCTGCGCGAGAAGATCGGTGTGATGTTCGGTTCTCCCGAGACCACCACGGGCGGCAAGGCGCTGAAGTTCTACGCCTCGGTGCGGCTCGACGTGCGCCGCATCGAGACCCTCAAGGACGGCTCCGACCCGGTCGGCAACCGCACCCGGGTCAAGGTCGTCAAGAACAAGGTCTCCCCGCCGTTCAAGCAGGCCGAGTTCGACATCCTCTACGGCCAGGGCATCTCCCGCGAGGGCGGCCTGATCGACATGGGCGTCGAGCAGGGCTTCGTGCGCAAGTCCGGCGCTTGGTACACCTACGAGGGCGACCAGCTCGGGCAGGGCAAGGAGAACGCCCGCACCTTCCTCAAGGACAACCCCGACCTGGCCGACGAGCTGGAGCGCAAGATCAAGGCGAAGCTCGGCGTCGGCCCGGGGCTGCCCGAGGACGCCGCGGCCGGTGAGCCGGCCGGCGCGACCGAGCCCGACCAGGTGCCGGTCGACTTCTGATCGGATGACCGCTTCCCAGCAGCACCCTGCGGCGCCGTCCACGTCCCCCCGTGGGCGGCGCCGCGGGCGTGCGTCCGAGCCACCGGCCACCGGTGCGGCGGCTGCCGACCGCGAGCCCGACGCCCACGAGGTGGCCCGCACCATCGCCCTGCGGCAGCTGACCATGGGTCCGCGCAGCCGCTCCCAGCTCGAGGACAAGCTGCGCCAGCGCGGCTGCGACGACCAGGTCGCCACCGAGGTGCTCGACCGGCTCGAGGAGGTCGGGCTGATCGACGACACCGCCTACGCGCAGATGCTGGTGCGCTCCCAGCAGGCCACCCGCGGCCTCGCCCGTCGCGCCCTGCGGCACGAGCTGCGCAAGAAGGGCGTCGACGACGACACCGCCGCCGAGGCCCTCGACCAGGTCAGCGACGAGGCCGAGGTCGAGCAGGCCCGCGAGCTGGTCGCCAAGAAGCTGCGCAGCATGCACGGTCTCGACGCCACCGTGCAGGCGCGGCGGCTGGCCGGCATGCTCGCCCGCAAGGGTTACGGCGGCGACGTCGCCTGGCGCGTCGTGCGGGAGGCGGTCGACGAGGCCGAGGAGCACCGGCGCGACTGAGCGCGCAGGTCAGGCGCTTTGGTCCTGGGCGACCCGGTCGTACGTCGTGTGCCGCTGGGCGGCGGGACGGCCGGCCAGCGTGGCCATCTGCTCCAGCTCGGCGATCGACTTGCGCGAGCCGTTCGTGCTGCCCGCCATCCGCGAGATGGTCTCCTCCATCAGCGTCCCGCCGAGGTCGTTGACCCCGCCGTTCAGCACCTGGGTGCACACCTCCGGTCCGAGCTTGACCCACGAGCACTGGATGTTGTCGATCAGCCCGTGCAGCATGATCCGCGCGACGGCGTGCACCGCGCGGTTGTCGCGCACGGTCGGACCCGGGCGCGCCACGCCGGCGAGGTAGACCGGCGCGTTCTGGTGCACGAACGGCAGCGGCACGAACTCGGTGAACCCGCCGGTGCGGCGCTGGATCTCGGCGATCGTGCGCAGGTGCCCGACCCAGTGGCGCGGGTGGTCGACGTGCCCGTACATCATCGTCGAGGTCGTCGGCAGGCCCACCTCGTGCGCCGTCGTGATCACCTCGATCCACTGCTGCGCCGGCAGCTTGCCCTTGGTCAGCACCCAGCGGATGTCGTCGTCGAGGATCTCCGCGGCGGTCCCGGGCAGCGAGTCGACGCCGGCGGCGCGCAGCTCGGTGAGGAACTCCCGCAGCGGCAGCCCGGTTCGCGACACCCCGTTGATGACCTCCATCGGGGAGAAGGCGTGGATGTGCAGCGACGGGGCGGCCGCCCGGATCTCGCGCGCGATGTCGAAGTACGCCGTCCCCGGCAGCTCCGGGTGGATGCCGCCCTGCACGCAGACCTCGGTCGCGCCCACCTGCACCGCCTCCGCGGCGCGCTGGGCGACCTCGCCCATCGACAGGGTGTAGGCGTCGGCGTCGGTCTTGCGCTGCGCGAACGCGCAGAAGCGGCAGCCGGTGTAGCAGACGTTGGTGAAGTTGATGTTGCGGTTCACGACGTACGTCACGACGTCACCCACCGCGTCGCGGCGCAGGTCGTCGGCCAGGCGGGTGACCGCCTCCAGGGCCTCGCCGTCGGCGGTGATCAGCGTCAGCGCCTGCTCCTCGGTCACGCCCGCCGGGTCGTGCTCGGCGGCCGCGAGGGCCTCTCGCGCAGCGGAGTCCAGGCGGGCGGGGGCGGTGTCGCGACCGTCCGGCTGCGCGGCCTCGCTCGAGACCTTCTCCCGCAGGGCCTGCCAGTCGCCGTAGACCGCGTCGAAGTCGCCGCGACGGTCGGTGCGGCGCCCTTCGTCGTCGATGGCGGTGTGCAGGTCGGTGCGGCCGCTGTCGTCCCACCCGCCGTCGGGCTCCTGCCACGGCAGACCCGTCGCCCGGGCGCCGGCGCGGGCCAGGCCGTCGTCACCGCGCAGGGCGTCGACGTGCGGCCGCAGCCGCGGGTCGACCCACGGGAGGTCGAGATACTCCGGGTGGGCCGTGAGCCGCTCGCGCAGCTCGAATCCCAAGGAATCGCAAAGGGATCCGAGCGCGTCGACCTGCGGCCAGGGTCGCTCGGGGTTGACGTGGTCGGGCGTGACCGGGCTGATGCCGCCGAAGTCGTCGACGCCGGCCTGCAGCAGCCGACGGCACTCCTCGAGGTCCACGAGGTTCGGCGGCGCCTGCACCCGTGCGCCCGGCCCCAGCACCACCCGGGTGGTCGCGATCGCGGCGAGGTACTCCTCCAGCCCGAGGTCGGGCACCGACCGCATCGCCGTGTCGGGCTTGGCGCGGAAGTTCTGCACGATCACCTCCTGGAGGTGCCCGTGCTCGCGACCGACCCTGCGCAGCGCGAAGATCGTCTCGGCGCGCTCGGTGAGGGTCTCGCCGATGCCCACGAGCAGTCCGGTGGTGAACGGGACTGCCAGGCGACCGGCGTCCTCGAGGGTGCGAAGGCGTACGGCGGGGTCCTTGTCGGGCGACTTGTGGTGGGCGAGGCCGGGCTGCTCGAACAGCCGCGTGCTGGTCGTCTCGAGCATCATGCCCATCGAGGGCGCCACCGGCTTCAGGCGCATCAGCTCGCCCCACGACATGACGCCGGGGTTGAGGTGGGGGAGCAGGCCGGTCTCCTCCAGCACGCGCACGGCCATCGCCCGCACGTAGTCGAGGGTGGAGTCGTAACCGGCCTCGTCGAGCCACTGCCGCGCCTCGGGCCAGCGGTCCTCGGGGCGGTCGCCGAGCGTGAAAAGCGCCTCCTTGCAACCCTGTTCGGCGCCCGCGCGGGCGATCTCGAGCACCTCGTCCGGCGTGAGGTACGGCGCCGGCAGCTTCCCGGGGACCGTCACGAACGTGCAGTAGTGGCATCGGTCGCGGCACAACCGGGTCAGCGGGACGAACACCTTGCGCGAGTAGGTCACGGTCGCGGGGCGGCCCGCCTCCTGCAGACCGGCGTCGCGCACCCGGCCGGCGACGGCCAGCAACCGCTCCAGCTGCTCACCTCGCGCCGCGAGGAGCGCGGTGGCCTCCGCGACGTCGATGCTGCGCGCGGACTCGGCGCGGCCGACCGCTCGGGCGATCTCACGCTCGGTCGGTGCCTGCGACAGATCAGTCATGCCTCGATCCTCACCGATGACCAGGGCGTTTCGTGGCTCGGGGCGGCGTGTGTCTCGAAGGCCAGGAGGAATCCGCGCGCGGGTCCGTTCGTAGGGGTGTGCGCGAGCGGCGAGAGGCGGTGAGGTCAGCGCCGGGCGATGGTCAGGTGCAGGGCTCGGCGCAGCTCGCCGCGCCCTGCCACGAGCCGGGGGTCCGCCGCGCGCGGCGTGACCAGCGACAGCCGGATGCGCTGCCGGAACGGCAACGGGTCGAGCACCTCGTCCTCGGTCGTCTGGTGGGCGAGCGCGCTGCGCGGGACCACCGCGAGGCACCCCACGCGCCTGGCCATCGCCACCGCGGTGGGGAGCGTCGCGGCCAGCTCGACCTCGGCGCCCAGCCGCGCCAGGCGAGCCGCCACGTCCGGGCCCGTGCTGTCGTACGTCGCGACGAGAACCCGGCGACCGGCGTACGGCGTGCGGCCGCGTCCCCTCCCCGGCGTGCTTCTGCGGCGGAAGACCTCGAGCACGTCCTCCCCGAGCGGGTGCACGCGCGCCTGCCGGGGGAGCGTCATCTGCTCGGCGATGCCCACCACGGCGGCGTCGAGACTGCCCTCCGAGACCAGGTGCACCAGCTCGGGTCCGTGCGACACCGTCGGCAGCACCGGCTGCCGCAGCAGCTGCTCGACGGACGGGAACACCGACGGCGCCAGCGACGCGAACGTGCCTATGCGCAAAGGCTTCTCGCGGGATGCGGCGTGTGCCGCGCGATAGATGCCGTCGAGATGGCCGAGCAGGTGCTCGGCCTGCCGGGCCACCTCCTGCCCGGCGGGTGTCGGCCGCGCGCCCGTCGTGTCGCGGGTGAACAGGGGCAGGCCCAGCCGGCGCTCCAACGTCGACAGCCGTGCGCTGGCGGACGGCTGGCTCACGTGCAGGCGGCGCGCTGCAGCTCCGATCGACGCCTCCTCGGCGATCGCCAGCACGAGGCGCAGATCATCGACGCTGGGATCATTCGCCATAGGGCAACCCTATGACCCGCCGTACGCCCTCGCCGGCTACCGCAGGCACGGCCGGCCGACCACGGTGGAGCCATGACGAACCAGGCGCACACCCACCCCGAACGGACCCTCCCGACCCCCGACCAGGCGCGCGCCTGGCTGCAGCGCTGGGACGACCAGCAGGCGACGTACTTCTCCGACCGTGACGAGCGCTTCGAGGTGATCTGCGACGTGCTGGTGGAGACGGTGCAGCGGCCCGACCCGCTGGTGGTCGACCTGGGGGTCGGCCCCGGTTCGCTCGCTCGCACGGTGCTGCAGCGCATCCCCGGCGCGACGGTGGTGGGCGCCGACATGGATCCGCTGCTGCTGGGGCTGGCGAGCGCGGCGTACGGCGAGGAGCGGTTCCGCCTGGTGCAGGTCGACCTGCGGCGCGACGGCTGGCTGGCCGAGCTCGACCTGCCGCGGGCACCGGACGCCTTCATCAGCACCACGGCGCTGCACTGGCTCGAGCGCGCACCGCTGCAGCGGCTCCTGCGCACGGCCGCCGAGTCGCTCGCCGACAGAGGGGTCTTCGTCGACGGCGACCACCTGTTCGTCGCAGCCCGGGACAAGAATCGCGTCGTGCGGTCCGACCTCGACCAGCTCGCCCAGGCCGTCGCCGACCGGGCCGCGGTGCGAGCCGGCGGGCAGGAGGCAGAGGACTGGTCGCATTGGTGGGACGCCGCGGCGACCGCTCCCGAGCTCGCCGGCCTGTGGCAGCAGCGTGCGGCCATCGACCTGTCGCACGACGTGGCCGACGCGGCGACCCTCGCGGACTACCTCGACGCGCTGCGCCAGGGCGGCTGCCGCGAGGTCGGGACGGTCTGGCAGGTGGGGCACGACCGCGTCGTCGTCGGCCTGCGCTGACCCGCCGCAGATCGGCCGGGTCGGCTGATCGGTCCCGGCAGCGGAGCGTCCGGGATGGTCGTTACCGTCGCCGCCATGAGCGAATCGACGACCCCGAAGCCCAAGCTGGACCTGGTGATCCTCGACTGCCCCGACGCGCTGGCCCTAGGCCGCTTCTACGCCGAGGTGCTCGGCTGGGAGCTGGAGGAGGGCTCCGACCGCGACTGGTCCACCCTCGTGCCGCCCGGCGGCGGTCTCTCGCCGGACAACCCCGACGGCCGAGCGACGTTGGCGTTCCAGCGGATCGACGACTGGGTCGAGCCGACCTGGCCGGGCGGGGCGCACCCGCAGCAGTTCCACCTAGACCTGGCCACCGGAGGCAGCATCGAGGCGGCCGAGCCGGGCGTCCTCGCCGCCGGCGCCCGGGTGCACGAGCACCAGCCGTCGGACGACGGGCACTTCAAGGTCTACCTCGACCCGGCCGGCCACCCGTTCTGCCTCATCAAGTGAGCGGCGTGAGCGACGGCAGCGGCCTGCGGGCGGTCCACCACATCGACCTGTGGGTGTCGGCGCTGAGCCGCGGGCGCGAGAGCTGGGGCTGGCTGCTGGGCGAGCTGGGTTGGTCCGAGGAGTTCTCCGACGACGACGGCTGCGCATGGACGCACCCCGACGGCACGTACGTCTTCATGCAGACCGCGCTGGTGCACGCCGAGTACGTCCGCACCGGCATCGGCATGAACCACCTGGCGCTGCTCGTGGACGGTCGCGACCGCCTCGACGCGCTGCGCGCCGCCGCGCCGGAGCGCGGGTGGAGCGAGCTGTTCGCCGAGAAGTACCCCCACGCCGGCGGCGAGCAGCACGTCGCGCTCTACCTGGAGGACCGCGACGGCCTGGAGGTCGAGGTGGTGACGCCGCCGGCCACCGCAGAGCCGGTCGAGTAGGAGCTCGCCCAAGCCGGTCGAGTAGGCGCAAGGCGCAAGTCGAGTGGCGTACCGAGACCACGCCGGCACCCAAGCTGGTCGAGTAGGCTCGAGGCGCTAGCCGAGCGGCGTATCGAGACCACGCCGGCACCCAAGCTGGTCGAGTAGGCGCGAGGCGCTAGCCGAGCGGCGTATCGAGACCACGCCGCCGACACTCCTGGGCTACCCGTGCCTTCAGAGTGGTTGTCAGAGGGCACTCCTACTATGGGTACATGAGTTCGAACACCGCTCCCGGCGCTGGGTCGTGGGAGCCGGACGCGCCGCTCGGTGACCAGGTCACCGGGCCGGCCGAGGTGTTCGAGTCGATGCTGCTGGAGGACGGGGTCCTGGGCGCGATCGAGACCGTGCTGAGTGGACTGCAGGTCGCTGGCACCGACCCGGTCACGCTGCAGCTGGAGGGGATGAAGCTGCTCGCCGCGGACGTGGCGCGGCGGATGACCCGGCCTGACCCGTTCGCGGTCGCGGAGCACGACGACGGCTGGTTCGTTCCGTCCGACCTGCCCCTGGGCCAGGCCACCGAGCCGGGCGCCGACGTGGAGGCCGCCGGGAGCGATACCTGCGGTGCCGGCCTGGCCCCTGAGGCTGCTGCCGCGGCGCCGGCGTCGGGCTCGCTCGACACGACGGCGGACGATGCTGCTTCGGCCGGCACGTCCGCTGCGGAGCTGCCGCAGGCGTGGCGGGATGCGGATGCGGCCGCGGCGCGGTTGGCGCGGTTCGAGGACGCCACAGTGGCGGCGCACCAGGTGATGAACCAGGCGGGTGCGGTCGCGGCCGAGCGGTGCGCCCGGTTCGACACCGCTTCGGACTCGACGCCCTGGTCGGCCGCGGACTGCCTGACCGGGGACGCCCCTCGCCCCGGAGACGTGACCGAGCATCCGCCCGGTCACCGGGGCCGGTTCACCGGTGACCTGCTCGCCCCGTCGCTGCGACTCGGGCCGCAGGCCGCGGACTCCGTGGTCGATGCGGCGGTCTGGTTGACCCAGCGCACCCCGGCGCTGCTGGCTGCGGTCGCCCGCGGCGAGGCCAACCTGGACACCGCTGCCGCGATCGCCCGTGAGCTGCAGGACGCTCGCCCCGACACCTGCGAGCTGGTCGAGGACGCGGTCCTCGGGCGCGGGGTGCACCAACGGTCCTTGTCCCCGGCGCGGCGCTCGGCCCGGGTCCTGGTCGAACGGTTCGAGGCCACCGCCGCCCGGACCACGCTGCAGCGGACGCAGGCCCAGCAGACCGGGGTCTGGCTCGACCCGCACATCACGCCCGGGCTGTCCTCCCTCACTGCGGTCATGCCCACCGGGCAGGCCGCCTCCGTGATGGACGCGGTCGACCAGCGCGCCCGCCAGACCCAGCACGCCACCGCTGCCGGCGGCAGCGGCGAAGAAGGCGACGCCAGCGGCGGCGGGGCATTGTTGCTCGGGCAGCATCGCGCCAACGCCCTGCACGATCTGATCCTGGGCAACGTCGACCTGACCGCCCACCTCCAGCTCGTCGTCCCGCCCCGCACCGGCCCCGGCCCTGGTGGCGGCAGCGGACCCGGCCAGGGGTCTGGCGGAGACAACGGCCATGGCTCGGGCAGCTGCAGCGATCACGACAGCGATCTTGGCGGCGACAGCGATCCCGGGACAGCAGCCGGGCCCGAGCCCAACAGCGGAGATCCTGGACACGGAATGGCAGACCCCGAAGCGGCGCGTAGGCGCGCGGTCGTGACGCCGCGACAGGCCGCCCGGATCCTGGCCGACGCAGCGGTCGTCGTGATCCACGACCGTGCCGGGCCCGTCCCGACCGACCAGGTCATCGAGCTCCTGACCACCCGCGCGCACCGAGTCACGGTCGAACACGTCGACCCGTGTGCCAGAGCCCGTGGACCAGACGACCCGGTCGGCCGCGACGGGCCCGACAGCTACCGACCGGGCGCCCGGCTCAGGCGCGCGGTCAAACGCCGCGATCAGACGTGCCGGTTCCCCGGCTGCGACCGGCGCACCCTGTTCACCGACCTCGACCACGTCGACCCCTGGCCGAGGGGACGCACGCGTGCGACCAACCTGCAGAACCTCTGCCGGCATCACCACGGCACCAAGCACGAAGCCGGGTGGCTCGTGACCATGACCGCAGACGGCGTGTGCACCTGGACCAGCCCCACCGGCCGCACCCACACCACCCAGCCAGGTCTGCTCGAGCTCCTCGACGACCTCGCCTACCCCGTGACGCTCGACCGGTGAGCTAGGCCCGACGTCCCTGGGGTCATCGCACGCTGGCGGGCTATTCGACCAGCGTTGGGGCGGCTACTCGGCCTGGCCCGACGAACCCGTGGCGACGGCGTACGACCACAGCTCGGCCGACATACCGACCGGGCCCTTGCCCGGCTCACCCGAGCCGCCGCCCGGCTGCCCGCCGGACTCGCCCTGCCCGTGCGCGCGGCCGAACGCCGACCCGTCGCGCCAGGCCTCGAACGAGGCCTCGTCGGCCCACCGGGTCACCACGAGCCAGGTGTTGCGGCCGTCGGTCGGCTGCAGCAGCTCGAACCCCTCGAAGCCGGGCTGCCCGTCGACGGCGCCGGCGCGCGCCGCGAAGCGCTGGGCCAGCTCGTCGCCGCTGCCCTCGGGGACCGTGATGGCGTTGATCTTCACGATGCTCATGCCTCGATCCTGCGCCACTCGCGGTTTCCGGCGCGCACCGGCCCGGACGTACCCTGGGCAGCGCGATGGAGACGAGCGCGATGAAGACGTACGAGGTCCGCACCCACGGGTGCCAGATGAACGTCCACGACTCCGAGCGGATCAGTGGTCTGCTGGAGTCGGCGGGCTATGTCGACCTGGCCGGGCTGGCTGCGGACGAGCGACCCCAGGCGCCGGACGTCGTCGTGTTCAACACCTGCGCGGTGCGCGAGAACGCCGACAACAAGCTCTACGGCAACCTCGGCCACCTGCGCCCGGTCAAGCAGGACAACCCCGGCATGCAGATCGCGGTCGGCGGCTGCCTCGCCCAGAAGGACCGCGCCACCATCGTCGAGAAGGCCCCCTGGGTCGACGTCGTCTTCGGCACCCACAACGTCGGCTCGCTGCCGGTGCTGCTCGAGCGCGCGCGGCACAACGCCGAGGCGCAGGTCGAGATCCTCGAGTCGCTCGAGACCTTCCCGTCCACGCTGCCGACCCGGCGCGACTCGGCCTACAGCGGCTGGGTCTCGATCTCGGTGGGCTGCAACAACACCTGCACGTTCTGCATCGTGCCGAGCCTGCGCGGCAAGGAGAAGGACCGCCGCCCCGGCGAGATCCTCGCCGAGATCGAGGCCCTGCTGCAGCAGGGCGTCGTCGAGATCACCCTGCTCGGTCAGAACGTCAACAGCTACGGCGTGGAGTTCGGCGACCGGCTCGCGTTCGGCAAGCTGCTGCGCGCGTGCGGCGACATCGAGGGGCTCGAGCGGGTGCGGTTCACCAGCCCGCACCCGGCTGCGTTCACCGACGACGTCATCGACGCGATGGCCGAGACGCCCAACGTGATGCCGTCGCTGCACATGCCGCTGCAGTCGGGCTCGGACCGGGTGCTGAAGGAGATGCGCCGGTCGTACCGCTCGACCAAGTTCCTCGGCATCCTCGACCGGGTGCGCGAGCGCATCCCGCACGCGGCGATCACGACCGACCTGATCGTGGGCTTCCCGGGCGAGACCGAGGAGGACTTCCAGGACACGCTCGACGTCGTGCGCGCCTCGCGCTTCTCGTCGGCCTTCACCTTCCAGTACTCCGTCCGGCCCGGTACGCCCGCCGCCACCATGCCCGACCAGCTCCCCAAGTCCGTGGTCCAGCAGCGGTTCGACCGGCTCATCGAGCTGCAGGAGGAGATCTCCTGGAGCGAGAACCGCACGGTCGAGGGCCGCACCGTCGAGGTGCTGGTCGCGCCCGGCGAGGGCCGCAAGGACGCCGAGACGCAGCGGCTCTCGGGTCGCGCGCAGGACAACCGGCTGGTGCACTTCGCCGTGCCCGACGGGGCCGAGCGCCCCCGCCCCGGTGACATGGTCGAGGTCGACGTCACCTACGGCGCGCCGCACCACCTGGTGGCCGACGGCGCGCTCACCGGCGGCACCTACCGCGTGCGCCGCACGGCCGGCGGCGACGCCTGGGAGGCGCTGCAGGCGGGTGCCACACCCGGCGCCAGCCCCAAGCCCGCGGTCAGCCTGGGGATGCCGAGCATCGGCAAGCCCGCCACGCCGCCGCCGAGCACGCCGGCCTGCTCGCTGTGACGAGCCCGCGGCTCCGCGCGCGACCGGCGCGTACGATCGTGCGCATGTCTCGTCCCACGCGCCTGATCCAGTGGTGGCTGCCCTGACCGGCGGCCGCTGACGAGACCCTTCCCACGACGCGCCGCCCCCGGGCGGCGTTCGTCATGCGTGGACCCTGCTCGGTGGTGACGCCCGAGCACCAGGAGCACCCATGACCCCGACCACGCCCACCGCGCCGGCGACCGCCGACGCGTCCCTGACGGCGGCCCGCGCCCGCAGCGACCTGCTCGCCGCGACCATCGACGACCCGAGCGCTCCCGGCCGGGCGGGCCTGCGCGTTCTCACCGGCGACCGCCCGACCGGAGACCTGCACATCGGTCACTACCTCGCCAGCCTTCGCAGCCGAGTCGCGTTGCAGGACAAGGGGATCGAGACATACGTCATCGTCGCCGACTACCAGGTCATCACCGACCGCGACGCGATCGACAACGTCCGCCGCGACGTCCTGAGCGTGGTGACGGACTACCTCGCTGCTGGGATCGACCCGCGCCGCAGCACCGTCTTCGCCCACTCGGCCCTTCCGGAGCTGAACCAGCTGATGCTGCCGTTCCTGTCGCTCGTCACCGACGCTGAGCTGCGCCGGAACCCGACGGTCAAGGACGAGCTCCTCGCGTCCGACCGACCGCTCTCCGGTCTGCTGCTGACCTATCCGGTGCACCAGGCCGCGGACATCCTCGGGGTGCACGGCACGGTCGTGCCGATCGGGGCCGACAACCTCCCGCACGTCGAGCAGGCCAGAGTGGTCGCACGGCGGTTCAACCGGCGCTACGCCGCGGGGCAGGAGGTCTTCACCGAGCCGACCGCGCTGCTCACCGACGTGCCCCTGCTCGCCGGTCTCGACGGGCGCAAGATGAGCAAGAGCCGGGGCAACACGATCCCGCTGCGGGCGAGTGCCGACGAGACGGCCGCGCTGGTGCGGGGCGCGCGCACCGACAGCGAGCGGCTGATCACCTTCGAGCCGGAGCGACGGCCGGAGGTGGCCAACCTGCTCCGGATCGCCGCCGGGTTCCTCGACCGGCCGGCGGAGTCGCTCGCCGAGGAGATCGGCGACGGGGGAGCGGCAGCGCTGAAGCGGGTCGTGACCGACGCGATCAACGACGGACTGCGCGACCACCGTCGGCGCCGGGCCGAGCTGGTGGCCGACCCGGCGTACGTCCTGGGTGTCCTGCGCGAGGGCAACGCGCGGGCGCGCTCGGTCGCCACCAGCACCCTCGCGACCGTCCGGGCCGTGATGGGCATGGCCTACTGACCCGGTCGGTCGGCACGCCGCAGCCGGAGGGGGAGTCGGGCGGGCAGTCGAACTAGCGTTGGCCGGGTGCTGCCCGCCGACCACGTGCTCGACCTGTTCGCGGTGCCGGGTGACGTGCGCCCGCTGCCCGGCGGCCGGGGCGGCAGCGTGCTCGCCGGCGACCTGGTGCTCAGCCCGGGCCGCGACGCGCGGGTCGCCGACCTGCTCGACCCGACGCTGGCGCGGCTGGCCGTCGCGCTCGACACCCGCCCCGGTCGGCGCGCGCAGGACCTGCGCATCGCCGTGCCGGTGCCTGCGCGTGACGGGTCGTGGGTGGTCGACGGATGGGGCGCGAGTCGCTTCGAGCCCGGCACCCGGGCGTGCACCGACCTCCCGGTGCTGCGCGCCACCGGCGCCGTGCTGCACGCCGAGCTGGCCCTGGCCGTGCGCTCGTGGCCGCCCGCCCAGCAGCCGCCGCGCCACCGGTGGGACGTCGCCGAGCGGGTGGCGTTCGGAGCGGCGGACCGCCTCGACGAGACGCCGGTCGGGTCGGACGAAGTTCCCTCTGCCACAGCCGATCTCGTGCACGAGTTGCTGCGCGCGCGCACCGATCACCCGATCGGCCCCGACCAGCTGGTGCACGGGGACCTCGCCGGCAACGTGCTGATCGACCCGGCGGGCGCACCGGTCGTGATCGACCTCTCGCCCTACTGGCGGCCGGCGCTGTGGGCGGAGGCCGTGTGCGTGCTCGACGCGGTGATGTGGCTGGGCGTCGTGCAGGAGTGGACGTCCGGCGCGCAGCGCGAGGCGATGCTACGGGCCGGGATCTTCCGGCTGGTCGCCGACCAGCCGGAAGACCCCGAGCCCTACCGCCGCGCCCTGGGCGCGCTGCTGTCGCTCAGTCGCCCTTGACGTTGACGATCTGCCGCAGCGTGTGCCGGACCTCGACCAGGTCCGCGGCGTCGGCCATGACCACGTCGATGTCCTTGTACGCCTGCGGGATCTCGTCGACGAACGCGTCGGTGTCGCGATACTCGATCCCGACCATCGCCTCCCGCAGCTGGTCCTGGGTGTACGCCTTGCGCGCCTTCGTCCGCGACAGCGCCCGTCCGGCGCCGTGCGGCGAGGAGTTCAGCGACACCGGGTTGCCCAGCCCGGAGACCACGTAGGACGCGGTGCCCATCGACCCGGGGATGAGCCCCGGGCGACCCCGCTCGGCGTTGATCGCGCCCTTCCGGGAGACCCACACCTGCTTGCCGAAGTGCTTCTCCTGCTCGGTGTAGTTGTGGTGGCAGTTGATCCGCTCGGCCTCGACCAGCGAGTCGAGACCGACCCACCGCCGCACCTGCTCGGCGACCCGGTCCATCATCTCCTCCCGGTTGAGCAGCGCGAACTGCTGCGCCCACCGCAGCTCGCGCACGTAGGCCCAGAACTCCTCCGACCCCTCGACGAGGTAGGCAAGGTCCTTGTCCGGCAACGAGATCCACCACTTCTCGCACATCCGCTGCGCGACCTTGATGTGGTGCTGGGCGATCTTGTTGCCGACGCCCCGCGAGCCCGAGTGCAGGAACAGCCACACCCGGTCCTCCTCGTCGAGACTGATCTCGATGAAGTGGTTGCCCGAGCCGAGCGTGCCCAGCTGCAGCCGCCAGTTCTTCGCGTAGGACTCCGGGTCGAACCCGGCCTGCTCCGCCGCGGCGGCCAGCCGGTCCAGCCGCTCCTGGGTGTGCTCGCGGCTGATCTTCCGGTTGTAGCCACCGGCGGACAGCGGGATCGACCGCTCGATCTGCTCGCGCACCGCCGCCCGGTCCTGCGGCAGGTCGGTCGCGGTCAGCTCGGTGCGGACCGCGATCATGCCGCAGCCGATGTCGACGCCGACGGCCGCCGGCATGACCGCGCCCAGCGTCGGGATCACCGAGCCCACCGTCGCGCCGAGCCCCAGGTGCGCGTCGGGCATCAGCGCCAGGTGCGGGTGGATGAACGGCATCGTGGCCGTGCGCTCCGCCTGCTCCCGGGTCGCGGGCTCGAGCACGCTCGCCCAGCTGAGCAGCTTGTCGTTGATCTTCTCCATCGTCCGCTCCTTCCCGTGAGCAGTCTCGGGTGTGCCGCCGGTTCGGCGGCGACCGAGAGTGACACGCGGGAGATGCTGGCCGCCAACGGTTTTCGGCGGTTCCTCGCCGAGACCGACTCGGGCGCCGGGGCGGTCGTGCAGGCGTCAGCGGGCGGCGCGGATCAGTCCCGCAGGAACTGCGGCACCCGGTCCTTCGGCCGGCCGATGATCGCCCGGTCGCCGCGCACCAGCACCGGCCGCTGCATCAGGCGGGGGTGCTCGGCGAGCACGTCGGCGACCTGCTCGGGCGTCTGCACGTCGGCGTCGGTCAGGCCGAGCTCGGTGAACAGCTTGTCGCGCCGCACCAGGTCGCTCGGCTCGTCCTCGAGCTTGCCGAGCAGGTCGAGCAGCGCCGCGCGGTCGAGCGGCTCGCTGAGGTATCGCACCACGTCGGTGTCGACCCCGGCCGTCTCGACCTCCTCCAGCGCCGCGCGCGACGTGGAGCAGCGGGGGTTGTGCAGCAGCGTGAAGTCAGCCATGCCGGCAGGCTAACGGGCTGCTCGGCGGGGCTCGGCCGGTCGCGGCTCAGCCGGCCGCGCTCTCGCCCTGCTGCAGCCGGTCATACGCCGCCCGGCAGGCGCCGCAGTCGCACGTCGTCGACGCATGCATGGTGCCCGAGTTGCGTGTGCTGCCAGGCGGATACAGCGGCTCGGGTCTGCCCCCGGGATGGCCGTACGTCTGCTGCAGCTGCGGGGCCGGGTCCGCCTGCGCCGCTCCCCGGTTGCAGCAGCTGCACGAGGAGTAGCCGCGCGAGCGCGGCTCGTGCCACCCGGTCGCGTGGCCGCAGGCGCGGCAGCGGTGCATCAGCACGCTCATCGCGGCGCGCCACCTTCTGGACGGATCGGCATCAGCAGCGACAGCGCACCGTCGCCGCCGCGGACCGCGAGCGGGGAGATCGGGCCGTCGAGGCGCAGCACCGGGTCGTCGCCCGCGGCCGTGACCGCGTCGAGCAGGAACTCGTGCCGCACCGTGATGCCGGGGGCGCCCGGGCCCGCACCGGTGGACGAGGCGGGAACGATGGTCGCGGTGCCGGACCGTTCGTCGATCTCGAGATCCGTTGTCTGCCAACGGGACTCGACGGCTGATCCGGAACTCTGGTCCTGCCCCTCCAGCAGCCGTCGGTAGTCCGGGAAGTCTCCGTCGACCAGCCCTGCCGAGCAGCCGGCGGTCCCGACCTGCAGCGAGACCTCGTCCTCGACCAGCGCCAGGCTCACCGCCGTCGACCCGTCGGTGCCGCGCAGCAGGTCACCCACCTCGGCCAGCCAGGCTGCGGGCACGACGCCCCGGGCGTACCCCTGCCCCGCCCGGCCATCCTCCGGCTGCCACACCTCGACCTCGTGCACCGCCAGCCGGTAGCGATCGGTCGCCACCATCCGCAGCAGCCCCGGCTCGATCTCGCACAGCGCGCTGTGCAGCACGGGAAGGTCCGGGTCCCGGCCCACGGCGAAGGCCACGGCCTCGATCAGCCGGCGCAGGCCCGCGGCGGCGACGGAGACGCGCACGGCCGCGGACTCGCCCTGGTCGCCCAGCCCGGCGCGCAGCCGCGCGATCTCGCGACGGGCGTCCTCGAGGCCGCCCTCCAGCCGGCGCAGGTGGGCGGTGAGCAACCCGTCGACCAGCTCGACGTCGTGGTGCTGCTCCACGGCCTCGCGGATCTCGGCCAGCGGGAGACCGACCCGGCGCAGACCCGCGACCAGGTGCGCCACCGCGACCTGGCCGGGCGCGTACCGGCGATAGCCGCTGGTGGAGTCGACGGCCTGGGGGCTCAGCACGCCGGCCCCGTCGTAGAAGCGCAGCGCGCTCACCGTGAGGCCGCTGCGGCGGGCCACCTCACCGATGGGGAGCAGATCGGTCATGGGGCTACTCCACACCCTCGACCGGGTCGAGGGTCCATCCGCAGCGACGACGCGTCCGCGCCAGGCAGGCCGCCGGGGAGCGCAGCAGAACCCACCGATGAAAAAGCTGCAGCGCGCGACGGCGGACCGTCACGCGCTGCAGCCGGGGGAGCGAGTCGGCTCCGAGAGGCGCGGCTGCGCCTGCTCAGCTGCCGATCGCGCCGCTCTCGTCCTCGGGGTCACGCTCGGGCGGAAGCGGCATGCCCTCTTCGGTGGCCGTGCTCTCCTCGTCCTCCTGATAGACCTCGTCCGTGTGCTCGCGCTCTGTGTCGGGATCAGGCTGCGTCGTCATGGCACCAGGTTAGAGGGCTCGCGCCGGCGCTTCACCCGAGCCTGGCCGCCAGGCCGGCAGGGGTGGCACGATGCCCGCGATGAGTGACGACGTCGCGTCTCGGTCGGATCGCCGGCACCCGGTGGTCGCGGTGGTCGGACCCACCGCGACGGGCAAGTCCGACCTCGGGGTCGAGCTGGCCCTGGCGCTCGGGGGAGAGGTCGTCAACGCCGACGCGTCCCAGCTCTACCGCGGCATGGACATCGGCACGGCCAAGCTGAGCCCCGGCGAGCGGCGCGGGGTCGTCCACCACCAGCTCGACGTCATCGACGTGACCGACGAGGCGAGCGTCGCCGCCTACCAGCAGGCCGCCCGCGCCGACATCGACGCGATCAGCGACCGCGGCGCGGTCCCGGTCGTCGTCGGCGGGTCCGGGCTCTACGTGCGGGCAGCGCTCGACCGGTTGGAGATCCCGCCCACCGACGCCGCCGTGCGCGCCCGCTGGGAGTCGCGCCTGGCGGCCGAGGGCCCAGCCGCGCTGCACGCCGAGCTCGCCGCTCGCGACCCCGCCGCCGGCGCCGCGATCCTCCCCAGCAACGGCCGTCGCGTCGTGCGGGCGCTCGAGGTCGTCGAACTGACCGGCCGGCCGTACAGCGCGACCATGCCGACCCGCGAGCTCGTCCGTCCCACCGTCATGCTCGGCCTCCGGGCCGACCGCGACACCCTTGACCGACGGGTCGAGGCCCGCGCCCGGAGGATGTACGACCAGGGCCTGCTCGACGAGGTCCGCTCGCTCCTCCCGCACGGGCTTCGCGACGGGCGCACGGCCAGCCGCGCCATCGGCTACGCCCAGGCGCTGCGCGTGCTCGACGGCGCCCTGACGCCCGAGGAAGCCGTCGCCGAGACCGCGCAGGCCACCCGCCGGCTCGTCCGGCGGCAGGAGTCGTGGTTCCGCCCCGACCCGCGCATCCACTGGCTCGACGCGACGGCGCCCGACCTGCTCCAGCAGGCGCGACGACTCGTGGAACGCCCAGCAGACTCTGCGACGATGGGCCGGTGACCACCACCATCCCGTTCGCCAAGGGCCACGGCACGCACAACGACTTCGTGCTCGTGCCCGACCCCGACGGCCGGCTGCCGCTCGAAGCCGGCACCGTCGCCTTCCTGTGCGACCGCCGCGGCGGCATCGGCGGGGACGGTCTGATCCGCATCACCCGCGCGGCCCACGTCGACGACGCCCCGGAGGGCCTCGACCCGCAGGCGTGGTTCATGGACTACCGCAACGCCGACGGCAGCGTCGCGGAGATGTGCGGCAACGGCACCCGGGTGGTCGCCCAGTGGCTCACCGAGGCCGGCGAGATGCGCGACTCCGTCGACCTCGCGACCCGCGCCGGGGTGAAGCGGATCGTCAAGACCGACAACGGTTTTGCGGTCGACCTCGGCCCCTGGGGGCTCAGCCGCGCCGACGAGGCGCAGCAGCGCGGCATGGACAGCGTGGTGCAGGTCGTCGGCGCGCCCGACCCCCTGCCCTCGCTCAGCCTCGACCTGGGCAACCCGCACACGGTGGTCGCGCTCCCGCCGGAGTTCGACCTGCAGGCCCTCGACCTGACCGCCGCACCCCACGTCGACCCGCACCCCCCGCACGGCACCAACGTCGAGATCGTGCGCGCGATCGGCACCGGTCACATCGCCATGCGGGTGCACGAGCGTGGCGTCGGCGAGACCCAGTCGTGCGGCACCGGGGCGGCGGCCGCGGCCCTCGCGACCTGGTGGTGGGCCGGCCAGCCGCAGGACCAGCTCGACTGGCGGGTCGACGTGCCCGGCGGCACGGTCGGCGTGCACATCGCTCGTGACCGGGTGACCCTGTCCGGCCCGGCGGTCATCGTCGCCCGGGGCGAGGTCAGCCTCCCGGCTCCTCGCGGCTGACCCGCAGCACCCGGAAGCCCTTCGAGCTGGCCAGCCGCGCGGCGGTCAGGCCGGGCAGCTCCCGCCCGATCCAGCTCTGCAACGAGTCGGCCCCGAGGTTCTTCTGCACCACGAGGTATGCCCGCCCGCCCGGCGCGAGCCGGGGCAGCCAGGTGCGCAGCAGCTCGTGCAGCACCGCCTTGCCGACCCGGATCGGCGGGTTGGACCAGATCTCGTCGAACACGACGTCGGCCGGCACCTCGTCGGCGGTCACCGCGCGCACGCCGTCGCAGCCGAGCCGAACGGCGTTGCGCCGCAACAGGTCCAGCGCCCGCTGGTTCACGTCGACGCCCCACACCACGGCCTGCGGCTGGGCCAGCGCGAGCGACAGCGAGATCGGTCCCCAGCCGCAGCCGAGGTCCAGGAAGGTGCCGGCCGACTCAGGCGGCTCGACCTGGCGCAGCAGCACGGACGTCCCGGCGTCGATCCGCCCGGGGGAGAAGACGCCGGGGGCCACCTCGACCTCGCGCGGGGCGCCGGCGAGCTCGACGCTGAGCGTGCGGCGCTCGTCGGCGCTGGCCGGCTCGGCGGTGAAGTAGTGGTCGCCCGGCTCGTCGGGCCCGGGCCGCTCGGGGGTCACGTCGCAGGAGCCTAGGAGTCGTCGTCGCCGGGCACGTCGAGACCCTCCCGCTCGTCGCGGTCGGCCCACTCCAGCAACGGGGTGAGGTCGTGCTCGACGTCGTCGATGCCGGCGTGCAGGTCGCCCAGCTCGGCGAACCGCGCGGGCACGGTGGCCATGGTCAGCTCCTGCGGCTCGACGTCGGCGATCTCGTCCCAGCGGATCGGGGTCGACACGGTGCCGCGCGGGTTGCCGCGCACGCTGTAGGCCGAGGCGATCGTGTGGTCGCGCGTGTTCTGGTTGTAGTCGACGAAGACCGCTGCAGGGTCGCGGTCCTTGCGCCACCACGTCGTGGTCGTGTCCTGCGGTGCCCGCCGCTCGACCTCGCGGGCGAAGGCCAGGGCCGCCCGGCGTACGTCCGCGAACCCCCAGTCGGGCCGGATCCGCACGTAGACGTGCAGCCCGTCGCCGCCGGAGGTCTTCGGGAAGCCGGTGATCTGCAGCTCGTCGAGCACCTCCTGCGCGACGCCCGCGACGCGGCGCACCCGGTCGAAGCCGGCCTCGGGCATCGGGTCGAGGTCGATGCGCCACTCGTCGGGGCGCTCGGTGTCGGCGCGGCGGCTGTTCCACGGGTGGAGCTCCACGGTCGACATCTGCACCGCCCAGATCACCGACGCCAGCTCGGTGACGCACAGCTCGTCGGCCGTGCGGTCATACCTCGGGAAGGTCACCCGCACCGTCTCCAGCCAGTCGGGTGCCCCGCGCGGGACCCGCTTCTGGTGCACCTTCTCGCCGGCGAGGCCCTCGGGGTAGCGGTGCAGCATGCACGGCCGCTCGTAGAGCGCCCGCACGATGCCCTCGCCGACCGCGAGGTAGTAGTCGGCGAGGTCGCGCTTGGTCGCCCCCGTCTCGGGGAAGTAGACCCGGTCAGGGCTGGAGAGGCGTACGACTCGCTCACCGACCGTCAGCTCCACCGGTTCGCCGTGCTCGGACTTCTTGCCCGCCATCTCGCCTCCGCCGTTGCGCCGCGACGCCGCCCCGGACGCCGCGACCCAGGCTGCCACCTCGGGCTCCCGCGGGGAGTAAACAACTCGCCCGCGGCGTTGACGGGTGAGAACCTATGGAGAACATGACTGAACGAGACGAGCTGCTGAGCGGCCGCGCCGAGGCGCTGGCCGCCACCAACGACACCGACCCGCGCTACGACGAGTCCGGCTTCCTCATCGACGGTTACGACGGCGAGCAGCTGGACCGTCAGGAGCGTGCTGCGCTGCGCCGGGTCGAGGGCCTGAGCACCGAGCTGCAGGACATCACCGAGGTCGAGTACCGCCAGCTCCGCCTGGAGCGGGTCGTGCTGGCCGGCGTCTGGTCCGAGGGGACCGCCGAGGACGCCGAGAACTCGCTGCGCGAGCTGGCCGCGCTGGCCGAGACGGCCGGTTCGACCGTGCTCGCCGGCGTGATCCAGCGCCGCAGCCGGCCCGACCCCGGCACCTGGATGGGGTCCGGAAAGGCCGAGGAGCTGCGCGAGGTCGTGATCGCCGAGGGCGCCGACACCGTCATCGCCGACAGCGAGCTCGGCCCGAGCCAGCGCCGCGCGCTGGAGGACATCGTCAAGGTGAAGGTCATCGACCGCACCGCGCTGATCCTCGACATCTTCGCCCAGCACGCGAAGTCCAAGGAGGGCAAGGCGCAGGTCGAGCTGGCCCAGCTGAGCTACCTCCTCCCGCGCCTTCGCGGGTGGGGTGAGTCCATGTCGCGCCAGGCCGGCGGTCAGGCCGCCGGCGGCCAGGGCATGGGGTCGCGCGGTCCGGGTGAGACCAAGATCGAGCTCGACCGGCGTCGCATCAACAGCCGGATGGCCAAGCTCCGCAAGGAGATCGCCACGATGAAGACCGCCCGCGACACCAAGCGTCACTCCCGGCGGTCGAACCACGTGCCGAGCGTCGCGATCGCGGGCTACACCAACGCCGGCAAGTCCTCCCTGCTCAACCGGCTGACGGGTGCGGGCGTGCTGGTGCAGAACCAGCTGTTCGCGACCCTCGACCCCACGGTGCGTCGCGCCGAGACCCCCGACGGCCGCCTCTACACGTTGGCCGACACGGTCGGGTTCGTGCGCGCGCTGCCGCACCAGCTGGTCGAGGCGTTCCGCTCCACGCTGGAGGAGGTCGCCGACTCCGACCTGCTGCTGCACGTGGTCGACGGTTCCCACCCCGACCCCGAGTCGCAGATCTCCGCGGTGCGCGCGGTGCTCGCCGACGTGGGCGCGACCTCCGTCAAGGAGATCATCGTCGTCAACAAGGCCGACCTCGCCGACCCCGAGGTCGTCGACCGGCTGCTGCGCAGCGAGAAGCACGCCATCGCGGTGTCGGCCCGCACCGGCGCCGGCATCGACGAGCTGCGCCGGCTGGTCGCCGACGAGCTGCCGCGGCCCGACATCCGGGTCGACGTGGTGCTGCCCTACGACCGCGGCGACCTGCTCTCCCGCCTGCACGACGAGGCCGAGATCATCTCGACCGAGCACGAGGCCGACGGCACCCACGTCCACGCGAAGGTGACCCCGACCCTGCAGGCCGAGCTCGAGGCGTACGCCCGCGTCTGAGCGAGCGGTTCGCGCGCCCCTATCCTCGGGCGCGTGAGCACACCGAAGCCCACCGCCGAGCACGCCCGCCTGGCCGAGTCCGAGGACGACCTCGCCCCGTGGCGCGTCTGGGGTCCCTACCTCAGCGCGCGGCAGTGGGGGACCGTGCGCGAGGACTACTCCGTCGACGGGAACGCCTGGGACTCCTTCCCGTTCGAGCAGGCGCACACCCGGGCCTACCGCTGGGGTGACGACGGGATCGCCGGCCTCACCGACCGCTACGGCTTCCTCAACGTCGCGGTGGCGTGCTGGAACGGGCGCGACGACCGGCTCAAGGAGCGGCTGTTCGGGCTCACCAACGGGCAGGGCAACCACGGCGAGGACGCCAAGGAGTACTGGTGGCACCTGGACGCCACTCCGACCCACTCGTTCGCGCAGTACCTCTACCGCTACCCGCAGGCCGCGTTCCCCTACGCCCGGCTGGTCGAGGAGAACGCCCGGCGCGGCCGGGACGAGGACGAGTTCGAGCTGTCCGACACCGGCGTGCTCGAGGGCGACCGGTTCTTCGACGTCGTGACCACCCACGCCAAGAACGGTCCGTTCGACGTGGTGGTGCGCATCGAGGCGACCAACTGCGGACCCGACCCCGCGCCGCTCGACCTGGTGCCGCAGGTGTGGTTCCGCAACACCTGGTCGTGGGGTCGCGACGACCGGCGGCCGTCCCTGCGCCGCGACGGAGACGGGTTGCTGCTGCAGCACGACTGGCTCGGCGAGTATCGGCTGACGCTCGATCCTGTTGCCCGAATCTTGTTGTGCGACAACGAGACCGACGTCATGGCGACGTTCGGCGGTGCGGACGGGCAGCCGGCGTACCCGATCACGGCGGTCGACCGGGCGGTCGTGCACGGCGACGACTCGCTCCTCGCGCCCGACGACCACGCCGCGACCAAGGCCGGGCTGTGGTGGCACTTCGAGCAGGTCGCACCGGGCGAGACGGTCGGCGTGACGCTGCGGCTGACCCGCACCGACCAGGACGCCGGCGCGACCGCCGACGAGGTCGTCGCCCGCGGGCGCCGCGAGGCCGACGAGTTCTACGGCCAGGTCATCCCGGCCGGCACCAGCGAGGTCGACCGGCAGGTGGCCCGCCGCGCGTTCGCCGGGCTGCTGTGGTGCAAGCAGCTCTACCGCTACGACGTGCGGCAGTGGCTCGAGGGCGACCCGGCGCAGCCGGCACCGCCGCCCGAGCGGCTGCAGCCCCAGCCGGCGGGTCGCAACACCGACTGGCGCACGCTGTCGCTCGCCGACGTGATCTCGATGCCGGACGAGTGGGAGTACCCCTGGTTCGCGTGCTGGGACCTGGCGTTCCACACGGTGGCGCTGGCCCACCTCGACCCGTGGTTCGCCAAGGAGCAGCTGGTCCTGATGTGCCGCGAGTGGGCGATGCACCCCAACGGCCAGCTCCCGGCGTACGAGTGGAACTTCTCCGACGTCAACCCGCCCGTGCACGCGTGGGCGGCCTGGCAGGTGTACGAGCTCGACGGCCGGACCGACACCGGGTTCCTCGTGCGGATCTTCACCAAGCTGCTGCTCAACTTCGGCTGGTGGGTCAACCGCAAGGACTCCGACGACTCCAACCTGTTCGAGGGCGGCTTCCTCGGGATGGACAACATCGGCCCGTTCGACCGCTCCGCACCGCTGCCGGAGGGGCAGCGGCTGGAGCAGTCCGACGCGACGAGCTGGATGGCGTTCTTCTGCCTGTCGATGCTGCGCATGGGGTGGGAGCTGGCGCGCATCGACCGGGCCTGGGACGACACGGCCACGAAGTTCCTCGAGCACTTCCTGTCGATCGCCGAGGCGATGGACAGCTTCGGCACCACCAACGTCTCGCTGTGGGACGAGGACGACGGCTTCTTCTACGACGTGGTCGTCGACGACGACGGCAGCGTCACGCAGGTGCGGGTCCGCTCGCTCGTCGGTCTGCTGCCGCTGCTCGCGGTCGTCTGCGAACCCGACTGGGTGCGAACGGATCTCGCCGACTACACCGCTCGGATGGGGTGGCTGCTGGAGCGGCGCCCGGAGCTCACCGACGCGGTGGTGCACAGCGAGCACGACGGCAGTCCCGACACCACGCTGTCGGTGCTCACGAACGAGCGGCTGCAACGGCTCCTCGGGCGGATGCTCGACGAGGGCGAGTTCCTCTCGCCGCACGGCATCCGGTCGCTGTCGGCGGTCTACCGGCAGGGCACGACCGTGCCGATCGACGGGGCCGACCTGCCGATCGCGTACGAGCCCGCCGAGTCGCGCAGCAACCTGTTCGGCGGCAACTCCAACTGGCGCGGACCCGTGTGGTTCCCGATCAACCTGCTGCTCACCGACGCCCTGCGCACCTTCGCCACGGACATGGCCCGCGACCTGCAGGTGGAGTTCCCCACCGGGTCGGGTCGCCAGGCCGGTCTCGTCGAGGTCGCCGACGCGATCGACGACCGGCTCATCGCGCTGTTCCGGCCCGACGCGTCGGCCGACGGGCGGCGGCCGAGCGACCCGGTGCACGTGCCGACGGGGGAGCGGTGGCAGGCGCACCCGACGTTCAGCGAGTACTTCCACGGCGACACCGGCCGCGGCCTCGGCGCCTCCCACCAGACCGGCTGGACCGCCGGCGTCGCCCACCTGATCTGCCGCCCGCGCTGACCCGGCCCCTCCCCGCCCCGAGTCCGTCCGCATGAAACCGGGTTAGGTGCATGTGACCCTGATCCAGTGGGGTCAGATGCACCTAACCCGGTTTCATGCCGGCGTAGCCTCCGACCATGACCTCCCTCTCGCAGTTCAGCGCCACCACGATCAGCGGCGAGGACAAGCTGCTGTCCGACTACGACGGACAGGTCGTGCTGGTCGTCAACACCGCGAGCGAGTGCGGTTTCACCCCGCAGTACGCCGGGCTCGAGGAGCTGCAGGGCAAGTTCGCCGGCCGCGGGTTCACCGTGCTGGGCTTCCCCTGCAACCAGTTCGGCGGGCAGGAGCCGGGCGACGCGCAGCAGATCGGCGCGTTCTGCGAGAAGAGCTACGGCGTCACCTTCCCGATGTTCGACAAGGTCGAGGTGAACGGCTCCGGCGCGCACCCGCTCTTCGCGTGGCTGCGCACCCAGAAGTCGGGGCTGCTCGGCGACCGCATCAAGTGGAACTTCACCAAGTTCCTGCTCGGCCGCGACGGGCAGGTGATCGAGCGCTACGCCCCGACCACCAAGCCCGAGGCGCTCGAGGCCGACATCGAGCGCGCGCTGGGCTGACGCGCCCGGGCCCGCACGGCGCCGGAGGTCCGTTCCGCTGCTGCGGTGCTCCGCCGGAGGGTGCGCTGAGCCGCACGGTTCTGCGGTGGTCCGCGAGGGCGTACGCCCGCGGCGGAGCCGCCGTGCACCGCACCTGGGGACGACGCTCCGACCCGTGCGCCGGATCGGCCTACCCTGGGCCGCATGCCACCGACGCCCTCGCTCGACGAGCTGATCCATCAGGCGGTCACGGCGATCGGGGGGACCGAGCGCCCCGGCCAGGTGCAGATGGCGCACGCGGTCGCCGAGGCCGTGCAGACCGGCGAGCACCTGCTCGTCCAGGCCGGGACGGGCACCGGCAAGTCGCTGGCCTACCTCGTGCCGGCCGTGGTGCACGCCCAGCGCAGCTCGCGCCCGGCGATCGTCGCGACCGCGACCCTGGCCCTGCAGGCGCAGATCGTCGACCGCGACCTGCCCCGGCTCGCCGACGCGCTGCAGCCGGTGCTGGGCCGCCGCCCGACGTACGCCCTCGTCAAGGGCCGCCGCAACTACCTGTGCAAGCACAAGCTCGAGGGCGGTTACCCCGACGACGACGAGGGCCTGCTCTCCGTCGGTGAGGTCGACTCCGCCGCCGGGCGCGTCGGCCAGGAGGTCGTGCGCCTGCGCGAGTGGGCCGACGAGACCGAGTCGGGCGACCGCGACGAGCTGGTGCCCGGGGTGTCCGAGCGGGCGTGGCGGCAGGTGTCGGTCTCGGCCCGCGAGTGCCTCGGCAGCAAGTGCCCGATGGTGCAGGAGTGCTTCGTCGAGCAGGCGCGGGCCGTGGCGAAGGACTCCGACGTCGTCGTCACCAACCACGCGTTCCTCGCGATCGACGCCTTCGAGGGGCGGCACATGCTGCCCGAGCACGACCTGCTGGTGGTCGACGAGGGCCACGAGCTGGTCGACCGGGTCACCTCGACCATCACCGACGAGATCGCCGCCGGCTCGGTCGCGGGCGCCGCCAAGCGGGTCGGGCGGCTCGCCGAGACCGAGGCGCTGGTCGACGCCGGCGAGGGCCTCGGGCAGGCGCTGGGGCAGATCGCCGAGGGGCGGGTGCTCAACCTGCCCGAGGTGCTGGTCGCCGCGCTCGGCCGGGTGCGCGACACCTCGCGCGACCTGCTGTCGGAGCTGAAGTCGCAGGGCTCCGGCGAGGGCGACGGCGGCCGCCAGATGGCCCGCGCCGCCGTGCAGGAGCTGTTCGACATGGCCGAGCGGGTGCTCGAGCAGCGCGAGCTCGACGTGGTGTGGGTCTCCGAGGACCCCCGCCGCGGCCCCGTGCTGCGGGTGGCGCCGATGAGCGTCGCGATGCTGCTGCGCGACGCGATCTTCGACGAGCGCACCGTGGTGCTGACCTCTGCGACCCTCGAGCTCGGCGGCACCTTCGACGCGGTGGCCGGGCAGCTCGGCCTGCGCGGCGAGGGCGGCCCGAAGTGGCGCGGCCTCGACGTCGGGTCGCCGTTCGACTACCCCCAGCAGGCGATGGCGTACGTCGCCCAGCACCTCCCCGCGCCCGGTCGCGACGGCATGTCGGGGCAGGCGTTCGACGAGATCGAGGCGTTGATCCGCGCGGCCGGCGGCCGCACGCTCGGGCTGTTCTCCTCGCGCCGCGCCGCCGAGGCGGCGGCCGAGGAGATGCGCGCCCGGTTCGGCGACGAGATCCCCGTGCTGTGCCAGGGGGACGACCAGCTGCCCACGCTGGTGCGTCAGTTCGCGGCCGACGGCCCGACCTGCCTGTTCGGCACCCTGTCGCTGTGGCAGGGCGTCGACGTGCCCGGCTCGGCCTGCCAGCTGGTGATCATCGACCGCATCCCCTTCCCCCGCCCCGACGACCCGCTGTCGTCGGCGCGCTCGCAGGCGATCGCCAAGATGGGCGGCAACGGGTTCATGGCCGTCTCGGCGACCCACGCGGCGCTGCGCCTGGCGCAGGGGGCCGGCCGGCTCGTACGCCGTTCCACCGACCGCGGGGTCGTCGCCTTCCTCGACTCGCGGATGATGACGGCCCGCTACGCCGGGTTCCTGCAGCGCTCGCTGCCGCCGTTCTGGCCCACGACCGACCGCACGCTCGTGCTCAAGGCGCTCGGCCGGCTGGACGCGACGGCGCCCGAGGTCGTCGGGGTCGACACCCCGGCGCTGCGCGGGGTCGGCGGGGGAGCGCCGGCCACCCCCGCGCCGGACGCGGTGCCCGACGCCCCGGTCGAGACGCCGGTCGCCGACTCGTCGCGCACCGCCGTGACCGATGGCCGGGCCTGGAGCGAGGAGGACGACGAGGAGCTGCGCGACGGCGCCGACATGGGCCTGACCGTCGAGGAGCTCGCCGACCACCTCGACGTCTCCGCCGAGCAGGTGAGCGCCCGCGCCGGCCAGCTCGGCCTGGTGCTCGAGGGGTGAGCGCCGCGGCCGGGGCAGCGCGCGTCCCCGTGTCGGTGGCGCCTGGCAGGCTGGCCCCGTGAGCGTGCCACCCCTGGTCCTGATCTCCGGGCCCGAGCAGGTCATCGCCGACCGGGCGCTCGCCGAGACGCTCGACGCGGTGCGCCAGGACGACCCCGAGGCCGAGATCATCCGCATCGACGGCTCGGCCTACGCCCCCGGCGACCTCTCGATCCACACCAGCCCGAGCCTGTTCGGCGGCACCAAGGTCGTCGTCGTGCGCGACCTCGACGAGGGCACCGACGCGCTGATCGACGAGCTCACCACCGTCGTGCAGCAGGGCGTCGACGGCGTGCTGATCGTCACCCACAAGAGCGGCCAGCGCGGCAAGCGCGCGCTCGACGCGATCAAGAAGGCCGGTCCGCGGGTCGTCAACGCCCCGGCGATCAAGAGCGACCGCGACAAGAGCGCCTTCGTCACCAACGAGTTCCGCGCCCGCCGGCGCAAGGTCACGCCCGACGCGGTGCGCGCGCTGCTCGAGGCCGTCGGCAAGGACCTGCGCGAGCTGGTGCAGGCCTGCCAGCAGCTGGTCGACGACACCGAGGGCCTCATCGACGCCGACGTGGTGGCGAGATATCACGGCGGCAAGGTCGAGGCCACCGGCTTCCGGGTCGCCGACGCCGCCGTCGCGGGCGACGCCCCCGAGGCGCTGCGCCTGCTGCGGCACGCCCTCGCGAGCGGGGTCGACCCGGTGCCGATCGTGGCGGTGCTCGCGAGCCAGCTGCGCCAGGTCGCCCGGGTGGCCAGCGCCGGCCGCGGCCGCTCCGACCAGCTCGCCAAGCAGCTGGGCATGGCCCCCTGGCAGATCGACCGCGCCCGCGCCGCCTCCCGCGGCTGGGACGGCGACCGCCTCGGCCGGGCGATCCAGGCGGTCGCCGCCGCCGACTTCGACGTCAAGGGCGGCGGGCGCGACCCGGTCTACGCCGTCGAGCGGGCCGTCCTGGAGATCACCCGCCAGCGGCACGCCACCGCCTGACCGCCCGCAGACCCTCGCCCTGTCCCCGGCGAGCCCCGCCCCGGCATCCTCCTGCGCACCCGGCTGCCCGCCGGACCGCCCGCGCGACGACGGCGGACCAGAAACCACGACGGCGGCACAGATCAGATCTGTGCCGCCGTCGTCGTACGTGGGCCGCCGTCGTCGGGCGGCGGGCCACCGCGCGAGCCGGCCTCAGCCGGCCGTCACGCCGAACGTCGCCAGCCAGTCCTGCACGCCCTGGATGTCGACGCGCTGCATGCCGTCGAGGTAGCGGCAGTTCTGGGTGTAGCCGTAGCTGGTGACCGTGACGACCTGCCCCTGGTAGAACGTCGGGCCGCCGGAGTCGCCGAAGCAGGACCCGCCGCCGCCGCGCACGTCGTTCGGGTTGCCGTTGAGCTGCAGGATCTGCGGCGTCAGCTTCTGCCCGGGCGCGGTGGTGTTGCGCCGGATCAGCGGGTAGCTCATCGGCGTCGGCTTCTGCGGGCCGCTCTCGGGCTTGCGCACCTCGGTGCCGTATCCGACGATCGTGAACAGCGTGTGCGCCAGCTGCGACCGCGGGATCTCGTCCAGCGTGCCGACGGGAGCGATCTCGGCGGGCTCGATGCCGGTGATCGGCTCGTCGAGCACGATCACGCCGACGTCGTTCCAGTTCGCCATGTCGGTGAAGTCGGAGTAGTCGGGGTGGCTGTAGGCCGTGCCGATGTACCAACCCTCCTCACCCGCGATGTCCTCGGGCGTGTAGCCGACGGAGGGGTCGGACGCCTCCGGGATGCCCGACGGGGGCTCCTCGGCGATGACCGGGTCGAAGGTGACGATCGTCTGGCCGACGGTGCCGCTGGTGCAGTGCGCCGCGGTCAGCAGCACGGTCGGGCTGACCAGCGTGGCGCTGCAGCGATAACGACCGGTGCCGTCGTAGAACAGGATCAGCCCCACGTTGGGGTGCTGGTTGCCGTCCGGCTCGCCGCCGGTGATCGCGGTGGCACGCAGCGCGGGCGCGAACATCATCGCCATGGCCACCAGGATCACGGCGATGAAGCGCCGATAGGTGCGGGTCACGGGTTCTCCCTTGTCCGGTGTGCGGATCCCCGAGACTTCGCAGTCAACTCCCGCCCGGGCGGGGTGTCCAGCGATTCCCGCGATTGACGTACGCCCTCGCCGGGCTCCGCGCGGCCGGCTCGTTTTGGGGGAGCGGCGCCAGCGCTGGTAACTTTGCTCATTGCGTGCGCGCTCTGGTCGTGCGCGCATGCAAGCACCAACCACCGCCGCTCGTCGCCGGGTGTCCCCACGCCCCATCCCGAGCCGGCGGACCGTCGCCCTCAACGACACCGACACAGACCGACCGAGGAAGAGTTTTCGTGGCAAACATCAAGTCGCAGATGAAGCGGATCAAGACCAACCAGGTCCGCACCGAGCGCAACCGGGCCTACAAGTCCGAGCTGCGCACCTGGATCCGCAAGTTCCGCGAGGCCGCCGAGTCCGGCGACAAGGCCGCTGCCGCGGACGCGCTGCGCGCGGCGTCGACCAAGCTCGACAAGGCCGTCACCAAGGGCGTCATCCACAAGAACCAGGCGGCCAACAAGAAGTCCGCCATGGCCAAGGCGCTCAACAAGATCTAGTTCGTTCTGCCGCGTCTCCTCCTCCCGGTGGACTCGCGGGCTCGCCCACCCGGCATCGTCGACACGGCGATGCTCCCGGGCCGGCACGAATCCGACGGCCGCCTTCCCTCGGGGAGGCGGCCGTCGGCGTACCCGCTCCCGGCTGCGCTATCCTGCGGCCATGAAGCGCTCGCTGCTCCTTACCCGGCCGCGTTGACCGACTCGGACATCAACGCGGCGAACCCCTCCATGGTGAGGGGTTTTCTCATGGGCGAGTCCGCGCCTCCCGACCGAGACCCGGTCACCTGAGCCTTCGAGCACCACCTGAGCTTCGAGCAACCCGCGAGGACGACCACTGTGAACGCACAGACCGACGCAGACACCCCTGCACACCGGTACACCGCCACGCTGGCCGGCGAGATCGAGCGCCGCTGGCAGGACCGGTGGGAGGCCGACGGCACCTTCGAGGCGCCGAACCCGAGCGGCCCGTGGGGCGAGCCGGGCGTGGCCGAGCAGCCCAAGCTGATGATCCAGGACATGTTCCCCTACCCCTCCGGGGCGGGGCTGCACGTCGGGCACCCGCTGCCGTTCATCTCGACCGACGTCTACGCGCGCTACCAGCGCATGCGCGGCAAGAACGTCCTCTACACCCAGGGTTTCGACGCGTTCGGCCTGCCCGCCGAGCAGCACGCCGTGCAGACCGGGCAGCACCCGCGCAAGACGACCGAGGACAACATCGTCAACTTCACCCGGCAGACGCGACTGCTGGGGCTCTCGCACGACCCGCGCCGCCGGATCCAGACCATCGACCCCGGCTACTACCGCTGGACGCAGTGGATCTTCCTGAAGATCTACGACAGCTGGTACGACCAGCGCGCCGGCAAGGCCCGTCCGGTCAGCGAGCTGCGGGCCGGGCTGGAGAGCGGCGAGATCGAGACGCGCGCGGGCCGCCCGTGGTCGGAGCTGACCGAGGACGAGCGGCGCGAGGAGATCGACGGGCGGCGGCTGGCGTACCGCAAGGACGTGCCGGTCAACTGGGCGCCCGGCCTGGGCACCGTCGTCGCCAACGAGGAGGTCACCAACGAGGGCCTCACCGAGCGCGGCGACATGCCTGTCTTCCGGCGCAACCTGCCGCAGTGGATGATGCGCATCACCGACTACGCCGACCGGCTGCTCGACGACCTGGACCGCGTGGAGTGGACCGAGTCGATCAAGCTGATGCAGCGCAACTGGATCGGCCGGTCGCACGGTGCGTCGGTGCGCTTCCCCGTCGAGGGCGCCGCGCCGCTGGAGGTCTTCACCACCCGTCCCGACACCATCTTCGGCGCGACGTTCATGGTCGTGGCCCCGGAGCACCCGCTGCTGGTCGGCGCGGTGCCGCAGGCGTGGCCCGAGGGCACCAAGGAGGCCTGGACCGGCGGGGCGAGCACGCCGCGCGAGGCGGTCACGGCCTACCAGGCGCAGGCGGCCCGCAGGTCCGAGCTCGACCGGCAGACCGACGACAAGGCCAAGACGGGCGTCTTCACCGGCATCCTGGCCACGAATCCCGTGACGGGCCAACAGGTTCCGGTCTTCACGGCCGACTACGTGCTGATGGGCTACGGCACCGGCGCGATCATGGCGGTGCCGGGGGAGGACCCCCGCGACTGGGCGTTCGCCGCGGCCTACGACCTGCCGGTCGTGCGCACCGTACAGCCGCCCGAGGGGCACGACGAGAACACCGCCTACACCGGCGCCGGCCCGCTGATCAACTCCTCCAACGACCGAATCTCGTTGGACGGCAAGGAGATCGAGGAGGCGAAGGCCGAGACCATCGCGTTCCTCGAGCGCGAGGGGACGGGACGCGGCACGGTCACCTACAAGCTGCGCGACTGGCTGTTCAGCCGGCAGCGCTACTGGGGCGAGCCGTTCCCGATCGTCTACGACGAGCAGGGCAACGCGCACGCGGTGCCCGACGAGCTGCTCCCCGTCGAGCTGCCCGAGGTCGCGGACTACTCGCCGAAGACGTACGCCCCCGACGACGCCGCCTCGATGCCGGAGTCGCCGCTGTCGCGCGCGACGGACTGGGTCGAGGTCGAGCTCGACCTGGGCGACGGGCCGAAGACGTACCGCCGAGAGACCGACACCATGCCCAACTGGGCCGGATCCTGTTGGTACGAGCTGCGATACACCGACCCCGACAACACCGAGCGCTTCGTCGACCGCGGCTGCGAGGAGTACTGGATGGGTCCCGGGCGCGGCGCCGGCGAGGGCGTCGCGAACGACCCCGGCGGCGTCGACCTGTACGTCGGTGGCCCGGAGCACGCCGTGCTCCACCTGCTCTACGCCCGGTTCTGGCACAAGGTGCTGTTCGACCTGGGCGAGGTCAGCTCGGAGGAGCCGTTCCGCCGGCTGTTCATCCACGGTTACGTGCAGGCCTACGCCTTCCGCGACGGCCGTGGTCAGCCGGTCCCGGCGGCCGAGGTCGAGGAGGGCGTCTCCGCCGACGGCACCACGGCGAGCTGGACCTGGCAGGGCCAGCCGGTCACCCGTGAGTACGGCAAGATGGGCAAGTCGCTGAAGAACGTCGTGACGCCTGACGAGATGGCGCGCGACTACGGCGCCGACACCTTCCGCGTCTACGAGATGTCCACCGGGCCGCTGGACCAGTCGCGTCCGTGGGAGACGCACGCCATCGTCGGCGCGCACCGCTTCCTGCAGCGGCTGTGGCGCACCGTCGTCGACGAGACGACCGGCGAGGTGCGGCTGGCCGACGAGATGCCGCTGGAGCTGCAGCGGGAGCTGCACCGCACCATCGACGGCGTCACGCGCGACTACGACGAGCTGGGCTTCAACACCGCGGTGGCCAAGCTGACGTCGTGGGTCAACTCGGTGACCAAGGCCGGGGCCATGACCCGTGAGGCGGCCGAGGCGACCGTGCTGCTGCTGGCGCCGCTGGCGCCGCACGTCGCCGAGGAGCTGTGGTCGCGGCTGGGGCACGAGGAGTCGCTGGCGCACCAGCCGTTCCCGACGGCCGACCCGGCGCTGCTGGTGCAGGAGTCGGTGACCTGCGTGGTGCAGGTGCAGGGGAAGGTGCGCGACCGCCTGGAGGTGTCGCCCGACGTCTCCGACGAGGAGCTGGAGGAGCTGGCGCGAGCCAGCGAACGCGTACGGGCTGCGTTGGGGGACAAGCAGATTCGCAAGGTGATCGTGCGCGCCCCCAAGCTGGTCAACATCGTCGCGGGCTGAGCCGAGCCGCCCATGATCGCGCTCGTCACCGACTCGACCGCCGGGCTCCCGCCGGAGCTCGCGGCCGAGCTCGGTGCGCGCGTGGTGCCGCTGCACGTGCTCCTCGACGGGGAGTCGTTCGTCGAGGGCGTGGACATCGGCCCCGACGAGGTGGCGGCGGCGCTGCGCGAGGGTCGGCGGGTGTCGACCTCGAAGCCGTCGGCCGGGGCCTTCCTCGACGTCTACGAGGAGGCGGTCGCGGCGGGGGCCGAGCAGATCGTCTCGGTGCACCTGTCGAGCGCGATGTCGGGCACGATCGCGTCGGCGCGGGTCGCGGCCGACGAGGTGCCCGTGCCCGTCACCGTCGTCGACTCCCGGTCGCTCGGCATGGCCCTCGGCTATGCCGTCGCGAGCGCCTCGGAGGCCGTCGCCTCCGGCCGGTCGGCGCTGGCGACCGCCGCCTCCGCGCGGGAGCGGGCCGAGGCCGCCTCCACGGTGTTCTACGTCGACACGCTGGAGTACCTCCGTCGCGGCGGGCGCATCGGCCGCGCGTCCGCCCTCGTCGGGTCCGCGCTGGCGATCAAGCCGCTGCTGCAGCTCAGCGAGGGCGAGGTGGGTCCGCTGGAGCGGGTGCGCACGTCGTCCAAGGCGCTGGCCCGGCTCGAGGAGCGCACGGTCGAGGCGGCCGAGGCGGCGGCCGACAACCCGCTCGGCCTCGATATCGCGGTGCAGCACGTCGACGCCGGGGAGCGGGCCGAGGCGCTGCGCGACCGGTTGCGCGAGCGGTGCGCCGACGCCCACGAGGTACGTCTGGTCGGGCTCGGCGCGGTCGTCGCCGCCCACGCCGGGCCGGGAGCGATCGGCACCGTGGTGAGCCCGCGCGTGCGCACCACGCCCCCGGTGATCGGCGCCGCCGCGGTCTGAGCGGCCGGCGGCGCGGCCGTGCCGCTGCGTGCCCAGCCCCCCTTGGCGAGGAGGGGCGGCCCAGATGATGCAGGGGCGGCCCAGTTAACAAGGGGGCCACCCCTGTCGTATGGGGGCCGCCCCTCCTCGGCGGGAGGCGGCCGTCCACAGGGCATACGTCCGGGGCCGGGTTGTCCACAGGGCCGTCGGCGGCCGCAGCGGGAACCTCGTTGTCCCGCTTAGGTTCTCGGACATGTCACGCCAGACGTCGTCTCCGCCGCCCGACCGGCTCGCCGCCGTGCTGGGCGAGGTCGACCGTGCGCGCCGGGGCGAGGGGTGGACCCCGGCTGAGCCACCGGACGACCGGGGCCGGCGGCGTGCCCGCAGGGGTGGCGCGGCGGGCGACCGCGAGCTGGACCAGCGGTCCGGTCGGCGCAGCGGCCGCGGGCGGGAAGGGGCCGCGCGCGACGAGCCGGGGGAGCGGCGGCGCGGCGGGCGCCACCGGCGCGACCCCGACGCCGACGACGACGTGCTGCGCCCGCACACCCCGCTGGTCCGGGCGCCGGTGAGCCTGCGCGACGCCGTGGTGGCGCCCGGGAGGCTCGCGGCGGTCGCGGTGCTCGTGCTGGTGATCGCGGCCGGGTCGGTGCTGGGCGGTCGGCTGCTGTGGATGCGGGCGACCAGCGAGCCGCGTCCGGCGTCGGCCTCGATGCTGCCCGACGCGTCCGGCAGCCCCGGGCTGCAGGGCACGCCCCGGGCCTCGGCACCGGCTGCCGCAGGGGTGCAGCCGGGCGGGGCGCCAGGCGTGCCCGGACCAGGGGCGAGCGGACCGGGCGCGGCACCCGGCGCGGCAGCACCCGGTGCCGCGGGGCCTGGTGTGGCAGGGCCTGGTGCGGCAGGGCCCGGGGCCGCGAGCACCGGTGCCGCCGCACCCGCCACCGTGTTCGTCCACGTGGTCGGCCAGGTCGCACGCCCGGGCGTGGTGACCCTGCGGCCCGGCGCGCGGGTGCGCGACGCGGTCGCCGCGGCCGGCGGCGCTCGTGACGGCGCCGACCTGGCCAGGGTCAACCTGGCCCGGCCGGTGTCGGACGGCGAGCAGGTCGTGGTCCCGAAGCCGGGGGAGGAGGTGACCCCGGCCCCCGGAGCCCCCGCCCCCGGCGGCCTCCCAGGATCACCCGGCGGGGCGCCCGGTGCGGGCGGCGCCCCGCCGGGCGGGGCCGCGGGCAGCGCGCCCGGGGCGGCCGGTCCGGCGACGGGGCCGGTCAACCTCAACCAGGCCGACGCGGCGGCCCTCGACACGCTGCCGGGCATCGGACCGGTGCTCGCCTCACGCATCGTGCAGTGGCGCACCGACAACGGCCGGTTCACGTCGGTCGACGAGCTGGGCGAGGTGAGCGGCATCGGCGACAAGCTGCTCGAGCAGGTGCGGCCGCTGGTCACCGTCTGAGGCGGTGACCGACCACGAGAGCGACGAGCCGGACGCGGCGGACGCGGCGGACGCCGTCCGCCGGCTCGACGTCCGGCTGCTGCTCCCGGCCGGGTGCGCCTGGATCGCCGTGCTCGTCGGGCTGCGCTTGACCCCGGCCGTCCTGCTGCCGACCGCGGTCGCCGCCGGGTCCACCGCGCTGCTGCTGGCCCGGCGCGACCTCGGCAGCGCGCGCAGCATCGCCGCCCTGTGCCTCGCCGCGACGTCGCTCACGACGCTCGCCACCGGGCTGCACCAGGCCACCGCCCAGGTCGGCCTGGTCGACGAGCTGACCGCCCAGCGCGCGACCGTCACGGTGCGTGCCTCGCTGGCGACCGACCCCCGGCTGGTCAGCAGGCGCTCGGACGCCGCCGGAGCCGACGACCCGATGTACGTCCTCACCCTCACCGTGCGCGAGGTCGCCGGCCGCGGGGAGCAGAGCGGTTCGGGCGCCCGAGTGCTCGTCTTCGGCGACGAGGCGTGGGCCGAGATGCGTTGGGGCCAAACGGTTCTCGTGACCGGACGCCTGTCCGAGCCCGACCCGGGAGCGGCCGAGACGGCCGTGCTCGCGGTGTCCCGGCCGCCCCGGCTCGTGGCCGACGCCCCGGCGCCCTTCCGCGCCGTCGAGGTGCTGCGCGAGCGGTTGCGTGAGGCCACCGACCCGCTGCCGGCCGACCCCCGCGGGCTCGTCCCCGCGCTGGTGATCGGCGACACCTCGCGGCTGCCGGGCGACCTCGTCGACGACATGCGGGCGACGGGCATGACCCACCTGACCGCCGTGAGCGGCGCCAACGTCTCGATCCTGCTGCTGGCGGTGGTGTGGTGCTGCGGCTGGCTGCGCATCCCGCGCCGTGGCCGGCTGCCGGTCTGCCTCGTGGCGCTGGCCGTCTTCGTGCTGCTGTGCCGACCCGAGCCGAGCGTGGTGCGCGCCTCGGCCATGGGGGTCGTCGGGCTGCTCGCCACCAGCTCGGGCCGCCCCCGCGCCGCGGCACCCGCGCTCGGTGCCGCCGTCGTCGGACTGCTGGTCATCGACCCGTGGCTCGCGGCGTCGTACGGCTTCGCGCTGTCCGTGCTGGCCACGCTCGGCCTGGTGCTGTTCGCCCGCAGCTGGGGCCGGCGGATCGCATCAGCGCTGCCGCGCAGGCTCGCCTGGCTGGGGGAGCCGATCGCGATTCCCGTTGCGGCACAAGCGATGTGCGCGCCCGTCATCGTCCTGCTGCAGAGCTCGGTGAGCGTGGTCGGCGTGCCGGCCAACCTGCTCGCCGCACCCCTCGTCGCGCCCGCCACGCTCGGCGGCATCGCAGTGGTGCTCCTCGCTCCGCTGTCCCTGCCGCTCGGGGTCGCGATCGCCTGGGTCGCCGGCCTGCCGGCCTGGGGCATCGCGGCCGTCGCTCACCTGGCGGCCCAGGTGCCGTGGGGCAACCTGCCCTGGCCGGCGGGTCCGCCCGGGGCGCTGTTGCTGGCCGCGCTCGTGCTGCTCGCCCTGCTCACCGGCCCGCGGCTGGTCGTGCGCGGCCGCCGGCACCCGGTCGTCGTGCTGGCCTGCGCGTTGCTGGTCTCGGCGGCCGTGTGGCCGCTGCCGCAGCCGGGCTGGCCACCCCCGGGCTGGGTGCTCGTCGTCTGCGACGTGGGCCAGGGCGACGCCGCGGTGCTGCGCACCGGCCCCGACCGGGCGCTCGTGATCGACGCCGGACCCGACGAGGCCGCCGTCGGCCGGTGCCTCGACGACCTGGGCGTGCGCCGCGTCGAGGCCGTCGTCCTGACCCACCTGCACGCCGACCACGTCACCGGCCTCCCGACCCTGCTCGACGGACGCGGCGTCGGTGAGGTCGTCACCACCCCGGTCCGCGCCGAGGACTCCGGCGCCGCCGAGCAGCCGACCGTGGGTCCGCTCGTGGTGCGCGCGTCGGCCGCCGCCGGCGTACCGCTCACCGAGGCGCGCGCCGGGGACCGGTTGTCCTGGGGGCGGGTGCAGGCCACGGTGCTGTGGCCGGGCCGCACCATCCGCACCGGTTCGCTGCAGAACAACGGCTCGGTGGTGCTCGACGTGCGCGTCGCGGGCGTACGCCTGCTGCTGCTCGGCGACGCCGAGCAGGAGGCGCAGCGCGAGACGCGGCGAGCCCTGGCCCGCCTCGGTGACCCCACCCCGGTGCTGGCCATGAAGGTGGCCCACCACGGCTCGTCCAACCACGACCCGGCGCTGCTGCGCCAGGTGCGGGCGACGTACGGGCTGATCAGCGTGGGGTCCGACAACGACTACGGGCACCCGGCGCCGCGGCTGCTCGGCTCGCTGCGCGACTCCGGGACGCTCGCCGTGCGCACCGACCGCGGGGGCGACCTGGCGGTCGTGGTGCGCGAGGGGCGCGGGTCGGTGGTGAGCCGACGATGACGCGACGGGCGCCGCGACCGGGCCGGGCCCGTGGGCTCGACCGGCGGGGCCTCACCCTGCGAGGCCTCAGCCCGCGGGCGCCGCCTCGACGTCGGGCCGGCAACCGGTCTGCTTGGCCGCCTCGGCGAGCGCCTCGACGGTCGCCTGCACCGCGGGCACGCGGGCGAGGTCGGGGGTGGTCACCAGCTGCACGGTGCGGCGGTTGGGCGGGTTCATCGGCCGCACGACCACGCCGTCGTTGCTGGTGGAGCGCAGGATCAGCTCGGGCACGAGCGCCACCCCGAGGCCCGCGGCCACGAGCGCGAGCACCGCGACGTAGTCCTCGGTCTCGAAGGCCACCTCGGGCTCGAAGCCCGACTGCTGCGCGAGCGAGAGCAGGTGACCGCGACAGCGCGGGCAGCCGGCGATCCAGGCCGACTCGTCGAGGTCGGCGAGGTCGACGCGCTCCTGCGCGGCCAGCGGGTGGTCGCGGGGGAGAACGATGCGCACCTCGTCCTCGAGCAGCGTCTGCACCGAGAACGGGTCGAGGTCGTCCTCGCCGCGCGGCAGGGTGTCACCGTCGTAGACGAACGTCACCGCCACGTCGCAGTCGCCCGCGCGCAGCGAGGCCAGCGCCTCGGGCGGCTCGGCCTCGGTGAAGGCGACCCGCACGTCGGGGAAGCGCTGCTTGACCAGCGCCAGGGCCTGCGGCACCAGCGTCGAGGCGGCCGACGGGAACGCGGTGAGACGCACCCGCCCCGACTGCAGCCCCGCGATGGCGCGGATCTCGCCCTCGGCCCGGTCCAGCGCGGTGAGCACCGGCACGGCGTGCCGCGCGAGCACCTCGCCGGCCTCGGTGAGCCGCACGCTGCGCCCGATGCGCTCGACGAGCACGGTTCCGGTGCGTTCCTCGAGGCGGCGCACCATCTGGGAGATGGCGGGCTGGGAGTAGCCCAGCGACGCGGCCGCCGCGGTGAAGCTGCCCTCTTCGGCGATGGCGCGCATCACGCGCAGCCCAGCGGCGTCGATCATGCCTCCGGATCCTACGTTCTCGCTGACGGATACTGGTCGGGTGCTGACCTCCACCACCCCTGACCCGGCCCTGGCGCCGGGCCTGTGGGACGAGCTCGTCCGGCTGGTGCGCGGCGGCGACGTGTGCGTGCTGACCGGCGCCGGCATCTCCACCGAGTCGGGCATCCCGGCCTACCGCGGCGCCGACGGCGAGCGGCGCGTGACCCCCATGACCGTGTCCGAGCTGCTCCGGAGCCCGGCGGCGCGACAGCGCTACTGGGCGCGGGCGTACACAGGCTGGCCGAGGTTCGCCGCGGCCGAGCCGAACGACGGGCACCGCGCGGTCGCGCGGCTACAGGACCTCGGCCTGGTCGGCGCGGTCATCACCCAGAACGTCGACGGGCTGCACCAGCAGGCGGGCGCGCGCGACGTCACCGAGCTGCACGGGTCGTTGTCGTTCGTCGTCTGCGCCGACTGCGGGGAGCGGTACGCCCGCGAGGTCGTCGACGAGTGGCTCGCCGGGGCGAACCCGCACTTCGACCGGGAGATCAGCGGTCAGGTCCGGCCCGACGGCGACGTCGTGCTCACCGACGAGCAGGTGGCCGGCTTCCGGATCGCCGCGTGCGTGGTCTGCCGGTCGGACCGGCTCAAGCCCGACGTCGTGATGTTCGGCGAGTCGGTCGTGCGGCCGGTGGTCGACGCGTGCTTCGAGGCGGTCGACCGGTCCCGGGCGCTGCTGGTGCTGGGCTCGTCGCTGATGGTCATGTCGGGCTACCGCTTCGCCCGGCACGCGGCCCGCGAGGGCATCCCGGTCGCCGCGATCACCCACGGCGTCACCCGGGCCGACGACCTGATCGACGTGAAGGTGGACGCCCCGCTGGGGCCGACCCTGCGCAGGCTCGTCGAGGCGGTCGCGGCGTAGAGCCCGCGCCGGGTAGGCCCGGCGGTCAGACGCGGCGCAGGACCGCGGTGACCTTGCCGAGGATGGTGGCGTCGCTGCCGTCGATCGGCTCGTAGGCCTCGTTGTGCGGCATCAGCCAGACCTTGCCCTTGGTGCGCTTGAAGGTCTTGACGGTCGCCTCGTTGTCGAGCATCGCGGCCACGATGTCGCCGTTGCTGGCGGTCGGCTGCTGCCGCACGACCACCCAGTCGCCGTCGCAGATGGCCGCGTCGACCATCGAGTCGCCGACCACCTTGAGCAGGAACATGTCACCCTCGCCGACGATCTGGCGGGGGAGGGGGAAGACGTCCTCGACGACCTCCTCGGCAAGGATCGGGCCACCCGCGGCGATGCGGCCGACGACCGGGACGTACTCGGCCTCGGGGTGGTCGTCGTGCAGGCCGGTCTCGTCGACCAGGCTCTCGCTCGCCTGGCTCACCGAGCGGCCGCGATAACCGCGCTCGCGCTTGCTCTGCCCGGGGGCGATCACCTCGATGGCGCGCGGGCGCATCGGGTCACGGCGCAGGTATCCCTTGCGCTCGAGCATCGTCAGCTGGTGGGCCACCGAGCTGGGTGAGGTCAGGCCGACGGCGTCGCCGATCTCGCGCATGCTCGGCGGGTATCCGCGGCGGTCGACCGAGTTGCGGATCACCTCGAGCACCTTGCGCTGACGCGTGGTCAGGGCCTGCCCGTCGGGTTCGGGCATCTCGTGGATCTTGGCCATGGGTTTCGGTCCTCGTTCCGCGTCGCGCCGCGGCCGGTGACGGTGCCCGCTGGCGCCGGACCGGTCGTCGTCGGCGAGGGGCTGTCGGTGGTCGCTGCTTGTCTTGGTGACTGTGCGAACAGCCTATGAAGACCCGCAGCAGGTTTCAAACACCTGTACGACGCGTGTCGGCGGGGTCTCCCGGCCGAGCCGGCCGCGCGAGGCCTTGAGCCGTTCGAACGTCCGTGCTATACATCGTACAGACGTTCCATCGCACACTTGTTCGTCGAGTTCGTCACCGTCCTTGGAGGAAGACATGAGCGCCGCCACCGTCACGCCGGCCATCGCCCCGCACCCGCGGTTCGGGTCCGCCCAGCCCGCGCGGCGCCGGCACCTGCGAGTCGTGCCGCCGCTGCCCCAGCAGGAAGCCCGCCCCGCGGCCTTCCGGCTCACCCGCCGCGGCCGCCGCGCGCTGGCCCTCGCCGTGGTCGTCCTGGCGATCCTGGTCGGCGCGGCCATCAGCGCGACCGCTGGGGGAGCGCAGGCCCAGCAGGTCGTCACCGTGAGCTCCGGGGAGACCCTGTCCGACCTGGCCCGTGCCCACCTTCCCGGCGTCCCGGTCGGCACGGCCGTCGCCCAGATCCAGGTGGCCAACGGCCTCAACTCCCTGCAGGTCTCCAGCGGTCAGCAGCTGGTGATCCCGGCGCCCTGAGCAGGGTGCAGGTCAGTCGCCCGAGCGCGGCGACAGCCTCGATCTCGTGGCCGGTGACGGGCTCCTCCGTCACCGGCCACGTCCACTTCTCCCGCCGTTCCGGGCGCCTGAGCGGGTGGTGCGCGGGTGACGTGGTGAGCGACACGCAGGCCGCCGCGGCGCGGCCTTGCGCGTCGGGCCAAAGCGTCCTAACCTCCCTATATCTAGTAGTTACAGCCGTGTAAGTTCTCCACATCTAGTCCACAAGGACATCCACAGCCGGAGGCCGGTTTTCCACCGTCCGTCCCCAGGTTTTCCCCCGAACCGGCCTCGTGGAGCGCCCTCCCGGACCCGATCGAACCGCGCGAAGGAGGTGCCCGATGCACTGCCCGTTCTGCCGCCACGACGACTCCCGAGTCGTCGACAGTCGTACGTCCGAGGACGGCACCAGCATCAAGCGGCGCCGCCAGTGCCCGGCCTGCGGCAAGCGGTTCAGCACCCTGGAGACCGCGAGCCTGACCGTGGTCAAGCGCTCGGGGGCGAGCGAGCCGTTCGCCCGCGGCAAGGTGCTGGCCGGGGTCCGCAAGGCCTGCCAGGGCCGACCGGTCTCCGACGACGACCTGGCGCTGCTGGCGCAGCAGGTCGAGGAGAGCATCCGCTCCCAGGGGCTGGCCGAGATCGACGCGCACGACGTCGGGCTGGAGATCCTGGGGCCGCTGCGCGCGCTGGACGAGGTGGCCTACCTGCGCTTCGCCAGCGTCTACCAGGCCTTCGAGTCCACCGACGACTTCGAGACCGCCATCACGCTGCTGCGTGCCGAGCGCGAGGCCGCGGGCGTCGAGCCCGACCGGGCCGAGCGCCCCGCGTCGACCTCGTCGACGGGGCCTGTCGGTGGTGGCGGCGACGATGAGACCGCCAGCACCTGAGCACCACCCCCCGAAGAAACCTGCCGAGCACAAGACACCCACCGGAGGAGCTGTCATGACCGAGACGACCAGCGCTGGATCCAGGGCCCGTCGCAAGAACAAGGGCCTGAAGATCGAGCGCATCTACACGACCCCGGGCGTCCACCCCTATGACGAGGTGACCTGGGAGTCGCGTGATGTCGTCCAGCAGAACTGGAAGACCGGCGAGACCATCTTCGAGCAGCGCGGCGTGGAGTTCCCCGACTTCTGGTCGCTCAACGCCTCGACCATCGTCACGACGAAGTACTTCCGCGGTGCGCTCGGCACCGACGCGCGCGAGCGCAGCCTGAAGCAGCTCATCGACCGCGTCGTGCTGACCTACGTCAAGGCCGGCAAGGAGCACGGCTACTTCGCCTCCGACGACGACGCCGACGTCTTCGAGCACGAGCTCACCTACGCCCTGCTGCACCAGGTGTTCTCGTTCAACTCCCCGGTGTGGTTCAACGTGGGCACCAAGAGCCCGCAGCAGGTCTCGGCGTGCTTCATCCTGTCGGTCGACGACTCGATGGACTCGATCCTCAACTGGTACAAGGAGGAGGGGTTCATCTTCAAGGGCGGCTCCGGTGCCGGCCTCAACCTCTCCCGCATCCGCTCGTCCAAGGAGCTGCTGTCCTCCGGCGGCACCGCCTCGGGTCCGGTCTCCTTCATGCGCGGCGCCGACGCCAGCGCCGGCACCATCAAGTCCGGTGGCGCCACCCGCCGCGCCGCCAAGATGGTCGTGCTCGACGTCGACCACCCCGACATCGAGGAGTTCATCGAGACCAAGGCGCGCGAGGAGGACAAGATCCGCGCGCTGCGCGACGCCGGCTTCGACATGGACCTCGGCGGCAAGGACATCACCTCCGTCCAGTACCAGAACGCCAACAACTCCGTCCGCGTGAGCGACGAGTTCATGCGCGCGGTCGAGGAGGGGACCTCCTTCGGCCTGCGCGCCCGCGGCACGGGTGAGGTCATCGAGCAGGTCGACGCCCGCGAGCTGTTCGGCAAGCTCAACCAGGCCGCGTGGGAGTGCGCCGACCCGGGCGTCCAGTACGACGACACCATCAACGCCTGGCACACCAACCCCGAGACCGGCCGCATCACCGCGTCCAACCCGTGCTCGGAGTACATGTCGCTCGACAACTCCTCGTGCAACCTGGCGAGCCTGAACCTGCTGAAGTTCCTCAAGGACGACGACACGTTCGACACCGAGACCTTCCAGAAGGTCGCCGAGCTGGTCATCACCGCGATGGACATCTCGATCTGCTTCGCCGACTTCCCGACCGAGGCGATCGGCGACACGACCCGCGACTACCGCCAGCTGGGTATCGGCTACGCCAACCTCGGCGCGCTGCTCATGGCGACCGGTCACGGCTACGAGTCCGAGGGCGGCCGCAGCCTCGCCGCCGCGATCACCTCGCTGCTCACCGGTGCCGCCTACAAGCGTTCCGCCGAGATCGCCGGCGTGGTCGGCCCGTACGCCGGGTTCGCCCGCAACGCCGAGGCGCACCGCCGCGTCATGCGCAAGCACCAGGCCGCCAACGACCAGGTGCGCACGCTCGACGCGATGGACTCCGGCATCCACGCCGCGGCCACCAAGGCGTGGGCCGACGTGATCTCCCTCGGTGAGCGCAACGGCTTCCGCAACGCCCAGGCGTCGGTGCTCGCGCCCACCGGGACCATCGGCTTCATGATGGACTGCGACACCACCGGCATCGAGCCCGACTTCTCGCTGGTGAAGTTCAAGAAGCTCGTCGGCGGCGGGTCGATGCAGATCGTCAACCAGACCATCCCGCGCGCCCTGAAGAAGCTCGGCTACCAGCCGGAGCAGATCGAGGCGATCGTCGAGCACATCGCCGAGAAGGGTCACGTCATCGACGCCCCGGGGCTGAAGACCGAGCACTACGAGGTCTTCGACTGCGCGATGGGCGAGCGGGCGATCACGCCCATGGGCCACGTGCGGATGATGGCGGCCTGCCAGCCGTTCCTGTCCGGCGCGATCTCCAAGACCGTCAACCTGCCCGAGACCGCCACCGTCGAGGACATCGCCGAGGTGCACCTCGAGGGCTGGAAGCTCGGCCTCAAGGCGCTCGCGGTCTACCGCGACAACTGCAAGGTCGGCCAGCCGCTGTCCGACGGCAAGAAGCAGGACAAGCCGGCCGCCACCGAGGAGCCCGTGCTCGAGAAGGTCGTCGAGTACCGCCCGGTCCGCAAGCGGATGCCCAAGCGCCGCAGCAGCCAGGTGACCTCGTTCGCCGTGGGTGGCGCCGAGGGCTACCTCACCGCCAGCCGGTACGACGACGGCGAGCTCGGCGAGATCTTCCTCAAGCTCGGCAAGCAGGGCTCCACCCTCGCCGGGATGATGGACGCCTTCTCGCTGGCGATCTCGGTGGCGCTGCAGTACGGCGTGCCGCTGGAGACGTACGTCGAGAAGTTCACGAACATGCGGTTCGAGCCGGCCGGCCTGACCGACGACCCGGACGTGCGGATGGCGCAGTCGATCATGGACTACGTCTTCCGTCGCCTGGCGCTGGACCACCTCGACTTCGAGACCCGCTCGTTCATGGGCATCCACTCCGCCGAGGAGCGGGCGCGCCAGCTCGAGACCGGTTCGTTCGCCGAGGCCACCAGCGAGAGCGACTCCGGCGACGACGTGGCCGACGAGCTCGAGGGCTACTCCCAGTCGGCGGCGCCGGCGGTCAAGAAGGCCGAGGCCGAGCAGGCCGACGTCGAGGCAGACGACGTGAAGTCCGGCTCCGGCGCGGCCGACGTGCGTGAGGTCTCCTCCGAGATCCACTCCTCGGCCGAGCTGATGGAGAAGTTCCAGGGCAAGGCGGCCGACGCCCCGATGTGCATGACCTGCGGCACGAAGATGCGCCCCGCCGGTTCCTGCTACGTCTGCGAGGGCTGCGGCTCCACCAGCGGCTGCAGCTGACGCCGCGACCGCGCCCCGCGCGGTCCCGCCCGGCCGGCCCCGGCACGCACCCCGCGTGCCGGGGCCGACCCATGTCCGCCGGGAGTGCGGTGGGGTGCACGGTTCGGCGGTGGTCCGCCGGAGGGTGCGGTGGGGCGCACGGTTCGGCGGTGGTCCGTGCGGGCGTACGGGGCTTGGTCACGCTTGCGCGGTGGTCCGCTGAGAGGTGCGGTGGGGCGCACGGTGCGGCGGTGGTCCGGGAAGACGGGGGAGTCACGACCTGGCGGTGGTCCGCCGGGGGGTGCGGTGGGGCGCACGGTTCGGCGGTGGACCGGGAAGACGGGGGAGTCACGACCTGGCGGAGGACCGCCGGGGAGTGCGGTGGGGCGCACGGTTCGGCGGTGGACCGTGCGGGCGTACGGGGCTTGGTCACGCTTGCGCGGTGGTCCGCTGAGAGGTGCGGTGGGGCGCACGGTTCGGCGGTGGTCCGGGAAGACGGGGGAGTCACGTCCTGGCGGAGGACCGCCCGACGTGGTTACATAGAGTTATGCAAAACAAAGCACGCGATTATGTACGGCGGGGGCCGTGCCTGCGTGCGCCCGGCGGCCGGGTCTACCTCCCGCACCGCCGGATCCACCTCGATCTGCAGCTGCGCCTCGGCCTGGTCTGTCGCGAGCGTCCGCACGCCCGCCACCACCAGACCTCGAAGGAGCAGTCCCATGACCACGATCCACCGTGCCCTGCCGACCGGCCTGGCACCCGCCGACCCTGACGAGCTGCTGCGTCTCACGCTGCTGCTCGCCCACGACGAGCGCCTGCCCGAGCTGCTCGACCTGACCTCTCCCGAGCGCAGCTGGACCCGGCTCGAGGCCACCGACCTGATGGAGGTCTGGCTCATCGGCTGGCCGCCCGGCACCGCGACCGGTTGGCACGACCACCAGGGATCCAGCGGCGCGTTCCGGGTCGTCCACGGCGCGCTGACCGAGCACACCTGGGACCGCGGCCCGCGCACCCGCGACCTCGCCCGCGGCGAGGGGCGCTCGTTCGCGGCCTCGCACGTGCACGACGTGCGCAACGAGGGGTCGACCGCGGCGGTGTCGGTGCACGCCTACGCGCCGGCGCTGCGCGGGATGACGCGGTACGCCGTCGCGGGCGGAGCGCTCGTGCGCCAGCAGGTCGAGCGGGCCGGCCAGTGGTGAGGCCGCAGCAGCTGGTCGAGCCGGCGCCGACGTACGACGGGATCGACGGCATGCTGGCCGACGCCCGCAGCCGGCTGACCCGGGTCACCGCGCAGCGGGCGTACGCCCTCGTCGCCGCCGGCGACGCGCTGCTGGTCGACATCCGGCCGGCCGCCCAGCGCAGCGCCGAGGGTGAGGTGGCCGCCGACGTCGGGGCGCTGGTCGTCGAGCGCAACGTGCTGGAGTGGCGCCTCGACCCGCGCCAGGACGCGAGCCTGCCGGTCGCCGACCTCGAGGCGCGGGTGCTCGTGCTGTGCCAGGAGGGCTACACCTCCTCGCTGGCCGCCGACAGCCTGCAGCGCATCGGTGTGCACCGGGCGACCGACGTGATCGGCGGCTTCCGGGCCTGGCGCGCGGCCGGCCTCCCCGCCACCCGAGCGCGCTGAAGCGCGGTTAGAGCGCTACGACTCCGCTGCAGCGAAGTGCAAGCGCTCTAACCGCGTTTCAGCACCGGGGCGCTGCCCCACCGGCCGGTACGCCGGCGCGGCCGGCCCCGGGGTCAAGCCTTGCGGCGCAGCCCCCGCTGCCCGTCCACCAGCTCGAACGAGGCCGCCGTGCTGATCGGGCGGTCCTTGACCGTCACGGCGTCCAGCACCTTGAAGTCGGCGGTCATCGACTGCGGGCGGATGGTCGTCGAGACGTAGCCGCGCTGGTCGGCGTAGTACTTCAGGTGCGGGTTGATCGCCAGGTTGGGGTTGGTGGCACCAGGCTTCCCGTTCCCGGTCGAGGTGATCGAGGTGCACACCAGCTCCGAGCCGACGACGGGCGCGTCGGGGTCGCGGTAGTCGACCTTGAGGTCGTTGGCCCAGTGGCGGTGCACGTCGCCGGTCAGCACCACCGGGTTGCGCACCCCGGCCGACACCCAGCCCTGCGTGATGCGCTTGCGGGAGGCGGCGTAACCGTCCCAGGAGTCCATCGACACGTCGGTGACGCCCTCGCTGGCGTTGCGGTCCTGCTCGGCGAAGAAGACCTGCTGCCCGAGGATGTCCCACTGCGCCTTGGACGCCTTGAACCCGTCGAGCAGCCACTTCTCCTGGCGCGCCCCGGTGATCGACCGGTTCGGGTCCAGCCGCGGCTCGCAGTTGGCCTTCCACCCGTCGCCGCACGCCTGGTCGTCGCGGTACTGCCGGGTGTCCATCATGTGGAAGTTCGCGAGCCGGCCCCACTGCAGCCGGCGGAACACCTGCATGTCCGGGCCGCTCGGGATGCTGCTGCGCCGCAGCGGCATGTTCTCCCAGTACGCCTGGAACGCCGCCGCCCGCCGCGCCCGGAAGCGCGCGGTCGTGTCGTTGCCCTCCCAGGAGTTGGTGTTCTCCGGGATCTCGTCGGCCCAGTTGTTGTCGACCTCGTGGTCGTCGAACACCACGAGCCACGGCGCGGCCGCGTGCGCCGCCTGCAGGTCGGCGTCGGACTTGTACTGCCCGTGCCGCTGGCGGTAGGTCGCCAGGTCGGTCGTCTCCGGACCGGCGTGGTCGCGCACGTTGCCGTCGCGCCCGAGGTACGACTTCGCCTTGTACTCGTACTGGTAGTCACCCAGGTGCAGCACCAGGTCGGGGTTCTCCTCGGCCATCCGGCGGTAGGCGGTGAACCAGCCGTGCTCGAACTGCGAGCACGACGCGAACGCCATGGTCAGCGCCGCGGGCAGCTCGTGACCCGCCGGGGCGGTGCGCGTGCGACCCACCGGGCTGATGTGCCGACCGGTGCGGAAGCGGAACCAGTACTCCGCCCCCGGCCGCAGCCCGGTGAGCTCGACGTGCACCGAGTGCGCCGACTCAGGTCGGGCAATCACGTTGCCGCGCTTGACGACTCGGCGCATGCCCTCGTCGCTGGCGACCTCGTAGCGCACCGACACGGGGCGGCTCGGCATCGCGCCGGTGCCCGACTCGTCGACCGGGTCCAGGGCCAGTCGGGTCCAGAGCACGACACCGTCGGGGGTGGGGTCGCCCGAGGCGACACCGAGGGTGAAGGGGGACACGCGCAGCGCGGCGCCGGGGGAGGGGTCGGCGGCGCGGGCGGGGATCGTGGTCGCGGCGACGGCCGTCGTCGCGAGGGTGCCGGTGAGGAGGGTTCTGCGGGAGAGTTCCATGCTCGCCAGGCAACCGCGCCGGGGCGACGCCCGGGGTGTCGCGCGCATGACGACCGGATGAACCCTGGCGCGGACGCCTCCCGTGGCTACCCTGGCGCCGTGCCTTTCTGGAAGCGACGCACCGATGCCGACCTGCCCGACGACGACGCCGAGCCCCTCGAGCCGCGCGCCCTGCTGCGCCTGTTCGACGAGATCGGCCAGTCGTGCGCCGACGAGGTGGGCCGCCTGGGCGGCGACCGCGACCAGGTGATCGCCACGGTCTGGTTCGCCGAGAACCAGGAGGTCAGCCGGGTCAACCTCACCAGCGACGGCCTCCCGGTCAACGCCGGCAAGAAGTTCGTGCGCGAGCTGTCGACCCAGGCCGCGCCGCTGCGTCGCCAGCCCTCCGACGGGCGGCTCGACCGGCTCGACGCCACGGTCGAGAACGGCGCCCTGAGCACCCAGGTGACCTATCGCGACTGACCAGCCGTTCGACTCCTGGTGGCCGCTGCGCGACCGGGCGGTGCTGGGGGAGCTGCTCCAGGCGTACGCCGACCCCGGCCGGGGCTATCACGACCAGGAGCACCTGCGCGAGGTGCTGGAGCGGGTCGACGAGCTGGCCGCCGCCGACCCGCGCCCGCTCGACCTCGACGTGATTCGCCTGGCGGCGTTCTTCCACGACGCCGTCTATCGCACCGGTCCGCCGGAGCCGGACGGGGCGGACGCGCAGCCGTCGAACGAGGAGGCCTCTGCCCGCTGGGCCGAGCGTGCCCTCGGCCACGAGCCGCAGCTCGCCGCGCGCGTGGCCGGGTTGGTGCGCGCCACGACCACCCACGAGGCCCCGTCCGACGACGCCGAGGCCGCCGTGCTGCTGGACGCCGACCTGGCGATCCTCGCGGCCCCGCCCGAGCGCTACGCCCGCTACGCCGCCGGCGTGCGCCGGGAGTACGCCTGGGTCGCCGCGCCCGACTTCCGCGCCGGCCGTGCCCGGGTGCTGCGCGACCTGGCGAGCCGGGAGCGGATCTACCGCACGGCGTACGCCCGCGCCCGCTGGGAGGGTCCGGCCCGGGCCAACCTCGCGGCCGAGCTGGACGACCTCGAAACTCCCAAGAATGATCGAGACGGATAGGCACGCCGGTCCGCCTCGATCATTCTCGGGTGTTTCGCCGTCAGTCGCGCACCTGCAGCAGCACCTTGCCGGCCGCCTTGCGCTCGTCCAGCGTGGCGATCGCCTCGCCGACGTCCTCCAGGTCGAGCCGGGCGCCGATCGGCGGCGCGACGTGGCCGCCCTCCCACAGCTCGAGCAGCCGGGTCCACTGCTGCTGCAGGTATGCCGGCTGCCGCAGCCAGAAGGCGCCCCACCCGACGCCGACGACCGAGATGTTGTTCAGCAGCAGGCGATTCACCTTCACCTCGGGGATGGAGCCGCCGGTGAACCCGATGACCAGCAGACGCCCCTCGGGGCCGAGCGAGCGCAGCGAGTCGGTGAATCGGTCACCGCCGACCGGGTCGACCACCACGTCGACCCCGCGCCCCTCGGTGAGGTCCTTGACGGCGTCCTTGAACCCGTCGGCCAGCACGACCTCGTCGGCCCCGGCGACGCGGGCGGTGTCGGTGCGGTCCTCGCTGGACACGACGGCGATCGTGCGGGCACCGAGCGCCTTGGCCAGCTGCAGCGACGCGGTGCCGATGCCGCCGGAGGCGCCGTGCACCAGCACGGTCTCGCCCTCGGCGAGGCGCCCGCGGTGCTCCAGCGCGAACAGGCAGGTGAGGTAGTTCATCGGCAGCGCGGCGGCGGTGTCGAGGTCCATCGCGTCCGGCAGCGCGAAGACCATGTCCGGCCCGACCGCCACCTGCTCGGCGAACCCGCCGAAGCCGGGGAAGGCGGCCACCCGCTGACCCGGCTCGAACGTGCCGGCCGGCGCCTGGCGTACGACACCGGCCACCTCACCGCCCGGGACGAACGGCAGCTCGGGCTTGAGCTGGTACTCACCCCGGGTCAGCAGCACGTCGGGGTAGGCCACGCCGGCACGGTGCACGTCGACCAGCACCTGGTCCTCGCCGGGCTGCGGCTCCGGCAGGTCGGCGACCTTCACCGACGCCGGGCCGTCGAGCGTGCTGACCTGGGCTGCGCGCATGGGAACTCCTCGATCCGGGGACGAGCTTTCGCGCCAACCTACCTGCGGGTCACCCCGGACCTTCCGCTGCGCGGACACCACCCCGGCGAGGGGGCCGCCCCCTGAGACACTGGGGGGCGTGAAGGCTTTGTTGCTGGAGAGCGTGCACCCCCTGGCCGAGAAGATGCTCGGTGACGCCGGCGTGGAGATCGAGTCCCGTCCCGGCGCCCTCGACGAGGACGAGCTGATCGAGGCGCTGCAGGGCGTCGACCTGCTGGGCATCCGGTCCAAGACCGAGGTGACCGACCGGGTGCTCGCCAGCGCGCCGCAGCTGCAGGCGGTCGGCGCGTTCTGCATCGGCACCAACCAGATCGACCTCGCCGACGCCGCCGGCCGCGGCATCCCGGTGTTCAACGCGCCGTTCTCCAACACCCGCTCGGTCGTGGAGCTCGCGATCGCCGAGATCATCGTCATGGCGCGCCGCCTCACCGAGAAGGACCGCGCGCTGCACGACGGCGTCTGGGACAAGAACGCCAAGGGCAGCCACGAGATCCGCGGCCGCCGGCTCGGGATCGTCGGCTACGGCAACATCGGCTCGCAGCTGTCGGTGGTCGCCGAGATGCTCGGGCTGCAGGTGTTCTTCTACGACACCGACGACAAGCTCGCGCTCGGCAACGCCCAGCGCTGCTCGAGCCTGAACGAGCTGCTCGACATCGCCGAGGTCATCACGCTGCACGTCGACGGCCGCAACGGCAACGCCGGCTTCTTCGGCGCCGAGCAGTTCGCGCGCATGCGCCCCCGCTCGCTGTTCCTCAACCTTTCCCGCGGCTTCGTCGTCGACTACGAGGCGCTGCGCGACAACCTGCTGTCCGGCCACATCGCCGGTGCCGCGGTCGACGTCTTCCCGCAGGAGCCCAAGCGGCGCGGCGACCCGTTCAGCTCGCCGCTGCAGGGCATCCCCAACGTCGTGCTCACCCCGCACGTCGGCGGCTCCACCGAGGAGGCGCAGGAGGACATCGGCCGGTTCGTCGCCGGCAAGCTGCGCGACTACGTCGCCCAGGGCACCACGACGCTCAACGTCAACATGCCGGCGCTCAGCCTCGGCTCGACGCCGGGGGAGTGCCGCCTGGTGCACTTCCACGCCAACGTCCCGGGCGTGCTGGCCAAGGTCAACAGCGTGCTCGCCGAGCACGGCGTCAACATCGACGGCCAGATGCTCAGCACCCGCGGCGAGACGGGCTACGTCGTCACCGACGTGGCCGAGGGCCTGTCCGACGCGGTGCTCGACGAGCTGCGCGCGATGCCCGAGACCATCCGGCTGCGCGTCATCGACTGAGCCGGCCACGCTGCTCGACGTCTTCGGGCGGCGCGACCTCGTGCAGCGCGTGCCCGTGGAACGGCACCGCCCAGCGCACCGGAGCGACCACGACCCGCTGGCGCTCCTCGTCGTCCTCGGCCACCGGCAACCCCTGCGCACCCAGCACCTCGCGCACGCGCTCGGCGACCTCGGCGACGCTGAGCCCGGTCTCCGCGAACACGCCGTACGTCATCGGCAGCCGACCCTCGGCCACCAGCTCGGCCACGTCGGAGGAGGTCGAGTAGCAGTAGCCCTCGACCGTCGCCCCGTGCCCGATGGCCACCCCTGCCGAACGCACCACCGCGTCGAGCGCGGCGTCGTCGTCGCCGCCCTCGCCGAAGCTCACCGCGAGCCCGCGCGTGGGAAGCCCGTCGATCGCGTCGAGGAGTTGGATCGCCTCGGGCGTGGCCCGGCGTACGTGCTCGTTGTGGTCGGCGATCACCGCGTCGACGAGGTCGGCGACCTCGGCGGGGGTCGGCTGCGTCTCGCCCGGGAAGACGTCCGGCACGTCGACGTCACCGAAGCCCTCGACCAACGCGTCGCGGGTGTCGATGGCCGCCGCGACCCGCAGCGCGATCGTGCCGGCGAAGGTGTCGCGCGCCGGCGGGAAGCGGCGCGGTGCGGTCTGGTCGTTGCTCACGTGGGGTGCCTCTCCGTCGGCGGCGGGTCTCCCGGACGATACTGATCCCGTCGTCGACCCGAAGGGCTTCCCCGTGTTCCGCAACGCCGGCCTGATCCTGCTGCTCATCGTGATCGCCTCGATCGTGTGGTTCTTCGTCAAGGGTCGGGTCACCCGGGCACAGGAGCAGGTGCGCGACCGCGCGCTCGAGGGGGCCAGCGTGGGCCGGGCCGCGACCGCGCGCCCCGCGGCGAAGCACCTGGCGATGATGGGCCGCACGCTCACCCTGGCCGCCGACCCGCAGCGCACCGGTGAGCTCATCGCGCAGGTGGCCGGTGCCGACGACCGGGTCACCGACGTACGTCCGGAGCCGCAGGCCCTGATCGTCGAGATCGACGGTTCTCGCCCGCTGGTGCGGGCGCACCTGCTCCCCGACCGCACGGTCGTGGGGGTCGACGAGATGACCTGGGAGATGGGCTTCCCGCAGGGGGCGTCGGTGTGGGACCGGGTCGCCGCGGCCATCGCCCAGGCCGCGACCGCGCAAGGCATCCCGGTCTCGGAGGGGACCCGGGAGTTCGTGCGGGCGGACCGGCCGCAGGAGCGCGCGGAGGTGTGGGTCGTCAAGACCTGACCGGAAAAGTCGGTCACGATCGCGGAACGGAGCAGGTGGCTGCGGCGTCGCACCATTACTCTCAGCACGGCAGCAGGGGAGCTGCCTTCTTTCCCCGAAGGGACTACACAATGAAGAACCGCCGCGCCAGCCTCCTGGTGGTGCCCGCCGTCCTCGCCGCCATGACGTTGTCGGCGTGCCAGGACGAAGCGCCCACGGCCGCCCCTCCGACGCCGGCGTCACAGCCACCGTCGCCCACGCAGACGCAGCAGCCGCAACAACCCGCCCCGTCGACCCAGGCGCCGGCCCCTGCTCCGAGCACGTCGGAGGCGCCCGCCCCGGCGCCGACGACCCAGACCCCGTCGTCGTCCGCCGCGCCGGCTCCGAGCGGTAGCGGTGCGGGCGGTCAGTGCGAGAGCAGCTCGCTGTTTCCGATCAAGCGCGGTTCGGTGCAACCAAAGCCCCTGAACACCCCGCAGACCGGCACGAGCCTCTCCGACCGCACGGCCGAGATTCGGATCGGCAACCCCGAGATCGACACCTCCGGTGGGGACAGCTACTTCCCTGGTGACGGCATGCAGACCGTGATCTACCCGGTGACCATGAAGATCACCAACGGCAGCTTCATCGTGGCCCGGCTCGCATACGGGCTCGTCGACGACCAGGACAACCCGTGTCAGCCGGACACCCTCGGCGGGGTGCTGCCGAAGGGGGAGCAGTTCGAGGTCGAAACCGTCCAGGAGGGCTCGAGCCTGACCAAGAAGATCGCCTTCGCCGTCCCGATCGGGGCCGACCTGAGCAAGTACAGCGTCGTCTTCGCTGACGACTACAACTCCGGCGACGCCGAACTGGCCTGGACGGCCAAGTGACCCAGTGGCGTGACCGCCACACCGATGCACGACGACCCAGCTCGACAGCCGTGGCGCTGTCCGGCACGCCCGAGAGGAAACCGAACGCTATGAGCAAGACCCGCCGAGCCAGCCTGGCCGTGGTGCCCGCCGTCCTCGCCGCCATGACCTTGTCGGCGTGCCAGGACGAGGCGCCGACCGCCGCGCCTCCCACGGCTGCGTCCCAGCCGCCGTCACCGAGCCAGACCCAGGAGCCTGCTCCGACCAGCCAGGCGCCGGCCCCCGCGCCGTCGACCACCGAGCAGCCAGCGCCGACGCCCACGTCGGTGCCGCCTAGCTCGGCGGCACCCGCGCCGTCGGCCAGCGGTAGCGGAGGTGGTGTGTGCGAGGACACCGGCTCCTACACGATCGATCGTGGGTCCGTGAGCGCCAAGCCCCTGAACACCGTGCAGAAGGGCAAGGGCATCGGCGGGACGATCGACATCAGCTTCGGTCAGCCCACCCTCGACACCTCCAGCGGCAACAGCTTCTTCCCGGGGGAGGGGATGCAGACGGTGATCTACCCGGTGACCCTCAAGCTCTCGGACGGCGACTTCTTCACGGCGAGCTACCTGAAGTTCGGACTCACCGACCAGTCCGGAAACCCGTGCAAGGCAGACGTGCTGAACGCGGTGATCTCCGGCAGCGACAAGCTCGACGTCGAGTCGCTGAGCCCCGGCGACACGCTGACCAAGAAGCTGGCATTCGCCGTGCCGGTGGGCGCCGACCTGAGCAAGTACTCCCTGGTCTTCAACGACGATTCCAACGGCGACGCCGAGGTGGCCTGGACGGCCAAGTAGGTCGTGACCGCTCCGGGAGACCGGATCACAGACGCCGCGCGGGCCACCCGCGCGGCGTCTGCGCGTCGGGACGCACCGGTGACAGGCCGCTGCCCGACGGTGCGCCGTGTGGTGCCGGATAGGGTTGCCGCCGTTGTCGTCCCGCGTGACGCGAAGGAACCTCGAGCGTGACCCAGTCCACCCGCCCTGATGCTGTCGCCGGCCCGTTGCTGGGCCCGGCCGACGAGCAGCGTCGCGCCGGCCTGCGCCGGATGCGGCTGGTCGCGACGGGGCTGCTCGGCCTGGCCGCGGTGATCTTCGTGCTCACCCTGGACCGCGACGGCTTCTGGGGATACGTCAACGCGGCGTCCGAGGCCGCGATGGTCGGTGCGGTCGCCGACTGGTTCGCCGTGACCGCGCTGTTCCGCCACCCGCTCGGCCTCAAGGTGCCGCACACCGCGCTGATCCCGCGCAAGAAGGACCAGCTCGGCGCGAGCCTGGAGGACTTCGTCACCGAGAACTTCCTCACCCCCGAGCTGGTCCAGGAGCGGCTCGCGCAGGCCGACGTCACGCTGCGCCTGGGGGAGTGGCTGCGCCAGCCGGAGAACGCCGACCGCGTGGTGCAGGAGGTGGCGCCCACCCTGGCCCACGCCGTGGGGTCGGTGCGCGACGACGAGGTGCGCACCCTGCTGGAGAACTTCCTGCTGCCGCGTCTGGCCCGCGAGCCGATCAGCCCGGTGGCCGGCAGCCTGCTGGAGGGCGTGGTCGAGGACGGCTCGCACCACGGGCTGGTCGACATCGCCACCCGCGAGCTGCACACCTGGGCCTCGGCCAACAAGGCCGTCATCGCCGGCATCATCGGCGAGCGCGCCCCCTGGTGGTCGCCCAAGTGGCTCGACGACACGGTCATCGACCGCATGTACGTCGAGATCATGAGCTGGCTCACCGACGTGCGCGACCAGCCGCAGCACCCCGCCCGGCGCGCGCTCGACGACCTGCTGCGCCAGCTCGCGCAGGACCTGCAGCACGACCCCTCGACCATGCAGCGCGCCGAGCAGCTCAAGGCCCGGCTGCTGCTGCACCCCGGCGTCGCCGACGGGATGCTCTCGCTCTGGGGGTCGGTGCAGCGCACGGTCGTCGACGCGCTGGGCGACCCCGGCGGCCCGCTGCGCACCCGCCTCGCGGTGATCCTCGCCGACCTCGGTGACCGGGTCGTGCGCGACGCCGACCTGCGCGACTCGCTCGAGCGCCGGCTCAGCGACGCCGTGGGCTACGTCGTGCAGACCCACGGCCGCGAGATCTCCACCCTCATCTCCCAGACCGTGGCGCGCTGGGACGGCGACGAGGCCGCCCGCCGCATCGAGCTGCAGGTCGGGCGAGACCTGCAGTTCATCCGGATCAACGGCACCGTCGTCGGCGGGCTCGTCGGCCTGGTCATCCACGCCCTGACCCAGCTGGCCTGACCCGGTCCGGCGCCGACCCTTCTCGCGATGCGAGAGCGGCGTCCTGCGCGTCAAGACGCTGTCGTACGCTCGACGCAGGTCAAGAGCGCCAGCGCCAAGTCCCGGCTCGCTGGCCGGCAACCCTCCACCGCGGTGGGGTGCCCCGGGAACAGACCTGGCCGGTGCTCGACGGGAGGGCCCGGCAAGCGCGGGCGCAGAGTCCCTGAACCCGCACCGCCACCGGCGCGGGCCGGTGGCGACCGTTCGACGCGAGGAGACGGCCATGACCACCGAGACCACCAGCCCCAACTGGTCCTTCGAGACCCGCCAGCTGCACGCCGGCCAGGAGCCCGACCCGACCACGGGCGCCCGGGCGCTGCCGATCTACCAGACGACGTCGTACGTCTTCAAGGACACCGAGCAGGCGGCAAACCTGTTCGGGCTCAAGGAGTTCGGCAACATCTACTCCCGCCTGATGAACCCCACGCACGACGTGGTGGAGCAGCGGATCGCGAGCCTCGAGGGTGGCGTCGCCGCGCTGCTCGTCGCCAGCGGCCAGGCGGCCGAGACGCTGGCCATCCTCAACATCGCCGAGGCCGGTGACCACGTGGTGGCCAGCCCCTCGCTCTACGGCGGCACGTTCAACCTGCTGAAGTACACGCTCCCGAAGTACGGCATCGAGGTCACCTTCGTCGAGGACCCCAACGACCCCGAGTCGTGGCGGGCAGCCGCGAAGGACAACACCAAGCTGTTCTTCGGCGAGACGATCTCCAACCCCAAGAGCGAGGTGCTCGACATCGAGGGGGTGGCCGCGGTGGCGCACGACCTCGGGGTGCCGCTGGTGGTCGACAACACCATCGCGACGCCGTTCGTCACCCGCCCGCTCGAGCACGGGGCCGACATCGTGGTGCACTCGGCGACGAAGTACCTCGGCGGCCACGGCACGACCATCGCCGGTGTCATCGTCGACGGCGGCAGCTTCGACTTCGGCAAGGACCCCGAGAAGTTCCCCAACTACAACACGCCCGAGGAGAGCTACCACGGGCTGGTCTACGCCCGTGACCTCGGCGTCGGCAGCGAGCTCGGCGCCAACCTGGCGTTCATCCTCAAGGCGCGCGTGCAGCTGCTGCGCGACCTGGGCCCGGCGAGCTCGGCGTTCGACGCCTTCCTCATCGCGCAGGGACTGGAGACGCTGAGCCTGCGCATCGAGCGGCACCTGGAGAACACCCGCAAGGTCGCGGAGTTCCTGCAGGGCCACGACCAGGTCGAGTCGGTGCGCTGGGCCTCGCTGCCCGGCGACGACAGCTACGAGCAGGCGCAGAAGTACGCCCCGCGCGGCGCGGGCGCGGTGCTCGCCTTCGAGATCGCCGGCGGCATCGACGCCGGTCGGCGCTTCGTCGACGGCGTGACCCTGCACTCGCACGTGGCGAACATCGGCGACGTGCGCTCGCTGGTCATCCACCCGGCCTCGACCACGCACAGCCAGGGCGGCGACGAGGACCGGCTGGCCGCCGGGGTCACCCCGGGGCTCGTGCGCCTCTCGGTGGGCATCGAGCACATCGACGACATCATCGCCGACCTCGAGCAGGGGTTCGCCGCCGCGAAGGGCTGACCAGCGAGCGTCCAGCCAGTCTTCAGGCGCACCGCCTAGGGTGCGCCGCGTGGTGAGCGAATCAGCAGACGTACGAACCGCTTCCGGTGACCGAGCCTGGCGCCCGACGACGCGCGGTCGGGGAGTGACCCGGCGCAGCGCGCTCGTCGGGGGCTCGGTGCTGGGCGCGCTGGCCCTCGCCGGCTGCAGCGACGACGCGAGCTCCGGCGGCGGCTCCGGGACGTCTGCGTCCGGGTCGGGGGCCTCCGGCTCCGGCGGCGCGACGCAGGCGACGCCGCTGAAGCACCCGGCCGGGCTGTCCTACGGCACCTGGCTGCGGCCGACCTCGCACCTGCTCGACGCCGCCAGCACCAAGGCGGTGCTCGTGGAGTTCCTCGACTTCGAGTGCGAGGCCTGCGGCGGCATCTTCCCGGTCATCGAGCAGCTGCGCGAGGAGCTCAAGGGCCAGCTGACGTACGCCATCCGCTTCTTCCCGCTGGGCGGTCACCGCAACTCGGTGCCGGCCGCGCAGGCCGCCGAGGCCGCCGCGCGGCAGGGCAAGCTGGAGCCGATGTATCGCCAGCTGTTCCAGAACCAGACCGCATGGACCGAGCAGCAGGGACCGGTCGACCAGCAGCTGCGCGGCTTCGCCCAGGCCGCGGGCCTCGACCTGACCCAGTGGCAGCGCGACCGCACCTCGCAGTCGGTCGCGAGCCGGGTGCAGGCCGACCTGACTGACGCGAACACCCTTCGGCTGCAAGGGACTCCGAGCTTCTTCTTCAACGGCCAGCCGTTCCAGCCGCAGAGCGTCGACGACATCCGCAACCGGGTGCGCGACGCGAACAAGGCATGAGCGGGCACGGGGTGGCGATGCCGCGGTGGCGCGCCGCGGTCGTCACGGTGGCCGGGCTGATCGGCCTGGCCGCCGCCCTGGTGCTGTCGATCGAGAAGTACCAGCTGCTCGTCAACCCGTTCTACCGGCCCTCGTGCAGCGTCAACGAGAAGGTCAACTGCACGGCCGTGATGCAGTCCGAGCAGTCGGCGCTGCTCGGCTTCCCCAACCCCTACCTCGGGCTCATCGGCTTCGCGATCGTGCTGACGATCGGCGTGGCTGCGCTCGCCGGCACCCGCTTCCCGGGGTGGATCTGGAAGGGCCTGTCGCTCGGCATCCTGGCCGGGCTCGCGCTCGTGGCGTGGCTGGCGTACCAGAGCATCGTGGTGATCGAGGCGCTGTGCCCCTACTGCATGGCGGTGTGGGTCGTGACGATCGTGCTGGCCGCCGTGGTGTGGCCGTTCGCGCTGCGCCGGTCCTCCTCCCGCTGAGGAACGGGGGAGCGGGCCGCGAGCGGCGGGTGGGAAGATGGGGGACTGATGAGTTCTGCTGCCCCCGCCGAGTCGCGTCCGCCCCGCCGACGGGGGCGCGGACGCGGCCACCGACGTACGCCGGAGTCGCCCGAGCAGCGCCGCGCGCGGCAGGAGCGGCGCCGGGCGACGGTGCCCGCCATCACCTATCCCGAGGCGCTGCCCGTCTCGGCGGCGCGCGACGACATCGCCGCGGCGATCCGCGACCACCAGGTCGTGGTCGTCGCCGGAGAGACCGGCTCCGGGAAGACCACCCAGCTGCCGAAGATCTGCCTGGAGCTGGGGCGCGGCATCGACGGGACGATCGGCCACACCCAGCCGCGGCGCATCGCCGCCCGGTCGGTGGCCGAGCGGATCGCCGAGGAGCTCGACGTCGAGCTGGGCCAGCAGATCGGCTACCAGGTGCGCTTCACCGAGCAGGCGCAGCGCGACACCCTGGTCAAGGTGATGACCGACGGCATCCTGCTGTCGGAGATGCAGCGCGACCGCGACCTGCGCCGCTACGACACGCTGATCATCGACGAGGCGCACGAGCGGTCGCTCAACATCGACTTCATCCTCGGCTACCTCAAGCAGCTGCTGCCGCGCCGCCCCGACCTCAAGGTGATCATCACCTCGGCCACCATCGACCCCGAGAAGTTCGCGAATCACTTTGCGGTCGAAGGGGTTCCGGCGCCCATCATCGAGGTGTCGGGGCGGACGTACCCCGTCGAGGTGCGCTATCGCCCGCTGGTGCGCACCGAGGAGACGGGGGAGGGCGCGACCGAGGTCGACGTCGACCAGGTCACCGGCATCGTCGAGGCGGTCGAGGAGCTGTGGACCGAGGCGCGGCCCGACGGCGGGCCGCAGGACATCCTCGTCTTCTGCTCGGGCGAGCGCGAGATCCGTGACGCTGCAGAGGCGTTGGCGGGTCTGCAGCTGCCCAGCACCGAGATTCTGCCGCTGTTCGCCCGGTTGTCGGCGGCCGAGCAGCACCGGGTGTTCAGCCGGCACAGCGGTCGCCGGGTCGTGCTGGCCACCAACGTCGCCGAGACCTCGCTCACCGTGCCGGGCATCCGGTACGTCATCGACACCGGCACGGCGCGCATCTCGCGCTACAGCCAGCGGCTCAAGGTGCAGCGGCTGCCGATCGAGCCGGTCTCGCAGGCCTCGGCGACGCAGCGCACCGGTCGTGCCGGGCGGCTCGCCGACGGGATCTGCATCCGGCTCTACTCCGAGGAGGACTTCGCGTCCCGGCCGGAGTTCACCGACCCGGAGATCCAGCGCACCAACCTGGCCTCGGTCATCCTGCAGATGACCTCGCTGGGCCTCGGCGACATCGCGCGCTTCCCGTTCGTCGACCCGCCCGACGCGCGGCAGATCACCGACGGTCTGCGGCTGCTCGAGGAGCTCCAGGCGGTCGACCCGCACGCGGTGGACCCGCGCAAGCGGCTGACGGCGGTCGGCCGGGCGATCGCGCCGCTGCCGGTCGACCCGCGGCTGGCGCGCATGCTGGTGGCCGCCTCGGAGAACGGCTCGCTGCGCGAGGTGCTCGTGATCGTGGCGGCGCTGTCGATCCAGGACCCGCGGGAGCGGCCGGCCGACCAGCAGGCGCAGGCCGACCAGAGCCACGCCCGGTTCAAGGACGAGCACTCCGACTTCGTCGGCTACCTCAACCTCTGGCGATACCTCAAGGAGCAGCAGAAAGCGTTGAGCGGCAGCGCTTTTCGGCGCATGTGCAAGCGCGAGTTCCTGCACTACCTGCGGGTGCGCGAGTGGCAGGACCTGCACACCCAGCTGCGGCAGGCGTGCAAGCAGCAGGGCCTTGTGCGCAGCGACAACGACGCCTCGCCCGACCAGATCCACCAGGCGCTGCTCACCGGGCTGCTGTCGCACGTCGGCCTGCGCGACCGCGACCGCCGCGACTACTTCGGCGCCCGTGGTGCACGGTTCGCGATCCAGCCGGGCTCGACGCTGTTCCGCCGGCAGCCGGACTGGGTCATGTCGGCCGAGCTCGTCGAGACCACCCGGTTGTGGGCGCGCACCAACGCCGTCACCGACCCGGCCTGGGTCGAACGCGCCGCTGCGCACCTGGTGAAGCGGACGTACGCCGAGCCCCACTGGTCGCGCAAGCGCGGCAGCGTCATGGCGGCCGAGCGGGTGACGCTGTACGGCGTGCCGCTGGTGGCCGGGCGACAGGTCGGCTACGGGTCGGTCGACCCGGCGCTCTCCCGCGAGCTGTTCATCCGCAACGCGCTGGTCGAGGGCGACTGGGAGACGCGGCACGCGTTCTTCCGCGAGAACCAGCAGCTGGTGCGCGAGCTGTCCGACCTCGAGGCGCGGGCGCGACGCCGCGACCTGCTCGTCGACGACCACGCGCTGATGGAGTTCTACGACGAGCGGATCCCCGAATCCGTCGTGTCCGCAGCGCATTTCGACGCCTGGTGGAAGAAGCAGTCGCGCGAGACGCCCGACCTGCTGACCTACAGCCGCGAGCTGCTGCTGGCCGAGGGGGCCGAGGAGGTCGACCAGTCGGCCTTCCCCAAGAGCTGGCGGCAGGGCGAGCTGCGGCTGCGGCTGACCTATCAGTTCGAGCCCGGCACCGACGCCGACGGCGTGACCGTGCACATCCCGGTCGAGCAGCTCAACCAGGTCGACGACGAGGGGTTCGACTGGCTGGTGCCCGGCATGCGCGAGGAGCTCGCGGTGGCGCTGATCAAGTCGCTGCCCAAGGCGATCCGCCGCAGCGTCGTGCCCGCGCCCGACCACGCGCGGGCCGCGCTCGCGACGATCGGCCCCGAGGACGGTCCGCTCGACGAGGCGCTGGCCAGGGCGCTGCGCGAGCGGGTCGGTGCGCCGGTCGCTGCGGCCGACTTCGACTCGGCGCGGGTGCCCGACCACCTGCGCATGACGTTCCGCGTCGAGGACCACCGGCGCCGCCGGCTCGCCGAGGGGAAGGTGCTCGCCGAGCTGCAGCAGCAGATGGCCGGACGGGTGCGCTCGACGATCGCGCGAGCCGCGTCGTCGGTCGAGCGAGAAGGCTTGCGGCAGTGGAGCTTCGGCGACCTGCCCGCGACGTTCGAGACCAAGCAGGGCAAGCGCAGCGTGCAGGGCTTCCCCGCGCTGGTCGACGAGGGCGACTCGGCGGCGGTCAAGGTGCTGGCGAGCCGGCAGGAGGCCGATGCCGCCAGCCGCCTCGGCGTGCGGCGGCTGCTGCTGCTCGGCACCGACGTGCCCTGGAAGCGCATCCTCGGGCTGCTCGACAACCGGCAGCGGCTCGCGCTCGGCAGCAACCCGCACGGCACCATGCAGGACCTGCTCGACGACGCCCTGGCCGCGGCCGTCGACTCGGTCGTGGCCGAGCAGCCGCAGGGCCAGGTGCGCAGCGACGCGGCGTTCGAGCAGGCCCTCGCCGGCGTGCGCCAGCAGGTGGTGCCGCGCGTCATCGAGATCGTCGACGACCTGGTGCCGGTGCTCGACCACAGCCGGCAGCTGACGTTGCGGCTCGACGCGATGAGCCAGCCGTCCGTGGCCCAGCTGCGCGAGGACGTACGTCAGCAGCACGCCGCGCTGATCTTCCCGGGCTTCGTGGCGGCGACCGGCAAGGGGCGCCTGCGCGACCTCGACCGATATCTGCGGGCGGCGCTGGAGCGGCTCGACAAGGCGCCGGGTGACCTGCCCCGCGACGACGAGCGCGCGGCGGTCGTCGCGACGGTCGAGCGTGAGCGCGCCGACCTGCTCGCGAAGCTGCCCGCGCCCCGCCGCCTCGACCGCGACGTGGTGGAGCTGCGCTGGATGACCGAGGAGCTGCGGGTCAGCCTGTTCGCGCAGCGCCTCGGCACGGCCTACCCGGTCTCGGAGAAGCGGATCTACGCCGCCATGGACGCGGTGGAGGACGCCACCGCCTGACCCGAACCGGTCGCGGAGGACGGCGTGGCGGAGCGAGACCGCGATGCCGAGTGGTCACTCGTTGCCGGTGCTGACGCCGCGCAACCCGCAACGAGTGACCACTCAGCACGCCACGGGCGTGGCCGCGTCGGCGCCGAAGCGTGGGGGCGTGGTCGGCGTGGGGGGCGTGGCTCATGGTGCGGTGATCCAGACCGAGGGGGACCCGTAGGGCCGGCCGGTGGCGCGCCGGGCCCGCACGGGCGTACGCCCGGCGACGGCGTGTCCGGCGCGCGTCACGTGGATCTGCGCCGAGCACTCCGGGCGCGGGTCGTAGCAGCTGACCAGGAGTCGCCCGCCCGGGGTCGTGCTCGCGAGGGCGTTCGTGATCGCGGCGGCGTGCAGCCCGGCGGGAAGCACGTCCAGCAGCAGGTGCACCAGGTCGAACCGCTGCCCCTCCGGGTGCCGCCAGTCGAGGGCGTCTCCCACCCAGAAGCGTTGCGACCACTGCGGATTCAGCTCGCGTGCTCGCTCGACGAGCTCGGGGCTGATGTCGACGCCATGTGGCTCGACCAGGACCCCGCGCTCGGCGCCCCAGGTGACCATGCTGGCGGCGAGGTGACCGTTGGCGCTGCCGAGGTCGAGGAGGGTCACCGGCAGGCCCGGCCGTCCGAGGTCGTCGGCGAGCCCGTCGAGCGCGGCCGCCAGCCCCGACCGGGCGTCGCGCCAATCGTCCTCGTCGCCGCCGAACCCCGAGCCGCCGGCGTGCGTGCTCGACCGGAGGTAGGCGCCGGTGAGGGTGCGGCGCAGGTCGCGCTTGTGCCGGTCGTACGTCATCGCGTCCTGGTCCTCGCCGGCCGCCTCGACCAGGCGCGCCAGGGCGCCGTCGCCCTGCTGGGTCAGCAGGCGGGCCGCCTCGGCGATGGTCAGCGTGCGCGTCTCTGCGTCGCGTCGGTGCGGCTTCGCGCCGGTATAGAGAGACCCGTCCACCCAGAAGGCGACGTGCCGTCGTGCGTCGTCGATGGCGTACGCGTGCGTGCCCTGTCGTCGAAAACCCATGGCCTGCAACGGGATCCGCAGCACCGCGTCGTCCCACGGGTCCTCCCCGCGCAGCAGGCTGCCGCGCGGCGCGACCCAGCGCTCGCCGTCGCGGTAGAGCATGACCCGGCCCGGCTGCGGCAGGCAGACCACCGTCACGGCGCGGACACGCTCCCACGGGATGGTGGCGAGCTCGGCGGGCGCGAAGGACTCGGCGTCGCGGACCAGCGCGGCCCACGAGTCGTAACCGGCCTCTCGGGCGAGCGCGTGCTGGGCGTCGCTCAGCAGCACGGGGGAGTGCGGCCGGTGCAGCCGCGCGACCGCCGTGAGGTCTCCTGCGCGAGCGTCGGCCAGGAGCCGTCGCGCGGCCCGTCGGGCGGTGCGCAGGTCGGGGCGCTGCTCGGCGCGCGGGGAAAGGTGCTCGGACATGACGGTGCTCCTCGGGGCGCCGGAGGTCCGCTGGACCGGCAGAGCGACCGTGGGGCGGTCCTGCACGTGTGGAGCCGGGTGGCCTGGCCTTCCCGCGGACGGGCGGCGCCCCGGAGCGCCTGGTCAACCCTAGCCCCGCCGCGACGACGGCGGCCCAGAAACCACGACGGCGGACCACGTAATAAGTGGTCCGCCGTCGTACGAGCTGTGCCGCCGTCGAACGGCACGGCCGACCGCCGTCGCCGATGCCGGGCGGGGCACGGCGGCCGTAGGCTCGGGGCATGGCCACCTTGTTCACCAAGATCATCGACGGCGAGATCCCCGGGAAGTTCGTGTGGAAGGACGACACCTGCGTCGCCTTCCTGGTCATCGACCCGATCACCGACGGGCACACCATCGTGGTGCCGCGCGAGGAGGTCGACCAGTGGCTCGACGCCGACCAGGCGCTGCTGGCGCACCTCACCGACGTGGCGCAGCAGATCGGCCTGGCGCAGCGGGCGACGTTCGACGCGCCGCGGGTGTCGCTGCTGACCGCAGGCTTCGAGGTGCCGCACCTGCACCTGCACGTCTTCCCGATCACCGGTGAGGCCGACATCTCCTTCGCCAACGCCCAGCGCGGGCAGGACCCGGAGGTGCTCGACGCCAACGCCGCCAAGCTCAAGGCCGCGCTGCGCGACCAGGGCCACGGCGAGCGGGTGCCGGACTGACCGAGCCGGCCGCGGGCGTACGCCCTCCACCCCCCGAGGGGGAATCGCCGGGCTGGGTCGTGCGTTGTCCCGACCAAGACGTTGACCACCCTGCGACCAGGAGACACCTGTGCTGGACCCCGCCGCGCTCTACCGGCTGGAGACCGACCCGACCCGTGACGACCTGCACGCCTCGACGCTCATCGTGGCGCTCGGCGGGCTGATCGACGCCGGCATGACCCAGCGCCTGATGATCGACCACGTGCTCGAGGTCAGCGACGCCGAGGTCATCGCCTCCTTCGACATCGACCAGCTGCTCGACTACCGCGGGCGGCGCCCGGCGATGACGTTCAGCAGCGACCAGCTGACGTCGTACGACGACCCCACGCTGCTGCTGCACCGCGTCACCGACGAGGAGGGCAACGCCTTCTTCGTGCTCGAGGGGCCCGAGCCCGACTACCAGTGGGAGCGGGTCGTCGAGGCCGTGCGCCAGCTGGTCCGGCTCCTCGGCGTGCGCCTCGTCGTGAGCGCCCAGGGCATCCCGATGGCCGTGCCGCACACCCGCCCGGTCGGCATGACGCGCTACGCCAGCGACCGCAGCCTCATCCCCGAGAACGACCCGGTCTTCGGCACCATGCAGATCCCCTCCAGCCTGGAGAACCTGCTGCACCTGCGGCTGGCCGAGTCCGGCACCGACACCGTCGGGTTCGCCGTGCACGTGCCGCACTACCTCGCGCAGGTCGAGTTCGGCGACGCCGCCGTCGCGGCGCTGGAGGCCATCCACGGCGTGACCGGTCTGGCCATCCCGATCACCGACCTGGCCGCCCAGGCGGGGCTGCACCGCGCCGAGATCGCGCGGCAGATCGAGGAGAACCCCGAGGTCACCCAGGTCGTTTCGGGCCTCGAGCAGCAGTACGACACGTTCATGGAGGGCCGCGAGCGCAAGAGCCTGCTGGCCACCGAGATGGCCGAGCTGCCCTCCGCCGACGAGATCGGCGCGCAGCTCGAGCAGTTCCTGCGCGAGGAGACCGACGAGGTCGACGAGGACGAGGCGGTCGAGAGCGACCGGCACGACGAGGGGCCCGACTTCCTGCGCTGAGGTCTCGTGGGGCGGGTCTGGTCTCGATACGGCCTCGCCCAGCGGCTCGGCCTGCTCGACCAGCATGGGGGTGGGTCAGTCCTTGGCCTCCGACCAGCGGTGCACCAGGCGGGCGTCGACGACGAACCGCACCGGCGCCCCGCCCGACCAGCGGCGGCCGGCCGCGGCGAGGGTCTGCTCGACCAGGTCGAGCGCGCCCTCGGCGTCACGCTCGGGCAGCTCGATCAGCAGCTCGTCGTGCAGCATCAGCACGATCCGCCCGGCGCCGCTGCCGTGGTCGGCGAGGGCCGCGCGCACGGTCAGCGCCCACGCCTTGAACAGCTCCGCCGCGGCGCCCTGCACCACCGCGTTGCGCGTGAATCGCCCTGTCGCACGGGCCTGTTCGCCGTTCGTCGGGTGCGCGACGCGCACCACCCGCCCGCCGTACGTCTGCACCGGCTGCCCCTGCTCACCGCGCCGTGCCGCGGTCTGCAGGAAGCGCATCGCGGTGGGGTAGGTGCGCTCCATCCGCGCCAGGGCGGCGCCGGCCGGGCCGCTGGTCTGGCCGTACATCGCCGCGAGCACCGCGATCTTGGCCGTGGGGCGGTCGACGCCGAGCTGCCCGGCGACGTCGGCGTAGAGGTCGTCGGCGCGGCTCGCCTCGGCGAACGCCGGGTCGCGCGAGACGACCGCCAGCACCCGTGGCTCGACCTGCCCCAGGTCAGCGCGCAGCAGCACCCGACCCTCGGGTGCCGCGATGCCCGGCCGCAGCGCGGCGGGGAGGCTGTGCAGCCCGGCGCCGGCCGTCATCCGCCCCGCCCCGCCGTCGCACACCGTCCACGACCCGCGCAGCCGGTCGTCGGCGCCGACGTGCCGGTCGAGCCAGGCCCAGCCGTACGTCGTCGCGATCCGCTCGGCCTTGCGCCACTCCAGCAGCGGACCGACCACCGGGTGGGTGTGCCGGTGCGCCTCGAGCCGCCCCGATCGGGTGTCGTCGACCAGCACCCCGACGCCGCGCAGCAGCTCCAGCACCTGCGCCGGGTTGCGCAGGTCGGTGCCCTGGCGTCCGGGCACGTGGCGCAGCACCTCGGCGTCGCGCTGCCGCCGCAGCCGCACCGCCTCGGCCTCGCTGCGCGGCCGCTCGCCGGCGAACCGGGTGATCAGCCCCTCCAGCGTCGGCCGGTCGACGCCGAGGCCCAGCTGCTCCAGCTCGGTCACCAGCACCGCCGCCCCCGACTCGCTGTACGCCGTCGCCACCGCCTGCGGTCCGCGCTCGCCGAGCAGCGCGGCCTGGTGCCGGCAGACGTGCAGCGCGAGCGCACCCCAGGCGCTCAGCTGGTCGGGCCGGGGGAGCTCACCGGTGAGCAGCTGGGGCTCGAGATAGCCGTCGGCGCGCACCAGCCCCTCGTCCGCGGTCGGGGCGAGGTCGAACAGGTCACCCGTCGGCACCGGGGGCAGGCCGTCGTGGGGGAGTCCGACCGCGCTCGCCCACACCTGGTCCAGGCGCGCCGACCAGCCGCCGACGAGCAACCGGTGGACCTCCTGCAGGTCCCACCCGCGGCGCAGCCGGGCACCCCGGGCCGCGAGCGGCGCCAGGTCGGCGCGGTCCCACCACACGAGGCGGGTCGCGGGCGCGCTGCGCGCGAGCTCCTCGAGCACCGGCAGCAGCGCGCCGGCGTCGCCGGTGAAGCGCAACCTCCCGGCGCCCGGGGGGTCCCCGGCCGCGGCGCCGTCGGCCGGGACGCGGGAGGAGGGGCCGCCGTCGGAGGCAGCGGACGCGTCGTCGCCGGACTCGACGAGGGCGTACGTCTCGGTGCCGGGGGCGCGCACCAGCGCCAGCAACGACGAACCCCGCACCGGATCGCGCCGGTGCGGGGTTCCCTCGGTCTGGGTCAGTTGTTCTGGCCTCGGCCGTCGTCGTTGCTCTGCCAGGACGAACCCTGCGTCGGGTTGTTGCCCTGCTGCCACGGCTTCTGGTCGTCCTGCACCGGGGTGGCGCGGGTGGCCTGGTCGTGCACGTCGTCGCCGCCGCCCTCGACCGGTCGGACCGCCTGCGTGGGGGCGTCGTGGTCGCCGGACTGCCCGGTGCCCTCGCCCTGGCCGTAACCCTGGCCGAGCCCGCCCTGGTTGCCCTGCTGGCCCTGGTCGAAACCGCCCTGGCCGTAACCGGACTGGCCGCCCTGCTGGCCGTAGCCGGACTGGCCCTGGTCGAAACCGCCCTGGCCGTAGCCGGACTGACCGCCCTGCTGGCCGTAGCCCTGGCCCTGGTCGTAACCCTGCTGGCCGTAGCCGGACTGGCCGTAGCCGGACTGGCCCTGGTCGTAACCGCCCTGGCCGTATCCGGACTGACCGGCCTGCTGGCCGTAACCCTGCTGGCCGTAGCCGCCCTGGCCCTGGTCGTAACCCTGCTGGCCGTAGCCACCCTGGCCGTAGCCGGACTGGCCCTGGTCGTAACCGCCCTGGCCGTATCCGGACTGACCGGCCTGCTGGCCGTAACCCTGCTGGCCGTAGCCGCCCTGGCCCTGGTCGTAGCCCTGCTGGCCGTAGCCGCCCTGGCCGTAACCGGCGCCGCCGGCGTAGCCGTACTGACCCTGGTTCTGGTCGTAGCCGCCCTGCGTCGCGGGCTGAGCCTTCTTGCCGCGCATCAGCGAGAACGCGATGAGGGCGAGGCCGGCCAGCAGCAGGATCGGGCCGAGGATGAGGCCGAGCATGCGCATGGCGCCGCCACCGATGTTGTCGGCGCGCGGGCCGGCGAACAGGTTGCCGGAGCTGCCGTCGCACTGGACGGTGTAGGCGCCGGCGCCGAGGCCGTCGGTGCTGCGGGCGATCTCGTAGTAGGTGCTGCCGTCGGCCTCCACGGAGAAGTCGGAGGCGGGCCGGCCGAGCGTCGTGGCGTTGCCGTTCTGCTCGGCGGTGCAGGTGGAGCTGGCACGGGCGCCCTGCTCGGTGCTGAACACCGAGAAGCCGGCGTCCTCGGCGTTGATCGACTGTCCGTTCTGGAACGGGTTGAGCTTGACGCCACCGCCGGACATCAGCCCGACCACCAGCAGGACGAGCCCGATCAGGGCGAGCGCGGCACCGATCCCGAGGGGGGCCTTCGAAGACTTGGACATGCGCGAAACCTAACGTAAGGCGGGGCAGGTGAGCCTAACGACCCCGCGGACTTGTCGCGGATCTGACGCTTGATCCGAGCCAGCATCGCGACCATGCCGCGCATGCGCAACGGAGACACGGCCTGCGAGAGCCCGATCCGGAACGGGATGTCGTCGGGGACGCCCAGCACGGCCGAGACGGGCTGCCCGTCCAGACCGGTGTGCAGGATGCCGGCGAAGCCACGGGTCGTCGGTGCCTCGGGGGGCGCCCGGAAGAACAGGCGTACGACCGGCTCGGCGGCGCCGGGCCCCTCACCGGCGGCGTCGGCGGCGTCTTCCAGCTCGACCGCGAGGAACAGCGGCGACTGGCACTCGTGCACCTGCTCCATCTCGACGTCGGCGTAGCGCTCGGGCAGGTCGGGCAGCTCGTCGCTGAGCTCGAGCAGCAGCTGGAGCCGGTCGGGCTCGCTGAGCGCGTCGAAGTCGTCGATGACCTCGGCGAGCGGGGCCGGCAGGTCGTCGGTGACCTCGCTCACGACGGCTTGCCCTGCTCGACGGGCACACCGACGGAGTTGCCCCACTCGGTCCACGAGCCGTCGTAGTTGCGGACCTTGTCGAAGCCCAGCAGGTGGGTGAGCACGAACCAGGTGTGCGAGGAGCGCTCGCCGATGCGGCAGTAGGCGACGACGTCGTCGCCCGTGTCGAGGCCCTGCTCCTCGAGGTAGATCGCGGCCAGCTCGTCGCGGCCCTTGAAGCGGCCGTCGTCCTGGGCGGCGCGGGCCCACGGCACCGACTTGGCCCCGGGGATGTGGCCGCCGCGCACCGAGCCCTCCTGGGGGTAGTCGGGCATGTGCAGCAGCTCGCCGGAGAACTCACCGGGCGAACGCACGTCGACCAGCGGCTTGCCGAGGTGGCGCAGCACGTCCTCGCGCATGGCCCGGATCTGGGAGTCGTCGCGCTCGACCACGGGGTAGTCGACCGGCTCGACCTGCGGGACTTCGCGGGTGAGCTCGCGGTCCTCGGCGACCCAGGCGGCGCGGCCGCCGTCGAGGAGGCGCACGTCGGGGTGACCGAACAGCGACATGACCCACAGGGCGTACGCCGCCCACCAGTTGGACTTGTCGCCGTAGATCACGACGGTGGTGTCGCGGCCGATGCCGCGCTCGGACATCATCTGCGCGAACCGCTCGCCCCCGACGTAGTCCCGCACGACGGGGTCGTTGAGGTCGGTGTGCCAGTCGAGCTTGCGGGCACCCGGGATGTGGCCGGTGTCGTAGAGCAGGACGTCCTCGTCGGACTCCAGCACCACCAGGTCGGAGTCACCCTTCGCCAGCTGGTCGGCGAGCCACGAGGTCGACACCAGGCGCTCGGGGTGGGCGTAGTCGGCGAAGGCCGGGTTGTCGTCGATGGGTGCTGACATGGTCACCACGGTATCCGCCGGGTCCGACACTCCCGGGACACCCTTTGGGGGAGCGTCCGCGACGCGGGACCGCTGGCACAATGCGGGCCATGTTCGGATTCGGCAAGGACAAGAAGGACGAGACCGACCGTGCGGTCGCGCGCGCCAAGAACCCCGGAGAGGGCGGCGCGGTCGACGCGATGGCCACCGGGCTGGTCGAGCGGCTGCTCGCCACCGGTTTCGACGGCAAGCTCGCCTTCGACTCCGCCCACGAGGTGGCCCAGGCGGCCCTGAAGAAGCACAACGGCAACCGCGACAAGGCGATCGACGAGGTGATCGCCGACCACCGCAAGATGGCCGCGACCAGCGGTTTCGTCACCGGGCTCGGCGGCCTGTTCACCATGCCCGTCGCGCTGCCCGCCAACGTCATCGGCTTCTACCTGCTCGCCACCCGCATGGTCGCGGCCGTCGCGGAGCTGCGCGGCCACGACATCAACCGCCGCGAGCTGCGCTCGGCCGTGCTCCTCACCCTGGTCGGCACCGAGGCCGACGACGTGCTGGCCAAGGCCGGCGTCGCGACCACCGGCCGCCTCGCCGGCATGGCCTCGCAGAAGCTGCCGCCCGCCCTGCTGATGGTCGTGAACAAGGCCGTCGGATTCCGGCTCATCGGCCAGGTCGGCGCCAAGGCGTTCGCCCGCGTCGGCAAGGCCATCCCGGTCGCCGGCGGCGTGATCGGGGCGGGTCTGGACCTGCTGCTGCTCAACAAGATCGCGGCCAACGCGCGCGAGCAGTTCCCGACCGCCGGCGCCTGAGCGATGGCACCGAGCCGAGGTGTCCCGCGGCGGTCGCGCGCTGCCCAGTGGTCGGCGGTGCGCGAGCTGAGCAACGCCGTACGCCGGGCCAGCGCACCCGGTGCGCCGAGCCTCGCGACCCGCATGTCGGCGGTGCCGCGCATGGTGAAGGCGTCGTTGAACGGTGAGTACGACGGGGTCTCCCCGCTGCGCCTCGCGGCGCTGGCGGGGGCGGCGGCCTACGTCGTCTCGCCGGTCGACCTGCTCCCGGAGGCGGTGCTGTCGGTCGTCGGTCTCGCCGACGACGCGGTGGTGCTCGCCTGGTTCGCGACGGCGCTGGTGCAGGACACCGACGACTTTCTCGCGTGGGAGGCCCGGCGCAAGGGGACGGTGCGCGGCCAGCGGCTGCGCTGACCCGTCGGCGTACGCCGTGCACAGGGGTGCGAGACCGTCACCCGGTTTCCACAGGGGTCGCGTTCCCTCCTGACGGGGCGGTCCGGTCGCAGCACCGTGGGGGCATGACCGAGACCAGATCCGAACCCCGACACGTCTTGCACGGGCTGGGCGAGCTCGTCGCCTACGTCCCCTACCTGCTGGGCTTCCACCCCCGCGAGTCCGTCGTCGTGCTCGGCGGCGGGCCGGACGGTTACGGCCCCAGCGCGAGGTACGACATCGTCGCCCCGCCCGACCAGCGCGCGGAGCTGCTGCGCCAGGTCACGCAGATGATGCAGCGCGCCGGTGTCGCCTGGCACGACGTCGTGGTGTTCTCCGCCGCCCCCGATGTCGCGGCCGTCGCCGACGAGGCGGCCGAGGCGCTGCGGGCGGCGAACCCCGTCAACCACGTCGTGCTGGTGCGCCCCGCCGAGGGCGACCGGCCCGCGCAGTGGTGCATCGACGACTGCCGGTGCGGCGGCCGCTGCCCGCGCGAGGTGTGGCAGGCGGTGCCCGCCGCCGACCGCATCCCCGCCGTCGCCGACCACGTGCTGGGGGAGCGCACGCCCGCGGCCGAGCGCGAGGACCTGGTGCGCTCGCTGCGCCCGGCTCCGCTGCGCCCGGGCGCGGTCGCGCAGTGGGTCCAGACCCGCGTGCTCGGCCCGCACGAGGAGGGCGAGCTCGACGACCTCGACGACCGCTTCGCCGACTGGGCCGAGGCCACGGCCGACGACGACCTGTGCGACGACTGGGACGACGCGTGGGCGGCGGAGTGGGGCGAGCCCGACGACGATCGCGACGATCCCGACCTCGACCCCGACCACGTCGGCCCCGCCGGTGGGGAAGCGCTGCTCGACGCGCTCGAGCGGTCGGCGCAGGCGGCGAGACGGCTCGCCTGCCCCAACCCGTACGTCTGGGGCGACTACCCCGCGGCGCTCGCCCGGGTGCTCGACCCCTCGCTCGACGCGCCGAGGGTGCGCGACCTGCCCGTCGGCGACCTCGGCACGGTGCTGATGACGCTGCGCGAGCGGAACCTGCGCGACCACCTGATGGGCTGGCTGGCGATGACGCCGATGACGGTGCCCGGCCTGTTCCCCGACCTCACGCGGGCGATCCGCCGGGCGGGCGCCGTGCCGTTCGACGACCGGGTGCTCACCCCTGCCGAGGTCACCCGCGTCACCGAGCGGCTGCGCGAGCTGGTGCGCTCCGCGCCGGAGCCGATGGTGCCGGCTCCGGCCACGCTGCTGGCGTACTGGTGCTGGACGCACGGCGGGGGAGCGCTCGCGCTGGTCGCGCTCGACCGCGCCCTGGAGGCCGACCCCGACTACCGCATGGCAAGGCTGCTGATGCAGGTCGTGACCCACGGGATGCGGCCGCTCGACCTGTGTCCCACGACGCGAGAGGCGGCGGTCTGACCGCTCGGCCCGGTGCTAGCGTCGGTCGCGTCAAGAGTCTCAGCGACAAGCCCCGGCTGGCTGAGCGGCAACCCTCCACCGCGGTGGGGTGCCCCGGGTGAGGACAAGGTCGGCGACGCCGTCGACAAGCGCGGGGCAGCGACAGGTGCGAGCCCCCTGACCGGGAGCGAGGCCGATGACGCTGCAGGACCGACACCGCCCGCTGACGCGCCCGGCCTACGGCCGCCGCCCGGAGTGCTGGGTCCCGCTCGGTGCGGGCACCAACCCCGACGCGTTCGGGCTGCGCGTGGGTTCGGTGCCGCTGGAGACCGGGGGGCTGCTGCCCGACGTGGTCGTGGCGGTCCAGACCTGGGGCACGCTCGCCCCCGACGGCAGCAACGCGGTCCTGGTCGAGCACGCCCTCACCGGCGACACCCACGTCGTCGGCCCACCCGGTCCGGGGCAGCCGACGGCTGGCTGGTGGCCCGGGCTCGTCGGACCCGGCGCCGCCATCGACACCGACCGCTGGTTCGTCGTGGCCACCAACGTGCTGGGCGGCTGCCGCGGCACCACCGGGCCCGCCACCGAGGCCGCCGACGGGCAGCCGTGGGGCTCGCGGTTCCCCGAGGTCACGATCCGCGACCAGGTCCGGGTCGAGGCGCTGGTCGCCGACCTGCTCGGCATCCCCGCCTGGGCGCTGGTCATCGGCGGCTCGATGGGCGGGATGCGCGCGGCCGAGTGGGTCGCGACCTATCCCGACCGCACCCGCGCCGCCGCCGTCGTCGCCGCGTGCGGCGCCGCGACGGCCGACCAGATCGCCTGGGGCCAGGCGCAGACGCTGGCCATCGAGCAGGACCCCGACTGGCGGGGCGGCGACTACCACCGCAGCGGCGTCTCGCCCGACCAGGGCCTCGGGCTCGCGCGCCGCATCGCCCACACGACCTACCGCAGCGCGCCGGAGCTCGAGGAGCGCTTCGGGCGCTCGCCGCAGCCGGGGGAGGACCCGATGCGCGGCGGGCGGTTCGCGGTCGAGAGCTACCTGGACCACCACGCCCGCAAGCTGTCCGCCCGGTTCGACGCCGGGAGCTACGTCACGCTCACCCGCGCGATGGCGACCCACGACATCGGCCGCGGGCGCGGCGGCATCGCCAAGGTGCTGCGCCGCTACACCGGCGACCTCGTGGTGGCCGGGGTCGACAGCGACCGGCTCTTCCCGCTGGAGCTCTCCCAGCAGCTGGCCGCCGCGCACGGGCGCCGTCCGGCCGCCGTCATCGAGTCGGCGCACGGCCACGACGGGTTCCTCGTCGAGGTCGACCAGGTCGCCGATCTCGTCTCCGGCCAGCTCGCCCGATTGGCCTCCCGCCACCACCGCCGCGTCGGGTAGCGTCAGCCGCACCGGTGGCGCCGACGCCCCGGAGACGCCGCAGCGCAGGAGGCTCGAGATGACCGTGCTCGTGGGATTCGTCCCGACCGCCGAGGGGCGCGCCGCCCTGACCCGCGCCGTCGACGAGGCGCGGCGGATGTCCACCCAGCTCATCGTGCTGGACTCCGGCGGCGGCCAGTCGTCCGAGCTCGACGCCGTCGTCGCCGAGGCCGAGCAGTCCGGCGTGCAGGTCGAGCGCCGCCCCATCGAGCACAAGAAGGACCCGGCCGAAGACATCATCGCGGTCTCCGAGAAGGAGGGCGTCGACCTCATCGTCATCGGGCTGCGCCGGCGCACCCCGGTCGGCAAGCTGATCCTCGGCTCCAACGCCCAGCGCATCCTGCTCGACGCCGCCTGCCCGGTGCTCGCGGTCAAGGCCGACGCCGCCGACTGACCGAGGTGCCGCCGAGGGGCGAGCCGGCACCGGCGTACGTCGGGCTCGGGGGCCGCCCGACCCGCCGCCGGAGACGGTGGAACAACGCCACGGCGTGGGCGGTTGGAAAGAACGTCCCGTGCGTCGTTTTATAATGGTCGTGGAGCGTTCAGGAGATCAGCGTTCATCAGGTCCCCGATCAGGCGAACATTGATCCCAGACCGCGAGGCCCGCTCCACCCCCAACAACTCGGGCGCCGCCGACCGGCGGTGTCTCGTGGTGCCCAGACGGCGCCGCCCCGTGACGGAAGGTTGCTCGTGACTTCAGCGTCGAACCCCCCTGCCGACAGCGACGCCGGCGACGGCCGACGGGCCGTGCCTGCGACGTCGACCAAGCGCACCGTGTCGGCCAAGGCCCCGGCCTCGACGACCAAGAGCACCACCAAGCGTGCGGCGTCCAAGACCGCCAAGGCGACCCCGGCCAAGAGCGCCAAGTCCGCCGCGAAGCCGGTCGACGGCAAGAAGGCCGACACCGCGAAGTCCGCGACCACCAAGACCGCCGCGAAGTCGGCCGCGCCCAAGAGCGCCGCCAAGAAGACCGCCGCGACGAGCAAGACGGCCGCGGCCAAGACCACCGCCAAGAAGGCCGCCAAGAGCTCCCCGGCCAAGGCCGACGAGGCCACCGAGACGACCGAGGTCGTCGAGGAGGTCGAGGTCGCCGAGGGCGAGACCCCCGCGCAGCCGGCCCCCGAGGGCAGCACCGACGAGGCCGGCGGCTTCGTCATCCGCCAGGACGACGACGACGACGCCCCCGCCCAGCAGGTCGTCACCGCCGGTGCCACCACCGACCCGGTCAAGGACTACCTCAAGCAGATCGGCAAGGTCGCCCTGCTCAACGCCGAGCAGGAGGTCGACCTCGCCAAGCGCATCGAGGCCGGTCTGTTCGCCGAGGAGAAGCTCAACTCCGGCGAGAAGATCGAGATGAAGCTCAAGCGCGAGCTGTGGTGGATCGCCCAGGACGGCAAGAAGGCCAAGAACCACCTGCTCGAGGCCAACCTGCGTCTGGTCGTCTCGCTGGCCAAGCGCTACACCGGCCGCGGCATGCTCTTCCTCGACCTGATCCAGGAGGGCAACCTCGGTCTGATCCGCGCGGTCGAGAAGTTCGACTACACCAAGGGCTACAAGTTCTCGACCTACGCCACCTGGTGGATCCGGCAGGCGATCACCCGCGCGATGGCCGACCAGGCCCGCACCATCCGCATCCCGGTGCACATGGTCGAGGTCATCAACAAGCTCGCCCGCGTGCAGCGGCAGATGCTGCAGGACCTCGGCCGCGAGCCCACGCCCGAGGAGCTCGCCAAGGAGCTGGACATGACGCCCGAGAAGGTCGTCGAGGTCCAGAAGTACGGCCGCGAGCCCATCTCCCTGCACACCCCGCTCGGCGAGGACGGCGACAGCGAGTTCGGTGACCTCATCGAGGACTCCGAGGCCGTCGTCCCGGCCGACGCCGTGAGCTTCACGCTGCTGCAGGAGCAGCTGCACTCGGTGCTGGACACCCTGTCCGAGCGCGAGGCCGGCGTCGTCTCGATGCGGTTCGGCCTCACCGACGGCCAGCCGAAGACGCTCGACGAGATCGGCAAGGTCTACGGCGTGACCCGCGAGCGGATCCGCCAGATCGAGTCCAAGACGATGAGCAAGCTGCGCCACCCGAGCCGCTCCCAGGTGCTGCGCGACTACCTCGACTGAGCGCTCCCGCGGCGTCTCGCCGCCCGAGCCCGAGCCCGGCCCGGACCCGTGATGGGTCCGGGCCGGGCTCGTCTCGTCTCGGCTGGTCCGCGCGGGCGTGCGGGCACGCGGGCCGGTCACGCTTCGGCGGTGGACCGCCGGGGGGTGCGGTGGGGCGCACGGTTCGGCGGTGGACCGCGAGGGCGTGCGGGCGGCGCTACCCCCTGCGGCGCTGGGCGAGCCGGTCGTAGCCGCGGCGCGCCGCGCGGCCGGGGGCACCCGCCACCCGACGTACGCCCTCGGCCAGGGCCCGCCGGCCCGTCGCCGGGAACGCCACGGCCGAGACCCGGGTGGGCAGCGAGGACTGCTCGCGCACCTCGCGCACGATCCGGTCGGCGTCCTGCTGCAGGGTCGGCGGCTCGCCGGCGGGGGAGGCGTAGCGGGCGCGCTCGAGCGTCTGCACCGCGCGGTGCAGCGCCTCCTTGCCCTCGGCCTCCAGCGGCGCGCGCTGACGGTAGTGCTTCTCCAGCTGGCGCGGGCTGCGCTCGCCGGGGGAGTCGATGCCGAGGTCGTGCAGCCGCGACTCCAGCGCGCTCCACTCGGCCTCGACGTGGTCGCGCGGCTCGGCCGCGGCGCGCAGGTCCTGGTCGCGCCGCCAGCGCGCGGCGAGCGGCAGCACCATCGCGCCGGCGCCGCCGAGGATGACGGCGAGCAGCAGCCAGCGCAGCCACACCGGGAACCAGTCGCGGCCCTCACCGGCGGCCTGCGGCGCGGCCGACGGCGACGCGGTGGGCGCGGCGCTGGTCTGCGGGGCGGCGCTGCTCTCGCTCGGCTGGGCGGTGGTGCGGGTCGCGCGGGTGGCGGCCTCGTCGGCCTGCGGCAGCGTGTACGCCGGCACCTCGCCCGAGCGCACGCCGGGGGTCGGCTCGAACCGGGTCCAGCCCATGCCGGGGAAGTACAGCTCGGGCCAGGAGTGCGCGTCGGCCGCCCGCACCTGCAGGTTGCCGTTCTCGGCCGGGGAGCCCGGCAGGAAGCCGACCGCCATCCGCGCCGGGATCCCCTCGGCGCGGGCCATCATGATCATCGCGGTGGAGAACTGGGTGCAGTACCCGCGGCGGGTGACCAGGAAGTTGCTCAGCGGGTCGTAGGGCTGACCGTCGGGGCCGTTCTGCGTGGGCGCCAGCTGCAGCGAGTAGGTGAACCGGGACGGGTCGCGCAGCCAGTCCTGCATCGCGACGGCCTTGCCGAACGTGTCGTTGTCGTCGACGCCCTCGAGCGCCGCGGCGTTGGCCGCGGTGATCTGAGCCGTCGCCCGCGGGTCGGTGCGCAGCGTGAGCGGGTCGACCTGGGAGATCACCGGGCCGTCGCCGGGGCGGGCGTCGTCGGCGAGCACCTTGTAGGTGGTGCTGTACGCCGACGTGCGCTCGCGCACCCGCGGCTGGACCCCGGCGGGGTCGTAGTACCACGGGCTGCCCTGCATGTTGGCCTGCTCGACCGGCCACGGCGAGGCGATGTAGGGCTGCGTCAGGCCGTTGCCGACCACGTTGATCCGCTCGAGCCGGCGCGGGGTCTCGGAGTCCATGCCGATCGGGTCGGGCATCCGGGCGTTGTCCCGCCCGGTCACCGTGCGCGGGGGGTCCTCGCGCACCCACTGGCCACCGGCGTACGACGAGAGCGTGAGCACCTTCAGCGGCGGCGGGTTGGAGTCGGTGGTGGCATAGGTGAGGATCGGCGTCTGGTTGTCGCTGTTGAGGTCGGTCGACAGGTCCAGGGTGTCGGTGAAGCCGACCGAGGCGACGTCGCTGGACCCGGTGCGCTGGGCCAGTCCGTCGGCGAGATAGCGCGGCGGCAGGTGCGGGATCACGGCCGGCAGGGCGAGGGCGATGACGAGCGTCACCAGGCCCATCCAGCGCGCGGTGGCCGAGAAGGCGCCGAGGCCGAGCCGGTCCTCCTGCCGCTCGGGGGTGCGCGCGAACGCCTCGGTGGAGGACCAGGTGCTCACCTGGTTCATGCCCTGCTGCAGCAGCAGCACGAGCCAGACGACCGCGAGCGCCAGGAAGTAGACCGGGTTGAGGGCCTCGCCGGAGTTGGACGTGGAGAACAGGAAGATGCCGAGCAGCGGCAGCCCCGCGGCCGCGGGCATGCGCAGCCCGGCGGCGAGCACGTCGACGACGACGCCGACCAGCGGCAGGGTCAGGCTCAGCACGAACAGCACGCCCGGCGACAGCGGCGCGGGCGCGGAGTACGTCGTGAGCGTCTCGCGCGCGTCGAGCAGCAGGTCGTTGACCGCGAACGGCAGCTCGTCCCAGGCGGTCGGGACGAGCGTGTCGCCGACGTGCAGGGCCAGCACCGCGAGCACGACGGTGACGACCTGCACGGTCGCGGTGGCCCAGGTGCGCCAGCCGGCGTAGCGCCCGGCCATGCCGATCGCGGCCTGCAGGAGCAGCAGCAGCAGGACCGGCCGCACCCAGCTGCCGTCGTCGAGCAGGGTGGTGAGCGGCCAGCTGGCCACGAGCGTGCCGAGCGCGGCGAGGAGTCCGGGGACGACCCGGGCGCGGGTCATCACGTGAGCACCCCCGGCCGGCCGGAGGCGGTGAGCAGCTGCCACGCCTCGGGGATGCTGGTCTGCCCGCCGACCGGGACCGCCCGCCAGCCGGCGCGGTGCAGCAGCGCCTGGTGACCGAGGGTGACCTCGCCGACCTCGGCCGCGCCCTGCTGGAACGCGTCGGGGTCGATGACCATCGCCTGCGCGCCGGTGCCGGGGCGGCGCAGCGCCGCGAGGGTCGGCATCGACAGGTCGTCGACCGAGGTCACGACGGCGACGAGCCCGCCGGTGCGCTCGGTCAGGTCCTGCGCGGCCTGCACGAGGCGCTCGTGCTCCTCGTCGCTGCCGCGCTCGGCGACGGCGAGCTGCTCGAGGACGCTGGCGGGGTCGAGGTCGGTGTCGAGCTCCCCGGCGGCGAGCGTCTCGCGGGTCGCGAGGTGCAGGGTGTAGCCGAACCGGCCCAGGTGAGTGGCCACGGAAGCAACAGCGCTCACGGCCCACTCGAAGGTTCCCGAGTAGCTGCCGGGGGAGTGCCCGCTCTCGCGCGAGTCCAGCAGCAGCACCGCCGAGCGGCGGGCCGGGCGGTCCTCCTGGCGCACCATCAGCTCGCCGCGGTGCGCGGTCGCCGGCCAGTGCACCTTGCGCAGGTCGTCGCCGTCGCGGTAGGCGCGGATGCTGACGTCGTCCTCGCCGTGCAGGGCGACCATCTGCGGCGTCTCGCCCTCGATGCCCATGCCCGACCCGGCCGGCTGCCCGGCGCCCAGCGGCACCACGCGCGGCAGCACGACCACCTCGCTCTCGGAGCGGACCATCAGGTCGACGTGGGTCAGGCCGAACGGGTCCTGCTGCTGCAGCGCGATCGGCCCGAGGCGGTGCCGCCCGCGCACCTGGCTGCGGATGGCGTACGTCAGGCGCCGGCGGGCGCCCGGCTCGAGCCGGGGGAGCAGGAAGCGGGGTCGGTCGCCGAGGACGAAGTCGACCTGCTCCTCGGCGGTGTAGAGGGTGGTGCTGCGCGACCCGAGGTTGACGAAGTCGACGGCCACGTCGGCGCGCTCGTCGGGCTGCAGCCGGGTCGGCACCACGTGCCGCTCGACCGACAGCTGCGGCGGGCGGCGACGGGCGATCAGGCGGGCGACCAGCGGCAGCGCCATGAGCAGCACGCCGATGCGGGTGAGGTCAGGGAAGCCCAGCAGCACACCGGCGAGGACCAGCACGACGCCGCAGGCGAGCAGTGCGCGCCCGCGCCCGGTGAGGGTGCGGAATCTCTTGGCTCCGGCCACGGCTCACCGCGCCGCGGAGGGGACCGGGACCCGGCGCATCAGGTCGTGCAGCACGTCGGTGGTCGTGCGGTGCGCGACCTGGGTCTCGGCGCTGGGCAGCAACCGGTGCGCCAGCACCGCCGGCACCAGCGCCACGACGTCCTCGGGGATGACGTGGTCGCGGCCCTCGAGGGCGGCGTGCGCCCGGGAGGCCCGCAGCAGCTGCAGCGCCGCGCGCGGCGAGGCGCCGAGCCGCAGCATCGAGGTGGTGCGGGTGGCCGCGGCGATGTCGACGATGTACTGCCGCAGCCCGGGGCTCGCGTGCAGCGACTGCACGTGGTCGGCGAGCCGCTGCACGGTGGCGCCGTCGGTGACCGGGCGCAGCGTGTCCAGCGGCGAGGTGGCGCCGTGCGTGTCGAGCATCGCCAGCTCGGCCGGGCCGGTGGGGTAGCCCATGGAGATGCGGGCCATGAACCGGTCGCGCTGCGCCTCGGGGAGCGGGAAGGTGCCCTCCATCTCGATGGGGTTCTGGGTGGCCATCACCATGAACGGCCGGCGCAGCGTGTAGGTCGTGCCGTCGACGGTGACCTGGCCCTCCTCCATGCACTCCAGCAGCGCCGACTGGGTCTTGGGCGAGGCGCGGTTGATCTCGTCGCCGACCACGATGTTGGCGAAGATCGCGCCGGGCCGGAACTCGAACGTGCGGGTGTCCTGGTTGAACACGCTCACGCCGGTGATGTCGCTCGGCAGCAGGTCGGGCGTGAACTGGATGCGGCGCATGGGGCTGTCGATCGAGCGGGCCAGCGCCTTGGCGAGCATGGTCTTGCCGACGCCCGGGATGTCCTCGATGAGCAGGTGCCCCTCGGCGAGCAGCACGGTCACGGCGGTGCGCACGACGTCGCTCTTGCCCTCGATGACCGAGGACACCGCCTGGTGGATGTCGCCCGCGACCTTGCGCAGCTCCCCGAGGGCGGATTCGGACGGAGGGGTGGCCACGTTCGTCGGGGCGCCTTGATGCATGAGCACGATCCTGCCCGATGCGCCTGTGTGCTGCATCAACAAGGCCTCTTCTCGTTGCGCGCACGAGGTGATGCTCGTCTCGGGGCGGGGGCCGGAGCCGGTGCGGCACGCCCCTTCGCCACCCCGCGCCACCCGGTTCCCCACTTCCCTCCACCGAGCCGGTGGTGACGGGCTCTGGCGGGCCCGGCGAGGGCGTACGGCGGGGTCGGGGGCGGCCTGGCCGGCGCTACGGCGGAGGATCCTCCCCACTGCGCTCCACCGCGCACCCACAGGCCGCTGACCTGCACAGACGCCGCGGTTCGGCAGCGAAAAAGTCCGCCGAAACCGCCCCGCGGAGGCGTGTCGTGGGGTGAAGTGGAGTATGGTGGGGGACATCGGTTGGTGGTGGTGCTGACCCTGGTCTCCCGGGAGGTGGTCGTCGATGTTCCTCGGCACCCACCACCCACGGCTGGACGACAAGGGGCGCCTCTTCCTCCCGGCGAAGTTCCGCAAGGACCTGGCCGGCGGCCTGGTCGTCACCCGTGGTCAGGAGCGCTGCCTCTACGTGTTCTCCATGGCCGAGTTCGAGCGGATCACCGGCGAGATGAACAAGTCGCCGGTCACCGCCCGCGGGGTGCGTGACTTCCAGCGCGTGTTCCTCTCGGCCGCCTCCGACGAGATCCCCGACAAGCAGGGCCGGGTCACCATCCCCGCCGTCCTGCGGGAGTACGCCGGGCTCGACCGCGAGTGCACGGTCATCGGCGCCGGGTCCCGCGTCGAGGTCTGGGCGACCGCCGCGTGGGAGGCCTACCTGGCCGACACCGAGGAGGCCTTCTCCGAGCAGTCCGAGGAAGTGATCCCCGGGCTGCTGTGAGCCGCTGACCGATCCCGACCAGCCGACCCACCGACCACCACCCGACCGACCCGAGCACCCCGCTCGACCGTGAGGTCTCCACCCGCTCCACCCGCGACCGGCGTCACTTCCCCGGCGCCGGAGGGGCCGGAGCGGAGGGAGACCTGACGGCCGAGCCGGCCGACCACCACCGGCCACCACCCATCACCAGGCACCACCGACGTACGACCGAGGAGAGGAGGAGCGCATGTCCGACGCGGAGCGCACGGCAGCACGGCACACCCCCGTGCTGCGCGAGCGCATCGTCGAGCTGCTGGCTCCCGCCCTCGAGGCGCCGGGCGCGGTGCTGGTCGACGCCACGCTCGGGATGGGCGGGCACGCCGAGGCGCTGCTCGCCGCCTGCCCGGCGGCCCGGGTCATCGGCATCGACCGCGACCCGCAGGCGCTGAGCCTCGCGGGGGAGCGGCTGGCGCCGTTCGGCGACCGGTTCACCGGCGTGCGGGCCGTCTACGACGAGATCGGTGAGGTGCTCGCCGACGAGGGCGTGCCCACCGTGGCGGCCGTGCTGTTCGACCTCGGGGTGTCCTCGCTGCAGCTGGACGAGGCAGACCGCGGCTTCGCCTACGCCCAGGACGCCCCGCTCGACATGCGGATGAGCCAGGACGCCGGCCGCACCGCCGCCGACGTGCTCAACACCTACGACGAGCGCGAGCTGGAGCGGGTGCTGCGGGAGTACGGCGAGGAGCGGTTCGCCCGCCGCATCGCCCGCGAGGTCGTGGCTCGCCGCGAGCAGCTGCCGTTCGAGCGTTCCGCCGACCTCGTCGAGCTGCTGCGCCGGGCGATCCCGGCCGCGTCGCAGCGCACCGGCGGCCACCCCGGCAAGCGCACCTTCCAGGCGCTGCGCATCGAGGTCAACGGCGAGCTCGACGCCTGGCGCGCGGCGCTGCCCGCGGCGATCGCGGCGCTCGGGGTCGGTGGCCGCATCGCGGTGCTGTCCTACCACTCGCTCGAGGACCGCATCACCAAGCAGGCGCTCGCCGCCGGGGCGCGCTCGACCACGCCGCCCGACCTGCCGGTCGAGCTGCCCGAGCACGCGCCCTACCTGCGGCTGCTGACCCGCGGCGCCGAGACCGCAGACCCGACCGAGACCGAGACCAACCCGCGCGCGACGCCTGCCCGGCTGCGCGCGGCCGAACGCATCCGAGCCACGGAGGAGCCCCGGCCATGAGCAACGCCACTGCCACCGCTCGCACCGCCCCCGTCCGTCTGCCGCAGCAGCGCGCGACCCAGCCGCGGCTGCGCGTGGTCACCGGCGAGGAGGTGCGCCGCAGCAGCACCGGGTTCTCGATCCTGTGCGCGATGCTGCTCGGCGCCGGCCTGCTCGCGCTGCTGCTGCTGAACACCGCGCGCGCCGAGCAGTCGTTCGCGCTCGGGGCCCTGCAGCAGAGCTCGACGACCCTCACCGACAACGAGGAGCAGCTGCGCAGCGACATCTCCAGCGTGAGCGCGCCGCAGCAGGTCGCCCTCAAGGCGCAGGAGATGGGCATGGTGCCCGCGGGGCAGGTCGCCTACGTCCGCGCGTCCGACCGCAAGGTGCTCGGCGTGGCGAGCCCGGCGGCGGCCGGGACCCCGTTTACGGTGGGCACGCTGCCGGACACTCCCGCGAGCGGGGTGGCCGACCGGGCTGTCGCAGCGGCGACCTCGGGGGTGCTGGTCTACACGCCGCCGAAGCCGAAGCCGAGCGATTCCGCGGCCCCGTCGAGCACGTCCGCTCCGTCAGCGTCCGGCAACGACGACAAGGCCGCCCCGAGCAAGGACGACGCGCGATCCGACCAGTCGAAGCCCCGCACCGAGCCGAAGGCGAAGCCGTCGTCGGCGGCACCCTCGGCCACCCCGCGCGACTGACCCGCGGCGAGGCCAGCTCGTGACCCAGCGACGCGGCACCCCGCCCGGAGACCGTGGCCGCCAGGCCCCGCCTCGCTCGGGCGCACCCCGTTCCGCGACGGGTCGTCCCGCCGCGGGCGCCGGCCGGCCCACCCGCCAGCCGCGCCCGTCCGGCAGCGCCCCCTCCGGCCGTACGTCCGCAGCGGCTCGCCCGGCCGGTGGCCGGGGCGCGAGCGGCGGCTCGGCGACCGGCAGGCCGGCGACGAGCAAGGGCTCGGCCGGCCGCGCACGTACGACCCGCGACCCGCGCGGCGCAACGCAGGGCCTGCCGCCGCGCCAGGCCAGCCGACCGGCCGGCCCCGGCACGGCGAGCTCGGCGCCGTCGCGCCCCGCGAAGGCCCGCCCGGCGAAGGCCCGCCCCGCGAAGGCTCGCAAGGGCGGCTCCGGCGGCGGCAAGCCACCGCGCAGCAAGCCGCTCTCGCTCGGCGTGGGTCACCCGCGCCGGCGCGCGCGGTTCCTGATGATCGCGATCTGCTGCGTGTTCAGCCTGTTCGCGGTGCAGCTGCTGCGCATCCAGGGCGTGGAGTCCAGCGCGGTCTCGGCCGCGGCGCTCGGCAGCCGCACCCAGAAGGTCACCATCCCGGCGCAGCGCGGCGACATCGTCGACACCGACGGCGTCGTGCTGGCCGACTCGGTCGACCGCCGCAACGTCACCGGTGACCCGCTCGCGATGGCGGAGTACCACAAGACGGTCAACGGCAAGCGCACCCAGGTCGGGCTGTCCGGCGCGGCCGCCGACCTCGCGCCGCTGCTCGGGGTCAAGGCCGCCGACCTGCTCGACGTGCTCAACAAGGCCGCGGCCAAGGACTCCCGCTTCACCTACCTCGCCAAGGACATCGCGCCCACGCAGTGGCGCTCCATCGAGAGCCTCGGCATCCCGGGCGTCTTCAGCGAGCGCACCGTGCGGCGGGAGTACCCCCAGGGCACCAGCACCGCGCCGCTCGTCGGCTGGGTCAACAGCGACGGCAAGCCGGGCGGCGGCATCGAGCAGCTGTTCAACTCCGCCCTCGACGGCAAGCCCGGGCTGCACGTCTACGAGCGGGCCCGCGACGGCAGCCCCATCGCCTCGGGCGAGGGCACCGACGAGCCGGCGGTGCCGGGGCAGTCGGTGAAGCTGACGATCGACAACGACCTGCAGTGGTACGCCCAGAACATCCTGGCCCAGCGCGTCCAGGAGACCGACGGACTCTCCGGCGACGTCGTCGTGCTCGACGTCAAGACCGGCAAGGTGCGCGCGGCCGCGTCCTACCCCAGCTTCGACCCGAGCAACATGCGCAGCGCCGACGGCTACCTGCAGCTGCGCCCGTTCACCGAGGTCTACGAGCCGGGCTCCACCAGCAAGGTCATCACCATGGCCGCCGCGCTCGAGCAGGGCGTGGTCACGCCGACGACGCCGGTCACCGTGCCGCCGACGCTGGAGCGCGCCGGTCGTCCGTTCCGCGACTCCTCGCCGCACGGCACCCTCAACCTGACCACCGCCGGCGTGCTGGCGCAGTCGTCCAACATCGGCACCGTGCTGATCGGCGAGAAGTTCTCGCCCGAGGTCTTCCGGCAGTACGCCAGCAAGTTCGGCCTCGGCCAGACCACCGGCGTCGGCTTCCCCGGCGAGTCACGCGGCATCATGGCGCCGGCCTCGCAGTGGAAGGGCGACCAGCGCTACACCGTCCTGTTCGGTCAGGGCCTCGCCGGCACCGCCATCCAGCAGGCCTCGGTGTTCCAGACGATCGCCAACGGCGGCGTCCGCCAGCCGGTCCAGCTGCTCGAGGGCATCGACGACGGTGACGGCGGCTGGGAGAAGCCGGCCGACGACCGCACGCCGCAGCGGGTCATCCAGACCGACACCGCGAGCCAGCTGACCCGGATGATGCAGAGCGTGGTCGGCGAGGGCGGCACCGCCACGCAGGCCGCGGTCCCGGGCTACCAGGTGGCCGGCAAGACCAGCACCGCGCAGCGCTACGACTCCGAGCTCGGCCGCTACGACGGCACCACCGCCTCGTTCATCGGGTACGCCCCCGCCAACGACCCGCGGTACGTCGTGGCCGTCACCGTCCAGCGCCCGCGCAAGGGCACCTACGGTGGGGCGGTGGCCGGACCGGTGTTCTCCAAGGTGATGTCGTTCGCGCTGCAGCAGGCCCGCATCCCCCCGACCACCGGCGGCCCCGGGCCCTACCCGATGACCGCGCCCACCGCGCCGTCGTCGTCGCCCTCGTCCTCGCCGTCCCCGTCGTCCAGCGCCTCGCGGGAGAAGCAGTGATCCCCCTCCAGCTGTCCGAGGTCGCTCGGATCACCGGCGGGGAGCTGCGCGGCCCCGACGTGCTGGTCGACGGCCCGGTGGTCACCGACTCGCGCGAGGCCGCGCCCGGCGCGCTCTACGTCGCCCGGGTCGGCGAGCACGCCGACGGCCACGACTACGTCCCGGGCGCGGTCGCGGCCGGCGCGGTCGCGGTGCTCGGCACCCGCCAGGTCGGCGAGACCCCCACGGTCGTCGTGGCCGACGTGCAGGAGGCGTTCGCGGCGTTGGCCCGCGGGGTCGTCGACCGGGCGCCGGACCTGACGATCGTCGGCATCACCGGCAGCTCGGGCAAGACCTCGACCAAGGACCTGCTCGCTGCCGTGCTGCTCCCGGCGGGGGAGACCGTGGCACCGGTGGGCTCCTACAACTCCGAGGTCGGCGTGCCGCTGACCGTCTCGCGGGTCACCCGCGACACCCGGTACCTCGTCGCCGAGATGGGCGCCGACGGCGTCGGCCACATCGCCTATCTCGCGCGCATCGCGCCGCCGCGCATCGGGCTGGTGCTCAACGTCGGCCAGGCCCACCTGGGCTCGTTCGGCTCGGTCGAGGCGATCGCCGCGACCAAGGGCGAGCTGGTCGAGGCGCTGCCCGAGGACGGTCTGGCCGTGCTCAACGCCGACGACCCGCTGGTCGCGGCGATGGCGAGCCGCTCGCGCGCCCGGGTGCAGACCGTCGGTCTGTCGGAAGGGGCCGACCTGCGCGCGACCGACGTCGAGCTCGACGAGCTCGGCCGGGCACGGTTCACCATGCACACCCCGGCCGGCGCGCGCCAGGTCCAGCTGCGCGGGCTGCTCGGGGCCCACCAGGTCGGCAACGCCCTGTCGGTCACCGCCGCGGCGCTCGAGCTGGGCCTCACCCTCGACCAGACGGTGAGGGCTCTGGAGGAGGCGCGGCCGGCCAGCCGGTGGCGGATGGAGCTGTTCGAGCTCGGCGGCATCACGCTGGTCAACGACGCCTACAACGCCAACCCCGACTCGATGCGCGCGGCGCTGCGGGCGCTGCAGCAGATGGGGTCCGGCGGCCGGCGCACGGTGGCCGTGCTCGGCGCGATGCGCGAGCTCGGCCCGACCTCCGAGGCGGAGCACGAGGGGATCGGGCGTGCGGCAGCCGCCGCGGACGTACGGCGGGTCGTGGTGGTCGGCGACGGCGCCGAGGGCATCGCGCGTGGCGCGCTGGCCGCCGGCGCCGATCCCGGTACGGTCTCGACGGTCCCCGACGTGGACGCGGCGCACGCGCTGCTCACGCAGGAGCTTTCCGACGGCGACGTGGTGCTGCTGAAGTCCTCGCGCGACTCGGGCCTAAGGTTCCTGGGGGATCGGATCGTGGAAGAAGCCGGGAAGGAGGTCGGTCGGTGAGAGCAGTGCTGATTGCCGCGAGCGTGTCGCTCGCGATCTCGCTGCTGGGCACCCCGGCGTTCATCAAGTTCCTGGTCCGCAAGGAGTACGGCCAGTTCGTCCGCGACGACGGCCCCACGACCCACCACACCAAGCGCGGTACGCCCACCATGGGTGGTGCGGTGATCATCGCCGCCGCGCTCGTGGCGTACTTCCTGGCGCACCTGCTCACCTGGCGCGCGCCCACCGCGAGCGGCCTGCTCGTGATCTTCCTGATGACCGGCCTCGGCGCGGTCGGGTTCGCCGACGACTTCATCAAGATCCGCAAGGCCCGGTCGCTGGGCCTGCGCTCCTGGGAGAAGCTCATCGGCCAGACGGCCGTCGGCGTGATCTTCGCGGTGCTCGCGCTGAACTTCCCCGACAGCGCCGACCGCACCCCGGCGAGCACCAAGATCTCGTTCGTGCGCGACACCCTGTTCGTGCGCCCCGACGGCACCCCGGTCAGCATCGACCTCGGCTTCGCCGGCACGGCGGTCGGGATGATCCTGTTCCTGATCTGGGCCAACCTGCTGATCGCCGGCACCAGCAACGGCGTCAACCTCACCGACGGTCTCGACGGCCTCGCGACCGGCGCCTGCGTGATGGTGTTCGGCGCCTACGTGCTGATCAGCATCTGGCAGTTCAACCAGAGCTGTGCGCAGATCCCGAGCAACAAGTGCTACGAGGTGCGCGACCCGCACGACCTGGCCGTCGTGGCCGCCGCGGTCATGGGCGCATCGTTCGGCTTCCTGTGGTGGAACGCCTCGCCCGCCAAGATCTTCATGGGCGACACCGGCTCGCTCGCCCTCGGTGGTGCGCTGGCCGGCCTGGCCATCACCACCCGCACCGAGCTGCTCGTGGTCATCCTGGGCGGCCTGTTCGTGCTCGAGACCCTGTCGGTGATCCTGCAGGTCGGCTCGTTCAAGCTGCGCCGCAAACGCATCTTCCGCATCGCCCCCATCCATCACCACTTCGAGATGCTCGGCTGGAACGAGGTCACGGTCGTGGTGCGGTTCTGGATCATCTGCGGCCTGTGCGTCGCGCTCGGCCTCGGCATCTTCTACGCCGAGTGGGTGGTCGGGGCGTGACGAGCGTGCCGCCCGACCCGTCGTACGAACCGCTCGGGGGAGCGCGCGACCTCACCCACCGCGACGCGGACTGGTCCGGTCTGCAGGTCGCCGTCGTGGGGCTGGGCGTCAGCGGCTTCGCCGCCGCCGACGCGCTGCTCGAGCGCGGCGCCGGCGTGCGCGTGCTGAGCGAGGGCACCTCGCCGGCGATGGCCGAGCGCGCCCAGGTGCTCCAGATGCTCGGCGCCGAGGTCGTGCACGGCGCCGCGCTGCCGCCGGCGCCCGAGCCCGGCACCCAGCTGGTCGTCACGTCACCGGGGGTGCCCCCGACCAACACGTTCCTGCAGGGAGCGGCCGCCGCGGGCATACCGGTCTGGGGCGAGGTCGAGCTCGCCTGGCGGATGCGTCCGCGCGAGGGCGCCGCGCCGTGGCTCACCGTCACCGGCACCAACGGCAAGACCACCTGCGTGACGATGCTCGAGTCGATCCTGCGCGCGGCCGGGCTGCGGGCCACCGCCGCCGGCAACGTGGGGCTGCCGATCCTCGAGGCCGTGCTGCACCCCGAGCCGTACGACGTGCTCGCCGTCGAGCTATCGACCTTCCAGCTGCACTGGTCGCGCAGCATCTCGGCGCACGCCTCGTGCTGCCTCAACGTGGCTCCCGACCACCTCGACTGGCACGGCTCCTACGAGGAGTACCGCCGGATGAAGGGCCGGGTCTACGAGCACACCCAGGTCGCCTGCGTCTACAACGTGCAGGACCCGCAGACCGAGCAGCTGGTGCTCGACGCCGACGTGGTCGAGGGGGCTCGCGCGATCGGGTTCACCCTCGGCGTGCCGGCGCGCTCGATGGTCGGCGTGGTGGAGGACGTCCTCGCCGACCGGGCGTTCGTCGCCGAGCGCGCCACCTCGGCCGCAGAGCTGTGCCAGCTCAGCGACCTGGCGCCCGACCCGTCCGCGGACCCGCCGCCCCACCTGGTCGCCGACGCCCTCGCGGCGGCGGCCCTGGCCCGGTCGGTCGACGTGCCGGCGGCCGCGGTGCGCGACGGGCTGCGCGCCTTCACCCCGCAGCCGCACCGCACCCAGCCCGTCGGCGAGGTCGGCGGCGTGCGCTTCGTCGACGACTCCAAGGCCACCAACCCGCCCGCCGCCGCGGCCTCGCTCGCGGCCTACCCGCACGTCGTGTGGATCGCCGGCGGCCAGCTCAAGGGCGCCGCGGTCGACGACCTGGTGCGCGCCAACGCCGACCGGCTGCGCGGAGTCGTGCTGCTCGGCGTCGACCGGGCGGTCATCGCCGACGCGCTTTCCCGACACGCGCCGCAGGTTCCCGTCGAGGTGCTCGACAGCACCGACACTGGCGTCATGTCCGAGGCGGTGCAGGCGGCGCGAGCGATGGCGCACCCGGGTGACGTGGTCCTGCTCGCGCCCGCGGCGGCGTCCAAGGACATGTGGAGCGGCTACGACGTGCGCGGCGACGACTTCGCCGCGGCGGTGCGCGCGCTGGGCGAGGGCCGATGAGCGCCACCAGCGCGCCCGAGCGCGAGCGACCGGCCAGCACCCTCTCCCAGCTGCGCAACGCGCCGTCCGTCCGGTCCTGGCGCCGGCGGCTGGAGTCCCCGGTCGCCCCTTACTACCTGATCCTCGGTGCCACCACGCTGCTGGTGGGGCTGGGTCTGGTCATGGTGCTGTCGGCGTCGAGCGTCACCTCCTTCCAGGACAGCGGCTCCTCGTTCACGATCGCGCGCCAGCAGGCGATCTACGCCGCGCTCGGCGTGGTCGCGTTCGCGGTGGCCAGCCGGTTCTCGGTGACCTGGCTCAAGCGCATGGCGCTGCCGGCCTTCGTGCTCGCGCTCGTGCTGCAGCTGGCCGTCTTCAGCCCCATCGGCAAGGAGGTCAAGGGCAACCGCAACTGGATCGGCTTCGGCAGCTTCACCCTGCAGCCCTCCGAGCTCGGCAAGCTGGCGCTCGTGCTCGCCGGTGCGCTGGTGCTGGCGCGCAAGCGCAAGCACATCGGTCGGTTCGCCCACGCGATGCTGCCGTTCGCGCCGCTCGCCGGGGCGCTGATCCTGCTCGTGCTCGTCGGCCGCGACCTCGGCACCGTGCTCGTGCTGCTGCTCATCGCCTCGACCATGCTGTTCGTCGCCGGCGTGCGCATGCGGTTGTTCGTCGCCGGAGCGATCGCCGCGACCGCCGGAGTCGTGTTCATGGTCCAGGGCAGCGACAACCGGATGTCGCGCATCGGCAGCTGGCTCGGCGCGTGCAACGACGAGGCCGCGCTGAGCGGCGCCTGCTACCAGCGGGTGCACGCCACCTACGCGCTGGCCGACGGGGGTTGGTGGGGCGTCGGGCTCGGCGCCAGCCGCGAGAAGTGGTCCTGGCTGCCCGAGGCGCACAACGACTTCATCTTCGCGATCATCGGCGAGGAGCTGGGCCTGCCCGGCACCCTCGTCGTGATCGGGCTCTACCTCGCGATCGCGTTCGCGGCCTACCGGATCATCGCGGGCACCGACGACTTCTTCGTGCGGGTCGCCTCCGCCGGGATCCTGGTGTGGATCGTCGGCCAGGCGTTCATCAACATCGGCTCGGTCACCGGCCTGCTGCCGGTCATCGGGGTGCCGCTGCCGCTGGTGTCGGCCGGCGGCTCGGCGCTGGTCACCACCCTCGCCGCCCTCGGCGTGCTCGTCGCGTTCGCACGCAACGACCCGCAGTGCCGCGAGGCGCTGGCCGCCCGCCCGAGTCTCGTACGCCGGTCGCTGGCCGTGCTGCCCTCGCGGGGTCAGCGATGAGCCCGCTGCGCTCGGTCGTGCTGGCCGGGGGAGGCACCGCCGGCCACGTCTCCCCGCTGCTGGCCACGGCCGCCGCCCTGCAGGAGCGTCACCCCGACGTGCGGATCACCTGTCTCGGCACGGCCGGCGGACTGGAGGAGCGGCTGGTGCCCGCCGCGGGCCTCGACCTGAGGTTGATCCCGAGGGTCCCGTTCCCGCGCCGGCCCGACCTCGCGGCCGTGCAGTTCCCGGTGGCGTTCCCGCGCGCCGTGCGCCAGGCGCGCGCCGTGCTCGACGACGTCGCCGCCGACGTCGTGGTCGGCTTCGGTGGGTTCGTGTGCCCTCCGGCCTACGTCGCCGCGCGCGGCAGGCGAGGGATCGTCGTGCACGAGGGCAACTCCGTCGTCGGCATGGCCACCAAGCTCGGCGCCCGGATGACCGACCACGTGGCCCGCACCTTCGCCAACACCCCGCTGCCGCAGGCCGAGCTCATCGGCATGCCGCTGCGCCGGGTGATCACCCGGCTCGACCGCGCGGCGGCCCGGCCCGACGCGCTGCGTCAGCTGGGCCTCGCCGACGGCTTCCCCACGGTGCTGGTCACCGGCGGCTCGCTGGGCGCGCAGCAGATCAACGAGGCCTTCGCCGGCAGCGTCGACGCGCTGCGCGACGCGGGCGTCCAGGTGCTGCACGTCACCGGTGCCGGGAAGGGCTTCGCCGTGAGCGACGGCGCCGAGGGGCAGCCGCCGTACGTCGTGCAGGAGTACGCCGACCGGATGGACCTCGCCTACGCCGCGGCCGACCTCGTGGTCACCCGGTCCGGCGCGAACATGGTCTCCGAGACCTCCGCCGTCGGGCTGCCGGCGGTCTTCGTGCCGCTGCCGATCGGCAACGGCGAGCAGCGGCGCAACGCCGAGGCCGTCGTCGAGGCCGGAGGCGCCGTGCTGGTCGACAACGCCCAGGTCACGCCCGAGTGGGTGCGCCGCGAGCTCGTCCCGCTGGCGCTCGATCCGCAGCGGCTGCAGGCGATGAGCGCCGCGGCCGCCGGCCAGGGGCACCGCGACGCGGACGAGCGGCTGGTCGACATGATCGAGCGGGCCGTCGCGCAGCCGGAGGGCGCAGGTCGTGGCTGACGGGACGAACCCCCGCTTCGACTTCTCCGCTCCGCTGCCCGACATCGCCTCGGTCGGCGCGGTCCACATGATCGCCGTCGGCGGGTCCGGCATGTCCGGCATCGCCCGGCTCCTGCTGGCCCGCGGCGTCGCGCTGTCGGGGTCGGACAACAACGACGTGCCCGTGCTCGAGGTGCTGCGCTCCGCCGGGGCCCGCGTCGAGGTGGGCTACTCCCCGGCCAACGTCGCCGACGTGCCGGACGACGCCGTGGTCGTGATCTCCTCGGCCATCCACGACGACAACCCCGAGCTGGTCGAGGTGCGCCGCCGCGGCCTGCCCGTGCTGCACCGCTCGCAGGCGCTGGCCATGCTCATGGCCGACCGGTCGGGGCTGGCCGTGGCCGGCGCCAACGGCAAGACGACCACCAGCGCCATGGCCACCGTGGCGCTGCGCGCCTGCGGCGCCGACCCCTCGTTCGCGATCGGCGCCGACATCGCCGGCATCGGGGCCAACGCGGGTCCGGGGTCGGGGGAGGCGTTCGTCGTCGAGGCCGACGAGAGCGACGGGTCGTTCGTCGTCTACCGCCCCGACGTCGCGATCGTCACCAACGTGCGTGACGACCACCTGGACTTCTACGGCACCTCGCAGCGGCTGCACCAGGCGTACCTGGAGTTCGCCGGGACCATCGCCCCGGGCGGGCTGCTGGTGGCCTGCGCCGACGACGCCGGGAGCGCCGCCCTGGCCGAGCGCCACGCCGCAGCCGGTGGGCGGGTGCTCACCTACGGCCGCAGCGAGACCGCCGACCTCGTCGTGGGTGACGAGTGGGCCGAGGGCTTCCAGCAGCGCGCGACGCTGCGGCTCCAGGGGGTCGACCTCGACCTCACGTTGAACGTTCCCGGCGCGCACAACGTGCTCAACGCGGCCGGCGTCACCCTCGCGCTCACCGCCGGGCTGGGCCTCGACCCGCAGCAGGTCGTCGCGGGCCTGGGCGCCTTCCGTGGCACCTCGCGCCGGTTCGAGCCGCGCGGCGAGGCGGGGGGAGTGCGGGTGGTCGACGACTACGCCCACAACCCCGGCAAGCTCGAGGCCGCGGTGCGCACGGGGCTGGCCCTGCGCGAGGGCGGCCGGCTGGTCGTGGTCTTCCAGCCGCACCTGTACTCCCGCACCCAGCACGCCGCCGACGGCCTGGCCGCGGCGCTGCGGCTGGCCGACCACGCCGTGGTGCTCGACGTCTACGGCGCCCGCGAGCAACCGGTCGAAGGTGTCACCGGGCGCCTGGTGAGCGACCTGGTGCCCGGGGCCGACTTCGCCCCCGACCACGACGCCGCGCTCGAGCTGGCGCTGCGCGCCGTGCACCCCGGTGACCTGCTGCTCACGGTCGGTGCGGGAGACGTCACCGCGCTCGGCCCACGGCTGCTCGAGGCCCTCGCGACGGGCGGGTCCGGAGAGGCGTCGTGAGCGCCCCGCACGCGCGCTTCGCGGCCCGCGCCGCCTCGCTGCGCGACGAGACGCGGCGACGGCGGCTGCTGCTCGCCGGCGTGGCCGTGCTCGTCGTCGCGCTGGTCTGGCTCGTCGTCTTCAGCCCCGTGCTCACGGTCCGCACCGTGCAGGTGACGGGCGCGCCCGCCGCGCTCACCGACCGGGTGCGCGCGGTGGCCGACGACGTCGTCGGCACGCCGGTGGTGCGCGCCGACACCTCGGCCGTGCAGCGACGGGTGGCCAAGATCGACGGGGTGCGCGCGGTGCGCGTCGACCGCAGCTTCCCGCGCGGCCTGCGCGTCACGGTCACGCCCCGCACGCCGGTGCTGGTGATCGAGCAGGCCGGGACCCGGCGGCTGGTCGACACCGAGGGGGTCGCCTACGCCCGCGGCGCCAAGGCCCCGCGCGGTCTGCCCGTGGTCAAGGTGGCGGGGGAGGAGCCGCCGGGCCGCCCCGAGCTGTCCTCGCTCGCGACCGTGCTCTCGGCCCTGCCGGCGCAGGAGCGCGCCCGGGTCTCCGGCCTGCAGCTGTCCTCGGCCGGGCAGGTGTCCTTCAGGCTCGGCGACCTGGCGGTCAGCTGGGGCGACGCCACGGGCTCCTCGGCGAAGGCGCGCGACCTCGCGGCGCTGCGGCCGACGATCGAGGACGACGGGGCGACGGCGATCGACCTCAGCGCCCCCGGGCGCCCGGTCCTGAGCTGAGCCGCCCCCCGGCTTCCCCCGTGTGCGGCGGCGCCGCGTCCGGTGGGTGAACGCTGACCGTCCGCTGAGACGGATGCGGGTGAAATCGACCACCCCGGCGGGCGGATCGCGCTAGCGTGACATCGCGCTTAGCACATGTGTGTGAACCGTGAACGATCCGCCCCCCTCAAGCCGCGCGCAGCACGCGACACGGTGTGGCCCCGCACGCCGAGCTCCTCGCGGTCGAACGACCCCTCGAAGGAGCTGGCCATGCCCGCACCCCTGATCACGCCCCGCGCCACCACCACCGACCCCGCCCCGGTCGCAGCCCCGCCACCCAGCCCCGGCGCGCCGTCCCGGCGGACGCTGGCCAAGGGCGCGGCCTGGGCGGTCCCCGCGGTCGCGCTCGGCGCCATGGCGCCGGTCATGGCCGCGTCCGCGCCGCCGCAGTGCCCGACCTGCCTGGTCGCCGGTGCCGGCGGGGCCTTCACGGCACAGGGGGCCGCCGCCCTCGGTCTCGCGAGCGTGTCGGGCACAGCCGTGTTCAACATCGACTCGACGGCGTGCCGACTCGACCTGTTCGAACCGGCCTACGCCGTGCTCGGGGTCGGCGGGACCGTGTCGTGGTCGGACGGTCGCACGACGAGTCTCACCGTCGCCACGCTGGTGGGCGCAGGGACGTTCGGTCGGATCAGCGCCGTCAACGCGACCTTCACCACGGTCAGCCGGCCGATCCCCAACGGCACGCCGCCCGCCCTGCGACCCACGCGGGTGTGCTTCGACTTCACCGCGATCTTCGTCGCACTCATCCCGCCGGGGCTGGAGCTGGAGTGTCCCTACACGATCTGCTACGACGTCACGAACGTCACCACCACCGGCGCGGTCGCGCTCGGCAGCGGCACGGTGAACTGGACCGGAACCCTCGGCCGGGGGTCGCTCACGACGCGCACCACGCCCTGACGCGACGGCGCCCGAACCGCACTCAACCTCTACTTCACTGTTCGACTCGTGCGAAGGGAGCGACCCCTGCCGTAGCATGCGCGGGAGCTTCCGGGCCGGCACCTCGCGTGTCGCACCCGACCGCTCGGTCCAGGTGGCCTCCATGATGGGATCGAGCGTCGGGTGCAACCTGCGCCCTGAGCTGAAGGTCGAACGCCCATCCCGTCGTGAAAGGCCCCATCCTCGTGACCACTCCCCAGAACTACCTGGCCGTCATCAAGGTCGTCGGCATCGGCGGCGGTGGCGTCAACGCCATCAACCGGATGATCGAGGTGGGCCTCAAGGGCGTGGAGTTCATCGCCATCAACACCGACGCGCAGGCGCTGCTGATGAGCGACGCCGACGTCAAGCTCGACGTCGGCCGTGAGCTCACCCGCGGTCTGGGCGCCGGCGCCGATCCCGAGGTCGGCAAGAAGGCTGCCGAGGACCACGCCGAGGAGATCGAGGAGGTGCTCAAGGGCGCCGACATGGTCTTCGTGACCGCCGGCGAGGGCGGCGGCACCGGGACCGGTGGCGCTCCGGTCGTCGCCAAGATCGCCAAGGGCCTCGGCGCCCTGACCATCGGTGTCGTCACCCGTCCGTTCACCTTCGAGGGCCGCCGCCGCGCCAACCAGGCCGAGCTCGGCATCAACGCGCTGCGCGAAGAGGTCGACACCCTCATCGTCATCCCCAACGACCGGCTGCTGTCGATCAGCGACCGCAACGTCTCGATGATGGACGCCTTCCTCAGCGCCGACCAGGTGCTGCTGTCCGGTGTCCAGGGCATCACCGACCTGATCACGACCCCGGGTCTGATCAACCTCGACTTCGCCGACGTGAAGTCGGTCATGCAGGGCGCCGGCTCGGCGCTCATGGGCATCGGCTCGGCCCGCGGCGACGACCGCGCGGTGCAGGCGGCCGAGCTCGCGATCTCCAGCCCGCTGCTGGAGGCCAGCATCGACGGTGCCCACGGGGTGCTGCTGTCGGTGCAGGGTGGCTCCGACCTCGGTCTGTTCGAGATCAACGAGGCCGCCCGCCTGGTGCAGGAGGCTGCCCACCCCGAGGCCAACATCATCTTCGGTGCGGTCATCGACGACGCCCTCGGCGACGAGGTGCGGGTCACCGTCATCGCGGCCGGCTTCGACGGGGGCTCGCCGCAGCGTCGCCCCGACGAGCGCGCGCTCGGTCAGATCCAGGGCGGCCCGCAGGCCCAGCAGCCCGCGCAGGGCGGCGGCGCCCAGCAGCAGTCCGGCCCGCAGGGTGCGAGCCCGGCCGGTGCCGGCCAGCAGGCCGGTGGCCAGGGTCAGCAGCCCCCGCGCCAGGCTCCGGCCGCCGGAGGCGACCGCAACCAGGCCCCGACGCAGGGCGTGCCCACCCAGGCGCCGTCCCAGACCCAGCCCGCCCCCTCCGGCCAGGGCGGCCAGGGTGCGCAGCAGGCGGGGCAGCAGGGCGGCGACCAGCGTCAGCCCGGCGGCACCCCCGGCCAGGTCCAGCAGGGGCAGAGCGCCCGCCCGCCGCGTGAGGTCACCTTCGACGACAAGGACGACCTCGACGTCCCCGACTTCCTGAAGTGAGCCGATGATCGGCTGGCAGGACCGGCTCACCGGTCCCGCGGGCCGGGTCGTCGACCGTTACTTCACCGACGCCCGCGGGGGCGTCAGCCGCCCGCCGTACGCCGGACTCAACCTGGGTGCGCACGTCGGCGACGACCCCGCGGCCGTCGCGGACAACCGCACCCGGCTGGCCGACGAGGTCGGCGTGCCGACCGAGCGGCTCGTCTGGATGAACCAGGTGCACGGCGCCGAGGTCTGGGTCGCCGAGCAGCAGGGGCAGACCCCGCCCGAGGGCGACGGGGTGCTCACCACGACCGCCGACCTCGCGCTGGCCGTGCTCGTCGCCGACTGCACCCCGGTGCTGCTCGCCGACGTCGACGCCGGTGTCGTCGGGGCCGTCCACGCCGGGCGCCCCGGCATGGTCGCCGGCGTGGTGCCGGCCGCGGTGCGGCGGATGCGCGACCTCGGCGCCGAGCGGATCGTCGCGGCGGTCGGCCCGTCGGTGTGCGGTCGCTGCTACGAGGTGCCCGCCGAGATGCGTGACGCCGCAACGGATCTCGCGCCCGGCTCGCGCGCCGTCAGCTGGACCGGCACCCCGGCCATCGACGTCGCCGCCGGCGTGGTCGAGCAGCTGACCGCCGACGGGGTCGAGGTCTCCTGGGTCGCGGGCTGCACCCGCGAGAGCGACCATCTCTACTCCTACCGCCGCGACCAGCGCACCGGCCGGTTCGCCGGCGTGGTCGTGCTGCGCGGCGAGGGCGCGTCGTGACCGAGCGTCGCGACGAGCTGGCCGCCAACCTGCAGCGGGTGCGTGAGCGCATCGGCGCGGCCTGTGCCGACGCCGGGCGTTCGCCCGAGGAGCTCACCCTCGTCGTCGTCACGAAGTTCTTCCCGGCCTCCGACGTCGCGCTGCTCGCCGACCTCGGCGTGACCGACGTGGCCGAGAACCGGCACCAGGAGGCCGGTGAGAAGGTCGCGAGCCTCGACCCCGACGTACGCCGTCGGCTGGCTGTGCATTTCGTCGGCCAGCTGCAGAGCAACAAGGCCGCTGCCGTGACGCGCTACGCCGACGTCGTGCAGAGCGTCGACCGGGCCAAGATCGCCCGCGCCCTCGACCGCGCGGCGGACGAGCGCGACCACCCGCTGGAGGTCACCGTGCAGGTCGACCTGTCCGGCGACGACGCGGGGCGCGGGGGAGTGCGCCCGGCCGACCTGCCCGCCCTGGTCGAGGAGGTCGCCGGGCTGGAGCACCTGCGACTGCGCGGGCTCATGGCGGTGGCGCCGCTGGGTGCCGACCCGGCGCCGGCGTTCGCCACCCTCGCCGAGCTCGTCGAGAGCACCCGTCGCGACCACCCCGACGCGACCTGGATGTCGGCCGGGATGAGCGGCGACCTGGAGCAGGCGATCGCCGCGGGCGCGACACACCTGCGTGTCGGCAGCGCAATCCTCGGTTCGCGACCGGCTCAGCGGTAGCGTCGGCGGCGGTTCGCAAACGACGTTGCTGACGGCTCTCCGGGCGTCAGGGAAGACCCTCCAAGGAGCGGATGATGAGCGCCCTGCGCAAGACGATGGAATACCTCGGACTGGCCGAGGTCGACCCTGCTCACCCCGACAACCGTGCGCGCCGCGCCGACGACGGCTCGGTCTACGACGACGCGTACGCCGCTGACGGTTACGGCTACGACTACGACCCGGCCGACGACGAGGTCTACGACGACAACCCGGCCCCGGAGCAGTCGGCCGAGGTCACCCCGCTGCCGCGCCGGGCCCCCGCGCCGCACCCGGTCCGTGAGATGCACCACTCGGAGGTGGCGGGGATGAACCGCATCGTGCCGATCCACCCGCGCACCTACAACGAGGCCAAGGCCATCGGCGAGAGCTTCCGCGACGGTGTCCCGGTCATCATGAACCTCAGCGACATGGACGACGGCGACGCCAAGCGTCTGGTCGACTTCGCCGCCGGCCTGGTCTTCGGTCTGCACGGCACCATCGAGCGCGTCACCAGCAAGGTGTTCCTGCTGTCCCCGGCCACCATCGAGGTCGCCACGCAGACCGGTCAGCCCTCCAAGAACGCCCGCGTCCTGTTCAACCAGAGCTGATCTCGCGCGGGCCCTGCCCGCTCCTTCCGCAGCCACGTCGCGCAGACTGTCGCCATGGACGCCATCCGGGCAGTGCTCATCCTGCTCCTGTATGTCTTCTTGATCCTGCTGCTGGCCCGGCTGGTGATCGACTGGGTCCAGGTGCTGGCCCGCGACTGGCGTCCGCGCGGCCCGGTGCTGGTCATCGCCGAGGTCGTCTACACCGTCACCGACCCGCCCCTGCGAGCCCTGCGGCGGGTCATCCCACCCCTGCGTCTGGGGCAGATCAGCCTCGACCTGGCCTTCCTCGTCCTGATGCTGGCTGTCACTTTGTCGCTCAGTCTTCTAAGGTGACGGCGACAGTTTTTGATTCTGCGGTCGACCTCGAAGGCACTTGCGCCGGGCCGGTCGGCCCACTTGTGGTGACCGAGGTGAAGACACATGGCGCTGACGCCGGAAGACGTGGTGACGAAGGAGTTCGGCCGGCCGAAGAGCTTTGGTCGTAGTGGCTACGACGAGGGCCAGGTGGACGACTTCCTCGACGACATCGTCGTGGAGCTGCGTCGGCTGAACGCCGAGAACGAGAAGCTCTCCGGACAGCTCGAGGACTGCCGTCGCGGCAAGGGCCTCACGGGTCGGGAGACCACGGGCGAGCAGACCAAGGAGCAGCCCAAGACGGGTGCGGCCGCGGTCCCCGGTCTCACTCCCGTGCCGGCCGGCGGCTCCGCCGCCGCCAAGGCCGACGACGGCGAGCTGAAGGCGAGCCAGCAGAAGCTGGCCACGCTGAAGGCCGAGCTGGCCCGCACGGAGGAGGCGACCCGCGTCGCCAAGGACTCCCAGCGCCAGGCCGAGGAGAAGCTCGCGGCGATCAAGGCCGAGATCGACAAGGCCCAGGCCGCTCAGCGCGAGGCCAACGCGGCCGAGCGCGAGGCACAGACCCGCCTCGCCGACGCGCGCAGCAAGGCCGAGGCCGCCGAGAAGGCGCAGCCGGCCGCCGCGCCGCAGCAGCCCGCGACCGCCCCGGCCCCGGTGGCCGGCCAGGCGGCTTCGGTCGCCGGTCAGTCGCCCGCGGCCGGACAGGCCGAGGGCGTGGGCAGCGGGGCGACCGCCGCCGCGGCGGGTGCCGCGGGCGGTGCCGGCGCCGCGGGCGTCATCGCGCTGGCCCAGAAGCTGCACGACGAGCACGTCGCCGACGGTCAGAAGACCAAGGACCGTCTCGTCGGCGAGGGCGAGTCCTACCGCGACCGCGTGGTGGGCGAGGCCAACACCAAGCGCGACGAGCTCATCAAGGCGGGCCAGACCAAGCACGACGAGCTGGTCAAGGCCGGTCAGACCAAGCACGACGAGCTCGTGCGCACCGGTCAGCAGCAGCACGACAAGCTGGTCAAGGACGGCACCGACAAGTCGCAGACGATGCTGCGCGACGCCGAGAGCCAGAAGACGACCATCCTCGGGCAGCTCAACACCGAGCGCGACCGCCTCACCGGTGATATCGAGGGGCTGCGCGGCTTCGAGCGCGACTACCGCGGCAAGCTCAAGGCGTTCCTCGACGACCAGCGCAAGTTCCTGGACACCACCATCGACGGTGGCGACCCCAAGTCCACGGCCGGCTCCTCCGCGAGCTAGGTCGACCGACCCGTCGCCTACGACGCCCCGGCCCCTGCGGGCCGGGGCGTCGTGGGTTGTGCCGGCGAGGGCGTACGTCATCCACCCCGGTGAGGGGAATCGGCGCGTGTGCGTTGTTCCGGGTGCGGGCGTCCCTTATCCTCGCCCGGAACGCCCGGCTCCTGCGTCGACGTGGGGCAGTGGCTCCATCGGTGTGGAGAGGGACTCATGGCTGGCACGGACAAGCATGATGCGGGCACGTCGAGCACGTCGGGGGTCACCGGCCGCGTGGGCCGCGCCCTGCGCAGCGTGGTGAGTGCGGGGCGGCGCTCGGGCGGCGAGGGTGGGTCCGGCAGCGCCAAGCCCGCGGCCAAGAAGTCCACCGCCGGCACGAGCGCGGCGAAGAAGACCGCCGCCAAGTCGACCGCGAAGAAGGCCCCCGCGAAGAAGGCGAGCGCCAAGAAGGCGAGCACGACGAAGGCACCCGCGAAGAAGGCGCCGGCGGCGAAGTCCACCGCGAAGAAGACCGCGACGAAGAAGACCGCGGCCGGCACCAAGGCTCCGGCGAAGAAGGCTCCTGCGGCCACGAAGCCCGCGGCCGCGAAGAAGACCACCGCGAAGAAGACCACCGCGACGAAGCCGGCCGCCAAGAAGACCAGCGCCAAGAAGACGACCGGCGCGAGCGCGCCCGCCACGAAGGCTCCGGCGAAGAAGCAGGCCACCAAGGCGACCACCAAGGCCGCGCCCGCCAAGAAGAGCACCACCAAGGCTGCGCCGGTCAAGAAGGCTACGACCAAGGCTGCGCCGGCCAAGAAGAGCGCGCCGGCCAAGAAGAGCGCGCCGGCGAAGCAGGCCGCCGGCGCGACGTCCGCGGCCCCCGGTCAGCTGCGGGTGCGCCAGGACGAGTCGCCGTGGACGAAGAAGGAGCTCGATGCCGTACGCGCCGAGCTGCTGGCGGAGCAGGAGCGGCTCACCACCGAGCTGTCCGGGATCGAGCAGGACATCCAGCAGCTGATGCGCGACAGCGGCGACGGGTCCGGTGACGACCAGGTCGACGCGGGCGCCAAGACCTCCGAGCGCGAGCAGGAGTTCACCGTCGCGCAGAACTCGCGGGCGATGCTGGCCCAGACGGAGAAGGCGCTGCGGGCCATCGACGACGGCACCTACGGCATCTGCGAGAATTGCGGCAACGCGATCGGGAAGCTGCGCATGCAGGCCCAGCCGCGTGCCACCCTCTGTGTGACATGCAAGCAGAAGCAGGAGCGTCACTGAACGCCGCAGCCGCACCGTCCGCCGGTCGCGACGAGACCTCGTCCGACTCGGGAGCCGACGCGACCCCGCCCCGCCCGACGACCGACGAGACCGCTGAGCAGCCGAGCCGCTCGAACCGGCTGATCGCGGTCCTGATCGGCATCGCGGTCGTGACGTACGCCATCGACCAGCTGAGCAAGGCGTGGGTCGTCGCCAACCTGCAGATGGGGGAGCCGCACCCGATCGTCGGGGAGTTCTTCCAGCTGCGCCGGGCTGCGAACCCGGGCGCGGCGTTCTCGATCGCCACCAACGCCACCTGGCTGCTGACGATCATCGCGATCGTCGTGATCGGGTGCACCATCTGGGCCGCCCGCAAGCTGCGCAGCCGGGGCTGGGCGGCAGCGCTCGGCCTGCTGATCGGCGGCGCGCTGGGCAACCTCACCGACCGCTTCTTCCGGGCGCCCGGCGGCGGCAAGGGGCACGTCGTCGACATGTTCCAGCTGCCCAACTGGCCGATCTTCAACGTGGCCGACGTCTGGATCGTCAGCGCCGCCGTGCTGATCTGCCTGCTGGCCTTCCGGGGCATCGGCATCGACGGCACCCGGGTCAGCGACGACAAGGACAAGGACACGGACGAGCACGCGACCAGGTCCGAGGCCGCCCGCGCCGACGACGCGGAGCGCTGAGGTGGCCGAGGTCCGGGCGCTGCCGGTGCCCGACGGGCTCGAGGGCGAGCGGGTCGACGCGGCCGTGGCGCGCCTGCTGGGGCTCTCGCGCACCCGCGCCGCCGAGCTGGCCGCCGACGGCGTGATCACCGTCGACCACAAGGTCGTCGGCAAGTCCGACCGGGTCGGCGCCGGCCAGTGGCTGGAGGTCGAGCTGCCCGAGCGGCTCGGCCCGCGCCAGCCCGAGGTCAAGCCGGTCGCCGTGCCGGGGCTGAAGATCGTCCACGAGGACTCCGAGATCATCGTGGTCGACAAGCCGCTCGGCGTCGCCGCGCACCCGAGCGTGGGCTGGGACGGCCCCGACGTGGTGAGCGGGCTGGCCGCCGCGGGCAAGCGGATCTCGACCTCGGGCGCCGCGGAGCGGCAGGGGATCGTGCAGCGGCTCGACGTCGGCACGAGCGGACTGATGGTCGTCGCGAAGTCCGAGCGGGCGTACACCGTGCTGAAGCAGGCGTTCCGCGACCGCACGGTCGAGAAGACCTACCACGCGCTCGTGCAGGGCCTGCCCGACCCGGTGATCGGCACGATCGACGCGCCCATCGGTCGCCACCCCGGGCACGACTACAAGTTCGCCGTGATGAAGAGCGGGCGGCCGAGCGTCACGCACTACGAGCTGCTCGAGGCGTTCCGCCGCGCCTCGCTGCTCACCATCCACCTCGAGACCGGCCGCACCCACCAGATCCGGGTGCACATGGCCGCGCTGCACCACCCGTGCGTCGGCGACCCGCTGTACGGCGCCGACCCGACGCTGGCCAAGAAGCTCGGCCTGGACCGGCAGTGGCTGCACGCCAAGGAGCTGTCGTTCGTGCACCCGGGATCGGGCGAGTGGGTGACCTACACCAGCGACTACCCCGACGACCTGCAGGCGGCGCTGGACCGGATCCGCGAGCTCGACTGAGCGGCGCCGTGGCGAGGGGGTGGGCGTGCAGGACTCGCCCAAGCCGTACGTCGTCTGGTGGGTTGGTCCGCTCGGACAAGTACCGAATCGCCGACGTTCGTAGGGGCCGCCTGCTTCACTTCGGGCATGGAGACTGATGCGGCTGCCAGACGTCTGGCAGATCGGATGGAGCGCGACGGGATTCAGCTGGTCGAGTGGCGAGGCGGGTACCCCGACGAGATCGAGGCGGCGCTGATCAACGCCGTCCTCTCTATTCGGGCGAGGTACGGGACGGTGACGAACGGGGTCAGGGGTGCAGTCGGCCGATACCGGGATCATGAGCAGCGTCGGTTGGACGACCTCACGGTCCTGGCGAAGCGCAAGCCAGAGCTGCTGGCCCGCCAGCTCGACAATCACGCGCGGGCGTCCGGGCGACTCAAGGCCGACCTCATCGTTGACGCAGCGAGGCGCCTGGTGGATGCAGGGGTGACGCGCGCTGGCGACCTCGACCCGGTCGGGGACCGTCATCGGCGGGCGTACACCGGAGTGCGGGGGCTGGGTGCAGTCACGTGGGTGTACTTCGCGATGATGCTGGGGCATGACGGGGTGAAGGCCGACACGTGGATCCAGAAGTACGTGACCCACGCCGTCGGCGCGCCGCTCGATCCGGCGCGCGCCGAAGCAGTTGTCGCGGCGGTAGCGGCGCAGCAGCAGGTGGAGGTGCGGCAGGTGGACCAGGCGATCTGGCGGTTCGCCCGCAGCCGCGAAGGGGCAGCCAGCCTGTCCGACTCCTGACTGCGCAACCGCGGGAGTGCGCTGAGAGTGCACGTCTTGCCCATGTCTTACGTCGTCGGTGGGCGAGTCGCGCACACTCACCGTCCGCGGGTGAGGTGACGGGCCGGCGGGAGCTGGCCGCGGGCAGCGCGGCTGCGGCGGGGCCTGTCGGTGTCCGGACGTAGACTCTGCGGCGATGACCGGGAACAGCTTCGTCCACCTGCACAACCACACCGAGTACTCCATGCTGGACGGTGCGGCCCGCATCGACGACATGTTCCAGGTGGCCCAGGAGATGGGCATGCCGGCGATCGCGACGACCGACCACGGCTACCTGTTCGGGGCGTACGAGTTCTGGTCGAAGTCCCGCAAGTACGACGTGAAGCCGATCATCGGCCTCGAGGCCTACGTCACGCCGGGCACGCACCGCACCGACAAGACCCGCGTGAAGTTCGGCGGCGACCGGACCAACCCGCGCGACGACGTGTCCGGTGGCGGTGCGTACACCCACATGACGCTGCTGGCGCGCAACAACGCCGGCATGCACAACCTGTTCAAGATGGGCTCGCTGGCCTCGCTGGACCAGGTCTACGCGAAGTGGCCGCGGCTGGACCGGGAGCTGCTGAACCAGTACGGCGACGGCCTGATCGCGACGACCGGGTGCCCGTCGGGAGAGGTGCAGACGCGGCTGCGCCTGGGGCAGTACGACCTCGCCCGCGACGCGGCGGCGGAGTTCCGCGACATCTTCGGCGCGGAGAACTACTACCTCGAGCTGATGGACCACGGGGTCGAGGTCGAGCGCCGGGTGCGCGATGACCTGCTGCGCCTGGCCAAGGACCTGTCGCTGCCGCTGCTCGCGACCAACGACCTGCACTACGCCCGCAAGGAAGACGCCAAGGCGCACGGCGCGCTGCTGTGCGTGCAGTCCGGCTCGACCCTGCTCGACCCCGACCGGTTCGCGTTCGACGGCGACGGCTACTACCTGAAGTCCGCGGCCGAGATGCGCGAGGTGTGGCGCGACCTGCCCGAGGCGTGCGACAACACGCTGCTGGTGGCCGAGCGCTGCGAGGTGTCGTTCACCGAGGGCGAGGGCCGGTTCATGCCGCGCTTCCCGGTGCCCGAGGGCGAAGACGAGACGTCCTGGTTCATCAAGGAGGTCAACTCCGGTCTGCGCGGGCGGTTCCCGGCAGGGGTGCCCGACTACGCCCAGAAGCAGGCCGACTACGAGATCGACGTCATCGTCGGCAAGGGATACCCGGGGTACTTCCTGGTCGTCGCCGACTTCATCAACTGGGCCAAGGAGAACGGCATCCGCGTCGGGCCCGGGCGAGGCTCCGGCGCGGGGTCCATGTGCGCGTACGCCATGGGCATCACCGACCTCGACCCGCACCCGCACGGCCTGATCTTCGAGCGGTTCCTCAACCCCGAGCGCAAGTCGATGCCCGACTTCGACGTCGACTTCGACGAGCGTCGCCGCGGCGAGGTGATCAAGTACGTCACCGAGAAGTACGGCGACGAGCGCGTCGCGCAGATCGTCACCTACGGCACGATCAAGGCCAAGCAGGCGGTCAAGGACGCCTCCCGCGTGATGGGCCACCCGTTCGCGGTGGGGGAGTCGCTCACCAAGGCGATGCCCGCCGACGTGATGGGCAAGGGCGTGCCCCTGTCGGGGATCTACGACCCCGAGCACCCGCGCTACGCCGAGGGCAACGAGTTCCGCGCGCTGGTCGAGACCGAGAACCACTTCGGCGAGATCGTCGAGACCGCGAAGGGCCTCGAGGGCCTGAAGCGCCAGTGGGGCGTGCACGCCGCCGGCGTGATCATGTCGTCCGAGCCGCTGATCGACGTCATCCCGATCATGCGCCGGCTGCAGGACGGCCAGGTCATCACCCAGTTCGACTACCCCAGCTGCGAGACGCTCGGGCTGGTCAAGATGGACTTCCTGGGTCTGCGCAACCTGACGATCCTCGACGACGCGATCAAGAACGTGAAGGACAACCGCGGCGAGGACATCGACCTCGACGCGCTGTCCAAGACGCTCGACGACAAGGCGACCTACCAGCTGCTCGGCCGCGGCGACACCCTCGGCGTCTTCCAGCTCGACGGCGGCGGTATGCGCACCCTGCTGCGGCTGATGCAGCCGGACAACTTCGAGGACATCTCGGCGGCGCTCGCGCTCTACCGCCCCGGCCCGATGGGCGTGAACGCGCACACCAACTTCGCGCTGCGCAAGAACGGCAAGCAGGAGCTCACCCCGCTCGACCCGCAGCTGAAGGGCAAGCTGCAGGCCGAGATGATCACCGCGCTCGAGCCCATCCTCGGCACGACCTACGGCCTGGTGATCTATCAGGAGCAGGTCATGGAGATCGCCCAGCAGCTCGCCGGCTACACCCTCGGCAACGCCGACCTGCTGCGCCGCGCGATGGGCAAGAAGAAGAAGGAGGTGCTCGACGCCGAGTACGTCCCCTTCTCCGAGGGCATGAAGGCCAAGGGCTTCAACGAGGCCTCGATCGCCGCGCTGTGGGCGGTGCTGGTGCCCTTCTCCGACTACGCCTTCAACAAGGCACACACCGCGGCGTACGGGCTGGTGTCGTACTGGACCGGATACCTCAAGGCCAACTACCCCGCCGAGTACATGGCCGCGCTGCTGACCAGCGTGCGCGACGACAAGGACAAGTCGGCCATCTATCTCGGCGAGTGCCGCCGGATGGGCATCAAGGTGCTGCCGCCCGACGTCAACGAGTCGGTCGCCGACTTCGCCGCGGTCGGCGAGGACATCCGGTTCGGTCTGGCCGCGATCCGCAACGTCGGCCGCAACGTCGTCGACGGCATCGTGCAGGCGCGCGAGAGCAAGGGCCGGTTCGAGTCGTTCGAGGACTTCCTGCGCAAGAGCCCCGCGGTCGTCTGCAACAAGCGCACCGTCGAATCCCTCGTGAAGGCAGGCGCGTTCGACGACCTCAAGCACACGCGGCAGGGTCTGGTCCACGTGCACGAGCAGTACGTCGACGCCCTGGTCGACGAGAAGCGCGCCGAGGCCGTCGGCCAGGACAGCCTGTTCGGCGGGTTCGGCGACGAGCCCGGCATCGAGCTCGCGGCGCTGCCGCCCGTGCCCGACATGGAGTGGGACAAGCACACGCTGCTCGCGTTCGAGCGGGAGATGCTCGGGCTCTACGTCAGCGACCACCCGCTGCTCGGCCTCGAGCACGTGCTGACCAAGCACGCCGACACCTCGATCTCACGGCTGATCGGTGAGGACGGTCCGCCCGACGGCACCACCGTGACGATCGCCGGGCTGATCACCGGGCTGCAGGTCAAGCGCACCAAGAAGGGCGACCTGTGGGCCATCGCGACGGTCGAGGATCTCGACGGGTCGGTGGAGTGCCTGTTCTTCCCCTCGACCTACATGACCGTCTCGACGATGCTCAGCCAGGACGTCGTGTGCGTGGTCAAGGGGCGGGTCAACAAGCGTGACGAGCAGGTGGCGCTGAACGCCATGGAGCTCACGCTGCCCGAGCTCGGCGACGGGCCGCAGGGCCCGGTGGTGCTCTCGCTGCAGGCGGTCCGGGCCACCAACGGTCTGGCCGAGCGGCTCAAGGGCGTGCTGCACGAGCACCCCGGCGTCACCGAGGTGCACCTGAAGCTGACCCAGCCCGGACGGTCGGTCACCGTGCGGCTCGGCGACGAGCACCGGGTCTCGGTGAGCCCGTCGCTCTACGGCGACCTGAAGGCCCTCCTCGGCCCCGCCTGCCTCGCCCGCTGACGCTCACGCCGGTCGAGTGGGCCAACACGCCGGTCGAGTAGGCCAGCACGCCGGTCGAGCGGGCCAGCACGCCGGTCGAGCGGGCCAACACGCCGGTCGAGTAGGCCAACACGCCGGTCGAGCGGGCCAACACGCCGGTCGAGTAGGCCCGCGAGGGACGAGCGGGACGTATCGAGACCCGCCAGCGGAGGGCATGAGGGGTCGGCGCCATGGGACTCTTCGGTTCGGCCAGCGACAAGACGCCCCTGGAACTGCCCGACGCTCTGGCGCAGCGGGTGGATGACCTGCTGGCCCGCGACGACTACTTCGCCGCCATCAGGCAGGTGCGCCGGGAGACCGGGGCCGGCCTCGTGGTCGGCACCCGGGCCGTCGACCATGGCCAGGAGCTGCGCGACTCGGCGTGAAGGGTCAGGCGTCGGCCCAGCGCAGCACCCGGAGCGCGCGCAGGGTGTTCCACCGGCTCGGACGGCCGACCCCGTCGTCCAGCGCGAACCACTGCATCCCCGCATGCAGGTTCTCCAGCAGCCAGGTGCCGTCCGCGGCCTGCTTGCTGCGGATCAGGTCCAGCGCCTCGGCGAGCCGCGGGTCCGGGGCCGCACCGGTGTCCCTGAAGTAGTCGAGCGCGCGCAGCACGTCGTAGTGCCAGTGCGGCGGGAAGGCCGGCAGCAGGAAGTCGGAGTCGACCACCTCGCCGGTGCTGAGCCGGCGCAGGAGACCGCGTTCTAGCAGGTACTCCTCACCCGCCTGCCGGGCCGCGGTGACGTCGATCGAGCCGCCGGCGCGGGCGTACTCCCACAGGCCCTCCAGCACGCAGATCGTGGTGTGGAACGAGGAGCGGGCCGAGCCGTTCTCGGCCTCGCAGTTCCAGCCGCCGTCGGGCAGGCGCTCGCGGAGCAGGCGGGTCACGATGCCGTCGACCGGCTGGCCGAAGGAGGCACCGATCGCCACCGTGCCTCCGTTGATGCACGGCTCGACCTCGCCGTCGAAGAAGCGGGAGCCGTCGTACTCCCAGCGGGCCTTGTCGGCGGCGGCCTGCACGGCGGTGCGCACGCGCGGGTCGGCCGGGTCGGCGCCGAACGCCAGCAGCAGGCGCAGCGTCGGCAGCGTGGCGACCCAGGGTTGGGCGTCGCGGTCGCCGACGACGGAAGCAGGCGGCGTCCAGCCGTTGCCCGGGAAGCACGCGCCACCGGCCCACTGGCCGTCCTCTTGCAGGTCGAGAAGCCTTGCTCCCCAACCGGTTTCGGTGATCCTGGCTCGCTCGGCGGCGACGTCGGCGTGGCTGGCGTCGGTCAGGTCGCGCAGCACCTGCCAGCGGATCGCCGGGTCCCCGTCGAGCAGCCACTCGGTCACGTCCGTCGCCATGTCGGTCTCCTTCGCCTGGGTGGGAGCGACGCTAGAGCCGGTTGCGGACGGTTGGCGTCAGGTTGGGGGGTCTCGATACGCCGCTCGTGCCTCGCGGCTACTCGACCGGCTTGGGGGTGGGGGCTACTCGACCGGCTTGGGAGGGGCGGGGAACGTGAGGTGGGGGTGGGCCCGTCACAGGTCTGGACAACCAAGCCCGTGGGGGTGCGGGCGAACCGGAGGAGGGGCCATGACGGTCATCGAGCAGGAGCGGGTCGACCACGAGGGCGAGACCCAGGTGCGGATCGACTGCCCGCAGCGCATCGACCTGCGGCGGCTCACCAAGCCGAAGGGCCGGATGGCCTCGGTCGTGCGGGTCATGCCGGGTGACGGCGACAACCGGCTGCCGCTGCCGGCGGTGTCGATCGCGCAGCTGCTGCTGCGGCCGTACTACGCGACCATCCGGGTCGACGGCGCGTTCGGCGCGCAGACCCGGGCCGCGGTGATGGCCTTCCAGGTGCGCACGCACCGGCGCGTCACCGGGATGCTCGGTCAGGACGACTGGGCGATCCTGTGCGACCGCAGCACGGTGACCATCGGCAGCCGCGGCAACGCCGTGCGAGCGGTGCAGCTGCTGCTCAACCACCGTCTCCCGATCGGGCGCCAGCTCGTCGTCGACGGTGTCTTCGGCACCGGCACGAGCATGACCGTCAAGGACGTCCAGCGCGCCGCGGGGCTGCAGCCCACCGGCCTGGTCGACCGGGCGACGTACGCGGCGTTGCTGCACGCGTGACCTTCCGGGCCGGGTCTAGTCTGCGAACAAGTCCCGTCGCAGGAGGTCCGCCATGTCCGGAGCATCGTTCCGCCCGTCCCGCCGTCACGCGCTCGCCCTCTCCGGCTCGGCCCTGACGGCCGCGGCCCTGGCCGCCTGCGGGGGCAACACCGGCCGGCCGGAGTCGGGCGGCAGCAGCAGCGGCGGCAAGCCGACCATCGCGCAGTGGTACCACCAGTACGGCGAGGACGGCACCGAGCAGGCGGTCAAGAAGTACGCCTCGGAGTATCCCGACGCGTCGGTCAACGTCACCTGGATCCCCGGCGACTACGACAAGAAGGCCGCCTCCTCGCTGCTCACCTCGAGCGGGCCCGACGTCTTCGAGTACGGCAACGGCCCGACCATCGACATGATCACCGGCAAGCAGGTGGTCGACCTGAGCGACCTGCTCGGCCCGGCCAGGTCCGACTTCACCCCGTCGCTGCTGGAGCGGATGACCTACCAGGGCAAGCTCTACGGCATCCCGCAGGTCGTCGACATGCAGCTGTTCGTCTATCGCAAGAGCATGCTCAGCAAGGCCGGCGTGACGCCGCCGCGCACGTTCGACGAGCTGCTCGCCGCCGCCGACAAGCTCACCCAGGGCAAGGTCAAGGGGCTGTTCCTCGGCAACGACGGCGGCGCCGGCGTGATGGGCGGGCCGGTGCTGTGGTCCAGCGGCACCGACTACCTCACCCAGGACGACAAGCCGGCGTTCAACACCCCCGCGGTCGCGCAGGCGCTCGCCAAGCTCGCGACGCTGTTCAAGAGCGGCAACCTGCTGCTCGGCGCGCCCAGCGACTGGTCGGAGCCCGCGGCCATCACCCAGGGCCTGACCGCCATGCAGTGGACCGGCCTGTGGACCCTGCCGATGATCCAGGAGGCGCTCGGCGACGACTTCGGCGTCTTCCCGTTCCCGGCGATCGGGTCCGGCGGCAAGCCGGCGGTGCCGGTCGGCGCCTACTCCGCCTGCGTGAGCGCGAAGGCCAAGAACGTCACGGCGGCGAAGCAGTTCGTGAAGTGGCTGTGGGTCGACCAGACCGACAAGCAGCTGGACTGGGCTCAGTCGTACGGCTTCCACGTGCCGGCCCGCAAGAGCCTGATCGCCAAGGCCGAGAAGCTCAAGACCGGTCCGGCGAAGCAGGCGGCCGACATGGTCACGCAGTACGGCCACCCGCAGACGCCGCTGCTGTGGACCCCGGCGTCGGCCTCGGCGTTCGGTGACGCGGTCGACAAGATCATCCGGTCGGGCGCCGACCCGAAGAGCTCGCTCGCGGCCGTGCAGCGCACGGTCACCAACGAGCTCAAGCGCTTCGCCTGACCCGCGACATGGCGAGCCCCGCCGAGGTGCGCCCGGCTGCGCGCACGCCTGCGCCCGCGCGCAGCAAGCGCCGCTGGACCGACAGCCCGCACCTGTGGTTCTGGATCTTCGTCGGGCCGTTCCTGGTCGGGCTGACCGTCTTCGTGCTCGTCCCGATCGTGTGGAGCGTCTGGCTGAGCTTCTACGAGGCCCGAAACACCGTCACCCCAACGGAATTCGTGGGTCTGCGCAACTACACGAACATGCTGTCCGACCCGGCGTTCCGGTCGAGCCTCGGCACGTTCGTGGTGTTCGCGCTGTTCATCGTCCCGACGACGTTCGTCATCTCGCTCGGGCTCGCGGTGCTCGTCAACGGGGCGGCGAGGGGGCGCAGCTTCTTCCGGTCGGTGTTCTTCCTGCCCACGGCGTGCTCGTACGTCGTCGCGGCCATGATCTGGCGCGGCTCGCTGTTCTCCGGGGTCAGCTCGGGCGCGATCAACACCGTGCTCGGCACCGTGGGGATCGCGCCGGTCGCGTGGCTGTCGGTGGTCGACCCGCCGTGGTACTGGCTGGTCATCACGACCGCCCGGCTGTGGCTGCAGGTCGGCTTCTTCATGGTGCTCTTCCTCGCTGCGCTGCAACGGATCCCGCGCACGATGTACGAGGCGGCCGCCCTCGACGGGGCGGTCGGCTGGAAGGCGTTCCGTTACATCACCGTGCCGCAGCTCAAGGCCACCTCGACCGCGGTGCTGCTGCTCCTGCTGGTCAACGCCTTCCAGGCGTTCGACGAGTTCTACAACCTGATGTCCAGCACCGGCGGCTACCCGCCGTACGCCCGCCCGCCGCTCGTCTACCTGTACTACACCGCCCTCGGGGACGTGCAGGACTTCGGCAACGGCAGCGCCGGCGCGGTGATCCTCACGCTGATGATCGCCCTGTTCGCCCTCGCGCAGGGTCGGCTGACCGGCATCGGGCGGAGGGAGGACTGAGATGGCCGCGCCCACCGTCGTCGGCGAGAAGCGAGGCAGCGCAGCGTCTTTCGTGCGTTACGCCCTGCTCGTCGTGCTGGCGCTGATCTTCCTCGTGCCGTTCTACCTGCTGCTGCGCAACGCGCTGTCGACCGAGCAGCAGATCACCAGCGTCGACGGGTGGACCTGGTTCCCGAGCTCGCCGCAGTGGGGCAACCTGCCGGAGGTCTTCAGCAGCCGGTCGGTGCCGCTCGCGCGCAGCATGGTCAACTCGCTGCTCATCGCCGTCACCCAGACCGTGGGGGTGCTGGTGATCTCGGCGATGGCCGGATACGGCCTGGCCCGGTCGCAGGTGCGCTACGCCAACGCCGTCTTCTACGTCGTGCTCGCGACCCTGCTGATCCCGGCGGCGGTGACCTTCGTCCCGATGTTCGTCATGGTGAGCACGCTCGGCTGGGTCTCGACGCTGCGCGGCCTGATCGTGCCCGGGCTGTTCCAGGCCCTCGCGACGTTCCTGTTCCGGCAGTACTTCCTCGGCTTCCCCAAGACCCTCGAGGAGGCGGCGCAGATCGACGGAGCCGGCCCCTGGCGTACGTTCTGGCGGATCGTCGTCCCGAACTCGTGGGGGTTCGTCGCGGCCGTCGCGACGATCACGTTCATCGGCAGCTGGAACGCGTTCCTGTGGCCGCTGGTCATCGGGCAGGACCAGTCGTCGTGGACGGTGCAGATCGCGCTGTCGACGTATGTCACCGCGCAGTCGGTCAACCTGCACGGCATGTTCATGGCGGCGATCGTGTCGATGCTGCCGCTGCTGCTGATGTTCCTGTTCCTGCAGCGGTGGATCGTGGCCGGTGTCGAGCAGACCGGGATCAACGAATAGCCTCGACCGGGTGAGTCAGCCCACACCCGCAGCCCTGCCCGAGCCGCCGCGCGCCGAGCGCCGCCCGCACGAGCGGACGCACCACGGCGACACGTTCGTGGACGACTACCACTGGCTCAGCGTCGCCGACGACCCGCAGGTGCTGGAGCACCTGCGCGCCGAGAACGCCTACACCGAGGCGCGCACCGCGCACCTCGCCGGGCTCACCGAGACGCTCTTCCAGGAGATGCGGGCGCGGATCCGCGAGACCGACATGAGCGTGCCGGTGCGCAAGGACGGCTGGTGGTACTTCTCGCGCACGCAGGAGGGCAAGCAGTACGAGACCCACGCGCGGGTGGCGTACGTCGCCGGCGAGCCGCGGCCGGTCCCCGAGCCCGGGGTGGAGCTGCCCGGCGAGCAGGTGCTGCTCGACGGCAACGTCGAGGCCGGCCAGCGCGACTTCTTCGAGCTCGGCGGGCTCGAGCCGGACCCGGCGGGGGAGCGCGTCGCGTTCCTGTTCGACGAGCGCGGCGACGAGCTCTACGCCCTCGTCGTGCGCGACATCGCCTCCGGCGAGGTGCTCGACGACGCGGTGACCGGCGCGGGCACGGGTCTGGTGTGGAGCCTCGACGGGCGCTACGTGTTCTACACCCGGCGCGACGACGCGTGGCGCAGCTTCCAGGTGTGGCGGCACGAGGTCGGCCGGCCGACCGGCGACGACGTGCTGGTCTTCCAGGAGGACGACGCGCTGTTCTCCATCGGCATCGACGCCTCGCGCGACGACCGCTGGCTGGAGATCTGGAGCGAGTCGCGCACGACCACCGAGGTGGCGCTGCTCGACCTCGCCGACCCGACCGGCGCGCCGCGCGTCGTGGAGCCGCGCACCCCCGGTCTCGACTACGGCATCGAGGTCGACGGCGACCGGATCCTGGTGGTGCACAACGCTTCTCGCGTCGACTTCGACCTGGCGTGGGCGCCGCTCGCGACGCCGGGGCGGGAGAGCTGGCGGCCGGTGCTGTCCGGCGAGGACGGCGACCGCATCCTCGGCGTGAGCGCGTTCGAGACGTTCACCGCGGTGACGATGCGGCACGGCGGGCTGGCGACCGTGCGCCTGCTCGACCGCACCGACGACGGCTACGGCGAGCCGCGCGACGTGCCCGTCGACTCCGAGGTCTACACGCTCGCGGTCGGCTCCAACCCGGAGTACGCCAGCGAGGCCCTGCAGGTCGTGCTCGTGTCCTACCTGACGCCGCGGGCGGTCTACGACCTCGACCCGGCGACGGGAGAGATGACCCTGCTGCAGCAGCGCGAGGTGCCGGGCTACGACCCGTCGCGCTACCGCGAGGAGCGGCTGTGGGTCGAGGCCCGCGACGGCGCGAAGGTGCCGGTGTCGCTCGTGCGGCGCGCGGACGTACGGCCCGACGGGGACAACCCCGTGCTGGTGTCGGGCTACGGCGCCTACGAGATCTCCAACGACCCGTACTTCTCGGCGGCGCGGCTGTCGCTACTGGACCGGGGCGTCGTCTATGCGGTGGCGCACGTGCGCGGCGGCGGCGAGCTAGGGCGCGCGTGGTACGACCAGGGCAAGCTGCTGGCGAAGCCCAACACCTTCACCGACTTCGTCGACGTGACGCGTGCGCTCGTCGAGCAGAAGTGGGCGTCGCCCGATCGCGTTGCGGCAGAAGGTGGTTCGGCGGGCGGCCTGCTGATGGGTGCGGCCGTCAACGAGGCGCCGGAGCTCTATCGCGTGGTGCACGCGGCGGTGCCGTTCGTCGACGCGCTGACGACGATCCTCAACCCCGACCTGCCGCTGACCGTGGGGGAGTGGGAGGAGTGGGGCAACCCGCTGGAGGACCCCGAGGTCTATGCGGTGATGAAGGCGTACACGCCGTACGAGAACGTGCGCGCCGTCGACTACCCGACGATCCTCGCGACGACCAGCCTGCACGACACGCGCGTGTTCGTCGCCGAGCCGGCCAAGTGGGTGCAGGCGCTGCGCGACACGGTGACCAGCGACTTCGCCGAGCGGCCGGTGCTGTTCAAGGTCGAGATGGGCGGCGGGCACGGCGGCCACAGCGGCCGTTACGACTCCTGGCGGCAGCACGCGTTCGAGAACGCGGTGATCCTCGACGCGCTGGGTGCCGCCGAGTAGTCGTCAGCGGGTCACGACCACCGTGGCGTCGCAGCGCCACAGCACCCCGCCCGCGACGCGGCCGAGCGTCAGGTCGGCGAAGCCCCCGCCACCGCGTGCGCCGAGGACGACCAGGTCGTGCTCGGCCGCCTGCGCCAGCAGCGTGCGGGTGACGCCACCGGAGAGCACCTCGCCCCGGATCTTCACGTCGGGGAACTCGCGGGCCACGTCGGCGACGGTCGAGTCGAGCGCCCCGGCGGCCTGCGACCGGTCGCGGCCGGAGCCGCTGGGGTCGCGCTGCCAGACGTGCACGGCCAGCACGTCGGACCCGGTGGCGTCGGCGTCGGCCGCGGCCCAGCGCAGAGCGCCCAGGTCGTCGAACCGGTCGATGCCGACCAGCACGCTGCCGCGCGGGGTGTCGCGCTCCGGGCGCACGACGGCGACCGGGCAGGCCGCGTGGATGGCGACCTGGTGGGCGGTCGACCCGAGCGACCAGCGCAGCATCGAGTCGCCGTGGCTGCCGAGGACGACCAGACGCGAGACGCGCGAGGCCGTGACCAGGGCGGCCGCGGGGAACCGGTTGGTCGACGAGACGCTGACGTAGAGGTCGGGATGCTCGGCCAGCACCTTGGCGCGCGCCTGCTCCAGCCGCTGCCGGTGCAGCTGGTTCATCGGCCGGCTGTCTTGGTGGTCGTGGTCCCAGCCGTCCTTGCTCTCGGGACTGCGGGCCGCGACCAGGTGCAGCGGCGCCCCCCAGGCCGTGGCGCGGCCGACGGCCCAGGCCAGCGCCTGGCGCGAGTCGGGGGAGGGATCGAGGCCGACGACGACGCCGTCGGGCCGGATAGTGCTGTCCATGCCAGACCACCTTGCGCGGGTCACCTGGCGGCGGGGGACGCGCGACGTGGCGTGTCGGCCGTCGTCACGGGCGAAGGTCGCCCGTCCTCCTCACTGTAGGACGGCGTACGGCGGGAGTCAGCCCTGCTCGACGGTGCGCTTGATCTTGGCGAGCGTGGTGTTCATGTCGCGGGTGAGCGTGGCGTCGAAGTTGTCGTCGCCGCCGAAGAAGCGGTCGATGAGCGTGTGGCTGAGCTTGGTGGTGCCGCCGGGGGCCTCGCGGCGCTCGATCACGCGGGTGCGCGTCCCGCCCTCGAGCGGCTGCAGCTCATAGCTCCAGACCGCGTGGTTCTCGCGCACCTTGAACGCCAGCTTGCGGCCGGGCTCGAACGTGGTCACCTTGGCGGTGGTCGGCCAGACGCGCCACCCCGCCTGGTTGATGTTGATGGTGGTGGTGCCCTCGCGCACCGGGCCACCGCGGATGATCATCTTCTTGGTCTGCGGGCTCCACTTGCTCATCCGCTTCAGGTCGGACACGACAGCCCACACCTGCTCGGGGGAGGCGTCGATCACGGTCTCGGCGTGCAGGTCGTTGCTCATGACGCCAACCTACTGGACGGTCACTTCGTGGTCCCCCGGTCGTCGAGGCAGGACCCGGTCGTCGAGTGCCGGCGAGGCGCTAGCCGAGCCGGTGTATCGAGACGCCGGTCAGAAGGCCCGATTCCGGGGGTTGTGACGTGCGGCGGGGGCGGGCGCCGGTCACGAGGGCCGATTCCGGGGGTTGTGACGTGCGGCGGGGGCGGGCGCCGGTCAGAAGGCCCGATTCCGGGGGTTGTGACGTACGACCGTCGGCCGGCTCAGCGGGACCGGCGCAGGCCGCTGGCGATGAGCCGTCGGATCAGCTCGCGGCCCTCGACCGGCTGCGCGCCGCAGGCGATGGCGGTGTCGTAGAGGCGGACCGGGACGTCGTAGTGGTCCTCGTCGAACAGGTGGTCGGGCAGGCCGATGCAGGCGGCGACGGCGTGCAGCTCCTCGAGCGAGGTGTCGCTGACCAGGTGCGACCAGGTGGTGCCCCAGCCGGGCCAGATCGGGGAGTCGATGAGCACGCTCACGGGCGCCCCAGCTCGAGCAGTCGGAGCGCGAATCGTGAGTGCTGGCGGGCGATCTCGTCGGCAGACGACTCGCCGTCGGGGCGGAACCACTGGGCGATCGAGGTGCACATCGTCGAGATGCCCCGGGCTGCGGCCAGCGCCTCGCCGCGGTCGGCGTCGGGCGGCAGCGCGTCGAGCACTGCGTCGTCGAGGATCTCCTGGACGCGGCGGCGGAAGGCCACGATGCTGCGGTGCGCGGCGGGGTCGAGGCTGCGCATCTCGGACGCGCCGATGATGGCGATCTCGTGGCGGCGCGCGTGCCACAGGGCGGTCGCCTCGACGATCAGCGCGACGCGCTGCACGGGATCCTTGGCCTCGTCGCGAGCGGCCTCGACGCGCCACAGCAGGTCGTCCATGCCGAGCGTCATGAGCTCGCGCAGCAGGTCGTGCTTGCTGGCGTAGTGGTGGTAGATCCCGGCCGGGCTGATGCCCGCGGCCAGGGCGATGGAGCGCACCGTCGCCCCGTGGTAGCCGGTGGTGACGAAGGCACGCGCGGCGCCGGTGAGGGCGGGGGCGAGCGGCATCGCCTCGAACGTACGCCAGTCGCGGCTCCCGCGGCCCGGCGCGGCCGGGGCTGCCGGCTCGGCGTCGAGCAGCGCGGCGGGGTCGACCTGCAGGACGTCGGCCAGCGCGACCAGTCGCTCGACGGTGATGGAGGTGCGGCCGTGCTCGATCGCGGTGACGGTGGCGGGGCTGACGTGCACCGCGGTGGCCAGCTGGCGCACGGTCAGACCGCGCTGCTCGCGGAAGGTGCGCACCCGGCCCCCGGCGCGCGTACGCACCGCTCGATCCGTCGTCATGCGTTCAGTATGCCTGAGCGAGTGGCGTAGACCATGTCAACGATTCTGAACGCCGGCCGGGCAGAAGTGGTTGACGCCGCGGCTGCAGGCGCGTTCTCCTGGATGGAGCACCAGTCGCGCCGACCAACCGTTCGGTGCGCACCGACGAGAGGTCGAGCGTTGAGTCAGCAGCTGCAAGGTCTGGACCTTCCCGCGGTCGGCGCCCGGCTGGCCGACGTGCTGGGTGACGAGCGCTGGCGCCAGCCGAGCGCGAGCCTGATCACCGGGGGAAAGTCGAACTTGACGTTCCGCATCACCAGCGACGCGGGGACGGTCATCCTGCGGCGACCGCCGACCGGGCGGATCCTGCCCAAGGCGCACGACATGGGGCGCGAGGCGAAGGTGCAGCGGGGGCTGGCCGACACCGACGTGCCGACCGCGCCGATCCTGCACGAGGAGACCACGAGCGAGCTGATCGGCGCCCCGTTCTACGTCATGGGCGACGTCCCGGGATACGTCATCCGCGACGAGACGCCGCAGGAGTTCGCGACCGACGAGGGGCGGCAGGCGCTGGCCTGGCGGCTGGCCGACACGCTCGCCGCGCTGCACAACGTCGACCTGCAGGCGGCGGGGCTGACCGACTACGGCCGGCCCGAGGGGTTCATGGCGCGCCAGGTCGCGCGCTGGACCAAGCAGTGGGAGCTGGCCAAGGACGGCGAGGTGCCCGCGGTCGACGAGCTCGCGCGCCGGCTGGCCGAGGGCGTGCCCACCGCGCAGGCCGACGGCATCGTGCACGGTGACTTCCGGCTCGACAACTGCATCGTCGCGCCGGAGCAGCCGCCGCGGGTGGCCGCCGTGCTCGACTGGGAGCTGTCGACGCTGGGCGACCCGCTCGCCGACCTCGGGATGACGCTCATGTACTGGTCCGACCCGGCCGACCCGGTCGCGCAGATGGTGCCGTCGGTGACGGGGGAGCCGGGCTACCCCGACCGGGCCGCCCTGGCCCAGCGCTACGCCGCGGGGACCGGTTTCGACCTGGAGCCACTGCCGTACTACGAGGCGTTCGCGCGGTTGAAGTTCGCGGCCATCGCCCAGGGCGTCTCGATGCGGGCCAAGAGCGGCGTGATGGGCGACCAGGAGTTCGCCGACCACGGCGACGTCGTGCCCACGCTGGCCGAGCACGGCCTCGCCATCCTTGATCGCAAGTAGCCGAAACACCAGGAGACACAGTGGATTTCGAGCCCAGCCCGCGGGCGGCCGAGCTGACCGACAAGATGTGGGACTTCATGCGGGAGGAGGTATTCCCGGCGGAGGCCGACTACCACGGCTATCTGGCCGAGCACGACCCGCACGACCACCCGCCGGTGCTGGAGAAGCTGAAGGCGTCCGCGCGCGAGCGCGGCCTGTGGAACCTGTTCCTGCCGGACGTGTCGGGGCTGACCAACCTGGAGTACGCCTCGATCGCGGAGATCACCGGGTGGTCGCCGTTCCTCGCGCCGGAGGTGATCAACTGCGCCGCGCCCGACACCGGGAACATGGAGGTGCTGCACATGTTCGGCACCGACGAGCAGAAGCAGCGCTACCTCGAGCCGCTGCTCGCGGGGGAGATCCGGTCGGGCTTCGCCATGACCGAGCCGCTGGTCGCCTCGAGCGACGCGACCAACATCTCGACGCGCATCGAGCGCGACGGCGACGAGTACGTCATCAACGGGCGCAAGTGGTTCATCAGCGGCTCGGCGGACCAGCGCTGCAAGATCTTCATCGTCATGGGCAAGACCGACCCCGGCGCCGAGACGCACCGGCAGCAGTCGATGGTGCTCGTCGAGCGCGACACCCCCGGCATGACGATCGAGCGGCACCTGCCGGTCATGGGGTATCAGGACCAGCACGGGCACTCGGAGATCGTGTTCGACGACGTGCGGGTGTCGGCCACCAACCTGGTGCGCGGCGAGGGCGACGGGTTCATGATCGCCCAGGCGCGCCTCGGCCCTGGCCGCATCCACCACGCGATGCGCGCGATCGGCATGGCCGAGCGGGCGCTGGGGCTGATGGTGTCTCGGGCCCAGGAGCGCACGGCCTTCGGCGGCCCGCTGATCGAGCAGGGCGTCGTGCAGGAGCAGATCGCGAACAGTCGGCTCGAGATCGACCAGGCGCGGCTGCTGGTGCAGAAGACCGCGTGGCTGATCGACCAGGGCGGGGCGAAGGCCGCGCGCGGCGAGATCTCGCAGATCAAGGTCGCGGCGCCCGCGGCGCTCAGCGCCGTGGTGGACCGGGCGATCGACGTGTTCGGCGCGGCCGGCGTCACCGAGGACTTCCCGATCGCGCGCTTCGCCGCGATCGCGCGCACGCTGCGCATCGTCGATGGTCCCGACGCCGTCCACCGGCGCACGATCGCGCGGGTCGAGACCAGGCGCGAGCGGCCGTACGTCGAGAGCGCGGCGCCCACGTCGCCCGAGTAGCCAAGCTGGTCGAGTAGCCGCGAGGCGCTAGCCGAGCGGCGTATCGAGACCTGCCCCAAGCGGGGTTTCGATCCGCGCTCGTTCCTCGCGCTACTCAACCAGCCTGCCGCCCTCGATACGGTGACGTCATGCCTGCACCTCGCGTCGCCGTCTACATCGATTTCGACAACGTCGTCATCTCCCGCTACGACCAGGTGCACGCCGGCAAGCGTGACCCGTGGCGGGCCGACAACGCCCGTGACCACGTGGCGGACTGGGGCAGCACCGACCCGGTCGACGTGCGGCTGGCCGAGGCGACCGTCGACATCGGTGCGGTGCTGGACTACGCGGCGTCCTACGGCACGGTCGCCCTGGCCCGGGCCTACGCCGACTGGTCGGTGCCGGCCAACGCGGCCTACCGCCGGCAGCTGGTCGACCGCGCGGTCGACCTGACCCAGCTGTTCCCGGTGTCCGGCACCAAGAACGGCGCCGACATCCGGCTGGCCATCGACGCGATGGAGGATCTCGGCCAGTACGCCGACATCACCCACGTCGTCATCGTCGGCGGCGACTCCGACTACATCGCCCTCGCGCAGCGCTGCAAGCAGTGGGGCCGGTTCGTCGTCGGCATCGGCGTGACCGGTTCGACCAGCCGCGCGTTGATCGCGGCGTGCGACGAGTTCAGCTCCTACGACGCGCTGCCCGGCGTCCCGCCGTTGGAGGACGACCAGCCGTCCTCGGAGCCGGACGCCGAGGAGGCGCAGCCGGCTGCGGACGCGACCACGAAGGCCCCTGCGAAGAAGGCGACGGCCAAGAAGACGGCGAGCGGGCGCGCGTCCAAGACCGCGGCCAAGAAGACCGCAAAGGCGCCGGCCAAGAAGTCGGGGCAGCAGGAGGCAACCGACCTGCTGCTGCGCGCGCTGACCATCGCGGCCGACCGCGGCGACGAGGCCGAGTGGTTCTTCGGCGGCGGCATCAAGAGCCAGATGCAGCGGATGGACCCCGGCTTCAAGGAGAAGGCGTTGGGGTTCAAGAACTTCAGCGACTTCGTGCAGTCCCGCGACGACCTCGTCGAGGTGCAGCTGACCGACGACGCAGGGCACCTGCGGCTGCGGCTCAAGGAGTCGTGACGTGCGCGCTGCCGGGCAGGGCGGGTCGCGCGTCGTCCGGGTGGATCGAGGGGAGCGAGCGGCGTACGCCGTTGCAGGAGTAGTCACTTCGCTCGCCGGAGCGCTCGGTCGGCGCCGCACCCACGCGGTGTCGAAGGCCGCGCTGATGCCGCTGCTGCAGGTCGGGCTGGTGCGCGACCGGCGTCAGTTTTCTCCGCAGGGCCTCGGTGCGCTGCTCGGGGCGACCGGTGCGGCGTGGGTCGGTGACCTGGTGCTCATCGCGCCCGAGGGCGGCGAGAGTGACGAGGCGTCGCGACGGCGGCTGCGCAAGGGTGCGGCGGCGTTCGCCGTGCAGCAGCTGATCTATGCGGGCCTGCTCGCGCAGGCGGGTGCCCGGCCCCGGCCGCGGTCGACAGCCCTGGTCGCCGGCACCCTGCTGGGACTGGCGGCGCTGGACACTGCGAAGGAGAGCAAGCCCGACCCGGTGGTGACGGCGTACGGCGTGCTGCTGGGCACCACCGGTGCCCTTGCGCTCGGGATGCCGAGGTCTGCAGGCGATGTCGCGATCGGCCGAATCCCTTGGGGCGGAGCGTCTTTCGTCGCCTCCGATGCGATGATCCTGCTCGGGGAGCAGGTGCTGACCGGCCGCGCCGCACAGACGGGCCACGGGTTCGTGCTCGCGACCTATGCCCTCGCGCAGCGGTGGTTGGTCGACGGCCTCGCCGCGACGGCGCGCTTGAAGCCGGTCGAGTAGCTGCGCTCAAGCCGGTCGAGTAGCGCGGAGCCTGCGGAGCGCGTATCGAGACCAGCGTTCGCCTACCGTGGCGGGCCCCTCAGACCTCGATGGCCGCGCCCTCGTCGGCAACGGTTACCGGCCCGCGGTAGGTCTTCTGCGCCTCCCGCCGCGACAGGTCTCGGTCGTTGCCCGGCCAGAAGTGGGTCAGCACGAGGTGTCCGACCTGAGCGGACATCGCCAGCTCGCCGGCCTGTGACCCGGTGAGCAGGTAGCGGCGGGTGTCTGCATCGGCTGAATGATGTTGCTCCTGAGCTCGATCGGTGGACTCCGACAGCAACACGTCTGCGCCGGAGGCGAACCGAGCAAGCCGTTCGTCGGGTCCCGTGTCGCCGGTGTGGACGAGCACGCGGTCGTCCGCCTGCACGCGACATGCGTAGTTCTCGACGTAGTGCGGGGTCGGGGAGGTGGTCACGCCGAACGGGCCTGCGCTAGCTGCTGATTCGGGTGTGGCGGATGCTTCGGCGATGACCTGCTCGCCGTCCTCCGGATCGGCCGCAGCGGCGGTTCGGGCTACCCGCGGCGGCGCGACCAAGGGCACGTGTCGGACGCTCGACCCCAGGACCAGCGCGCGTGCCAGCCCGATCAGGTCGGCGCAGTGGTCGGGATGGGCGTGCGAGACGACGACCCCGGCCAGTCTCGTCAGGTTGCCGTCGAGGAGCTGCAGCAGCGGTCCGAGCGTGCCGTGCCCGAGATCGACGGCGAGGTAGGAGTCGCTGGTTCGGAGGGCGTACCCGCAACAGGCGCGCCCTGGCTCCGGCCAGCCGGCGCAGGTCCCGAGCACGTGCAGGGTAGGCATGAGACCAGTCAATCCAAGGACGCGGCCGGGTGAGGAGACATCAGTGATCAAAGTTCGAGGCAGGGGTGCTCGGGCTCATGGAGGCGCCGTCCGAACCGTTCGGACATGTCCGGCAGACGGTGCTGCTGACCGACACTGACCCGGGACAGAAGGCGTTCTACGAGTCGCTGGGGTTCGCGGAGGTCTCGGCCGAGGGAACAAACCTGCGAAGCTTCGTCCGGTTCCGCTGACCGCGGGTCGATCAGCGTCGAGGGGTTGGCCCACTCACGAGGCAGCCGCGCGTGTCTCGGGTCCCGCGTCGGCTACTCCGTCCAGGTCTCCAGCGCGGCGGCGAACACGCCCTCGGTCGCGCCCGGGTCGATCGCCCGCTCGATCGCCAACCCGTTGGACAGCGCGAGGATCGCCACCGACATCCAGCGGGCGCGGTCGGCGGGGACGCCCCCGCTGGTCAGCATCGACTCGATGTCGGCGCGCAGCTCGGACCGCATGCGCTGGAGCTCGGCGAGGCGTCCGGACCCCGGCGCGGCGGTCACCGAGGCCCAGAACTGGATCAGCGCGAGGTGCCAGGTGGGGTCGTCGCTGGTGAAGCGCTCGAGCAGCCGGCCCACCTCGGCGCCGTCGAACGTCGGCGCGTTGCCGAGCACCTCGCGCGCGGCCAGCACCCGCTCCCGCGTCCGGGAGCGCAGCACCTCGAAGAACAGGTCCTCCTTGCCGCCGAAGCTGGAGTAGATCGCCCCCTTGGTCAGCCCGGCGGCGGCGGCGATCTGGTCGAGGGTGGCGCCGGCGTACGCGTGCTGAGAGAACACCTGCGCGGCTGCGGCGAGAACGTGCTCGCGGGTCTGGCTCCGGGTCGGCCTGCGCTGGGATCGCGGCGCCGATTCGTCGGTCCTCCGTCGTCGCCGGCCGCTGCCGGGGTTCCGTGTCGTGGCCACGCTGTTACGATACCCGGAGTATTCAATACCGACGGTATCGAGAGGATCGATCATGGCTGGTGGACGGCCGCGCACCGCCTTCGTCACCGGAGCGGCTGGCTTCCTGGGTCGGCACCTGGTCACCCGCCTGGTCGGCGCGGGGTGGGACGTGACCGGCTTCTGCCGCGAGGGCGACCGGATCGACCTGCTGCCGGCGGCCACGCGCATCGCGATGGGCGACCTGCTGGACCGCGCGTCGATCGACCGCGCGCTGACCGGGCTCGACGAGCCGGTCGTGTTCCACCTCGCGGGCAACACGACCACCTGGTCCCAGCAGCGAGCAGCGCAGTGGCGCGACAACGTCGGCGGGACCGCGACCCTGCTGGAGAGCGCGCCGCGGGCGGGTGCGCGTCGGCTGGTCTACACCTCCTCGATCAGCAGCTACGGCTGGCAGCCGGGTGTGCGGCTGCGCGAGGACAGCCCCTCCAACGTCGAGACAAAGGGCGACAACTACGGACGTTCCAAGCGTGCCGCCGAGCACCTCGTGCACCGCGCGGCGGCCGCGGGGGCGCTGTCGACGGTCACCCTGAACCCGGTCAACATCCTCGGGCCGGGCGATGTCTCGAACTGGGCGCGGCAGCTGATCCTGCCGGTCGCCAACGACTCGCTCCCGGTGGTCCCGCCCGGGCATGCCAGCTGGATCGCGGTGCACGACGTGGTCGACGCGCACCTGGCCGCGGTGGACGCGCCGCTCGCCGGCACGAACGTCATCCTCGGCGGCGTCGAGGCGTCGTTCCTCGAGGTGGTTCGTACGATCGCGGGCCTGCTCGACAAGCCGGTGCCCGCGGCGGCGACCCCGCGCCCGCAGCTGGTGGCGCTGTTCGCGGCGTCGCAGGTCAAGGCCGCACTGACCCGCTCGGAGCCGGAGCTGAGCCTGGCGAAGTACCGCCGGGCCACCGGGGACCTGGTCGTCGACGACGGGCTGGCCCGCCGGATGCTCGGGCTGGGGCGCACGTCGCTCGAGGACATGCTCGCCGCGACGATCGACTGGCTGCGCGAGGTCGACCTGCTCCCTGCACCGGCGTCCGGGGAGCGCGCGCGATGAGCGGACGTACGGTCGACGCGGCCGCCGGGCCGGACTTCGTGCCCGTCGCCGAGGAGCCCTCGCACGTCGAGCTTTTCGCCAACGACCGGTGCCGGGTGTACGAGGTGCGACTCCCGCCCGGCCACGTTACGCGTGACCACCTGCACCACACGGACACGGTGTACGTCGTCGTGCGCGGCGGGACGATTCGCAGCGACAACCTGCTCGGTACGTCCTCGCCGACCAGACCCGGCGCGTCCGCCGGCCGTCTGCGGCCGGCGGGGTGGCTCGCGCGTCGGCTGCTCGTCGGGTGGATCCGGATGCCGGCCGGGACGGTGCTGTGGCAGCCCCACCGGGAGCACCCGGTGATCCACCGGGTGCGGGTGTCGGCGCGCAACCGCGAACCGGTGCGGATGCTCGGCCTCGAGCTGCGCGGGTCGGAGCCTGCACCGCGCCTGTGCAGCCAGCCCGGGGTCCGGCTGGAGTCGACCTCGGAGGGATCGGCGACGTACCGGCTCGAGGCGGCAGGCGCGGTGCTCGTCCCGGGAAGCGGCGTGCTCACCGTGATCCGGGGCGAGGCGGTGCTGCCCGGCGCGGCGCGACTGTCCCTCGGCGACACGGTGTGGATCGACCGGCCGGGTCAGCTGCGCGTCGAGGCCGGAGCGGTGGCCGTGCTGACGCTGCTCGGGCGATGAGAGCGACGGGGGACGCCGGTGAACGGTCCACCCGCGCGGGTGCCGGCCAGCACGTACGGTGGTCGGACCGCGCGGTGCAGGGGCGCTTCGGCGCATCGCTCGGCGACAACGGAGTCGAGACCGAGGAGCCTGCCATGCCCAGCAACCTGACCCGCCGATCCCTGCTCTCCCTGGCCGGCGCCGGGGCCGCCAGCGCGATCACGATGCCCGCGTGGGCCACGAACGGCATGCGCCCCGCAGCAGTCAGCGCACCGACCCTGAGCAACTTCGACAAGCAGATCGTCAGCAAGATCAGCGCCTCTCGGACGCTCGCCAACCTGCGTCACCTGAGCGAGACGATCGGGCAGCGCTACAGCGGGACGCCGGCCGAGAACGAGGCGGCGACGTTCCTGCAGAACACGCTGCGGGCGTACGGCTATTCGGTTGAGCTGCAACCGTTCTCGGTGCCCGACCGGCGTCTCGGTGAGCTGTCGGGGAGCGGGCTCGACACCCGCTTGTGCTGGGGCGTGGGTGCCGCTGCGCGCGGAGCGATCCGCGGCACCGTGACCGGCCCGCTCGTGCTCGCGCCGAGCGCGCTGCCCACGGACCTGCCGGACTCGGTGGACGGCGCGATCGTCATGCGCGTGGTCGAGGGGAGCGAGGACCTCACGACGCTCGCCGAGGCGGCCGCGGCCAAGGGTGCGGTGGCGTTCGTCGCGACGCGGACCGACGGCCAATACCCGCGCCAGGCCTCGGCTTTCGCGCCGACGCTGTCGCGCAACGTGAGCATCCCCGTGGTCGGGGTCGGGCAGGTGCAGAAGTACGCGCTGCTCGAGGCGATGCCGGCCGAGCTGACGCTGCAGATGTGGCTGCACACCAACGTGACGTCGTACAACGTGCTCGCGTCGGTCGCCGGCAAGCAGGGTGCGGGCGGCGCCGCGTCGCGCGACAACGTGATGGTGTGCGCGCACTACGACTCGGTGATCGGGGCCAAGGGTGCCAACGACGACGGTTCGGGCACGGTGCTGACGCTCGAGCTGGCCCGGATCATGCGCAACCTGCCGACGAGAGCCAACCTGCAGTTCGCGCTGTGGGGCTCGGAGGAGGTCGGCCTGGTGGGTGCGCGGCACTACGTCTCGCAGCTCGATGCGGCCGAACGCGCCCGTGTGCGAGGGGTTTTCAACAACGACATGGTCGGGACGAGCTGGGACCCGGCGGAGCGGTACTGGGTGCTGTCGTACGACGGTCAGCCCAACGTCGTCAACGCGCAGGTGCTCGCCGCGGGGGAGCGGCTCGGCTATCGGTCGCAGATGAGCGACGTGACCCAGCGCGGGTCGAGCGACCACCAGGCGTTCCAGGAGCAGGGGATGCCGAGCGGCAACTTCTCCTGGCGCGGCGTCGAGTCGCCGGCGCTGCTGGAGCCGGAGTACCACTCCGCCGACGACACCATCGAGGAGAACATCTCGATGGAGCGCCTCACGGTGTCGATGGAGCTGATCGGCTGCGCTGCGTACGCCCTCGCCCGCCAGTAGCCCCGAAAGCTGGTCGAGCAGCCGCGAGGCGCTGGCCGAGCGACGTATCGAGACCACCACCAGTGAGCCGGATCGGTGACCTACCGTGCGCCCAGCCGCACGCTCGCTCACCGATGCAGGTCACCGATCCGTGACGGATTGCTGTCGAATCCCCACCACCTGGCGCGTCATGCAGTCATCACAGTCCCGAGACGAGGAGAGAACACCATGAGCCGCTACCTGATGCTGCTGCCCGCGCCCGAGGCCGAGTGGGCCAAGCTGCCGCCGGAGGAGCACGAGAAGGGGATGCGGGCGCACGAGCGATTCAACGCCGAGCTCGCCGAGGGCGGGCACAAGGTGATCGTCTCCAGCCCGTTGCACCCGTCGGCCGAAGCGGTGTCGATGAGGCCCGACGGCGCCGGCGGCACGGTCGTGACGGACGGTCCGTTCACCGAGTCGGTCGAGCAGGTGGTCGGGTTCTACCTCATCGAGAGCGACGACCGGGAGGGCCTGGAGGCGTGCTGCCGCCAGCTGGCCAGCACGGGCGACCTGATCGAGCTGCGCGAGCTGGAGTAGGCCGAGCCCGCAGTGGCCTCGCGTCAGAGCGACTCGTAGTACTCCCGGATCGCCTGCGCCATGAGCCGCCGCCGAGCCGCAAGGAACTCCGGGTAGTGCCCAGCGACCACCTCGGAGAGGTTGTCCGGCACGGCGTTCTCGCGCAGGTTCGTCGCGAGGTCGTCCGCGTCGGTGATCTCGCCCAGGGAGAGGGTCCCGTTGGCGATCTGCTCGGAGAGCTTGGCCATGTACTCGGACGGAGGCAGGTTGGAGATGGAGATGTTGATCGAGGTCTCGGTCAGGGCGAAGTTGGCGACCTGGTTGTAGTCGCCGCGGTCGGGGAAGCCGTTCTTCTGCAGGTAGTCCTTGGGCACGATGTGGTGGATGTCGCCGGACTGCTGGTGCATCGCGGCGACCGTGATCGCCTTGGAGAGAAAGCCGCGCGCGCCGGACTTGGCTTGGGCGGCGAGGAAGGTCTGGAAGAACGGGCTCGCGGTGCTTGTCGTCTCGAGGGCGGCGGGAAGGCGTACGTCCCAGAAGCCGTCCGTCAGCTCGCCCTCCTCGAGCTGCTTCAGGTAGGCCGCGGCGCCGACGGCGTCGATGCGTCGCATGTCCTGCTCCCAGGTGGACTCGAAGCTTGCGGAGTGCCGGCCGGTGAGCATGGACAGGACGAACCATCGCCGCACGATCCGTTTGCGTTCGCCCTCGGACATCTCCGGTTCCTCGCGCCGACGCAGGTAGAGCGCGTAGGCGAAGTTCAGCGCGTTGCGCGAACCGATCATCTTGGGCGTCAGGAAACCGGCGGACTTGATCGTCATGACGAAGTTCTCGTAGTGGTACTTCCGCACGATCTGCAGCAGCGCGGACTCGAGCCGGTCGTACGCGATCGGGATGCGGGCCTCGTCGACCTTGCGTGTCTCGGGGTCGCGTCCGGACAGTTCGGACACGATGCTGGACGCCTTGCCCCGGTGGAACCCGACGAGTCCGGCGACCCGGATGACGTCGGTGTACTCCGGGTCGTAGAGGTCCTCGCTGTCGTCCTTGAGCCACGAGATCGCGGAAAGGTATGTCGTCTGCGCGAATTCGGTGTCGTTGGTCTCGATGTCGGCGAACACGTGGGGCGCGACGGTGAGGTTGCAGAAGTAGTCGATGAGCTTGCGCAGGTTGCGACCGCGGTCCCCGTAGGTCGCGATCTTGCTCATCGCGAAGTCGGCGCTGGAGAGCGGCACGCCCTTGGAGTTGATCCGGATGAAGATCTCCGAGACAGTCTCGACGTCGAGGTCGTCGTTGAGGGCGATGATCCCGATCTGGGCGTTCTTGACCTGCTCGAGGCCGGCGATAGCGGCTTCGACCGCGCCCTTGTCCGCTTCCGGGTTGGCGTCGAAGTAGGCGCTGTAGAAGCCGTACGTCGAGGCCGCGTTGAACAGCTCGCTGATGTCGGAGATCCACTCCGGGCTCCGATCGAGCGCTGGGGTCAGGGTGGCGAACTCCTGGGTGACCGGGTTGAACGCAATCCGGATGCGCACCTGCCGGTAGCGCTTGTCGACGACAGGCAGGCCGGCGACCGCGGCGCGCAGCGCGGTGATGCGCTGCTGCCCGTCGATGAGGATCTGCTGGTGCGCTGCGACGGTTCCGCCCTTGAGATGCGCTCCGACGGACTGCCAGGTGATCAGGTAGCCGACCGGGTAGCCCTTGTAGAGGGAGTCCATCAGGTCTCGGACCTTCACCGAGTCCCAGACGAACGGACGTTGCAGCTCGGGGATCGCGATCTGCTCGCGGCGGACGTCCTCCAGAAGCTGCGTCACCGCTGACTGGGTCACCTTGTACTTGGACACGCAGTCTCCTCCCTGGTTCGTGTTGCGCACGATAGCCAGCGGCGCAGCCGTTCGGCGTCGAAGATGGACGCATGGCCGATCACCGCACGATCACGCTGCGCGACGGGCGCACGCTCGCCTACTACGAGTTCGGCGATCCCGACGGGGTGCCGGCGATCTACTCGCCGGGCACGCCGGCCTCCGGTGAGACAGGCCTGGTGTACGACGACGCGGCCCGGGCGCAGGGCGTACGGCTGGTCTGTGTGGACAAGCCGGGATACGGGCACTCGGACGTGGACCCGCGGCGGAGCCTGGCGCGCTATGCCGAAGACGTGCGCGAGCTCGCCGACGCACTCGGGCTCGAGCGGTTCGCCAACGTCGGGGAGTCCGGCGGCGGGCCGCACGCGCTGGTGCTGGCGTACGCGCTCGGCGACCGGCTCACGCTGAACCTGGTGCTCGCGGGGATGGGTCCGGCGCACGAGGCGTGGGTGCGTGACGGGATGAAGCCGATGAACCGCGTGATCTTCGGGGCGGCGCAGCGTGCACCGTGGCTGCTGCGCCCGATGATGGCGGCGATGGGGCGGGCGGTGCGTGATGACAAGCGGTACGCGAAGTTCGTCGAGCAGCAGGTGAAGGTCTCGCCGCCGCCCGACCGGGAGGTGTTCGGCAGGTACGGAGATCTGTTGCGCCCCAGTGCGATTGGCGCTTTTCGGCAGGGAACGCGCGGTGCCGTGCAGGAGCTGCGGATGATCGCGAGCCCGTGGGGGTTCGGGCTGAGCGAGGTGCGGGCGCCGGTGCTGCTGTGGCACGGCACCGAGGACGTGAACGTGCCGATCGCGGTGGGGCGTCGCGTGGCGCAGCAGCTGCCGAACGCCCGGCTGCGGGTCTTCGAGGGCGCCGGGCACGCGGTGGGGATGGCCAACCAGGCTGAGGTGATGGAGGCGATCCGGGCGGCGGGGGAGCGGCCGTGACGTCCGGGCAGGATGGGCGCATGGACGTCACGTCGAGGGACCTGGAGCTTCTGGAGCGTGCGGTCGACCTGGCCGAGGCGGCGGTCGAGGCGGGTGACGAACCGTTCGGGTCGGTGCTCGTCGACGCTGACGGCACAGTGCGATTCGAGGACCACAATCACGTGTCGGGCGGCGACCACACGCAGCACCCCGAGCTCGCGATCGCCCTCTGGGCGGTGCGCGAGATGAGCCCCGAGGAGCGGGCGGCGGCGACGGTCTACACCTCTGGTGAGCACTGCCCGATGTGCGCCGCCGCGCACGGCTGGGTCGGCCTGGGGCGCATCGTCTATGCCAGCTCGTCGGAGCAGCTGGGGGAGTGGATGCGTGACATGGGCGTGGCGCCGGGTCCGGTCGCGTCGTTGCGCATCCGGCAGGTGGTGCCCGGGGCTGAGGTGGCCGGGCCGGTGCCTGAGCTGGCCGAGCGCGTACGTCGGTTGCACGAGCGGAAGGTAAAAGGTGATGGGGTCTGAGACGGAATCACTGCTGAAGGCGTGGCCGGTTCTACGCGAGGAGGTGGAGCAGCCGTACTTCGCCGAACTCATGCGGTTCGTTCGTGAAGAGCGTGCGACGCACGGGGTGTACCCGCCGCCGAACCAGATGTTCGCGGCCTTCGAGCTCACGCCGTACGACAAGGTGAAGGTCGTGATCCTCGGACAGGATCCGTATCACCAGCCTGGCCAGGCGATGGGGCTGTCCTTCTCGGTGCCACGGGGCGTGAAAGCGCCGCCATCGCTGAGCAATATCGGCAAGGCGATGGTTGCCGATGGCGTTGGGCAGGAGCCCCTGCCGCACGGAGACCTGACGCAGTGGGCAGAGCAGGGCGTGTTGCTTCTCAACACGGCCTTGTCGGTTCGTCAGGATCAGGCCAACTCGCATGCCAAAGAGTGGAAGCAGTTCACGGATGCCGCGATCTCCCGGCTCGACGAGCGGGACCGCCCGGTCGTCTTCGTGCTGTGGGGGCAGTCTGCGCAGAAGACGCTCCCCCTGATTCACAAGCAGCGAGATCGGGTGGTCGATGCGCCTCACCCCGCGGCCAGGGGCCCACACCAGAGCGACTTCCGATCCCGGAAGACGTTCAGCCGGGTGAACGCGCTCCTCGAGCAGCATGGGGAAGTGCCTATCGACTGGGCGCTCGTCTGACGCGTGAGGTCAGCGCTTCTCTGCGCTGCCCCGTACCTCGTCCACCGGGTAGCGATCGGCGGCGCGCTGGAACTTGTCCGCCATGGCGGCGTCGAGGTCCACATTGAGCATGTCCGCCAGCCGCAAGAGGTACGTCAGCGAGTCCGCGACCTCGTCTCGCACATCCTGGGCGCGTTTGGTGCCCATGACTTCGGTGGATTGTTCCGGGGTCAGCCATTGGAAGATCTCGACGAGCTCTGCGACCTCGACGCTCAGTGCCATCACAAGGTTCTTCGGAGTGTGGAACTGCTCCCAGTCCCGGTGCTCTGCGAAACGGCGGAGGCGGTCTTGCCACTCTCGAACGTGGAGCTCACTCATCGTCGCGGGCCGCCCGCGCGGGAATCAGGGACTCCAGGTGCGCCTGAGTCTCGGCATCCGTGGAGAACACGACAACCGACTTCATGCCCCGGGTCAGCAGCACCTTGTAGACGTTTCGGACCAGTTTGTCGAAGACGTCGTCACCCACGGTCTTGCGGCTCTTGAAGTCTGGGTCCTTGTTGGCGTCGCGCACCGCGACCCAACGATCGTCTCGCCAGACCAGGTCTGGCCCGAAGATCACGCCGGCGTGGTCGTACTCGAACCCCTGGGCCGTGTAGACGCAGCCCACCTGCCCGAAGCCGTTCGGGTCGGTTGCCCAAAGGGCTGCTGGCGGGGCGCCACCGACCGCGCGCTCACCCTTGACGTTCCAGGGGCGTGCCCAGTCGCCGATCACCACATCTGGCACCAGGGCGCCGTCCTTGGGCGCATCGCTCCACGGCCATGCATAGCCGGCGGCGATGCGCGCCGTCTCTCCCTCCTCCGCTCGTCCTCTCAGCCAAGCCTCCATCTCAGCGGGGGAGCTGGCTGTGAGCAGCTCGAAACGCTCATCCCCTGGCCACTTGAACTCGCCGTCGGGCACCAGCCCCAGCGTCCGCTGCACCCACGAGACGAAGAGCTCGGACCCGCCGCTGCGGAACTGATCGTCGAGACTGATCCGGCGCACGTCGAGACCCTTCTCGCGAGCGAACCGATCGATCTCATCGGCCGTTCCTTGCTCTCCCGGCCGCACCACTTGGTGGTCATCCAGCAGGAACACGGGGACGCGAGCTGCCTCGAGGAGTTCTTCCACCTGCGGACGGGCGCGGAGTCGCTGAGCTTTGGGCGTGTAGCGCTGGACCGAGGTCTCGCGCATTCGGTGCGCCTCGTCCAGGATCAGGCAGTCCAGCCCGTTCTTCTCGGCGTCCATGAACTGGTTGAAGTACGTGAACATCTTCTGGACCTTCGGCGCTCTTGCGCCGGCGACGCGCCGAAGCGTGAGCGTGAACGACCGTGATCCGGTTGCGTGGAGAACCGAACGGCCTTGCCGCGCAAGCTCACCCATGAGCGACAACGCGATGACCGACTTGCCGCTGCCGGGGCCGCCCGAGATCACTACTGCGGTCTTGTGGTCAGCACTCCGGGCCTCGGACACGGCGTGAAGCACCTCCTCGTACGCCAGGCGCTGCTCGTCGAGCAGGACGAACATCTCCTGTCGCTGGACCTCATCCGCCGCAACCTTCAGGAGGTGGCGGCTGGGTGCGACTGCGCTCGAGAGCAGGGCGTCCGCGACGTCGTGACCTGGCAGCGGGGCGAGATGTGCCTGGAGGAACGTGATGAACTCGCCGCGCCTCTGTCCGGTGAAGACCCGGGACCGAGTGCCCGATGGAGCGGCGAGGATGTCGGCGACACCGGCGTCATCGGCGTTGTGCAGGTATGCCGCACCGACCAGGGAGTGATCGGTCTCGGCGAGGTGGGTTGTGAAATCGGCGAGATAGTCGCAGTATCCATCGACCTGCAGCCCGGGGTGGAGGTACTCCCTCGTGTGGTGCGGCGCGACCCGGAAGAGCGTCTCGGAGTCCTCTAGCCGCTTGGCCTGACTCCATTGCTTGAGCTCGATGATGACGTACGACGGCCGATTCGTGCGTGGGTGCCGTCCGGCCAAGATCACGTCGGCGCGCTTGCTGGTGAGCGGAAGCCGATACTCCAGCAGCATCTCGACCTGGCCGAGCCCCGCGCTGATCAGGTCCGCTCGCAGGGCTGGGATGGAGCGCTCCCAGGAGTGCTTCTCAGACGCCGAAGGTCTGTGTCCGACCTGGATGCCCATCTGCTCAGCAAGGAGTTCGGCGAGGGTCGCCTCGTTCGGTGACAGGGTCTCCGCGGACGCGCGGTGGAGGTGCAAGACAAGTCCCCAGGCAGCACGAAAGATCTCGTGCGGGTGGGGGCATGTCCGAGGAAGCCCGTCGGGCCGCAATGACGAACGACAGCGTAGGTCAGACGGGTTCGGTAGGTGTGGCGGACGCGCTGGGCTCGTCCGGCCTAGCGACCGGGTACAGGTCAGGCCTGAGAAAGTTCGGCGTAGATTCTCCGTAGCCGAGTCTCCGCGCGCTATCAAGAACCATGAGTCAGTGGCTGGGAATCGTCATCGCGGCGGCTGCGCTAGCGCTTTCGCTCTACACCCTGGTGACCCAGGAGCTGCGGGGCCGCAGAGCCGAGCGACGCGCCGACATGACGGTCTCGTTCCACTGGTTAACCTCGCGGGCCTACGTCGAGCTGGAGGGTCGAGAACCGGTCATGGCCGGCTACCACCTCGTGCTCTCGAACCGCGGACCTGCTGCGGCCACCGATGTCGATGTGACGCTGCGAGACGAGTCCGGACGGCAGTTGCGGCTCCTCGACGTCGAAAAGGGAGAACTCCCGCTGGCCGAGATGGCCGCAGGGGCGCGATACCCGATCCCATGGGCCTATGAACCGTTCCGTCAGCACTCCAGACGGTTCGAGGCGACGCTGACCTGGGCTGACGGCAATGGGAACCAGCAGCGGGTGGTGCCGTTGCGGCGAGGACAACTCCCACCGGCGCCTTAGTGCACGCATCGCGTTCGCTCCGAGGCCTTCCCCCGTTCACGCGCGTCCGCTCTCATCCCCCGGGTGAACGACAACATGCCCTCAGCCCCCACCCGCCGCCAGATCCTGCAGACGACCGGAGCGGCGGCTGGCCTGGCCGCCGTCGGCTCGCTGCTCCCCGCCTCCGTCCACCGCGCGGTCGCCGCGCCCATGCGCCCCGGCGGCCTCAAGGCGATCGAGCACTTGATCCTGCTGATGCAGGAGAACCGAAGTTTCGACCACTACTTCGGAACTCTGCGCGGCGTCAGGGGATTCGGTGACCGCAACCCGTTGCGGCGCCGAGCCGGGGACTCGGTCCTGCACCAGGCGAGCAAGGCTGGCGAGGACGTACTCCCGTTCTCCCTGCGCGAGGCCGCGGCCGCTGCCGGCCGCCCCTCGACCGACATCCAGTACCTCAGCGCCCTCCCGCACGGCTTCACCGACGCGACCGGCGCCTGGGCGCAGGGTTGGTGCGACGCGTGGATCCCCAACAAGGGCGAGGGGAGCATGACGTACTACGACCGGCGCGACATCGCGCTGCAGTACGAGCTCGCCGACACCTTCACGATCCTCGACGCCTACCACTGCTCCGCGAACGGCTCGACCAACCCCAACCGCAACTACTTCTTCTCCGGCACCACCGGCGACGAGCCGACGGGCGGGCGCGCGGTGACCAACGCGGCGTACGACAAGAACCACGCCGGGTACGACTGGACGACCTACCCCGAGCGGCTCGAGGCCGCGGGCGTCAGCTGGCAGATCTATCAGGAGTGGGACAACTTCACCGACAACGCGGTGGAGTACTTCAAGCCGTTCAAGGCGATCGGCACGAAGGTGCTCGCGCCCGTCGACGGCGGCTACCGCACGACCGAGGAGTTCTACGAGTCGCTGCACGGCAAGTCGCCGCAGGAGCAGGAGCGGCTGCTCGGCCAGCTGGAGCAGGGGCGCAAGACGCTGAGCGCGGCGGAGCGCAGCCTGTTCGACCGGGCGATGTTCCGCAGCCGACCCGGCACACTGCTGAAGCGCATCCAGAACGACATCGCGAACGACGTTCTGCCACAAGTGGTTTGGGTCGTCCCCACCGCGGCGATGTCGGAGCACCCCGCCTCGTCGACCCCGGTCGGCAGCGCGAACCTCATCTACGACCTGCTCGACATCGTCGCCTCCGACCTCGACACCTGGTCGAGCACCGCGACCTTCATCAACTTCGACGAGAACGACGGCTACTTCGACCACGTGCCGCCGCCCGTCGCGCCGCGCCCCGCGTCGGGCAGCTCCGACGACTGGTACGACGGCCGCCCCATCGGCTTCGGGCCGCGCGTGCCGATGACGGTGGTCTCGCCGTGGACGATCGGTGGGTACGTCGACTCGACCGTCGCCGACCACACCTCCGTCCTGCGGTTCCTGGAGCAGTGGACCGGGGTCAAGGAACCCAACATCTCGGCCTGGCGCCGCTCGGTCGCCGGCGACCTCACGTCCGCGTTCGACTTCGCGAAGGCCGGGCAGCCGCCGGCCCTCACCCAGCCCGGCGCGATCCCGTCGCCGATCGACCGCTGGCAGCCGAAACCGCCTGCGGAGCAAGCGATCCCGGAGCAGGAGTCCGGACGCAAGCCCGCCCGACGCAGCCCGTACGCCAGCAGCGTCTCGGTCAAGCCCGCCGGCTCCGGCGTGACGGTGGCGATCCGCAACGCCGGCTCTGTCGCGGCGGCCTACTCCGTCTACCCGTTCCCTGGCTCCGACACGGTTCCCACGCAGGTGACGGTCGCCGCGGGCGCCGTCGAGCAGGTGACCGTGCAGAGCGTCGACGTCGTGGTGCAGGGCCCGGACCGGTTCTGGTTCGAGCTGCGCGGTGCGGACGCCGCCAGCCTCGGAGCGGTCGACATCGTGCCCGTCCCGGAGAGGGCCACGCTGCGTCTGCAGGTGCGCAACAACTCCTCGTCCAAGATGCGCGTGAGCGTGAAAGCGCTGGCCTACAAGGGGGATTCGAAGAGCGTGCAGCTGCAGCCCGGCAAGAGCCGGGACGTGCGCTGGCCGACCGACTCCGGCTGGTACGACCTTGAGGTCACCAGCGACCACGACCCGGAGTTTCGCTGCCGGGTGACGGGTCGCGTGGACCACCCGGGCAAGCCCGTCACGGCGTGAGGCGCGGCGGCACCCGCTCGCTCGCGTCGGGCGGGTGCCGTCAGCTCTGCAGCTGCCGCAGCACGGAATCGCCGCCGGTCTGACGGATGACGTCGGGGTCACCCACGACCACGAGACGTTCCGTGGCCCGGGAGAGCCCGACGTACAGCCGCTCTCTGGCCCGATCACGATCGGGGGAGTCGTTGACTGCCAGCACGACGCAGCGGCGCTCGAGCCCCTTGAACCCGAGCACGTGACCGTAGAAGACGGTGTCGTCGTCCCAGAAGGACGACCAGTAGCGGACCTGGTCGCGCTCGAACTGCGTGACGTGCTCGGGATGGCGCTGGCCGGTCGTGAGCAGCGCGATGTCGCGCTCGCGCCACCCCTCGTCGATCAGCGTGTCGACCTGGTCGTCCGCGACGTCCAGCGCGTCGTCGGTCGCGCACTCCACCAGCGTGACCTCGGGACCGTCGTAGTCGCTCAGCAGCATGCCGGTCGGAGCCAGGGTGCGGAACGTCGCCGCGATCTGCTTGGTGTTGCGCAGGTTCCGATCGAGCATCAGCGGCACCATGGCGACGCTGGGCCGGCCGAACCGGCCGAACACGCGTTGGTTCTCGTCGGAGAACGCGTACAGCCCGCCCGTCTCGGGGTCGCGCAGCGCGCCGAGGAGAGGCTGCCACCAGTCGTCGGCGAAGTCCTGCGCCTCGTCGACGACGACGGCGTCGAACTTCTTCTCTGCCGGCAGGTCGGCCGCGAGATCGGCCATCTGCCGGGGGAGCTCGACCTCCCAGAAGGTGCTGTCCTGGCGGTCCGGGAACCGGGTGATGCCGAGGAAGCGGGCGAAGTCCTCGAACGAGCCGACGAACGCGGGCTGCTTGCGTCGCGCCCAGGTCTGCGCCACCCGCTCCATGCCCATCGCGAGCCCGAGGGAGTAGCACAGCAGGGCGACGCGCTGCTGCGGCCGGTCGTGGCTGCCGGACGACAGCTCCCGGGCCTGCGTCTGGGCGAGGATCGTCTTGCCGCTCCCGGCGCCACCGCGCACCTCGACGCGCGTGAGGAGCCGGGTCACCTTCAGCAGGGTCGCCTGCTCGGCGGTCAGCCGGTCCGCGCGGTCCTCGTGCTCCAGCGCGGTGGCGATGACGTCACGGACCGGGAGGTTGCGTCCCTGCAGGATCTCCGCGACCAGCTGGCAGTCGTCGAGCGTGGGCGCCCGTTGCTCACGCTGCGAGCGGAGCGACGCGGCGAGGCGCTCGGCGAGCCGGGCCATGTCGTCGCGCCCGTGGATCGCCCAGCGGGGGCACGACGGCAGCGCGAAGTCGGGGGAGATGCTGCTGTGCGGCAGCGCGACCGCCCAGCTCCACAGGATCCGCCGGCGACCGCCCCAGCGCGGATCGGTCTCGACATACTCGCGGAGGGCGTACGTCCCGCCCAGGGCCTGCTCGACGGGGCGGATCCTGTGCGACCTGTGCGGGCTGCCCTGGCGCCACTCCTCGCCCTCGACCCAGACGCTGCCACCCTTCACCTCCAGTGCGACGGCCCCGAGGCCGGGCGCGAGCACCAGGAGGTCGACCTCGTGGTCCTTACCCTCGTCGGTGAGTCGGATGTTCGGCAGGACGATCCAGTCGTCCGGCTTGTCGTGGACGAGCCGCGACCACACGGTGCGCTCGGCCTCGTTGGCGAATCGTGGTTCGCTCATCTGCCCCCCTGTTGACTGCTCGAACGGTAGCCGCGGCCGCCGACATACGACCGGTTATCCGGGCAGTGATCAGCCCGGGAGCCGCTGACGTGCGACGTGGGTGAGGCCGGGCTCCGGCATGATGCGCAGGTGAGCAGGCAGGCCCGGCGTTGGCTGGAGCAGATGGCGGAGGTAGAGCAGCGGGGACCCGGGCCTGACGGATGGGGTCCGTCTGTCGAACGGCTCGCTGCAGGTCAGACGGCCTTCGCGGGGCGGGTCACTGCGGGAGAGTGGGTCGGGCACGACGTCCTGATCAACGCCTACTTCCGTACCCCGAGCATCCGAGAACGCCTGCGCAACCGCGTGGTTCGCCAAGATCCGGGTGCGAGGCGGGCAGAAGCACTCGGCTTCGATGCGGTGATGTGGCAGGTCGACCCGGCCGCCCCGGGTGGCAAGGATCCGGACCCTTGGATCGGGAGCCTCGAGAACGTCCTCGACTACGTCGCCCCGATGTCAGTCGAGTGGTTCCCACCCGTGGCAGCCGCGAAAGCCTCTCTGCGACAACGTGATTGACCTGGGAGTGGGCTCGGTCGGCGACGTCCGGGATTCCCTCGAGCTGTGACGGCGGTAGCGGTCGCGGATCGCGGCCAGGGGCCGGGTGATGGGCGAGTTGGGCATCTGGACGGGAAGAACGGGGTTAGTGCCCGCGAATCCGGGTGATCCAGGACGTTCTTCCTGTCCAGATGTACGCCGGGCATCGGCCATCTACGGCGCGCGCCGCCAGTTACGTTGTTTGCATGGATGAGGCTGTGCGCGGGGAGCTACCCCGCCCGCCGTGGCGGGTGTGGTCACGGAACGGAGCGCTCAATGGCGCACTCATCTCATCGGCAGCACAAGGGCTGTCAGCTCTGCAAGCCTCACAAGAACCGGCGTAACGGCCGCGCCGTTCGCGAGCCGTGGCCCGTCCTGCGGGTCGTGGGGAAGCGTCGCCGGGTGCGCCGGCGCGACCTGGGTGACGCTCTGGAGGAGTGAGCATCTGGACGGGAAGAACGGGGCTGGTGCCCGCGAATCCGGGGCATCTACGCCGTTCTTCCTGTCCGGATGTACGCCAGGCCCGGCTGAACGACGAACGCCGCCGGCACCGCGTGGGTGCCGACGGCGTACGTCGGGGGCGTGGTCTCGATACGCCGCTCGGCTAGCGCCTCGCGTCTACTCGACCAGCTTGGCGCTGGAGGCCGCCAACCTCCGCTGCGCGCTTCGTCAGATGTCGTAGTAGAGCTCGAACTCGTGCGGGGTCGGGCGGAAGCGGACCGGGTCGATCTCGTTGGTGCGCTTGTAGTCGATCCAGGTCTCGATCAGGTCCTCGGTGAAGACGTCGCCCTCGGTCAGGTAGGCGTGGTCCTCCTCGAGCTTGTCGAGCACCTCCGACAGCGAGCCCGGCACCTGCGCGATGTCGGCGTGCTCCTCCGGGGGCAGCTCGTAGAGGTCCTTGTCCACCGGCTCCGGCGGCTCGATGCGGTTCTTGATGCCGTCCAGGCCGGCCATCAGCTGCGCCGAGAAGCACAGGTAAGGGTTGCTCGACGGGTCCGGCACGCGGAACTCGACGCGCTTGGCCTTGGGGGAGTTGCCGGTGATCGGGATGCGCACGCAGGCCGAACGGTTGCGGGCGGAGTAGACCAGGTTGACCGGCGCCTCGTAGCCCGGCACCAGGCGGTGGTAGGAGTTCAGCGTCGGGTTGGTGAACGCCAGCAGCGACGGGGCGTGCCGCAGCAGGCCACCGATGTACCACCGCGCCACGTCGGACAGGCCGCCGTAACCCTTCTCGTCGTAGAACAGCGGCTCGCCGTCCTTCCAGAGCGACTGGTGGGTGTGCATGCCCGACCCGTTGTCGCCGAACAGCGGCTTCGGCATGAACGTCGCCGACTTGCCGTGCGCGAAGGAGGTGTTCTTGATGACGTACTTGAACTTCATGACGTCGTCGCCGGCGCCCAGCAGCGTGGAGAACTTGTAGTTGATCTCCTGCTGACCGGCGGTGCCGACCTCGTGGTGCGCGCGCTCGACCTCGAGCCCGACCTCGGCGAGGCGCGAGACCATGTCGTCGCGGATGTCGGCGAAGTGGTCGACCGGCGGTACCGGGAAGTAGCCGCCCTTGTAGCGCGTCTTGTAGCCGAGGTTGCCGCCCTCCTCCTCGCGACCGCTGTTCCACGCGGCCTCGATGGAGTCGATGAAGTAGTACCCGGCGTTGGACTTGGTCTCGAACCGTACGTCGTCGAAGACGTAGAACTCGGCCTCGGCACCGAAGAACGCGGTGTCGGCGATGCCCGTGGACTTCAGGTACGCCTCCGCCTTGGCGGCGATGTTGCGCGGGTCGCGCGAGTAGGCCTCACCGGTGAACGGGTCGACGATGGAGAAGTTCATAACCAGCGTCTTGTGCTTGCGGAACGGGTCGACGTACGCCGACTTCGCGTCCGGCACGAGCTTCATGTCCGACTCGTGGATCGCCTGGAAACCACGGATCGAGGAGCCGTCGAACATCTGGCCGTCCTCGAACGCGTCGGCGTCGAACGTCGCCGCCGGCACGTTGAAGTGCTGCATCACGCCGGGAAGGTCGCAGAAGCGGACGTCGACGAACTCGACGCCCTCGTCCTTGATGAACTTCAGGACCTCGTCGGGGCTGGTGAACATGAAACCTCCTGGTCGGGTGTGCGCAGCCCGTGCTGTCCGGCGCGCATCACGTCGTTCCACGACCCTAGCGAGAGGCGGTTTCTCAGGAGTGACCGTGTGTTTCGCGAGTGTTAAATCTCTCAACCATCAGCGGTGGTCTCGATACGGCCGCTCGTGCCTCGCGGCCTACTCGACCGGCTTGGGGTCGTCGCACTCCGATGCGGCCGCGTGCCTCGCAAGCTCGACCCGCGACCTGCGCTGCGCGCTCGTCAGCGGCCGCGCATGGCCTTGCGGTCGACCTTGCTGGCCTTGGCGTTGCGCGGGTCCATGCCCTGCGGGATCGGGGGCTTGGCGCCGCCGAGGGCGCGCAGCCGCTTGGTCACCGCGTCGACCTCGGGCTTGGTCAGCTTCTTCTCGAGCTTGTTCATCCGCTTGGTCAACGCGTCGACGGGGACGGTGTCGTCGCCCTGCCCGACCCGCAGCGTGTGCACCGGCACCTCCGGGCCGGCGACGCGGGTGACCTTCTTGCTCTCGGAGTTCAGCAGCTTGATCGCGGCACCCTTGGGGCCCTCGGCGATCAGCACCACGCCGGGCCGCCCCACGGCCCGGAAGACCATCGCGGCGTTGCCGATGTCACGGATGTTGCGCGTACGTCCGCCCGCCTCGGCCGCGACCGGCTCCTGCTCGTAGAACCAGCCCCGGCGCAGCGACGACAGGACCGCGCCGGTGGCGCCGGGCGTACCGGAGATCTGCTTGTAGGCGGCGCGCTCGGCCCGCTTGCCCAGCATGAACATGGCCGCGACCAGGCCGAGCATGACGCCGATGATCCCGAGGTAGACCGGGTGCCCGACGAGGAACCCGATCAGGACGAAGACGCCGAAGACCACCAGGAACGCCAGCAGCATCCAGAGCCCGATGTTGGGGTCCTGGGCCTTCGCCTGGCGGTAGACCTGCTTGATCTGGGCGCCGCGGCCCGGGCTGCTGGGGTCCTTCTGCTTGCGCTTGCGGCGGAAGCGCGACGTCTTCTCGGGGGTCTCGGACATGAGGGTCAGGATACGTGCCGCGCGGGGGCCGCCAGCAACGACGACGCCTCCTGGCGCGCGGGGTCGCCGGCCGCCTCGGCCAGGTGAGACAGGTGCGCGGGGAGCGGACGGCCGTACGCCGCCATCGTCTGCACGTAAAGCCGGCCGGCCCGGTAGGACGAGCGCACCAGCGGCCCGGCCATGACGCCCTTGAACCCGATCTCCTGGGCGCGCTCCGACCAGTGCACGAACTCCTCGGGCTTGACCCACCGGTCGATCGGGTGGTGCAGCTTGGAGGGGCGGAGGTACTGCGTGATGGTGAGGATGTCGCAGCCGGCCTCGTGCAGGTCGACCAGCGCCTGCTCGACCTCGTGGTCCTCCTCGCCCATCCCGAGGATGAGGTTGGACTTGGTGACCAGCTCCTGCTCGTGCGCCATGGTCAGCACGCGCAGCGACTTCTCGTAGGTGAACGCCGGGCGGATGCGGCGGAAGATGCGCGGCACCGTCTCGAGGTTGTGCGCGAACACCTCCGGGCGCGCGTCGAACACCATGCCGACCAGCTCGGGCTTGGCGCCGAAGTCGGGCGGCAGGATCTCGACCCCGGTGTGCGGGTTGAGCTCGTGGATCTGGCGGATCGTCTCGGCGTAGAGCTTCGCGGCGCCGTCGGGCTGGTCGTCGCGGGCGACGCCGGTGACCGTGGCGTAGCGCAGGCCCATCTCGCGGATCGACTCGGCGACCCGGCGCGGCTCGTCCATGTCGAGCTCGGTGGGGCGGCCGGTCGCGATGTCGCAGAAGTCGCAGCGGCGGGTGCACACGTCACCGCCGATGAGGAAGGTCGCCTCGCGGTCCTCCCAGCACTCGAAGATGTTGGGACAGCCCGCCTCCTGGCACACCGTGTGCAGGCCCTGGCCCTTCACCCGCGCGGTCATCGCGGTGTACTCCGGGCCCATCTTGGCGGTGGTGCGGATCCAGCTCGGCTTGCGCTCGATGGGGGTCTCGGCGTTCTTCGCCTCGACGCGCAGCATGCGTCGTCCCTCGGGTGCGACGGTCACGTTCGGCTCCCTTGCCGGTCGGTGCTCGGCGGTCGGATTGCTGCCCCGGGGCGGGGGCGGGACACGCCGACCACCATCGTACGTCCGGGTGGGCGAGCCGCTGATGTGACGTCGGTTGCACGGCCGGCTCTGCCAGGCTGGCCACCGTGAAGGCGACACCGAGGTTCTGGTCCGCGGCCGAGTCCGGCGTCGAGACTCCCGAGGGCCACCACTGGTTCCTGCGCAAGTGGGGCTGGTCGGACGTGTCGGTCGAGGACGCCGCCGCGCAGGCGCGCGAGCGGCTGCAGCAGGTGATCACCAAGGTGCGCACCGGGCAGGAGCTCGGGTGGGACTACTACCCCCGCACCCCGCTGCGCGAGCCGATCCTCGCCGACGTCACCACGCCCGACGGGACCCTGATCGCGCAGGTGACCCGCAACCGCTACGGCACCGACGTGCTCAACACCGACCGGATGCTGATCGCCGACGTCGACCTGGCGGTGGCCCGCAGGCGGGGCCCGCTGTTCCAGGTCACCGAGCCGGGTGGGCTGCTGGGCCGGCTGTTCGGGCGGCGCGACGTGGAGCAGGTGGCGCCGTCGGCGGACGAGCAGGCCGAGCAGGCGGCGATGCTGCGCATCCAGCAGTGGGCCGCCGCGCACCCCGACTGGGGCGTGCACGTGTATCGGACGAACGCCGGTCTGCGGGTGCTCGTGACCGGCGCCGACCTTCCCGCGGGCAGCGCGGCCGCCGAGCAGGCGCTGAACGACCTGCGCAGCGATCCGATCTACGTGCTGCTGTGCGCGACGCACGAGACCTATCGCGCGCGGCTCACGCCGAAGCCGTGGCGGGTGCGGCACTGGGCGCTCACCGTGCCCTGGCCGCACCGCTCGCCCGCGGACGACCGCCGGTTCCAGGACTGGATCACCGGATATGTGGACAAGAGCGCGGCGTACGCCACCTGCCGGCTGGTCTGGCGCGCCGGCCCGCCGCCCGGCCCGGCCGAGCAGCAGCTGCTCGCCCTGCACGACCAGGTGACGCGGGTGGGGCAGCAGCTTCCGCTGGCGTGAGGTCTCGATTCGCCTTGCGGCTAGGGCCTCGTGGCTACTCGACCAGCTTTCAGGCGATCACGTCGGGGAGGCGCTTCTCGACGAACGGGAGCACCTCGGCGACGGTGACGTCGCGGCCCAGCTCCTGGGAGAGCGTCGTGACGCCGGCGTCGGGGATGCCGCACGGCACGATGGTCTGCGCCCACGACAGGTCGCAGTCGCAGTTGAGGGCGAAGCCGTGCATGGTCACGTCCTGGCTGACCCGGATGCCGATCTGCCCGAGCTTGCGCTCCGGGCGAGCGCCGTCGGCGGCGAGCCAGACGCCGCTGCGCCCCTCGACGCGGGTGGCGTCGCCCAGCCCGAGATCCGCGCAGACGTCGATCATCAGCTGCTCGAGCCGGCGTACGTGCCCCACGACGTCGACCGGGTCGGGCAGCCGGACGATCGGGTAGCCCACGAGCTGGCCGGGACCGTGCCAGGTGATCTTGCCGCCGCGGTCGACGTCGATGACCGGGGTGCCGTCGAACGGGCGCTCGTGCGGCTCCGTGCGCTTGCCCGCGGTGTAGACGGCGGCGTGCTCCAGCAGCAGCGTCGTGTCAGGCTGCTCACCGGCCACGACCCGGGCGTGCACCTCGCGCTGGACGTCCCAGGCGTGCTGGTAGTCGACGTAGTCGGGGGCGAAGCCGAGGTGCTCGATCTGCATGCGCACCACGGTACGCCCGGCGCGACCTAGGGTGTCCGCATGCCATCACCCCGCCACCTCGCCCGGTCGGATCGAGGGGCCGGTCGCGGCCGGTGGTGGTTGCTGGCCCTCGTGATCGCCTGGCTGGTGATCGGAGGTATCGGTGGTCCCACGGTGGGGCAGCTGTCCAGCGTGCAGGAGAACGAGAACGCGTCGTTCCTGCCGGGGGAGGCGGAGTCGACCCGCGCCGCGGCCGAGGCGGCGGACCTGAGCCCGGCGACGATTCCGTACTTCGTCGTGGTCAGCCGCGACGGCGGGCTGAGGCCGAGCGATCGTACGGCCGTGCAGCGGTTCGCCTCCGAGGTCGCCGCGGGCGAGCTGGCGCCGGGGCATCCGCTCTCGGACTACCTCGCCCAGCCGCAACCGGTGGTGGTGCCGAACGACCCGCAGCGGCCCGAGGCGGTGCTCGCGATCATCAGCCTTCGTGCCGATCGCGCCGAGCAGATGATCGGAGAGGACTCCCCGATCACGCTCGCCGGCGACCGGTTGCGCGGCGTGAGCGAGCGGGTGCTCGAGCCCGCCGGGCTGACGGCGTACGTCACCGGGCCCGGCGGGTTCATCACCGACCTGGAGAGCGCCTTCGCCGGGATCGACGGCTTGCTGCTCCTGGTCGCGCTCGGCGTGGTGTTCGTGATCCTGCTGCTGGTCTATCGCAGCCCGCTGCTGCCGATCGCGGTGCTGGTCAGCTCGGTGTTCGGCCTGGCGCTCGCGGCGCTGGTGATCTATCCGCTCGCCGATCGCGGCACGCTCGAGCTGAGCGGCCAGAGCCAGGGGATCCTGTTCATCCTCGTGGTGGGCGCGGCGACCGACTACGCGCTGCTGCTGGTCAGCCGCTATCGCGAGGAGCTGCACCGGCACGAGCGGCCCATGGACGCGATGCGCGTGGCGTGGCGCGCCTCGCTCGAGCCGATCGCTGCGAGCGCCGCCACGGTCGTCCTCGGTCTGCTGTGCCTGTCCTTCTCCGAGCTCGGCAACACCCGCAGCCTCGGGCCGGTCGGTGCGCTCGGGATCGCCGGGGCGCTGCTGTCGGCGCTGACCTTTCTGCCGTCGGTGCTGGTGCTGGCGGGCCGGCGGATCTTCTGGCCGGCGGTGCCGCGGCACGACGACCAGGCCCAGCACGACATCGACCTGCGCGGGCGCGGGATCTGGACCCGGGTGGCGCGCACGGTCGGGCGCCGGCCGCGGGCCGTGCTCGTGGGCGTGACGGTCGGGCTGCTCGCGTGCGCCGCTGCGGCGCCGATGCTCGACGTGGGCGCCGTGCGGCAGACCGACATCTTCCGCACCAGCGTCGACTCGGTCACGGGGCAGCGGGAGCTGGAGCGGTTCTTCCCTGACGGTGCGGGCTCGCCGGCGACCGTGGTCGCCACGACGGCGCAGGTGCCGCAGGTGGTGCAGCTCGCGAGCAACACCGACGGCGTCTCCAGCGCGCAGCCCGGTCCGTCGATCGGTGGCCGCACGGTGGTGCAGGTGACGTTCGACGACCCGGCCGACTCGCAACCGGCCGAGGAGTCGGTGCAGCGGCTGCGCGGGTCGTTGGACGAGATCAGTCCCGAGCTGCTCGTGGGCGGCCCGACGGCGAGCGCGCTCGACCTGCGCGAGGCGAGCAACCGCGACCTGCGGCTGATCGTGCCGGTGATCCTGCTCGTCGTCACGATCGTGCTCGCGGTGCTGCTGCGGGCGGTGGTGGCGCCGCTGCTGCTGGTGGTCGCCAACGTGCTGTCGTTCGCCGCGACGCTCGGGGTGGCGGCGCTGGTGTTCGGGCTGCTCGACCTGCCGAGCGTCGACCCGCAGATCCCGCTGTACGCCTTCGTCTTCCTCGTCGCGCTCGGCGTCGACTACTCCATCTTCCTGATGACCAGGGCACGGGAGGAGTCGGGCAGGTACGGCACCAGACGCGGCACGCTGCTGGCGCTCGCGGTCACCGGCGGGGTGATCACGAGCGCGGGAATCGTTCTGGCAGCGACGTTCTCGGCGCTCGTCGTGATCCCGTTGCTGTTCCTGCTGCAGGTCGCGTTCCTGGTGGCGTTCGGGGTGCTGCTCGACACGCTCGTGGTGCGCTCGCTGCTCGTTCCGGCGCTGACGCTGGTCACCGGGCCGAAGGTCTGGTGGCCGTCGCGGCTGGCTCGCGAGAAGGCTGCGAAGGTTTCGGAGAACGCTGCGAAGGTTTCGGAGAACAAGGCGACGGAGGAGGACGCATGACACGTGCAGCGCTGGCCGGGTACGGCTCGGCCGGACGAGGCATCCACGCGCCGCTGCTGCAGGCGGCGGGGGTCGACATCGTGGCCGTGAGCACGTCGAACCCCGAGCGGGCGGCGGAGGTGCGGGCCGAGCTGCCCGGCACCGAGGTCGAACCCGATCTCACGGCGCTGCTCGCGCGGGACGACGTCGACTTCGTCGTGCTGGCAACGCCCAGTGGGCAGCACGCCGAGCACGTGACGGCGTGCCTGGAGGCGGGACGGCCGGTCGTGGTCGACAAGCCGTTGGCGGTCGACGAGGCTCAGGCGGCCACGGTCGTACGGCGGGCGCGGGATGTCGGCGTCCCGCTCACCGTCTTCCAGAACCGGCGGTTCGACCCTCAGCACACGACGCTGCGCAGGCTCCTGCTGGAGGGGACGCTGGGCGAGGTGTTCCGGCACGAGTTCCGTTGGGAGCGTTGGCGGCCCGTCCCCAAGCAGCGGTGGCGCGAGAACGCCACGGCGGTCGACGGCGGGGGCATCCTGCTCGACCTGCACACGCACCTGGTGGACGCGTCGGTGAACCTGTTCGGGCCGGTGGAGCGGGTGTTCGCCGAGGTCGCGGCGCGGTCGACCCCGGCCGAGGACGACGCGTTCGTGGTCGCGGAGCACGCGAGCGGGGTCGTGTCGCATCTCGGCGCCACGTCGCTCGCCGGCGCGCCCGGGCCGCGGGTGCGCGTGCTCGGCACGGCCGGCGCCTACCTGCTCGACTCCTTCGAGCAGGAGCTGAGCGTCTACCCCGATCTCACCCAGGAACCCGACCAGGCCGGCTGGCTCGTGCGGGGCGTGGAGCGTACGCCCGTCGCGGCCGCGCCCTCCGACCAGGCCGACTTCTATCGCGCGGTGGTCGCGGCGCTGGGCGCCCCGGACCCGCAGGCCGCGATGCCGGTCGACCCGGCGGACGCGGTGCACGTGCTCGCGGTGATCGACGCCGCCCGCCGCAGCGCCGCCGAGCACCAGGTGGTCACGCTCGGCTGAGCGCGGGCGGGGAGGGTCTTGGTCGGTGACGCGAGCCGGTGGTGCAGGTGGCGCGTCGCGGCGCAGGAAGCGGCGTCCGGAGGGCTCGGGGAGCAAGCTCGCCGGCCCCTCTTCGTTGGGGCGTGTGGTGCACCAGCGGCCGGCGGGGGTTGTCCGCGCGAGCGCGAGCACCCTGCAGCGGAGGTCCGCTGCATCGTGACCGGCCTGCAGCGCACGCCTTGGCGGAGGTCCGGCACAGCGTGCGACGCGTGGCCAGGCCGCGCCGCACCCTTCGGCGGACGACCGTCGGGTAGTGCGCTCTGCCGCACTGTTCGGCGGAGGTCCGGCACCTCGTGACCGGCGCACCGCGCACGCTTCGGCGGAGGACCGTCGGGTAGTGCGCTCTGCCGCACTGTTCGGCGGAGGTCCGGCACAGCGTGACCGGCGCACCGCGCACCCTTCAGCGGAGGTCCGGCGCACCGTGACCATCCGCAGCGCACTGCCCGGCGGAGGACCGTTGGGACGTGCGCTCTGCCGCACCCTGACCAACGGCCGCGTCCGCTGGGACCTCACCCCCGGCCGCATGCCCCAACAACCCCGCCTGAGCGACACCGCATGAGCCGGAACGCTCGAACCGTGATGGACGGCATCGCCCGATCTGCGTTCGCGAACAGCGCTCGGTCTGCAGCGAAACCGTTGCTGGACATGGGTTTTCGCAGCAGCGCGCTGTGTGGTCGAGGCTCAGGGAAGCAGGACAACGCGGCCGCGGCCGCCCTGGCCGAACGCGTCGTAGGCGCGGTCGAACTCTGCCAAGGGGTACGTCTCGCGTACCCGGGCAGGCAACGAGCCGTCGGCGGTGGCTGCGAGCAGCTGGGCGAGCCGGACTCCGTCGGGCTGCACCCTGACGGAGCGGACCTCGACCGCGTCGGACGGTTCGGTGGTGCCGGTGACGACCTCGACGAGCCGGCCGCCAGGACGTACGACATCGCGGGCCCGCGCCCGGAGGTTCCCCGCGTCGAGCGCCGCGTCGACTTCGACACCGTCGAGGCTGGTGACGAGCCGGCCGCCGACGCTCTCGACGTACTCGCGGTCGGTCTCCCGAGCCAGGCCGACCACGTTCCAGCCGCGCTGAACGGCGAGCGGCACGGCGTAGCCGCCCACCCCGCCGGCCGCGCCGGTGACCAGGAGCGTCCGGTCAGGGGCGTCGAGGTCGTCGAGCAACGCCAGCGCCTGGTCGGCGGTGAGGCTGTTGAGCGGTACCGAAGCCGCGGCGACGTCGTCGAGCGCGTCGGGCAGGGCGGCGACGTCAGCGGCCGGAGCGACGATCTCCGTGGACTGCCCACCGCGCTCCTTCACGGCTCCGGGGACGAGCCCGGCCACCCGAATCCTTGGCGCAGCGACGGATCGGCAACGCCGGGGCCCACTTCGGTCACGGTCCCCGCCACGTCCCACCCGAGCCCCTGCGGCTCGTCGGGCGCCCAGCCCTGTTCGAGGGCGTAGCCGGCGCGGACGTAGGTGTCGACGGGGTTGATGCCCGCCGCGGTGACTTTGATGCGCACGGCGTCGTCGGGAAGCGGCTCGGGCTCCACCTCGGCGAGACGTAGGCCGCCGTGCTGATCGGTCTGGAGTGCACGCATGGAGATGCTCCTTGGTCGTGGCGCGCGGATCTGACGTGAACTACTCTCGACAGCGGTGCTATCCAAAGGGAAGTAGTTACCTGAGAGTGCGTTGCGTTCCGCGGGGGCGCGCGCCCGGCCGAGAGGGGTCCGACCGTGCCGACGATGACCGCGGCGCAGCGCCGCAGCCAGGCGAAGCTGGACTACGACGCCTATCTCGCGGTCTGCCCCAGCCGGCAGGTGCTCGAACGGATCAGTGACAAGTGGGTCGCGCTCGTGCTGTGCGCGCTGGCCGACGGGGAGCAGCGCTACTCCGAGCTGGCGCGGCGGATCGCGGGCGTGAGCCCCAAGATGCTGACCCAGACCCTGCGCAACCTCGAGCGCGACGGGCTCGTCGTGCGCAGCGTGACCCCGACGGTGCCGGTCACCGTCGCATATGCCCTCACACCGCTGGGTTCCTCTCTGCAGCAACAGATTCGGCTGCTCAAGGGATGGGCCGAGCAGCACATCACCGAGATCGCCGAGGCGCGCGCGGCGTACGACGCGGGCGCCGACGCATGAGCCGGGTCATCCACACCGGTCAGGCGCTCGTCGACCTGGTGCTGCGCGTCGACGACCTCCCACGCCGCGGTGGCAACGTCATGGCCGACGAGGGCACCCGTTATGCCGCCGGTTCGGTGAACATCCTTCTGGCAGCAGCGCGTTCGGGCGCCGAGTGCGTGCTGGCGGGTGCGCACGGAACCGGGCCCAACGGCGACCTGATCCGGTCCGCGCTCGAGGCCGAGGGCGTCTCCGTCGTGGCCGAACCGGTCGCCGACCTCGACTCCGGCGTGTGCGTGGTCATGGTCGAACCGACGGGGGAGCGGACGTTCGTCACGACGCGCGCGGCCGAGCGACTGCTCACCGTCGACGGGCTCGCCGCCTCGGAACCGAGGCCGGGCGATCTCGTGTGCCTGACCGGCTACTCGCTCGTCGGCCGCACGCGCGATCCCCTGCTGGAGTGGCTCGACACGCTCGACCCCGGAGCCCTCGTCGTCCTCGACCCCGGCGCGATCTTCGCCGATCTCGAGCCTGCCCTGCGCGAGCGGGTGCTGGCCCGTACGTCCGTGTGGACCTCGAACGCCGACGAGGCTCGCGCCCTGGTCGGCGCCGGTGACGAGATCGACCTGGCGCAGGCGGCGCGTGCCGTCGCGAGCCTGCTCCCCGAGGGCGCGGTCGTGATCGTTCGAGACGGGCCCGCCGGGTGCGTGGTGCACGAGCGCGGAGCCAGCACCGACGTACCCGGATATCCACGAAAGCCCATAGACACCAACGGTGCTGGCGACGCGCACACGGGTGTGCTGGTCGCCGAGGCCGCGCAGGGCACCGACTGGGTCACGGCCGCGCGCCGCGGGAACGCGGCCGGCGCCATCAAGGTCACCCGTGAGGGGCCGGCGACCGCCCCGACCCGCGCCGAGATCGACGCGTTCCTCGCGGCCGAGGAGGGTCAGCGGCCGTAGCGGCGGATCGCGTCCTTCACGGCCGGGATGCGCGCCGGCGCCATCGAGACCTCCCAGACGCCCCGGGCGAGCAGCGACATGGCGAGGCCCGGATCGCCGGCCATCTCGCCGCAGACCGCGACAGGGATGCCGCGGCTGGCCGCCTGCTCGGTCAGCGCGTCGAGCACCCGCTTCATCGCGGAGGAGTCGGGGTCGAGCAGCGGCGCGAGGTCGGGCTCGGTGCGGTCCGCGGCGCTGAGATAGGCGGCGAGGTCGTTCGACCCGACCGACACGAAATCCACCACGTCGGCGAACTCCTCGACGGTCAGCGCCGCCGCCGGCACCTCGACCATGATGCCGACCGCCTCGGGTGCGGCGTGCTCGACACCGTCAGACACCAGCGACGCCACGGCCGCCTCGACCGCCTCGCGGAAGGCCTGGGCCTCCTCGACCGTCGTCACCATCGGCGCCATCACCGAGACGCGGTGCCCGACCGAGGCGCGCGCGATCGCGCGCAGCTGCGTGTGCAGCAGCTCGGGGTGGGCGAGCAGGTAGCGCAACCCGCGGATCCCCAGGAACCCGTTGTGCTCAGGGGTCACGTCGAGCGTGCGCACCGGCTTGTCCCCGCCTGCGTCGAGCACCCGCACCACGACGGGCCGGTCGCCCAGCACGTCGAGGATCTCGGTCAGGTCGTCGCGCTGGGTGTCCTCGTCGGGATAGGTCTCGCGGTCGAGCACGAGCAGCTCGGTGCGCAGCAACCCGACCCCGTCGGCGCCGTTGGCCACCGCCGCTCGCGCGTCGGCGACTGACCCCACATTGGCGGCCACGAGAACCGAACGTCCCTGGAAATCAACGGGTTCCACGGCCTGCTCGCGCAGCTCGGCCGTGCGCCGATCCTGCGCTTCGGCGCGCTCCCGAGCCCGACGTACGTCATCGGCCGGCGGGTCGATCGCGACCGTGCCGTCCGCCCCGTCGAGGACCACCTGCGCGCCCTCGTCGACGTCGTCGACGCGGGGGAACCGGATCACCATGGGGAGCCCCAGCCCGCGCGCGACGACCACCGCGTGCGCGGTGGGGGAGCCGCCGCCGAGGGCAACCCCGACGGCGCCCTGCTCGACCAGCTCGGTGACCTCGGCCGGGCCGACCTCGTCGGCGAGCACCACTGCGCCGCTGACGGATTCGTCGATGCGCGACACCTCGACGCCCAGGTGGCGCAGCACCCGGGCACCCGCCTCGCGCACGTCGATGGCACGAGCGGCCACGACCTCGTCGTCGCTGGCCGCCAGGTCGTCGGCAAGCCGTCGGACCTCCCGCCACCACGACTGCGCCGCGCCGTCGGACAGGTCGGCGACCGCCGCGTCGAGCAGCGAGGGATCACGCAGGATCGCGGCGTGCGCCTGGGCCAGGTCGTCGCCGCCGTCGAGCTCGGCTGCCGCGACGTCGACCGCGTCGCTCAGCCGTTCCCGTTCCTCGGCCGGCTCGCCGACCCGGGACGGTGCGGGAAGGTCGTCCGGCAGGTCGCCGAGGCGGTGCGCCGGGCCGACGGCGAGACCGGGGGAGGCGGGCGTACCGGCGGTCGTTGCCGAAAGGTCAATTCTGGTGGGTGCGCCGGCGGTGGCACCGGCGACAAGTGACCTCTCAGCGTCGCCCGGGCTCGCCTTGTCGTTCGTGCCGCCCGTGCCTCCTACGCCGGACGGTGCGTCGATGCCCGCCTCGCCGAACCCGGCGCGAACGGCCTCCGCGACCTGGTCGAGCACGGCCTCGGCTCCGTCCCCCGACGCCTCCAGGGTGACCTGGTCACCGGCGCGGGTGCCGAGGCGTACGACGGACATCACCGAGCGCAGGTCGACCGGACTCTTGCCCTCGACCGACACGGTCACCGGGACCGCCGAGGAGGACACCAGGCGTGCCAGCTCGGCGGCCGGACGCGCATGCAGGCCAAGCGGATTCACGATCTCGACCGTGCGGGTGGTCGCGGCCGGGCCGGCAGCAGCACCGCGCTCGGAACCGTCAGCGTCCGCCCCGCCGGCACCCGCGCCGCCACCAACCGCGCCCGCGTCGCCACCCGCTGCACCAACCGCGCCCGCGCCGCCACCATCCGCGCCCGCATCGCCGCCGGCCTCCCGCGCAGCAGCCACCACGGCGCTCAGCCCACCGCCGCCCTCGGCGGCGACGGCAGCGGCGATCGCGCCCTCGACCACGGGGGCCTCGACGATCACCCGCCGCTCGGCAACGTCCGGATCGGCCATCTCCAGCGCCATCTCGGTGGTCAGCAGCGCCGAGCCGAGGTCGTACAGGATCGCGACCCCGTCACCGGTGTCGGCCTCGTCGAGCGCCGTGCTGATCAGGTCGAACGACGTGCCCACGCCGCCCGAGCCGTCACCACCGGCCGCGACGAGGCGCACCGACGGCGCCATCTGCGAGGCGAGCTCGACGACACCTTCCGCCACCTGCGCGCTGTGCGAGACGACGACGAGTCCGACGCTCATCCCGCGCTGGAGGCGCTGGTCGCGAGGCTGCGCAGGAGGTACGCCGTGCTCTGGGCTCCGGGGTCGACGTGACCCACCGAGCGCTCACCGAGGTAGGACGCGCGCCCCTTGCGCGCCTCCAGCGGGGCGGTCTCCGAGGCTGCCTGCTCCGCGGCGGCGGCCGCGGCCTCGAGCACGTCGGCCACCGACCCTTCCTCGGCCGCAGACTGGGCGGCCTGCACCGCGGGCTCGAACGCGTCGATCATCGTCTTGTCTCCGACGGCAGCCTTGCCGCGCGCCACGACGCCCTCGGCCGCGGCCGACAGCGCGTCGGAAACCATTGCCGCGTCGAGGGTCTCGGCGTCGCCCACCTTCGTCGCCGCGCGCAGGAACGCGGTGCCGAACAGCGGACCCGACGCCCCTCCGACCGTGGAGATCAGCGTCGTCGCCACGAGCTTGAGCACCGCGCCGGGCGTGCCGGGCTCGTCGGCGTCGAGCTTCTCGACCACCGCGCGGAACCCGCGCACCAGGTTGGCGCCGTGGTCGCCGTCGCCGATCTCGCGGTCGAGATGGGTGAGCTCGGTGTGGTGCTGCTCGATCGTCTCGGCCATCTGCCGCACCGCAGCGGCGGTCGCGGCGGCGTCGCAGCTCGCCATCAGGCGTCCCGTCGCAGGGCGATGGTGCTGACCGGGGCGTCCCACAGCTCGGTGAGCTGCTCGTCCAGCCGCAGCAGGGTGATCGACATTCCTTGCATCTCCAATGACGTGATGTAGTTGCCGACGAGCGACCGGCTGACCTCGATCCCCTTGTCGGACAAGAACTTTCGGGCACTGTTGTACGCGAGGTACAGCTCGATGACCGGCGTGCCGCCCATCCCGTTGACGAACAGGAGCACCTGGTCGCCCTCGGCGTACGGCAGGTCGTCGACGATCGCGGTCAGCAGCGTCTCGACGATGGCGTCGGCCGGCTGCAGCTTGACCTTCTCGCGGCCGGGCTCGCCGTGGATGCCGATGCCGAGCTCGATCTCGTCGTCGCCGAGCTCGAACGACGGCTCGCCCGAGTGCGGCACGGTGCACGGCGTGAGCGCGACACCCATCGAGCGCACCTGGCGGACGACCTTCTCGGCGACCGCGGTCACCTCGTCGAGGGAGTCGCCGCGCTCGGCCGCGGCGCCGGCGATCTTCTCGACCAGGACGGTGCCGGCGACGCCGCGGCGGCCGGCGGTGAAGGTGGAGTCCTTCACGGCGACGTCGTCGTCCACGATCACCGAGCGCACCTCGATGTCCTCGGCTGCGGCCAGCTCGGCGGCGGTCTCGAAGTTGAGCACGTCGCCGGTGTAGTTCTTCACGATGTGCAGCACGCCCGCGCCGCCGTCGACCGCCTGGGTCGCGGCCAGCACCTGGTCGGGCGTGGGTGAGGTGAACACGGCGCCGGGCGCGGCCGCCGAGAGCATCCCGCGGCCGACGAACCCGCCGTGCAGCGGCTCGTGGCCCGAGCCGCCGCCCGACACCAGCGCGACCTTGCCCTCCACGGGTGCGTCGGCGCGCACGACGTAGTCGGGCTTGGTGCGCACGGTGATCAGGTCGGGGTGCGCCTGCGCCATCCCGGCCAGCGCCTCGCTGACCACCTCGTCGGGGTCGTTGATGATCTTCTTCACGTCGCGGCTCCTTCGTGGCGGGTACCCCCTCGATCTTGCCGTCCAGCGCTGCCGCGCGCAGCCCTTCGTCCACCTCGTCCTGTGTGACCTGCGCCGCCCGACGTTGATCCGATCAACGTTGGCCCCCGCAGCCGGCGGCACGACCGTGGCGCCATGACCACCACTACGCCCCAGCCCATCGTCACTCCGCCCGGACTCGCCGGGGTCGTCGTCGCCGACACCGCCGTCGGTGACGTGCGCGGCGACGACGGCTTCTTCCACTACCGGCAGTACGACGCCCTCGACCTGGCACGGCACGTCACCTTCGAGGAGGTCTGGCACCTGATGGTCCGCGGCACGCTCCCGGACGCGGCGCAGGCCCGGGCCTGGGCTGCCGAGGTGGCGGCGGCCGCGGAGCCGGCCGAGGACGTACGCCGGGAGCTGACCGAGGTGCTGCGGCGCGTCGGTGGCGGCGCCGACCCGCTGATGTCGCTGCGCACGGCGCTGTCGGCGTACGGCGCGCTCACCGGGCTGCGGCCGCTGTGGGACCTCGACCCCGAGCAACGGACGGCGGACGCCGTGCGCGTCGCCGCGATCGTGCCGTGGCTGGTCACCGCCGCCCACCGGCTCGCGCAGGGCGCGCAGCCGCTCGCGCCGCGCCCGGAGCTGGGCGTGGTCGGGAGCTATCTGTGGCTGCTCAGCGGCGAGGAGCCGCGCGAGGCGCACGTGCGCGCGATCAGCCGATACCTCTGCCTCACCGTCGACCACGGCTTCAACGCCTCGACGTTCACCGCGCGCGTGATCGCCTCGACCGGCGCCGACCTGGCGGCCTGCGTCGTCGGCGGCATCGGCGCGCTCTCCGGACCGCTGCACGGCGGTGCGCCCTCGAGGGCGCTCGACGCGCTGGATGCCATCGGCACCGTCGACAACGCCTACCCGTGGGCGCTCGAGCAGCTGCGGTCGGGGGAGCGGGTGATGGGCTTCGGGCACGCGATCTATCGCGGTCCCGACCCACGCTCGGAGCTGCTGCGGGAGACCGTGATCGAGCTCGGTGGACCGACCGCCGAGCTGGCCGTGGCGGCCGAGGCGGAGGTCGTGCGCGCGCTGGCGGAGCACAAGCCGGAGCGGGTGCTGCGTGCCAACGTGGAGTACTACGCCGGCGTCGTCATGCAGTCGTGCGGGATCCCGCGGTCGATGTTCACCCCGACCTTCGCGGTGAGCCGGGTCGTCGGCTGGACCGCCCACGTCCTGGAGCAGGCGCAGCAGCGCAAGATCATCCGGCCGAGCTCGAGGTACGTCGGTCCGCCCGCGCCGCAGCCGTTGCCCTGACGTCCGGTCACCGGCGGGCGGTCTGGTGCCGTGCGACCATGCCGGTATGCGCGACGAGACCGAGCTCGACGTCGGAGAGGCCGTCCAGGTCTTCTGGGAGGCCGCGCGCAACCACGCGAGGCTCAACCCGGCGCCGGCCTATTTCGGCAGGACGCCGCTGGAGACCGTGCCGCCGCCGGCCTGGTCGTTCGGCGGCACCCAGGAGCAGGCGGGCGAGCTCGCGGCGCTCGTGCTCGACGGTCGCAAGACGGCGACCGCCAGCGCGCTGTGGGACTACGAGGCCGAGGACGAGCCGCTGCCGAAGGTCGGGCAGATGTCGATCGTCCTCGACGGCCATCAGCGGCCGGTCGCGCTCATCGTGACGACCGAGGTCGCCACGGTGCCGTTCGACCGGGTCGACGCCGAGCACGCCGCGGCCGAGGGCGAGGGGGACCGGTCGCTCGATCACTGGCGCGAGACGCACGAGCGGTTCTTCCGCGAGTTCCGTTCGCACGAGAGGGATTTCGACCCTTCGATGCCGGTGGTGATCGAACGGTTCAGGGTGCTCTATCCCAAGCCGCCCAAGGCGGGCGAGTAGTCCACGCGCCGAAGCCGGTCGAACAGTCAAGCCGCCCAAGCCGGTCGAGTAGTCGCGAGGGACGAGCGACGTATCGAGACCCCTTCCTCGAGACCCCCTGCTCGAGCACCGCCTCAGCGTCGGCCGGTGTAGACCGCCCGCGGCCGGAAGCGCAGCGGCTGCCGTCGCTCCTCCAGGGTGTGCGCGGCGAAGCCGGCGAGCCGGCCGACCAGGAAGATCGCCTCGCCGGCGTCGTGGTGCAGCCCACGGGCCTGCGTGAGCACGGCGAGGGCGAGGTCGACGTTCGGCTCCATCCCGGTGCGCTGCAGCGCGGCGAGCCGCAACGCCTCGACCTGCAGGTCCAGCCCCGGGTCGTCCCGCCCGAGCTCGGCGAGCAGGTGGTCGGCGCGCGGGTCGGTTCCGCGATAGACCTTGTGACCGAATCCGGCTGTGCTGCGGTCGATCTCGGGGAGGACCGCGCCGCGGTCGCCGATCCAGCGCGTCCACAGGTCCAGGGCCGGACGTGAGGCGGTTCCGTGCCGGGGGCCGCCGAGCGCGGCCGCGCCGGTGAGCAGCGCGAGGGGCATCGCGGCCCCCGTGCCGGCTGCCGCGCGCACCGCGATGGTCGAGGTCGCCAGTTCGTGGTCGGCGAGCAGCACGAGCGCGCGGCGCACGAGGTCGACCGTGCTCGGCGACGGGTCGTGGACGCTTAGCCCGTGGGCCACGGTGGTGGCCAGATCGCCCTGCCACCCGGACCCTTCCGGCCCCAGCGCACAGGCGGCGAGAACCATCGCCTCCCGGGCGGCCCCGAGCTCGGCGCCGTTGCCGTCGCCGTCGGCGTCGCCGTCGGACGAGGGCTGTGCAGGGCGGGCTGCGAGCAGACCCAGCGCGACGCGGGCGCGAGCGGCCGGGGAGGCTCCGCGCGGGCATACGGCGTGGACGTGGGTGACGACCTCGTCGAGGCCGTCCGGCGGCGACCAAGCGCCCGATCTGCCTGTCTGCCAGAGGATCTCGGCGACGTCCTCGAGGCTGCGCTCGGTCGCCAACGACGTCGCGTCGAGGCCGCGGAAGAGCAGCCGCCCCTGCGGGTCGAGCTCGGTGATGGCCGTGTCGAGGTGCAGCTCGAGGCTGCCCGCGCGGGTGCGTCGCCCGCGCTCGACCAGCGCCTGCACCTGCGCACGGTCGAGCAGCGAGGCGCGGTGGCCGTTCGCGTCGACGGTGTGAGACCGGTCGAGCAGCCCGCGGCTGATGTAGGCGTAGACCGTCTCGCGTCGCACGCCGAGCAGGTCCGCGGCGGCCGCCACCGTCACGCGCTCCCGATCGGCCATGCCGGCCACGATAGGCAGACCGTGACGGATCGGCTCAGAAAACCCCTGTGGACAACGTTTTCGCGCCTTGCGCGCTGCCAGGCTCGCAAGGGTGAGGCAGCACGAGGACGACGGTGACGACCTGGACCGAGTCGGCGAGGACGTACGCCCGGAGCCGCCCGACCTGCCCGGCTACCGGGTCGGCGCGCATCTGGGCAGCGGGGCGAGCGGGATGGTCTGGGCGGTCACCCGTGCGGCCGACGACGCGCGGCTGGCCGCGAAGGTGCTGCTCGCGCCGGTGGAGGAGGCGTGCTCCGAGACGGCGTTCCTGCAGCGGCTCGAGCACGAGCACGTGCTGCGCCTGCACGACACCGTGCTCGACACGAGCGGTCCGGTGCCGCGCCTGGCGATGATCACCGACCTGGCCGAGGGCGGGTCGCTCGGCACGGCGGTGGCCGGCCGCGGGCATCTCACGGTGGGCGAGGTGGTCACGGTGCTCACCCCGCTGGCCCGCACGCTGCACGACCTGCACGGTCAGGGGCTCGTGCACGGCGACCTGAGCCCGGCCAACGTGCTGCTCGACGCCCACGGCAAGCCGCTGCTGGCCGACTTCGGCATCGCCCGCCTCGCGGCCGGCGACGACGCGCAGCTCTGGGGCACCACGGGGTTCGTGGCTCCCGAGGTGCTCGCGGGGGAGCGGCCCGAGCCCGCCGCCGACGTGTTCGCGCTCGGCGCCCTCGCGTGGACCTGCCTCGTCGGGGAGGCGCCGGGGCCCGCCGCGCTGCGCCCGCACCTGCCCGACGTCGCCCCGCAGGCGCCGCCGCAGGTGTGCGATCTCGTGCTCAGCTGCCTCGCGCACACGCCCGAGGCGCGGCCGAGCGCCGGGGAGCTGGCGCTGGCGCTGTGGGACGCCGCACCTGCCGAGCCGGCGCCGGTGCCCGGGTCGGAGGGGTCGCGCGCGGCCCCGACGCCGCTGGACCCGTGGAGCGGTCTGACCCAGCGCATCCGGGAGAGCGCGACGGCCCCCGAGCCGGAGCCGGAGGTGGCATGGCACCGCCTCCCCGCCGTACGCCGGTCGCTCCTGGTCGCGGCCGTCGCCGGCCTCGTGGCCGGGTTGGTCGTGGTGTGGCCGGCAGGATCACGCACCGGCGAGTCCCGTGTGGTGGCAGGGGTTTCCGCGCCTGCACCGGCGGCGACCCCGGCTGCTCGCACGAAGCCGTCGATCGCCCCCGTGCCGCCGCGGGAGAACCGCACGACGCCGCCGCGGGAGAGTCGCCCCGCTCCGCCTGGCCCCTCCGCGCAGCGCACGCCTGGAACCTCTGCCGGACCGGACCGGCCCCAGCCGTCGTCGCCCGCGCCTACCGCTGCACCAGCCGGTCAGGACCCGACGGCAACCCTGCGCGCCGACCCGCGCGCCGTCGTCCAGGGACTCGTCGACCAGCGGGCCAAGGCTTGGGGGAGTGGCCGCGGGCTCGACGCCGCGCTGGTGGTCGACTCGGCCGCGTTCCGCAGCGACGCCGCCGACCTGAGGTCAGCGGCGTCGATGGGGGTGAGCTATCGGGGGTTGAGCTTCCGGGTGCGCGAGGCGCGTCTGAGCGGCCAGAGCCCGGGCCGCCGCGGCGGCGACCAGGTCGACGTGGTCGCGGTCATCGACCGGTCGGCCTACCGGGTCGAGGGTTCGGCCCCGGCCCGCTTCGCCGCCAGCGCGGGTCAGCGGGTGCGCCTCACCCTGCAGCGCACGCCGCAGGGCTGGCGCATCGCCGACTGGCGCGCCGCGTGAGTCAGCCCGAGCGCCGGGTCGGCTCGGCCGCGATGGCCTCGCGCACCGGAGCCTGGATCAGCCCGAGCGCCGGGCCCGCTCGGCCGCGACGGCCTCGCGCACGGCCGGTGCGATCTCGTCGCTGATCCGGCGCAGCTGCGACTCGACGGGTGGCACGCCGAAGACGTAGGCGTTCATGCCGTGCTCCAGCGTGACCGTGGTGAGCAGGTCGATCCACTGCGACGTGGAGAAGTCGCCCCACACGTTGTAGACCCGGTTGATCTCGCTCGGGTCGCGTCCGGCCTCGAGCGCGGCCGCGTCGATGCGCTCGTGCGGCTCGGCCAGCGTCTTCGGCGGCAGGAACGCGAGCGAGGGCAACCAGCCGTCGGCCTTGCTGCCGAGCAGGTGCAGCATGCGCGGACCGCGCGCCCCCAGCCAGATGCCGATGTCGTGCGCGGGCGGCGGGCCGGGATGGGCGCCGTCGAGCGAGTAGTGCTTGCCCGCATAGCTCGTCGGCTGCGACGCCCAGAACAGCCGCATCACGTCGACCGCCTCCACCATCGCGTCGACCGCCTCGCGGCGGGGACGTGCGGTGCCGCCGAGCGCTTCGACGCCGGCGGGGAACGCTCCGGTGCCGAGGCCGACCTCGACCCGCCCACCGGTGATCCGGTCGAGCGAGGCCGCGGCCTTGGCCAGCAGCACCGGGTTGCGCAGCGACAGGTTGGCGACGTCGGTGAAGACCCGCACCCGCTCGGTCACGGCGCCCACCGCGGTGAGCAGCGTCAGCGCGTCGAGGTGGCCGGCGTTGTAGGCGTGGTCCTGCACCCCGATCAGGTCGAGCCCGGCACGGTCGGCGACGCGCGCCGCGTCGAGGAGCACGTCGGGCCGGCCTGCGTCGGGGGACATGAACCAGCCGAACTCCAGCGGCCGTCCGTAGTCGGTCATGGCGTCACCTCGGCAGCCTCGAGCGTCGTCGGGGCGGGCTCCGGGGCCGGCTTGCCGCGGCTCGCGGCAGCCTCCTCGTCGCGCACCCGGAACGACACGATCACGCCGAGCACCGCGACGGCGGCGGCCACCAGGAAGACGTCCTGGTAGGCGTCGAACGCAGCGGCTGCGCGGGCGGCCTCGCCGGCCGTGCTGGCGAGGGACTCCAGGTGGCTCGTCATGCGCACGGTCAGCGTGGTGGCCAGCAGCGCCACGCCGAGGCTCGCGGCGACCTGCCGCGCGGTGGAGAACAGCGCGCTGGCGCGAGCCGTCTCCTGCGGCGTGATCGAGGAGAACGCGGCGGCCTGCACGGGCACCATGATGAACGCGCCCGCCATGCCCATGAGGAACATCGAGCTGCGGATCAGCCACAGGCTCGACCCGGCGTCGACCAGCGCCAGCATCACCTGGCTCACGGTGATCACCGCGAAGCCACCGGCGAGCATCCGGCGCGGACCGACCTGCTGGAAGACCCGGTTGGTGAACGGCAGCATCACGAGCATCCCGAACGCCTGGAACATCGTGAGCAGCCCCGACTCGGTGGCGGTCAGGCCCATGGTGGTCTGCACCATCAGGGGCACGACGAACAGCGCACCCATCGTGGCCGCGGCCGCGGGCATGAGGATCAGGTTGCCCAGCCGGAACATCCGGTTGCGCAGCAGCTGCAGGTCGATCATCGGCGCAGCGACGCGTCGCTCGGTCACGACGAACGCGGCGATCAGCGCCGCGCCGGCGGTGACCAGCAGCAGCGAGGCCTGGTCGGACCAGCCCTCGCGCGCGCCGCGCTCCAGGCCGACGAGCAGGGTCGCGAGGCCGGCGCCACCGGTGAGGAAGCCGAGCACGTCGAGCCGCTCACGAGCCGTACGCTCGCCGGGCCTGAGCGCGACCGCGCTGAAGATCAGTCCGACGATGCCGACCGGCACCTTGAGCAGGAAGACCCACCGCCAGGAGACGTTGTCGGCGAGCCAGCCGCCGAGCACCGGCCCGAGGGCGGGCGCCAGGGTGGTCGGGATCGCGAGCACCGCGGAGGCGCGGGCGCGCTCGTGCGGCGGGAACGCCCGGAACAGCATGGCCGTGCCGACCGGGGTCAGCAGACCACCGCCGACACCCTGGGTCACGCGCGCGACCAGCAGCTCGGTGACCGAGCCCGCGAGACCCGCCCACAGGGAGGCACCGGTGTAGATCGCCAGCGCCAGCACGAACGTGCGCTTGTCGCCGAACCGGTCCGCGACCCAGCCCGACGCGGGGATGAAGACGGCCAGGCTCACGAGATAGCCCGTGACCAGCCACTGCAGCTCGGAGGTCTCGGCGCCGAAGTGCTCACCGAGGATCGGCAGGGCGGTGTTGAGCACCGTCATGTCGAGGATCTCCATGAACAGCGCCATGACGAACGCCGTGGCCACCAGCCACTTGTAGGGGATCTTGCGCAGCATCGCGTCCTCGGATCAGGCGATCGCGAGCTGGAGGGAGAGCACGAGGCCGGAGAAGGCGAGCAGCACCAGGGCGCCGACCGAGTTCTTGACGGTGTCGTGCGCGCGCACGTGGAAGATGATGGCGCCGATCATCATGAGCACCAGGCCGACGGCGGCCAGGATGCCGAGCGGCTGCAGCCACAGCCCGATCAGGACGCCGAGCGCACCGAGCACCTCGAGCGCGCCGACGAGCTGCTGCAGGCCGGGCGTGACGCCCAGGCCCTCCAGGGTGCCCGTGACGGGTTCGGCGCGGCGCAGCTTGCCCACGCCGGCGCCCAGGAACGCGAGCATCAGCAGGGCGGAGAGAATGATGGTCGTGATGGTCACGATCGTGGACCTCCGGGGAAGAGTGGGAAGAGAACGACGGGCACAACGGTTCACTGGGTGAAGTTATTTCTTCACTGGACCAAGTAATATCCGTCACGACGAGAGGGCTGGCATGGCGACGAGGCGAGCGGTGAAGCAGCAGGCGGTGGAGCCGTCGGTGCGCATGGCGACGCTCGACGGGCTGCTGCGCACGGCCATCGAGCTGCGCCGCCACGTCGAGTCGGTGGCGCGCGAGTTCGAGCTCAGCGCGCCCCAGGCGCGCCTCGTGCTGATCCTCGACGAACCCATGCGCATGCAGCGCGCGGCCGTCGCGACCGCGTGCGAGCCGTCGCACCTGACGGCCCTGGCCGACCAGCTCGAGGCGGCCGGTCTGATCACTCGCGAGGCTGACCCCGACGACCGTCGCGCGCGCCGACTCTGCTTGACCGACAAGGGGATTCGGCTGCGCACGCGACTCGCCCCGGCGATGCTCGACGAGGCGCCGGTGGTCGGCGGCCTCGACGACGGTCAGTGCGCCGCGCTGATCGGCCTGCTCGACCCGAAGGAGGAGGCATGAACCGGCCGATGCCCGCTCTCGCGGCCGACGTCCCAGGGCTCCGCGGTCACCCGCCGCATTTCGTACGTCCACGCACGATCTGAGAGTGGGTAGCGAACCGCCCGGGCGCAGCACCGACGTGCCGCGCCCGGGCGGTTCGCTGCCCGGCGGATCAGGCCTGGGTGGTGCTGGTCCCCGGCAGCGCGCACGAGTCATCGGTGCAGACGGCGGCGTCGTCGCCGCCCAGGACCTGCACCGGGTGCTCCTTGGCCCAGACCTCGTCCAGCGCGGAGCGGAAGGCCTCGACGGGCTGGGCGCCGGAGACGGCGTACTTGCCGTCGATGAGGAAGAACGGCACGCCGGTGATGCCGGTGGCGCGGGCCTTGGCCTCGTCGGCGCGCACGGCGTCGGCGAACTCCTCGCCCGCGAGCACCTCGCGCACGCGCGACTCGTCGAGCCCGACCTCGGTGGCGACGCGGACCAGCTCGTCGCGGTCGCCTGCGCGCAGGCCGTGGGCGAAGTAGCCGGTCATCAGCGCGTGCATCAGCTCGCGCCCGCGGCCGCTCTGCTCGGCGAGGTGCACGAGCCGGTGGGCGTCGAAAGTGTTGGTGGTGCTGGCCTTTCGCGTGTCGAACTCCAGCCCGACCGCCTGGGCCTTCTCGCCGATGCCACGCTGCATGGCCTCGACCTGGGCGGGGGTCGTGCCGAACTTCGCGGCCAGTGCCTCGGCCATGGGCGTGTGCTCGCCGGGCGTCGCGCTCGGGTCGAGCTCGAAGCTGCGCGGCACGATCTCGACGTCGTCGGGGTGCGCGAATCCCTCGAGCGCGAGGTCGAGATGACGCTCGCCGATGTAGCAGAACGGGCAGGCCACGTCGGACCAGATCTCAATCTTCATGTCAGGGACAAGTGTTTCACTGGCAGAACTATTCCGGCGGGGTGCCGGCGAGGGCGGGGGAGTCGAGCCGCACCCACGCGGCGTCGAACGGCACCGCGTCGCGCTGCGACTCGTGCACGGTCAGCACCAGCGCGGTCGCGGGCAGCTCGGTGCGCACCGCCGCGAGCACGGCCTGCGCGGTGGGCGGGTCGACGCCGGTCACGGGCTCGTCGAGCAGCAGCAGGTCGGGCCGGGCAGCGATCGCGCGGGCGAGGGTGAGCCGACGCTGCTCACCGCCGGACAGCTCCCGGCCGCCGGTGCCGGTGGGCGTCTCGGGAGCGATGCCGGCGCGGTCGAGCCGCACCAGGTCGAGCAGGTGCCGCATCGCATCGTCGTCGAGGTCGGGGTCGGCGAGGCGCAGGTTGTCGGCGACGGTCCCGGTGAGCACCTGGTCGTCGTGCGGGACGAGCACGACGCGCCCGTCGCTCGCACCGGCCGCGTGCTCGCTGCGCAGCCGGCGCAGCAGCGTCGTCTTGCCGGCGCCCGACGGTCCGGTGAGCACGACCGGCTCCGCGCCGGGGGAGACCTGGACCGGTGACGCCGCCGCGGGCGGGGACGCGGGCGCCCCCGGGGCCGGCTCGTCACCGAGCTCCAGGCGACGGGCGGCGACCACGGCGCGGCGGGCGTACGCCATCGCCGGACCGAGCGCCGACAGCAGGTCTCCGACGGCGGTGGTCAGCAGGGCGACCATGGCGACGGTGGTGATGGCGGCGTCGCCCGCCGCGGTCACCCAGGTGGCGCCGAGCACGGTGAGGCCGACGCCGAGGTCGGTGACCAGGCCGGCGCGGGCGGCACGGCGCTCGACCTGCTCCTCGACGGCCGTGAGGTCGGCGAGCCGCACGCTGCTCGCGCGACGCAGGGCCGGTGCGGCGCCGAGCGCGGTCAGCTCGCGCCAGGCCCCGCCGGCCGCCACGAGCTCGCTGCGGGCGGCGCCGCGCGCGGACGCCTCGTCGGGGGCGGCCCGCAGCCCGAGGCCGGTGGCCGTCATCGCGAGCAGCCACCCGCCGGCCGCGATCGCGGCGGCGGCCGGTGACACGCCGGCGAGCACCAGCACGGCCGACCCGGCGACCGCGGTCACCGAGGCGAGCGGCACCAGGCAGCGCAGCACCAGCTCGTCCAGCGTCTCGACGTCGCGCAGCAGCCGGTCGAGCAGGTCGCCGGTGCGCAGCCGCCCCGCCTGCTCGCGGGGGAGCGCGGCGACGTCGTCGAACAGCCGCACCCGCAACCGGGTCAGCCAGCGGAGCGTGGCCGTGTGCGCGACCAGCCGCTGCAGGTATCGCAGCACGATGCGTGCGAGGGCCAGCGCCCGCACCGCCCCGCTCGGCCCGAGGTAGTTGAACCCCGGGTCGCCGGCGAGCACGAAGCACGCGACCACGAACCAGCCCGAGACGCTGAGCAGCGCCACGCTCGAGGCCTCGGCGCCGACGGCGAGCAGCACCGCCCCGAGCAGCAGCAGACCCGGGCGCCAGCGCAGCAGCCGCAGCGCGCGCAGGATCGCGCTCACGTGGCGGCCCCTGCCTCGCGCACGCGCAGCTCGCCGCGGTCGATCCGCCAGACCTCGTCGGCGCGGCGAGCCACCGCCGGGTCGTGCGTGGCCACGACGACGACGCGGTCGCGGCCGAGGTCGGCCAGCAGGTCGGCGACCGCATCGGCCGACTCCGGGTCGAGGTGCGCGGTGGGTTCGTCGAGCAGCCAGACGCCGCGGTCGGCCAGCACGGCGCGGGCCAGCGCGACCCGGCGCGCCTCGCCGGCCGAGAGGCCGAGCCCGTCGTCGCCCACCGGCGAGGACAGCCCGTCGGGGAGCCGGGCGACCAGCGGCGAGAGCCCGACCGCGTGCGCGGCGGCGGCGACCTCGTCGTCGGAGGCGTCCGGGCGGCCGAGCCGGACGTTCTCGGCGAGGGTGCCGGCGAGCACGACGGTCCGCTGGCCGAGCCAGCCGACCGAGCCCGCGGGCGGGCCCTGCTCGCGCCCGGAGCCGTCGAGCGCGAGGGCGGCTCCCGAGGTCGGCGGGAGCAGGCCGCCGAGCGCCGACAGCAGCGTGGTCTTGCCCGCTCCCGAAGCACCCAGCACCGCGACGAGCCGGCCACGGCGAGCGGTCGCGGTGACCCCGCGCAGCACCGGTGCGGCAGCGTGGCGCGGGGTCAGGTCGGCCTCGCGCAGCCCGAGGCCGACGGGTCGGTCACCTGCGGCCCCGGCCGCGAGATCCGTTGTGCGGCGGTCGGTCTCGGCCGCGTCGACCAGCGGGCGCAGCACGTCGACGGCGGCCAGCGCCTTCTCCCGCTCGTGATATCCCGCCGCCACGTCACGCAGCGGCAGGAAGAACACGGGAGCCAGCACCAGCACGAACAGGCCCTGCCACAGCGACGGACGGGGCGCGAGGGGCAGGTCGACGAACCCGAGGCCCGCCAGCCCGACGTACGTCGCTGTCACCGCGATCGCGAGCGTCACCACCACGTCGAGCACGCCGGCGGCGACGAACGCGCTGCGCAGCACGACGCTCGTGCGTCGGCCCAGCTCTTCGCTGCTGGCGCGCAGCTGCTCGCGCTCGCGCTCGACGGCGCCCAGCTCGCGCAGCACCTCCATCGCCCGGAAGCGTTCGAGCACCTGGGCGCTCAGCCGGCGCACGCCCTCGAGCTGGCGGGTGCTGGCGTCGCGCGTGGCCATGCCCGCGAGGCGCAGGTTGATCGGCAGGATCGGGGTCGCGAGCGCCAGCAGCACCGCGACCGGCCAGTGCGCGAGGGCGCACGCGAGCAGCACCACCGCGCACTGCCACGCGGCCGCGCGTCGAGCGGGGCGGGCCTGGGCGCTGAACCGTCCGACGTCGGCCGCGAGCTCGACCGCGGCCTGCACCGAGCGCTCCGCAGCAGGGGGAGCAGCAGCCGGGTCGACGGGCAGCGTGGCGTCGACGAGTCGTTCGCGCAGGCTCGCCGCGATCGCGGAACCGCCTGCGGCAGAAGCGATCTCGGCCCGCCAGGTGGCGACCCTGCGGGCGACCAGCAGCAGGGCGAACGCCACGGCGGGCAGCGGCAGGCCGCCCGACTCGGCGCGGCTGACGAGCGTGACCAGCGCCGCCCACTGACCGACCAGCAGCGCCATCGCGCCGACCCGCCAGCGGGCGGCCGCGGCGAAGTCGCCGTCCCCGGGGGCCGCGGCGTCGTCGAGCCAGGCGAGGTCGTCGCGGCCGGGCGTCTCAGTCGTCCTCATCGCGCCGCTCGTGCCGGATCCAGACGACCAGCCCGGCCAGGATGATCAGCGCGACGCCGACCAGGTTGAGCAGCTCGGAGTGGACCTGCGGGTAGCCGGCGAACATGTCGATGCTCACCGCATAGAGCAGCACGCACAGCACGGTGAGGCCGATGATGCCCAGCACGCGACTCATCGCACCTCGCTCCCTCGCGGGCGCACGGCCTCCGACGCCGGCGAGACGCCCTCGGGCAGCTCGCTCGCGGTGCGCGGGACGTACTTCCCGCGGAAGACGTGGTGGGCGTACCAGTTGTAGAACAGCACGAGCGGGATGTTGAGCCCGACGCCGACGAGCAGGAAGCCGATCGACGACGGCGGCGCCGCGACCTCCGGGAGGGTCAGCTCCGGCGGCACCACGACCGGGTGCAGATAGACGAGGACGCCGGTCATGCCGGCCACCTCGGCGATCGTGAGCAGCACGACCGGCTGCGGCCCACGGTCGGCCCAGCAGCGCAGCATGAGCAGCACCATGGCTGCCGCCCCGACGAGCGCGAGCACGGTCGCGACGACCAGCTGGGCACCGCCCGGCCGCGGCCAGGTGTCCTCCCACGCGAAGAACACGACGGCGCAGGCGGCCACCAGCGCGACCGTGAGCGTCGCGGCGGCGCGCGCGACGCGGGGGCGGGCGACGTAGCCGTCCTTGACCTGCAGCACGGCCGCGGCGGCCGTGACGTAGAGCGCGACCGTCGCGGCGGCGGTGAGCAGCGAGAAGGGGGTGAGGAAGTCCCAGGTGCCGCCGGCGAACTCGCCGTCCTCGACCCGCACCCCGCTGAGCAGCCCGCCCATGATCAGCCCCTGGGTGACGGCGGCGACCAGCGAGCCGAGGCCGAACACCAGCCCCCAGCTGCGCGGCACGACGGTGCCGTGCGCGGCCGCCTCGACCGCGACGCCGCGGGCGATGACCGCGAGGAGCATGACGATGACGGGGAGGTACAGGGCGGGCAGCGCGACGGCGTACGCCCCGGGCAGGCCGGCCCACAGGCTCACCCCGAGCAGGATGATCCACGACTCGTTGCCGTCCCAGGCGGTGGCGACCAGGTCGACGTTCTCGCGGCGGCGGCGCTCGTCGGTGTCGCCGAGCGTGAGGATGCCGAGCCCGAGGTCGTAGCCGTCGAGGACGACGTACATCACCAGGCACAGTGCGATGACGGAGTACCAGCCGAGGATCGCCAGATCGGTCATGCCGTCACCTCCGCGTCGCGCCGTGGATCGTCGCCGTCGGACCCGAGTTCCCCGTCGGGCCAGTCGGACTCGGGTCCGCGGCGCACCGAGCGCACGACGTAGACGACCCACACGACCAGCAGCGTGAGATAGGTGAGGGTGAACGCGGCGAACGTCGCGACCACGCTGCCGGGCGCGATGTCGGAGACGCCGTCGGCCGTGCGCATCTCGCCGAAGACCACCCACGGCTGGCGGCCGGCCTCTGCGGTGACCCAGCCGCCGATGATCGCGACGATGCCGATGGGCGTCAGCCAGACCAGGAAGCGGTGATAGCGCGGGGAGCTGTAGAGCCGGCCGCGCAGCCGCAGCACCACGCCGACGAACGCCGCGGCGAACATCACCATCGAGGCGTAGAACATCGCGCGGAAGCCGTAGAAGGTGGTGAGCATGTCGGGCCGCAGCTGCGGCGGGGTCTCCTTCAGCCCGGGCGTGGCCGTCTCGCCGGAGAGATCCTTGGCGATCCAGCTGCCGAGCCTCGGCACGCCGACCTCGACCCGGTTGCGCTCGGCCTGCTGGTCGGGGACGACGAGCAGCAGGTAGCCGGTGTTGTCGGAGTCCCAGTTGCCTTCCAGCGCCTGGAACTTCGCCGGCTGGTCGGGGATGACGTAGCGCGCCGCGACCTGGTCGCCGATCCACAGCTGGGCCGGCAGCAGCAGCGTCACGACGCCGAGCGACAGCGACAGCGTGCGCCTGCCGAACTCGGTCGCCCGGCCGTGCCGCAGGTAGTACGCGCCGATGCCGGCGACGAGCCAGGCCGCCGTGATCAGCACGCCGAGCAGCATGTGCGGGAAGCGCCACCCGAACGACGGGCTGAAGATCGCCTCCCACCAGCTCGTCGGCACGAACTGCCCGTCGACGACGCGATAGCCCGACGGCGTCTGCATCCAGGAGTTGGCCGAGATGATCCAGGTCGTCGACAGGATGGTGCCGAGCGCGACGAGGCTGGTCGAGACCATCATGACGCGCTCGCTGACCCGGCCGTCGCCGTACAGCATGATCCCGATGAACCCGGCCTCCAGGAAGAACGCGGTCACCACCTCCATGCCGATGATCGGGCCGATGATGGGGCCGGTCGCGTGCGCGAACTTCCCCCAGTTGAGCCCGAACTCGAAGGTGATGACCGTGCCGCTGACCACCCCGAGCGCGAAGCCCAGCGCGAAGATGCGCTTCCAGAACCGGAAGATCTGCAGGTAGACCGGCTTGCGGGTGCGCAGGTGCAGCGCGTAGACGACCGCGAGGAAGATCGACAGCCCGACCGTGATCGCCGGGAACGTCATGTGGAACGCGATGGTCACCGCGAACTGCCAGCGCGACAGGTCCAGCACGGTCGGGTCGGGCACGCGTCCTCCTCGGTCCGCGCGGGCCGTCCCCCGGCGTCGCGCCACCGTCATCGTCGTATGCCGGGCGCGGGCTGTCGAGCGATCCGGGCACACCCGTTGCCGGCGGCGCCGGCCGGAGTAGGTTCGGCGCATGAGCGAACTCGATGCGGTGGCAACCGATCTCGCGCCGACGGGCACGCTGCGCGCGGCGATCAACGTCGGCAACCCGGTGCTCGCGCAGGGCGACCCGGCCGACCCGAGCGGGGTCACCGTCGACCTCGCCCGGCGGCTCGGCGAGCAGCTGGGGCTGCCGGTCGAGCTGACCGGGTTCACCGCCGCGCGGCAGTCGTTCGAGGCGATGCGCGACGGCGCGGCCGACCTGTGCTTCCTGGCCGTCGACCCCGCCCGCGCCGTCGAGGTCGCCTTCTCCCCGCCGTACGTCCTCATCACCGGCGTCTTCGTCGTCGCCGACGACTCCGCGATCGGCTCGGCCGAGGAGGTCGACCGGCCCGGGGTGCGGGTCGGGGTGAAGGAGGGGTCGGCGTACGACCTGCACCTGTCGCGCGAGCTGCGGCAGGCCGAGGTGGTGCGCGGGTCCGACGGGGTGACGGTGTTCGCCGAGCAGGGGCTCGAGGTCGGTGCCGGCATCCGGCAGCCGGTGCAGGCGTGGGCCGACGAGCGCGGCGGGATGCGGGTGCTGGAGCCGGAGTTCATGCAGATCCGCCAGGCCGTCGGCATCCCGGTCGACCGCGCGGAGGAGACCAAGGCGTGGGTGGCGGACTTCGTGGAGCAGGCGATCTCCGACGGTTTCGTGGCCGAGGCGCTGCGTCGCTCGGGGCAGGACGAGGACCTGGTCAGGTGAGCAGCAGCCGCTCCAGCCGCCGCGACACGATGCGCATCCCGATCAGCCCCATCGCGAGCAGGTAGGCGACCGACACCAGCGAGGCGACCGTGAGGTGCCCGGTGGTCAGCTCGCGCTCCAGCACCACCCCGCGATAGAGCGGGGTCGCCTCGACCACCCAGCGCAGCGCCTCGGGATAGGCGGTGAGCGGGAAGAAGGTCGCGGAGAACAGGAACAGCGGCAGCTGCCCGAGGGTGATGAACTCGAAGTCCTGCCAGGTGCGCATCCAGGTCGTCAGCGCCATGCACGCCCCGGCGAACGCGAACCCGATGAGCAGCGCGGCCGGCACCGCGAGCAACGCCCACCACGACCCGACCAGGTCGAGGGCGAGCATCACGAGCAGGAAGACCGTGGCGTAGACCGCGCCGCGCAGCAGCGCCCAGCTGATCTCGCCGCGCGCGATGTCGCGGGTGGTGAGCGGCGTCGCGAGCATCTGCTCGTAGAGCTTTTGGTACTTCAGCCGGAAGAACACCCCGAACGTGGTGTCGATGAGCGCGCCGTTCATCGCCGACGCCGCGAGCATCGCGGGCGCGACGAACTCGGCGTAGGGCACCTGGTGGCCGTCGACCTCGAAGCCGGGGATGAGCTTGCCGACGCCGATGCCGAGGGAGAGCAGGAACAGCACCGGCTCCAGGAAGCCGGTGACGAACCACAGCCACCCGCGGCGATAGACCAGCACGTTGCGCGACAGCAGCACGCCGGTGGCTTCACGCGCCGACAGCTGCCGCACGGTCTGCCGCGTCGTCGCGGCGCTGAGCACGGCCATCAGCGCACCAGCCTGCGCTGCAGCGCGCGGATGCTCAGGGCGACGCCGACCGCTGCCAGGGTGGCGAGGTAGGCCAGGTGCACCAGGGCAGGGCCCGTCTCGGTCGTGCCGATCATCAGCGACCGGGTCAGCTCGGTCGCGTGGAACAGCGGGGTGAACGCGGCGGCGGTCTCGAGCGCGGGGCCGAGGTTGCTCACCGGGAAGAAGCCGCCGGAGAACAGGAACAGCGGCAGCAGCAGCACCCGGAAGATCACCGTGAAGCCCTGCTCGTTGTCGCTGCTGGCCGCGAAGGCGTAGATCGGGCCGGCGAACGCGACACCGGCGACCAGCTGCACCGCGATCGCGCCCAGCGCACCCCACGGCGAGGCGAGCACGCCGAACGGGACCATCACCGCGACGAACACCGCCGACGCGAGCGCCACCCGGGCGACGACGAACCCCAGGTTCGCCAGCACGATCTCGGGCACGCCCAGGGGAGTGGCGAGCATCGAGAAGTACGTCTTGTGCCACTTGATCTGGCCCATCACCGGATAGGTCGACTCGCCGAAGGCCATCATCATCGTCTGTGCGGCGAGCATGCCGGGCACGACGAACGCCAGGTAACTCGGGGCGCCGTCGAGCGTCGCCGGGTCGGCCTGGACGTAGCTGCCGAGCAGCATGCCCATCGCCGCGACGTAGAGCAGCGGCGTGACGAAGGAGTTGACCACCGAGCCCTTCCAGGTGCGGCGGTAGACGGTCAACCAGTAGTCGCGCAGGTTCCAGACCCGCCGCCACCACGGCTGCTCGGGGACCGCGACGCCACTCGTCGCTTCCGTCGCGCTCATCAGTCCACCAGGCTGCGGCCGGTCAGGTGCAGGAAGACGTCCTCCAGCGTGGAGCGGCGCACCAGCACCGCGACCGGCTCGAGGCCGCGCTCGTGCACCTGCGCCAGGGTGCGCTCCCCGTCGTCGGTGTAGAGCAGCAGCCGGTCGGGCAGCACCTCGACCCGCTCGGCGAGGTCGCGCACCCGGTCGGCCAGCGCCTCGTGCTCGCCCACCCCGAACCGCACCTCGGCGACCTCGCGGGTGGAGAACCGGCGGATGAGCTCCAACGGCGACCCCTCGGCGGCGATGGTGCCCTTGTCCATGACGACGAGACGGTCGCACAGCTGCTCCGCCTCGTCCATGTAGTGGGTGGTCAGCACGAGGGTGACGCCCTGCTGCTTGAGCCGAAAAAGCTTGTCCCACAACGTGTGTCGCGCCTGCGGGTCGAGGCCGGTGGTCGGCTCGTCGAGCAGCAGCACCTCGGGGTCGTTGATCAGTGACCGGGCGATGGTGAGGCGGCGCTTCATGCCGCCGGACAGGTCGTCGATCTTGACGTGCGCCTTGTCGGTGAGCGCCGCGAACTCCAGCAGCTCCTCGGCCTTGGCCCGCACGTGCGCCTTGGGCAGCCCGAAGTAGCGACCGTAGACGATCAGGTTGTCGCGCACGGTCAGCTCGGCGTCGAGCGTGTCCTCCTGCGGGCAGACCCCGATGCGGCCGCGGATGCGCGGCCCGTCGACCGCCGGGTCCATGCCGAGGATGCGCAGCTGGCCGCCGCTGATCGGCGAGACGCTCGCGATCATCCGCATGGTCGAGGACTTGCCCGCGCCGTTGGGGCCGAGGAAGCCGAACGCCTCGCCCCGCACCACGTCGACGTCGATGCCGCGCACCGCCTCGAAGTCGCCGAAGCTCTTGCGCAGCCCACGCGCGCTGACCAGCGACTCGCGTGCCGTGCTCGGCGCGGCTGGTCGGTCGGTCATGGCCTCGGGAGTGGCGGACGGTTCGGGCACAGCTACGACCCTAGTGAGGCTCACCGACAACCCCGGAACGATTAACCCGGTTGTCGCGGCGAGCACGCCGGGCCAGGCTCGGCCGGGTGAAGGACTTCGACCCAGCCACCAGCTTCGGGCCCGACGTGGCCGCGCGCTACGACGACGAACCACGCGGGGACGAGGACGCCGCGGCCGGCTTCCTGGCCGGCCTGCTGCCCGGCGACGCGCCGGACGGTTCGCCGGCCGGCGCGCTGGAGCTGGCCATCGGCACCGGCCGGGTCGCGCTGCCGCTCGCGGCGCGCGGGGTGCGCGTCGACGGGATCGAGCTGTCGCCCGACATGGTCGACGTGCTCCGCTCGCGCGACGGTGGCGCTGACCTGCGCGTCGTCCTCGGCGACATGGCCCGCGAGACGACGGGGGAGACGTACCCGCTCGTCTTCCTCGTCTACAACACGATCTTCAACCTGCTCGGCCAGGACGAGCAGGTTCGCTGCTTCGAGAACGCCGCGCGCCACCTGCGGCCCGGTGGGCGGTTCGTGGTCGAGGCCGCCGTGCCGAGCGCGTGGCTCCCGACCGACTCCTACGCCCGGCCCGAGCAGGTCGAGACCGACGCGGTGACGCTGGACGTCTGCCGCTACGACCCGGTTACCCAGCACCTGGTGGAGAACCACGTGCGCATCGCTGCCGACGGCGTACGTTTCGCGCCCATCGTCTGTCGCCTCGCCTGGCCGTCCGAGCTGGACCTGATGGCGCGGCTCGCGGGGCTGCGGCTCGAGGCGAGGTACGGCGGCTGGCACCGACAGCCGTACACCGGGCGCGACCAGCACGTCTCGGTCTACGTGCGCGGGCGCTCGTGACGCCGCCGAACCGGGGACGAGCAGAGGTCTCCGCAGCCGCTTTACTCTGGGGCGGCTGGTGCGCCACCCCGCGCCGGTCGGTGGCGCACCACGCGCCCCAGAGTAAAGCCGCCTCCGAAGCACCCCTCGCCCGGAGGATTCGCGCCCGGAACCGACCGGGGCGACACAGCCCGGCCTAGCGTGAGCGGCATGAGGCAGCGGAGCGCGGGCAGGCGCGGACTGGTCGGTGGGGCAGCGGCGGCGATGGTCGTGCTGGCGGGGTGCTCCGGAGACACCGAGCAGGCGGCGACGTCGAGCACGTCCAGCACGCCGGCGGCCACGACCTCGAGCGCGCCGACGCCCAGCACGACGCCGTCGCCGACGAGCGAGTCCTCCTCCACGAGCGAAGAACCCACGAGCGAGGAACCCACCACCAGCGCGCCGCCGCCGACCTCGACCCCCTCGAGCACCACGCGACGCACCCGCACGGCCACCCCGACCGAGCGGGACTCCGAGACCGAGACGGACGAGCCGGAGCGGGAGTCGGAGACCGCGACCCCGACGCGCCGGGAGACGCCCCGCGGCCGGATCGTGCGTATCGACGACTACTGCGACGACACGCCCTGGGAGGTGGCCCGCACCGCCGACGGCCGCACCGCCTACTGCGTGCAGGTGTACGCGACCGACGCGTTCGTCTGGTCGCGCACCTTCCAGATGCGCACGGCCGAGCCGGGCCGTGAGGCGCCGGGCTTCGGGGAGTACGGTCCCGCGGAAGGTGGTCCGTGCCATCCGGACGGGGTCACGATCCGTGACGGCGAGGGCCGCCTCCTGCGATGCACGGCATCGGACGGCGGCGGTGAGCCGGAGTGGCGACGGGCAGGCTGACGGCGGCGGGCGGTTCGTGCTGAGCGCGAGCGCTCAGTCCCGCTGTGCCAGCACCCACCGCAGCGCCGACTGCACGTCGCTGTGCTCCCACTCGAACTCGGACGACTCCAGGACGGCGGGGCGCACGCGCTGGCTGCCGAGCACGTCCTCGGCGAGCTCGCCGAGCACGACCTTGAGCGCGATCGACGGGGCGGGCAGCAGCGCCGGACGGTTGAGCAGCCGGCCCAGCACCTTCATCACGTCGCGCTGCCGATCCGGTTGCGGTCCCACGAGATTCACCGGTCCGGTGATCTCCGGGTGGTCGACGAGGAAGGCGAGCGCCCGCACCTCGTCGGCCAGCGTGATCCACGACCACCACTGCTTGCCGGAGCCGAGCGGGCCGGCCAGGCCGAGCCTGGCCAGCGGCAGCACCCGCTCCAGCGCGCCGCCGCCGGCGGCGAGGACGAGGCCGGTGCGGGCGTACGCCGTCGGGCACCCCGCGTCGACGGCCGGCTGGGCCGCAGCCTCCCACTCGCGGACCAGGTCGGCGAGGAACCCCTCGCCGGGGCCGCTGGTCTCGTCGAGCACGTTGTCGCCGCGGTCGCCGTAGTAACCCATCGCCGATCCGTTGACCAGCCGCACCGGCTCGTCGAGGTCGGCGAGCGCCCGGGCCACGGTCGCGGTGGTGTCGATGCGCGAGGAGACCAGGGTGCGCTTGTAGGCGTCGGTCCAGCGCTTGTCACCGATCCCGGCTCCGGCGAGGTTGACCACCGCGGTCACCCCGTCGAGGGCACCCGGCTCCAGCTCGCCCTGGTCGGGGTCGATGCGCCGCTCGTGCGGCTCGGTCGGGTCGCGACGCACGAGGTGAACCACCTCGTCGCCGCGCTCCTGCAGGAACGACGACAGCGCGCCGCCGATCAGGCCGGAGGAACCGGTGATGGCGACGCGCTGTCGGGTGCTCATACCTCGAACGCGCCCTCTTCGAGACGGGCCTTCATCGCCGTCAGGAACCGAGCGGCGTCGGCCCCGTCGACGATGCGGTGGTCGTAGGACAGCGCCAGGTAGACCATCGACCGGATGGCGATCGTCTCGCCGCCCTCGGAGTCGGTCACGACGACCGGACGCTTCACGACCGAACCCGTGCCGAGGATGCCGACCTGCGGCTGGTTGATGATCGGGGTGTCGAACAGCGCGCCGCGGCTGCCGGTGTTGGTCAGCGTGAACGTGCCTCCGCCCAGCTCGTCGGGCGTGATCTTGTTGGTGCGCGTGCGACCCGCCAGGTCGGCGATCTTGCGCGCCAGCCCGGCGATGTTGAGGTCGCCGGCGTTGTGGATCACCGGGACGAACAGGCCCTTCTCGGTGTCGACCGCGATGCCGAGGTTCTCGGAGTCGTGGTAGACGATCGAGTCGCCGTCGACGCTGGCGTTGAGCTGCGGGTACTGCTTGAGCGCCTCGACTGCCGCGACCGCGAAGAACGGCATGAACGACAGCTTGGTGCCCTCGCGCTGCTCGAACCCGGCCTTGGTGCGGTCACGCAGCCGCGCGATCTTGGTGACGTCGACCTCGACCACGGTGGTCAGCTGCGCCGACACCTGCAGGCTCTCGACCATGCGCGTGGCGATGAGCTTGCGCATCCGGGTCATCTTCTCGGTGGTGCCGCGCTTGGGCGACACCGGCGCCGCGGCCGCGGCCTTGTCGCCGGAGTCACCGCTGGGGGCGGCGGCCGGCTGCTCGGCAGCGGGCTGCTCGGCCGGCTGGGACGCCGCCTCGGCGGCAGCCAGCACGTCCTGCTTGCGGATGCGCCCGCCCACCCCGGTGCCGGTGATCGAGGCCAGGTCGACGCCCTTGTCCTGGGCGAGCTTGCGCACCAGGGGCGTGACGTACGCCGCCGGGTCGCGCTCGTCGGACCCGCCACCGCTGGCCTGGCCGGCCTGGCCCTGCCCCTGGCTGGGGGCCTGGCTCGGCGCCTGGTTCGGTGCCTGGCCCGATCCGGACTGCGCAGCGTCGGGGCTGTTCTGCGCCGGCGGCTGCTGCTTCTCCTGCTCGGCGGACGGCTCGGGCTTCTTGGTGACGTCCTCGGCGGCCTCGCCGCTCTGCTCGGTCGAGGGGGCGGCGCGGTCGGCACCGGCGTCCTCCTCGGCCTTCTCCTGCGGCTTCGCCTCGGAGCTGGACCCGGCGCTCTGCTCGGCCTGCTGGGCGGCCTCGTCCTTCGGAGCCTCGTCCTTGGGGGCCTCCTGCTTCGGCTGCTCCTGCGCCGGGGCGGACTCGCCGCCGGAGCCACCGCCGGCCTCGCCACCCACGACGGCCAGGTCGGCGCCGACCGGGACGGTCTCGTCCTCCTGCACCAGGATCTTGGTGAGCTTGCCCGCCACGGGGGAGGGCACCTCGGTGTCGACCTTGTCGGTCGAGACCTCCAGCAGCGGCTCGTCGACCTCGACGTCGTCACCCTCGGCCTTGAGCCAGCGGGTGATGGTGCCCTCGGTGACCGACTCGCCGAGCGCCGGCATCTGGACCGTCTCGCCGCCGGTGACCCCACCGGACCCGCCGCCCGAGCCGGAGTCGCCGGACGACCCCGAGTCGCCCGAACCTGAGTCGCTCGAACCCGAGTCGCCGGACGACTGCTCCTGCTGCGGGGCGTCGGTCTGACCGGCCTGCGCCTGCGCGGGCTCGGGCTCGGCCGGGGCGTCCTGCTGCGGCTGCTCGTCGCCGCCGCCCTGCTGGTCGCTCTGCTGGGCTTCGCCCTGCTGGCTCTCGCCCTGCTGCTGACCGGAGTCGTCCGAGCCGCCCTCGGCGGGGCCGTCACCCACGACGGCGAGGTCGGCGCCGACCGGCACCGTCTCGTCCTCCTCGACGAGGATCTCCTGCAGCGTGCCCGCCACCGGCGAAGGGATCTCGGTGTCGACCTTGTCGGTCGAGACCTCCAGCAACGGCTCGTCGACGGCCACCTCGTCGCCGACGCTCTTGAGCCACCTGGTCACGGTCCCCTCGGTCACGGACTCGCCGAGGGCGGGCATGGTCACACGTTCAGACATGGGTCACAGTCTCCCGGATATCGAGGCGGATGTGCAGCGCGCCGGTCGGATCGGCCAGCACGCGAGATCGGAGGGTGCGCACGGTCATCAGGAGTGCGCGTGGAGCGGCTTGCCGGCGAGCGCCAGGTGCGCCTCGCCGAGCGACTCGTTCTGGGTGGGGTGGGCATGGATCATCGGCGCGACGTCGTCGGGCAGGGCCTCCCAGCCGACGATGAGCTGGGCCTCGCCGACCTGCTCGCCCATGCGGGCGCCGACCATGTGCACGCCGACGACGGGGCCGTCCTTGGCACGCACCAGCTTGACGAAGCCCTGGGTCTGCAGGATCTGGCTCTTACCGTTGCCGCCGAGGTTGTACTCGTAGGTCTCGACCTCGCCGTGCTGCTCCTTGGCCTGTGCCTCGGTGAGGCCGACCGAGGCGATCTCGGGGTCGCAGTAGGTCACCCGCGGGATGCCCGACTCGGCGAGCACCGCCGGCTGCTTCCCGGCGATCTCCTCGGCCACGAAGATGCCCTGCTGGAACCCGCGGTGCGCCAGCTGCAGACCTGGCACGATGTCGCCGACGGCATAGACGCCGTCGACGGACGTACGACAACGCTCGTCGGCGGTGACGTAGCCCCGGTCGGTGCTCACCCCGACCTCCTCGTAGCCGAGGCCCTCGGTGACCGGGCCGCGCCCGACGGCCACGAGCAGCAGGTCGGCCTCGATCGGGTCGGCGCCCTCGAGCTGCACGGTGACCTTGTCGCCGTCGTCGGTGGCGCCGGCGAACCTCACCCCGGTCCTGACGTCGATCTTGCGCTTCTTGAACGCCCGCTCGAGCTGCTTGGAGACCGCCTCGTCCTCGGCCGCGACGAGCCGGGGGAGTGCCTCCACCACGGTGACCTGAGCGCCGAAAGACCTGTAGACAGAGGCGAACTCGACGCCGATCACGCCGCCACCGAGCACCACGACGCGCTCAGGGACCCAGTCGAGGGTGAGCGCCTGGTCGCTGGTGACGATGCGGCCACCGACCTCCAGGCCGGGCAGCGTCTTGGCGTAGGAGCCGGTCGCCAGCACGACGTTCTTGCCGGTGAGGGTGCGGTCGCCGACCTGCACCGTGGTGGGGGAGGTGAGCTTGCCCTCGCCCTCGACCAGCTCGATCTTGTGCGCCTTGGCGAGCCCCTGCAGACCCTTGTAGAGGCGGCCGACGACACCGTCCTTGTAGGAGTGCACGCCCGCCATGTCGATCGACTCCAGCGACGTCTTCACGCCGAACTTCTCGCCCTCGCGGGCGGAGTCGGCGACCTCGGCCGCGTGCAGCAGCGCCTTGGTCGGGATGCAGCCGCGGTGCAGGCAGGTGCCGCCCAGCTTGTCCTTCTCGACGAGCGCCACCGACATCCCGAGCTCGGCCGCCCGGAACGCGCAGGCATAGCCGCCACTGCCGCCTCCGAGGATCACGATGTCGTACGTCGGTGCGGACTCGGCACTCATCTGCGCAACGCTCCCTTGCGTCGTCGAACGGTCTGCGAAACCGCGTCGGCAGGGGGCACCGACTGGCTCCGGCGCCCATCCTTCCACCCGCGCCGGCGTGCGCTGCAGCCAGGTCACGGAGGCGATAAAACTCTGGCCCGCGCCCCGACCGTGTGTGACAGTGACGGCAGGCACCGCCGGTGCCACGACCGCCACGAGACCAGGAGGACACGATGGCCGACAGCTCACGACGGGACGCGGCAGGCGACGACAACGCGGCGCAGGTGGGCCCCGACGAGGAGACCAAGCGCAAGTTCCGCGAGGCGCTCGAGAAGAAGCAGGCGCACGGCGGCCGCGACGTGTCCGACCACTCGGCCCACTCCAAGGTCGCCGGCGCCCATGACGCCGAGACCTCCGGGGCCCAGCAGATGTTCCGCAGGAAGTCCGGCCCCGGCTCCTGACGACGGCGGCACAGAAACCACGACGGCGGCACAGAAAACTTCTGTGCCGCCGTCGACGATCTATCTCAGGCGTGCGCCTCCACAAAGCCGACCAGCGAACGTACGCCGTGGCCGGTGGCGCCCTTGGGCGTGTAGCCGTAGGCGCTGCCCTCGTTGAAGGCGGGGCCGGCGATGTCGAGGTGCACCCACGGCAGCTGGACGCCGTCCTCGCCCGCGCCGACGAACTCGCGCAGGAACAGCGCGGCGGTGATCATGCCGCCCTGGCGCTCACCGGTGTGCTTGACGTCGGCGACCTCGGAGTCCATCGCCTTGCGCAGCTCCTCGTTGAGGGGCATCGGCCACTGCCGCTCGCCGACCCGCTCGGCGGCCGCGAGCATGCGCTGCGAGGCCTCCTCGTCGTTGGACAGCACCGCGGTGGTGCGCAGGCCCAGCGCCATCATCGCCGCGCCGGTGAGCGTGGCGATGTCGACGACGGCGTCGGGCTTGAGCTCGGAGGCGAACGACAGCCCGTCGGCCATCACCAGGCGGCCCTCGGCGTCGGTGTTGATGATCTCGACCGTCTTGCCGTTGTGCATGGTGACCACGTCGCCCGGGCGCTGCGCGTCGGAGCCGGTCATGTTCTCGGCGAGGCACAGGTAGGCGGTGACCGCGACCGGCAGCTCCAGCCGCGCGACGGCCTCGATGGCGGCGGCCGCGGCGGCCGCGCCGGCCATGTCGCACTTCATCGTGATCATGCTCTGCGCCGGCTTGATGCACAGGCCGCCGGAGTCGAAGGTGATGCCCTTGCCGACGATCGCGACGTGCTTGGTCGCCTTGGCGGGCTTGTACGACAGGGTCACCAGGCGCGGCGGGCGCGCCGAGCCGCGACCGACGCCGACGAGACCGCCGCAGTCGGCCTTGGCCAGCTGCTTCTCGTCCAGCACGGACACCTTGACCTTGGAGCCCGAGAGGCGCTTCTTGACCCGGTCGGTGAACGAGGCCGGGAACAGGTCGTTCGGGGGAGTGTTGACCAGGTCGCGCGCGAAAGCCTGTGTGTCGGCGACGATCTCGGCCCGACGGGCCGCGGCCTTGGCGGCGGCGGTGCGGGCCGCGGCGGAGATCACGCTGACCTTGGCGACCGGCTCCTTCCCGGGGTTGGCGGCCGTGCGGTAGGTCGTGAAGGCGTACGCCCCGAAGAGCGCTCCCTCGGCGACCGCTCCGGCCAGCTCCGAGCTCGGGCCGGGGGCGGTGAGCGCGACGTGCTTGGTGCCGGCGAGGCCGCGCACCGCGGCACCCGCGGCGGCGCGGATCGTCTCGTGGTCGGAGGCCTTGGGCTCGCCGGTCAGTCCGGTGCCGGACACCACGACCAACGGGCTCGCGACGCCGGGCACCCCCGTGAGCTTGATGGTCTCGTCGGGCCCTCCGCCGGCGCCGATCGCGGCGAGGGTCGCGTTGACGTGCTCGACCGACTCGTCGGCCAGCCCGTGCGTCGGGATCAGGGCGACGCCGTCGTCGTTCTTGCCAGCCAGCAGCACGAGCACGTCGGCCTTGACGGTGCTGGCGTCCTTGTCGGTGAGGGTCAGGGTCGTCACGGCTCTCAGTTCACTTCCTCGTGATCGTGCAGGGAGAGCGGTGCGCCGCCCCCTGTCCCGGCGACCCTATCCAGCCAGGCCCCGGATACGTTGAGGACATGACCGAAGCTGCGCCGAAGACGTCGCCCCTGCACGACCGCCACACCGCCCTGAAGGCCAAGATGGCCGACTTCGGCGGCTGGCAGATGCCGATCGAGTATCCCGGCGGAGGCGTGCTGCGCGAGCACGCCGCGGTGCGCGAGCGGGTCGGCATCTTCGACGTGAGCCACCTCGGCAAGGCCCTCGTGCAGGGCCCGGGTGCGGCCGACTTCGTCAACGCCTGCTTCACCAACGACCTGCGCAAGGTGCAGCCGCCGAAGGCGCAGTACACCATGTGCTGCGACGAGCAGACCGGCGGCGTCGTCGACGACCTCATCCAGTACTTCAAGAGCGAGGACGAGGTCTTCCTGGTGCCCAACGCGGCCAACACCGCCGAGGTCGTACGACGCATGGAAGCCGTTGCGCCAGAAGGCATCTCGGTGACCGACCAGCACAGCGACTACGGCATCATCGCGGTGCAGGGGCCGCGCTCGGTCGAGGTCGTGGAGGCGCTGGGGCTCCCGACCGACCTGGAGTACATGTCCTTCACCGAGGCCGACTGGCAGGGCCGCCCGGTGATCGTGCTGCGCTCGGGCTACACCGGCGAGAAGGGCTTCGAGTTGGTGCCCCGCTGGGACAACACCCCCGCCCTGTGGGACGCGCTCGTCGAGGCGATCGCTCAGTTCGACGGGCTCCCGTGCGGCCTCGGCGCGCGCGACACGCTGCGCACCGAGATGGGCTACGCGCTGCACGGTCACGAGCTGACGATGGACATCACGCCCAACATGGCGCGGGCCGGCTGGGCGGTCGGCTGGAAAAAGGACGGCTTCTGGGGCAAGCAGGTGCTCGAGGAGCAGAAGGCCCGCAAGGACTACCGGCTCTCGTGGGGCCTGCTGGCGACCGGCCGCGGCATCCCGCGCGCCGGCAACGACGTGAAGGACGCCGACGGCACAGTGATCGGCACGGTCACCTCCGGCACCATGTCGCCGACGCTCGGCCAGGGGATCGCGCTGGTGCTGCTCGACCGCGGGGTCGGCGAGGGCACCGAGGTGGTCGTGGACGTGCGTGGTCGCGAGCTGCCCGCGACGGTCGTGAAGCCGCCGTTCGTGCAGGTCGAGACGAGCTGAGGCGACGGGGCCGCCCGGGTCGAGCGACCGGGCGGCTCAGCCGCCCGGCACCGGGATGGGCGGGGCGTCGGTCAGGTTGACGAGTCGGCCGGCGACGACCAGGTGCACCTGGTCGCTGACGCGGCTGATCGTGACGTTGACCCGGCCGAGCGCGTCGGTGAACAGCCGCCCGGCGGGCGTGGTCGGGACGAGCGACATGCCGACCTCGTTGGTCACGGCGACCGAGTCGTACGGCGCCTGCGACCACAGCGCCGCGAGCTCGGCGGCGCGCTGGTCGACCAGGTCGAGGGCGGCGGTGTGGTCATCCCACAGCTTCGCGTCGTCGATCAGCGAGGTGACCCAGGCGCCGAGGCAGTCCAGGAGGACCGGGCCACGGGCGTACAGGATGGTGCGCACGACGTCGGCGCTCTCGACGGTCGCCCACCCGTCGGGCCGGTCGCGGCGGTGCCGCTGCACGCGGGCCGCCCACTCGGGGTCGTCGCCGCTCGGGACGGGCCCGGGGGCGATGAAGGTGACGCCCGACTGCTCGGGCAGCAGCGTCTGTGCGTATCGGCTCTTGCCGCTTCGCGTCCCGCCGAGGACGAGCGTCGTGGTCATAGGTGGCTGTCTCCTGGTTCCCTGTCGCTCCGCTCGCCGGACACTGTAACCGGCCTGACCCCGTCGCTCTCGGGCGAGACCGACGGGCCGAACTCGGGGCGCGCCCCGAACTGCGCCCGGCGCACGGCGCGGCGCAGGGCGCGCAGCACCGCCGGCGCGGCGACCAGCACGAGCGCTGCGGTGAGCACCCCGCGCGGGAGGTCCCAGCCGAGCGAGGTCAGTCCGTAGAACACGGCGTAGTGCGCGAGCTGGGTGGTCAGAGGGTCGGCCGGGTCGAAGCCGGCGCCGGACGGGGCGCTCGCGCCGAGGAACGGCCAGAACCACAGGTTCATCACGGCGCCGTAGCCGAGCCCGGCGACCAGGCCGTACGCCGCCAGCAGGTATCGCTCGACCCGCGCCGGGACCTGGGGCAGCAGCGCGGCGCCCAGCCCGACCCAGCCGGCCGCGAGCATCTGGTAGGGCAGCCACGGGCCGACGCCGCCGGTGAGGAACGCGCCGGTGAGGATCGCCAGCGCGCCGAGCAGGAATCCACCCGCGCGGCCGAGCACCCGCCCGCCGACGACCAGCAGGAAGAACATCGGCTCGAGCCCCGCCGTGCCGGCCGACAGCACGCGCAGCGCACCGCCGAGCGCGGCCAGCACCCCGAGCGTCGCGACGGCCTTGGCGTCGAGCCCGCCGCGGCTGACCTGGGCGACGAGCACCGCGCCGAGCAGGCCGACCAGCACGGGGAACAGCCACGGGCTGTCGTTGCCGCGGGCGAGCGCGGCGTCGGAGTCGACGAAGAACGGCCAGGTGAACGACGCGACGCCGACGACGGTGACGAGCAGCATCGCGACGGTGCTGGCCCAGCTCCACGGGAGGATCTCCTCGCGCCCGGTGCGGGCGACCGGGGAGGGGCCCGGCGCCGGCGCGAGCGTGGCGCTCACGGTGTCACCACCGGGGCGTCCGACGGCGGCGCAGCGGGTGGTGCGGCGGGCGGCGCGGCCTGTGGCGGCGCCGGGACCTCGCCGACCGTGAGGTAGGGCAACGGGTGCATCACCTTCGCCACCTGGGGCGCGAAAGCCGGTGAGTCGCAAAGGATCTCGCGCGCCGGTCCGTGGCCGATGAGCTCGCCGTCGGCCAGCAGCACGACGTCGTCGGCCCACTCGGCGGCGATCTCGACGTCGTGCGTCGCCATGACCACGGCTGTGCCCTCGGCGGCGAGCTCGCGCAGGATCGCGCCGAGCCGGTCCTTGGCGGTGTAGTCGAGCCCGCGGGTCGGCTCGTCCAGCAGCAGCACCTTCGGCGCCCCGGCCAGCACGACCGCGAGGGCGAGCAGCACGCGCCCGCCCTCGGACAGGTCGCGCGGGTGGGCCTGCGGGTCGAGGTGGTCGCCGAGCCGGCGCAGCAGCGCGCGGGTGGTGCCGGGGGGCACGCCGAAGTCGTCGTCGGCGGCCGCGCACTCCTCGGCCACGGTGGGGCGGAACAGCAGCGTGCCGGCGTCCTGCGGGACGAGCCCGACGTGCCCGACGAGCTCCTTGGCCCGGGCCCGGCCCGGGTCGATGCCTTCGACCCGCACGGTCCCGGAGGTCGGCGGCACCAGGCCGGTGAGCACGCCGAGCAGCGTCGACTTGCCCGCGCCGTTGCGGCCCATCAGGGCGGTCACGCGTCCGGCCGGGAACGACAGGTCCAGGTGCGGGACCACCTGGCGCCCGCGCCGGCGTACGTTCAGGGCGCGCACGCTCGCCGGCTCGCCCTCGACGTACGCCGGACCCGGCTCGGACCGGCGCGCCACCTCGGTCCCGCCCCGGCGCAGCGGCTCGGCGCGCCGGCGGGCGTCGCGGATCGACAGCGGCAGCGGCGCCCAGCCCATGCGCCGGCCAAGCCGCACCACGGGCGGGGCGATGCTGGAGCGGGCCATGGCCTCGGCCGGCGGGAGGAGAGGCGACACCTCGCCCTGCTCGACCAGCAGCACCTGGTCGGCGTGGTGCACGACCCGCTCGAGCCGGTGCTCGGCCATGAGCACGGTGACGCCGAGGTCGTGCACGAGGCGGTGCACGGCGGCGAGGACGTCCTCGGCGGAGACCGGGTCGAGCGCCGACGTCGGTTCGTCGAGCACGAGCACGCGCGGGCCGGCGGCGAGCACGGCGGCGACGGCGACGCGCTGCTGCTGGCCGCCGCTCAGCTCGCGCAGCGGCCGGTGGCGCAGGTCGGCGACGCCGAGCACGTCGAGGCTCTCCTCGACCCGGCGGCGCATGGCGGACGGGCCGATCGAGAGGGTCTCCATCCCGTAGGCGATCTCGTCCTCGACGGTCTCGGTGACGAACGAGGCGAGCGGGTCCTGGCCGACGAAGCCGACCACGTCGGCGAGGTCGCGCGGGCGGTGGTCGCGGGTGTCGCGCCCGTCGACGGTGACGCGCCCGTCGAGCCGGCCGCCGCTGAAGTGGGGGACCAGGCCGTTGACGGTGCGCAGCAGGGTCGACTTGCCGCTGCCGGTCGCGCCGACGACGAGCACCAGGTCGCCCTCGGGCACCTCGATCCGGCCGGTGCGCAGGGCGCGGCGGGCGGCGCCGGCGTACGTCACGCGCACGTCGTCGAAGCGGATCACCGGGCCACCGCCACGGCGTCGGGGCGGCTGCGCACCCGGTCCTCGAGCTCGGCCCGGCGCGGGGTGCGCGGGGCGAGCACCCCGGCGAGGGCCGGCAGCAGCAGCGCGGCCACCGCGAGCGCCGACAGCCCGGGCAGCGCAGCTGGGACCTGCGCGGGGACCACGCTGGGGTCGCCGCGCGCCCCCAGGGTGACGAGCACGACCAGGGCGGGCACGGCCGAGGCGACCACGAGCCACTCCGGGAGCGACCAGGGGTCGCGGCGATAGGGCGTACGTCGGTCGCGGCGAGCCCCGGTCAGCAGGGCGGCGAGGGCCAGGGCGCACCCCAGCAGCAGGACCGGCGCCCCGACGAACGTGGGCGCGGAGCCGTCGAGCAGGCCGTAGAGCCCGACCAGCACGCCGACCAGGCCGGCGACGGTGAGGGCGGTCGCGCGCCGCCGGGCGCCGGGCGCGAGGGTGACCCGGCCGTACCCGCGTGACTCCATCGACGCGGCCAGCTCGAGGGAGCGCTCCAGCGAGCTCTCCAGGACCGGGACGACCAGGCGCGACAGCTCGCGCAGGCCGCGGCCGTCGTGCCCGCGCAGCCGCCGGGCCGCGCGGACCTGCCGAGCCTCCTCGGCCAGCTGGGGGACGTAGGTGAGCGCGACGACGATGGCGGTGCCGACGTCGTACAGCGTGGCGGGGACGTAACGCAGCAGCCGGCGCGGGTCGGCGAGCACGTTGCACGCGCCCACGCAGACGAGGATCGCGGCCAGCTGCAGACCGTGGTAGACCGCGTCGAGGAGGGCCTCGAGCTGGACCGGCCCGCCGAGGCGTACGCCCGCGAGCCAGTCGGGGAGCGGCACCTGAGGGAGGGTGAACAGCACGGTGCGTCCGGCGACGCCGCTGCCGAGCAGCACCGTCATGACGACCCGGATCGCGATCGCGGCTGCGGCGATGGCGAGGAAGACCCCGAGCGCGCTGGAGCTACCGAGCTCACGGCGCTGCAGCACGACCAACCCGACCACCCCCATGATCGTGAGGAGGTAGAACGGGTTGGTCGTGCGCGAGGCCGCACCCGCGAGCAGCAACCCCCACGCCCACCACGCCACCGGGTGCAGCAGGCGCGGGCGGGAGAGCAGGTCGGCGGGCCGGGCCATCGGGCAGGTGCGCTGAGCCGGTCGGCTCAGGCGGACTCGACGCGCTTGCGGCGGCGCTGGGCCAGCAGCAGACCGGCGAGCAGCGCGAGCAGCAGCACGCCAGCGGCCACGGCGAGGATGATCGGGGTGGAGGAGCTGCCCTCGTCGTTCTCGGCGACGGCGATGGTCACCTGGTCGTCGGCGGCCTTGGCGGCGTTGCTGACCGTCTTGACCTCGCCGCCGCAGCCGGAGGCCGGCCAGGAGTCGATCCCGCAGACCAGCGACTTCTCCTTGCGCACGCTCGCGACCTCGGCGAGAACGGCCTCACCGGTGGCGTTGGTCGGCACCTGGGCGCACTCGGCGACCGGCTTCGGCGGGGTGCCGGACTCGGCGTCGGCGGGACGGCCGTAGTCGAGCACGACCGCGACGCGCTTGGTGCCGTCGGTGGCGTCGGTGCCGCCGCAGACCTGGTCGAAGGTGACGGTGCCGCGCGGCATGCGGCTGTCGGTCTCACCGGCGACCGCGAAGCGCCAGCCCTCGACGCTGCCGTCGGCGGGCGTGGTCTGGTTGGCGCCCTTCGGCGAGAAGGCCCATTTGCCGTCCTTGAGCTGGTAGTAGCCCCAGTAGCGGTAGGTCGCCGCGTCGGCCGAGGGGGCCAGGGCGGTGAGCAGCCCGGCGCCGAGCAGGGTGGCCAGCACGGCCATGAGCAGGACCCGCAGACGGGCCGGGATGGTGGTGGTCGACACCTTGAGAACCTCCTGTCGGTCGAGTTCGGCAGGAGAGGGCCTGGGTGGCCGCTGCCGGCTCGTCCGCGTTCCACGACGGATGAATGGAGCCGAGCCGGACGGCAGGTGCTCCGGCTCGCGACCTCGGGGGAGGCCGCTCACGGTTGCGGGTCAGCGCCGGTCTCGCACCGGCTTTCCCTGCCGTCAGGCTGTCGGTGGTCGAAGATTCGCACCGCGGGGGAGGGATGTCAAAGCTCACGGTCGTCTCGCTGCCCCGGGCCCGTCCCGCCGGGTGGTCTCGCCCGACGACGGGGGCACGGCCGCGCAGATCGTGCGTTGACGTACGAAATGCGGGAGGGGCCCGCGGGGTTCCGGGGAGGGGCGGCTCAGATCGTGCGTGGACGTACGAAATGCGGGCACCCCACCCGCGAGAGTCGGGGGTGGGGTGCCCGCTGGCCCACGACGTACGTCCTGGGCCGGGTCAGGCGTTCGGGGTCAGCCCTTCTTCCCGCCGCCGAGCAGGTCGCCGAGGATCGAGCCGAGGCCGCCGCCGGACTGCTGCGACTGCTGGCCACCGGCGCCGCCGCCGAGGAGGTCGCCCAGGATGTCGCCGAGCGAGCCGCCCTGGCCCTGCTGCGGCGCCTGCCCCTGCGGGACCTGGCCCCCCTGGTCGGCCGGCTGCTGCGGCACGGACTGGCCCTGCGGCGCGGGCGCCGGGGGCTGACCGTCGGCGCCGACCGGCTCGGGCACCGGCTGACCGGCCGGCGGGACGCTCGGCGGCGCACCCTGGCCGCCACCCTGCGGCCCGCCGGGCGCACCCTGACCGCCGCCCTGCGGCGCCGGCGGCTGCTGCGGCGCCGGCGCCTGCTGGCCGCCCTGACCACCCTGCTCGTCCTGCCCGCCACCCAGGATGTCGCCGAGGCCACCGTCGCCCCGGCCGCCGCCCTTGAGCACCTTGTCGGCGATGTAACCCATCACGATCGGCGCGAGGATCGGCAGCAGCTTGCCCAGCAGGTCGCCGCCGCCCGAGCCGCCGGTCTGGCTGCCGAGCTGGTTCACGACGGCGTCGCGGTTGCCGCCGAAGATGTTGCTGACGATCGCCTCGCCGTCGGCGGTGTCGACCGAGGCAGGGTCGGGCGTGGCGCCCTGGTGCTGACCGAGCGCGTCCCGCAGCGAGCTCTCGCCGCCGGGGTCCTGCGCGTTGGCCTGCATGCCCTGGACGAGCGCGGGGACCGCCTGCTGCGCCGCGGCGCGCACGCTCTCCTCGTCGGCACCGACCTGCTGCGCCAGCTGACTGATGGGCAGCTGGTTCACGATGTCGTCGACAGCAGCCATGACTGCTCCTTCGATGGGTGAGTGGCCGATACCGTTACCGGCCGCTTGCCGGTCACCCTAGGGGGATCCCGCCGTCTTGGGCAGTGGCGCGACGCCCCCGACCGGTGTACGCCCGCCTCGCCTCAGCGACCCTGCTCGGCGTCGTGCACGAGCAGCGCGACCTGCACCCGGTTGCTGCAGCCGAGCTTGTCCAGCAGCCGCGACACGTGCGTCTTCACGGTCGGCACGGACAGATAGAGCGTGCGCGAGATCTCCGCGTTCGACAGGCCCTCGCCGACCGCGCGCGCGACCTCCAGCTCCCGCTCGCTCAGCGTCGCCAGCAGCCGTTGCGCGCGGGCGCCGCGGTCGTCGACCGGGCTGCCGCTCACCTGCGCGATCAGCGTCGCGGTGATCTGCGGCGACAGGATCGGGTGCCCGTCGGCGACGCTGCGCACCGCCTCGACGAGCTGCGCCGGGGGAGTGTCCTTGAGCAGGAAGCCGCTGGCCCCCGCCCGCAGCGCGCGCACGACCAGGTCGTCGGTGTCGAACGTCGTCAGCACCACCACCCGCACCGACTCGCCGTGCCGGGCCAGGATCTGCTCGGTGGCGGCGACCCCGTCGAGCCGCGGCATGCGCACGTCCATCAGCACGATGTCCGGCCTCAGCTGCGCGACGACCTCGACCGCGGCCTGCCCGTCGGTCGCCTCGTCGACGACCTCGATGTCCAGCGCGCCGCCGAGGATCAGCTGCAGCCCGGCGCGCACCAGCGGGTCGTCGTCGACGAGCACGAGGCGGATCGGGGTGGCGTCGGGCATCAGGCGTTCTCCTTCGCGGGTGGTGGCCAGGGAAGCACGGCCCGTACGACGAACGCACCCGAGCGGTCCGGCCCGGCCGAGAGCGTCCCGCCGCTGAGCGTGGCGCGCTCGCGCAGCCCGACGAGCCCGAGCCCCGAGCCGGGCGCCGCGGGCCCGTCGCCGCCGCGCTCGTTGCGCAGGGTGATCGTCAGCTCGGTGCCGGGACGACCGGCCAGCCCCAGACGTACGACCGCGCCCGGCGCGTGCTTGCGGGCGTTGGTGAGTCCTTCCTGGACGATGCGAAAAGCGTTGCGCGACACCAGTTCCGGGAGACCGGTCAGGTCGGTGCCGGTCGTGCTCACCTCGATCTGCTGACCGCCCGCGCGGGCGCCGGCGACGAGGTCGTCGAGGTCGCGCAGCGTCGGTTGCGGCGGCTCGGGTGCGCCGGGGGCGGGGGAGTCGGTGTCGCGCAGCACGCCGAGCACCTCGCGAAGCTCGGTGAGCGCCTGGTGGGAGGCGGTCTGCAGCAGCCCGGCGGTGGTGCGCACCTGCTCGGGCGGCAGGTCCTCGCGGTAGGCCAGCGCGCCGGCGTGCATCGCCACCAGCGAGATGCGGTGGGCCAGCACGTCGTGCATCTCGCGCGCGATCCGGGCGCGCTCGTTGGTGCGCGCCTGGGCGACGCGCAGCTCCTGCTCGCGCTCGGCGGTCTCGGCGCGTTCGCGCAGGTTCGCGACCAGCTCGCGCCGGGCGCCGATGAACAGGCCGAGCGCGACGAGGAAGGCGATGGTGATGGCGTTGACGACCAGGTCGCTGACCAGTGTGTTGTCGGGCGAGCGGTGCACCCAGTTGAACGTCGCGCCGCTCGCGAACAGCACGACCGCGGCGACCGCGATCTCCCGCCACCGCCGCCGGGTGGCCAGCGAGATCGCGACGAGCGAGGAGGGGCCGACCGCGGTGGCCGACACGGCCGTCAGCAGGGCGGTCGCGATCGTGATCGGCAGCGGCCAGCGACGCCGAAAAGCCAGCAGCAGCAACCCTGTTGCGCCGACGATCGGGTCGAGCGCGAGCCACAGGTGACCGGCGGTGAAGCCGCGGCTGTCACCCTCGCCGGCCATCGTGAAGAAGACGAGCAGCCCGAACGCCGCGCTGACCAGCATCCGCCAGGCGAGGCCCCACGCCTCCCGCGCGGTGAACGACGTCAGCCAGCGCGCGAGGCGCCCGTCACCCACGTCGGCGCCGGCAGCGGCGGCGCGGCGCACCCCGACCGCCCAGCCCAGCGCGACGAGGACCACGGTGCCGACGACGTTGATCGCGGCGTCGACCAGCAGGTCCGGCACGTCGTGGATCGCGGAGAAGGCCGTGGTGCCCGCGGCGTAGGCCACCGCCACCACGGCGGTGTCGCGCCACCGGCGGCGGGCGAAGACCGACAGCGCCGCCACCGTGGCCGGGCCCATCGCGGCGATCGACATGACGCACAGCGCGCAGATCGTCAGCGCCACCGGCAGCGGCCGGAGTCGGCGCCACGGCAGCAACAGCACCGCGCCGAGCCCGACGACCAGGTCGAGCACCAGCCACGCGGGAGTGGCGAGGCGCTGCGGCTGCGGCTCGACCACCCACGCGACCCAGATCGCCAGCGCCAGCGCGGCCGCCACCGCCATCCGCGCGGCGGTCGGCGCCGCCGGGCCGGGGGGAAGCCCCGCCCGGCGGCGGAGGGCAGGAGCGGTCGCGGGCACGCACCGAGGGTAGGTGCCGGGCGCCGGCACGCCGGCCACGGACGTACGGCGGGCGACGGAGGTCGCGCGAGGACATACCAAAGTCGTACGCAGGTCGCACCGTCCGACGGATGTGCGGCCCCGGTGCGCGCGGGCACCGTGGTGGTCATGATCGAAGTCGAGAACCTCACCAAGCGCTACGGCGGGCACGCCGCCGTCGACGACGTCAGCTTCGTCGTGCGGCCCGGGCAGGTCACCGGCTTCCTCGGGCCGAACGGCGCCGGGAAGTCGACCTGCATGCGGATGATGACCGGGCTGACGCCGCCGACCTCCGGCACCGCGACGGTGCTGGGCCGGCCGTACGCCGCGCTGCCCAACCCCGGGCGGCACGTCGGCGTGCTGCTCGACGCCGGCGCCCAGCACTCCGGCCGCACCGGCCGCGAGGTGCTCAGCCTCGGCGCCACGCTGATGGGTCTGGACCGCAGCCGCGTCGAGGAGATGCTGGCGCTGGTCGGTCTCACCGCGAAGGAGGCCGACCGCCGGGTCGGGGGATACAGCCTCGGCATGCGCCAGCGCCTCGGCATCGCCCACGCGCTGCTCGGCGACCCGCAGGTGCTGATCCTCGACGAGCCGGCCAACGGCCTCGACCCGGCCGGCATCCGCTGGATGCGTTCGCTGCTGCGCGGTTATGCCGACGACGGCGGCACGGTGCTGCTGTCCTCGCACCTGCTGCACGAGATCGAGGTCGTCGCCGACGAGCTCGTGGTCATCGGCCGCGGCCGGATCGTGGCCGCGGGCAGCAAGGCCGAGCTGATGCGCGCGGCCGGCACGGTCGTACGCACCACGGACGACGCCGCCTTCGCCGGCCACCTGCGCGGGGCCGGGCTCTCGGTCGAGCAGACCGCGGGCGGGCTGCTCGTCGACACCGACGCCGAGACCGTCGGCAAGATCGCCGCCACGCACGCCGTGGTGCTCACCGAGCTGCGTGCCGCCGACGCCGGCAGCCTCGAGGAGATGTTCCTGCAGCTGACCGCTTCCGACGCACGAGAGGGGGTGGCGGCATGAGCACCGCCGCTGACACCCGCACCACCCGTCCCGAGCCGCGGCCCGTCGTCGCGCTCCCGAGCCGGCTCGACGACGTCCCCGCCACCGGGGTGCCGTTCGCCCGGCTGGTCAAGGTCGAGCTGCGCAAGGCCACCGACACCCGGGCCGGCCGCTGGCTGCTGGGGCTGATCGGCCTCGTCACGCTGATCGCGCTCGTCGCCGTGCTGTTCGTGGGCTCGCCGAGCGACGACAAGAACTTCGGGACCTTCCTGACCACGACGTTCCTGCCGCAGAACATCTTCCTGCCGATCGTCGGCATCCTCGTGGTGACCGCGGAGTGGTCGCAGCGCACGGGCCTGGTGACGTTCTCGCTCGAGCCGCGGCGCGGCCGGGTCGGCTTCGCCAAGCTGGTCGCGGCGATCGTGCTCGGTCTGGCCACCGTGGCCCTCGGCGCGGTCCTCGCGGCGGGTACGACCTTCGCCGGTCAGCTGATCCGCGGCACCGACCCCTCGTGGTCGATCGGGTGGCAGACCGTGCTCGGCATCGTCGTCGGCCAGATCGTCGCGGTCGCGATGGGCGTGGCGTTCGGCATGCTCCTGCAGAACACGCCGGCCGCGATCGTGGCCTACCTGGTGCTTCCCATGCTGTGGAGCATCCTCGGCGCAGCCGTCTCCTGGCTCAGCACCGCCGGCGAGTGGCTCGACACGAGCCGCACGCTGCAGCCGCTGTACGAGGCGCAGATGCAGGGCGACGACTGGCCCAAGCTGTTCGTCTCGATCGCCGTGTGGGTCGTGCTCCCGCTGGTGCTGGGGATGATCCGCCTGCGCCGCAGCGAGGTGAAGTAGCCGCGCAACAAGCTCGGACCGGTCGGACCGCCCTCATCTCGGGGGAGAGGGGCGGCCCGACCGGTCCGGAACGTTCCCCGCGGCCTGTCGCCGCATCGCACGACCCGACGAGGATCGGTGAGGCAGATGAACGAGCAGGTCGCAGGACAGCCAGGTCAACCAGGACAACCAGGACAACGGCGGCGCGTCGGCCCGGTCGCGCGCGGCGTGCTGTGGGTGGTGACCGTCGTGACGCTCCTGGCCGGAGCCGGCGTCACCACCGCCGCAGCGTTGCAGGGCCGCGACTTCTTCACCACCGGATACGCCCCGCTGCGCACCGGCTCCGCCGCGATGGTGACCCGCGAGATCGACGTCGAGGGACGCCGTCCCACCGACCCGCAGAACGACCCGGGCGACCTGGCGCGCGTGCGCATCCAGGTGCGCGGCATCGAGCCCGGGCGGCCGGTCTTCGTCGGGATCGCGCGCCGTGCCGACGTCGAGCGATACCTGCGCGGGACGGCCCACGACGAGATGTCGACCTTCACGACCGACCCGCTGCGGGTGTCGTGGACGCGCCGGCCTGGCGGGTCGGTGGCGCCGCCGCCCGGCGAGCAGCCGTTCTGGGTCGCGACCTCGCAGGTGACCGGCCCCGGCACCGCCGAGCTGCAGTGGGACAAGTCGCTGGGCGAGTGGATGGCCGTGGCGATGAACGCCGACGGGTCACCGGGCGTGCAGCTGGAGGCGAACGTCGGGCTGCGGTTCGGGTTCCTGCTGCCGACGGGGCTGGGGCTGCTGGCCCTCTCGCTGGCGGGCGGTGCCGCGCTGGTCGCCACCCGGCGCCGCGCGGCGGAGCTCCGAGCTGTTCGGGCGGCCGCTCAGGCGCCGTCGGACAGGCTCATCGGCCCGTAGACCACCGCGCCGTCCTCGTGCAGCGTGACCGAGGAGACGCCGGCGTCGGCGAGCTCGCGCCACTGCTCACCCAGCCACGACTCGGCGTCGCTCTGCGTCGGGAACGAGGTGGTGACCAGCTCGGGCCGCCCGGCGACCTCGGAGCCGGCCGAGTCCTGGTAGCTCCAGGTCCAGGCGCTCATCGGGCGTTCTTCCAGTCCTTGTCGCCGCGGGCGACCTGCGGTCGCGGCACGCGGGAGATGCGCATCTGGAACGAGCGCATGATGGCGTACGACGCCGAGCCCTTCGGGGGCTCCTGGCCGAACTTCTCGACGATCGCCTTCTTCGTGCGGCGCCACATCAGGACGGCGTCGAGGATGCCGGCGATCACGATGCCCCAGACCAGGATCATCGCGGCCAGCTGCACGGCGGCGCCGAGCCGCACGAACATCAGCACCAGCACGATGAGCATCAGCGGCAGCAGGATCTCGCCGACGCTGAGCCGCGAGTCGACGCTGTTGCGGATGAACTTCTTGATCGGGCCGCGGTCGCGCGGCGGCAGGGCGCTCTCGTCGCCGCGGTTCATCGCCTCGCGCTGGGCGAGGCGGCTGGCGCGGGCCTGCTCCTTGCTCTGCTTCTTGGCGGCCTCGCGGTCGGCGGGGACGAGCGGCTTGCGCCGGGCGGCCTCCTGCTCGCGCCGCTTGGGCGTGGGGCGGCCCTTGCCGGGTTGACCGGGCTCGGTCACCGCCTCCTCGGTGGGGGCGGGATCCGTCGCGGGGGTCTGGTTCTTCTTGCGGCCGAGCACGCAGCACACTGTACGTCGTGACCTCCGAGCCCGACGCCGCCCGCCTGGACCAGCTGCGCACCACCGTCGCCGGGCTGATGCCGGCGGCCCGCGCCGACCTGGAGTCGCTCACCCGCATCCCGAGCGTCTCGCTCGGCAGCTTCGACCAGCAGCACGTGCAGGCCTCGGCCGAGGCGGTCGCCGACCTGCTGCGCGCCGAGGGGCTCGAGGTCGAGATCGTCAGCGAGGGCGGCCGGCCGGCGGTCATCGGGCACCGGGCCGCGCCCGAGGGAGCGCCGACGGTGCTGCTCTACGCCCACCACGACGTACAGCCGCCCGGTGACGAGAAGGACTGGGACACACCGCCGTTCGAGCCCACCGAGCGCGACGGTCGGCTCTACGGACGCGGCGCCGCCGACGACAAGGCCGGGGTCATGGCGCACCTGGTGGCGCTGCGCGCGCACGGCGACGACCTGCCGGTCGGCGTGACCGTGTTCGTTGAGGGCGAGGAGGAGGTCGGCTCCGACTCGCTGCCGGCGCTGCTCGACAAGCACGGCGAGCGGCTGCGCGCCGACGCGATCGTGCTGGCCGACTCGACCAACTGGGACGTCGGCACCCCGGCCCTCACCACGACCCTGCGCGGGATGTTCCGGCTGGTCGTCACGGTGCGCACGCTGGACCACTCGGTGCACTCGGGCATGTACGGCGGCCCGGTGCCCGACGCGATCACCGCCCTCGTGCGGTTGCTCGCGACGATGCACACCGACGCCGGCGACATCGCGGTCGAGGGCTTCGCGACCTCGGAGGCGACCGAGCTGGACTACCCCGAGGAGCGGCTGCGCGCCGAGAGCGGACTCCTGGAGGGCGTACGCCTGATCGGGTCGGGCTCGATCCTGTCGCGCCTGTGGACCCGGCCCGCGATCACCACCATCGGCATCGACGCGCCGACCGTCGACACCTCCTCCAACACCCTGGTCGCCGAGGCGCGGGCCAAGGTCAGCGTGCGGCTGCACCCCGACGACGACCCGCGCGCGGCGTACGACCGGCTCGCCGCCCACCTGCGCGAGCACGCCCCGTGGGGAGCCCGCGTGGACGTACGGCTCGACGACGAGGGCCGCGGCTTCTCCGCCGACGCGCAGGGCCCGGTCTACGACGCGGCGCGCGCGGCGTTCGCCGACGCGTGGGGCACCGACCCGGTCGACATCGGGGTGGGTGGCTCGATCCCGTTCGTCGCCGCGTTCGCCGAGACCTTCCCCGACGCGGCGATCCTGGTCACCGGCGTCGAAGACCCCGACACCCGCGCGCACGGCGCCAACGAGTCGCTGCACCTGGGCGAGTTCGAGCGGGTCTGCCTCGCCGAGGCCGTGCTGCTGGAGCGCCTCGGGAGCTGAGCGCCCAGCGGCTCCGCGGCCCTCGGCGGCGGGGCGGACAGGACCCCGACATACGGTGAGGGCATGGCTCAGGGAACGTACGTCGAGAAGAGTTTCGAGCGCGACACCAACTACATCACCGACCGCATCGCCGCCGACGGCGAGTGGCCGGTCGAGGCGGGGCGCTACCGGTTGATCGCCGCGCGGGCGTGCCCGTGGGCCAACCGCACGATCATCGTCCGGCGACTCCTCGGTCTCGAGGACGCCATCTCGCTCGGGCTCGCCGGCCCGACGCACGACTCCGACAGCTGGACCTTCGACCTCGACCCCGGCGAGGTCGACCCGGTGCTGCAGATCCCGCGGCTGAAGGACGCCTACCTCGAGCGGTTCCCCGACTACCCCCGCGGCATCACCGTGCCCGCGATCGTCGACGTGCCGACCGGGGAGGTCGTGACCAACGACTTCGCCCAGATCACCCTCGACTTCGAGACCGAGTGGACCGAGTTCTTCCGCGAGGGCGCGCCCGACCTGTGGCCGCAGGACCTGCGCGAGGAGATGGAGCCGGTGATGCACCGGATCTACACCGAGGTCAACAACGGCGTCTATCGCTGCGGGTTCGCCGGCGAGCAGGAGGCCTACGACAAGGCGTACGACCGGCTCTTCACCGCGCTCGACTGGCTGGAGGAGCGGCTCGCCGGGCAGCGCTACCTGATGGGCGACACCATCACCGAGGCCGACGTGCGGCTGTTCACCACGCTGGCCCGGTTCGACCCCGTCTACCACGGCCACTTCAAGTGCAACCGCAGCAAGCTCACCGAGATGCCGGTGCTGTGGGCCTACGCGCGCGACCTGTTCCAGACCCCTGGGTTCGGCGACACCACCGACTTCACCCAGATCAAGGAGCACTACTACGTCGTGCACACCGACGTGAACCCCACGCAGATCGTGCCCAAGGGGCCCGACCTCGCCGGCTGGGCGACCCCGCACGGCCGCGAGAAGCTGGGCGGCCGCCCGTTCGGCGACGGCACCCCGCCCGGTCCGCCGCCCGAGGCCGAGCGGGTGCCGACGAAGGACAACCCCCTGGTCGGCCCCGACGGGATGGTGCAGGTCGAGGCCTGACCGGCCGCCGGCGTACGCCCTCGCGGAGGACCGCTGAAGGGTGCGGTGGCGCTGTTCACGGTCTCGCGCTGGACCGCTGGAGGGTGCGGTGGGGCGCACGGTTCGGCGGAGGACCGCCAAGGGGTGCGGTGGCGCTGGGCACGGTGTCGCGGAGGACCGCTGGAGGGTGCGGTGGGGCGCACGGTTCGGCGGAGGACCGGTGGCGCGTGAGCCCGTGCCGGCGTACGCCCTCGCGGAGGACCGCCAAGGGGTGCGCCGGCTCACTCCTCCCGCGACACGCAGTTGCCCGTCGGGACTTCCGAGGACAGCTCGGCCGCCTGGTCGAGCCAGGAGTCGGTGGCGTCGTCGGTGAGCGCGTAGCCGGTGTTGGGGTCGTCGGCGGAGCGGGCGAACACGGTGCCTGCCACCTGGCCGTCGGTCGTCAGCAGCGGGCCGCCGGAGTCGCCGGGCAGCAGCTGGGCGTTGAGGGCGTAGATGTCGCGGTTGACCGGCTTGCTGCCGTAGACGTCGCGCCCCACGGCGGCCATCTGCGCCCGCACCCGCGCCGCGGTGAGCGTGTAGTCGCCGCCCTGCGGGTATCCCGCCGCCACGGCCTCGGCGCCGCGGTCGAGGTCGGGAGCGCGGTCGAGCACCGGCGCGTCGAGGGTGTCGACCCGCAGGATCGCCAGGTCCAGGTCGGGGTCGAACGCCACGACCGTGGCCTCATGCCGCTCGCCCTGCCCGCCGGGCTGCACGGTGATGCGCTGGCCGCCGGCCACGACGTGGGCGTTGGTGACCACGCGGTCCTCGCTCACGACCCAGCCGCTGCCGACGGAGCGCATCGCGCACGAGTCGGACGAGCTGCGGATCTTCATCACCGCGTCGCGGGCCCGCTCGATCGCGGGGGAGGAGGCGATGTCGGGGTCCGGGGCCTCGACCTCGACGTTAGGTTCACGCCCGGCGAACACCTCGGGGAACGGCGAGGCGTCGACCTGGTCACCGAACCGGCCCAGCGCGTCGCGCGCGCCCGGGGGAGCCGCCCGGTCCATGGCGCGCCAGCCGTAGGAGCTGTCCACCGCCCGCACCCCGTCGGCGCTCAGCAGCGGCCGGGCCGAGGCGAGCACCGCCCACGAGGCCAGCAGCGTCGTGACGAGCAGCGCCACCGCCCCGAGCCCGGAGTCCAGCAGCCGCACCGGCCGTACGTTCGTCAGCCGCACCACGACGCCGGCGAGGGCGCCCATGACCCCGGCGCCGACGGCGGCGAGCAGCAGGGCGGCCAGGACCACCACCAGCGCGGCGGTGTTGTCGGCCTCGGGTCGCAGGTCGAGGGCGTCCAGGACGGCCGGGGTGGCGGCCAGCCCGAGGAGCAGGCCGGCGATCCAGCCGACCGCGGTGAGCGCAGAGGTGACCAGCCCGCGCCGCCAGCCCAACCACACGGCGAGCAGCGCCACCAGCACCAGAACCAGGTCGATCATGCCGATCAGGATGCACAACCCAGATGGGGGAGCGCTGTGACTTGCTGTGACGTTGCGGGGAACGCCACCGCCGGTGCCCGGCCGACCGCCGGTGCCGAGCCACAGCCGCCCGTGCGAGCATCCGGCGCGTGGAGCAGTTCTGGGCCGAGATCAGCGGCGTGCAGCCGGCGCCGCCGCGCGCCGTCGTCGCGCTGCTCGGCGCCCTGGCCCTGGGCCTGATCGCCTGGCGGCCGAGCTGGCGGGTGCTGCGCCAGGTCGTGACGATCGCTCACGAGGGCGCGCACGCGCTGGTGGCGCTGGCGAGCGGCCGCTCGCTGCACGGCGTGCGCCTGCACCGCGACACCTCCGGCCTCACCGTGACCCGCGGGCTGGCGCGCGGGCCGGGGGTGGTCGCGACGCTGGCGGCGGGCTACCCCGGCCCCGCGCTGCTCGGCCTCGCCGGCGCCTGGGTGCTCGGGCTCGGCCGAGCGGTGCTGCTGCTGTGGCTGCTGCTGGTGGTGCTCGCGGCGCTGCTGCTGCAGATCCGCAACTGGTTCGGCCTCGCGGCGGTGCTGCTCAGCGGCGGGGTGCTCGTGCTGGTCACCCGCTACCTGCCGGGCGAGGGGCAGACCGCGTTCGCGTACGCCCTGGTCTGGTTCCTGCTGCTCGCCGCGCCGTACGCCGTCGTCGACCTCGTGCGCGCCCGTCGCCACGGCGGCGCCCACGACTCCGACGCCGACCAGCTCGCGCGGCTCACGCCGCTGCCGGCCGGCGTCTGGGTCGTGGTCTTCCTGCTCGTCACGCTGGGTTGCCTGCTCGGTGGCGCCGCGCTGATGCTCGGCCGCCTGTGGTGACCCTGCCCGTGACTCCGCTCAGAGCCAGGCGTCCAGCCGCGGCGGCGTCTCGGCCCGGCCGGTGAGCCAGGCGACCAGCTGCGGTCCCGCCTCGCCCCCGGCGTACGTCGTCGCCGCCTCTCCCGCGAGCCGCGCCCGCACGTCGGCGGGCACGTCCCTGAAGCTGAACCCGACGTCGAGGTCGACTGTGTGCACCCACACCTCGCGGGTGCGCAGCCACGCGATCTCCGTGGCCGGCACGGTGCGGCCGCGCGCGGTGCGCACCTCGGCGCGCCACTGCTGCGGGCCGAGCCGGTCCAGCCCCGCGCGCAGCCGGCGGGCCGAGGCGTGCACCAGCTCGCGCAGCCGGTCCGGGGGCAGCGTGGCGCCGTGGGCGATCTCCTCCGCGCGCTGCTCGGCGTCGGCGTACATCGGGTTCTCGATGCCGGTGCGCGCCCACTCGGCGAGCCGGGTGAGCGCCTCGGCGTTGAAGTGCACGTGGGCCAGTAGGTGCGAGCGGCTCCAGCCCGGCAGCAGCGACGGCCCGGCGAACGCGGCGTCGTCGAGGCGGTCGACCTGGTCGAGCAGCGCGTCGGTGCCGTCGACCATCCAGCCGTACGCCGTCGTCACCCCCGTCATGCCCGGCCCCGCACCTCGACGCGCGAGCGGCCGAGCCCGCTGATCTCGGTGGTCAGCACGTCGCCGTCCGCGAGGTAGCGGGCGGGTGTGCGCGCGTGGCCGACCCCGCCGGGCGTCCCGGTCGCGATGACGTCGCCGGGCTGCAGGGTGAGGATGCGCGAGACGTACGCCACCAGCGCCACCGGGTCGAACACCAGGTCGGCGGTGTCGGCCTTCTGCACCGTCTCGCCGTCGACCTGCCCGAGCAGCTCCAGCCGCGGACGCACGCCGCCCTCGAGCTCGTCGGGGGTGACCAGGAACGGGCCGAACGGCGTGGTGGCCTCGAACGTCTTGCCCTGCAGCCACTGCGGGCTGCGGTACTGCCAGTCGCGGGTCGTCACGTCGTTGAGCACCGAGAACCCGGCGATCGCCTCGGCCGCGGCCGCCTCGTCGGCGTGCCGCACCCGGGCGCCGACCACGACGGCCAGCTCGGCCTCCCAGTCGACCGCGTCGGACTCGGCCGGCAGCACCAGCGGGTCGTCCGCCCCGATCAGCGCCTCGGGGTACTTCGCGAACAGCGTCGGGAACTGCGGGATCTCGCGGCCCATCTCGGTGATGTGCTGGCGGTAGTTCAGCCCGACGCACACGATCTTGCCCGGGCGCGGGACGACCGGGGCGAAGCTCAGCTGCTCCGGACGTACGGCCAGCGGGTCGCCGCCCGCCGCGCGCTCGCGCCACCCGGGCTCGGCGAGCAGCGCGCCCAGGTCGCTCACCCCCAGGTCGAGCACGGTGTCGCCGTCGATGCGCACCGCGCGGGTGCGCTCGTCGGGGCGGCGGATGGTGGCCAGCTTCATCGGGTCTCCTCGCGGGTGGCGGTGGCAGTGGCAGTGGTGGTGGCGCGGTGCAGGTGCAGCCGCTCGTAGATCGGGGTGTCCGCGAAGCGGAACAGGGTGGTCTCCTGCTCGGCGCCGACGGTCACCGGCGCCCACGACGGCACGACGAACAGGTCGCCGTCGGTGAGGGTCCAGGTGGTGCCGGAGACCGTGACGGTCGCCGTGCCGGAGAAGACCTGCCATACGGCCGAGCCGACCTCGCGGCGCTCGGCGGTCTGCGCCCCGGCGCGCAGCCGGTGCATCTCCAGCCGCATCGTCGGCAGCACGTCGGCGCCCGAGGTCGGGTTGGTGAACCGCACGGCGGCGTGGCCGGGCTCGACCACGCCGGCGTGCCCGGCGTCCTCCAGCGCCAGCTGGTCGGCGAGCGCGGCGTCGGTGTGCTCCCAGCGGTAGGCCGCGAGCGGCGACGCGGCCGCGAACCGGTCGACCTCGGTTAGCGGCAGCAGCCCGGGGTGACCCCACAGCTGCTCGGCGCGCGAGCGGGCGGGCACCTCGGTCGAGGTCACCTGCTCGGGCCCGAACTCGAAGAACGAGGCGTCGGTCGCGTGCACGAACGGGATGTCCAGACCGTCCAGCCAGGCCATCGGCTCGGTGGCGATGTTGTGGTGGCCGTGGAAGCGCCAGCCCGGCGTGAGCAGCAGGTCGCCGCGGCGCATCGCGACCGGGTCGCCGTCGACGACGGTCCACACGCCCTCGCCCTCGACGACGAACCGGAAGGCGCTCTGGGTGTGCCGGTGCTCGGGCGCCACCTCGGCGGGGCAGAGGTACTGGATCGCCGCCCACAGCGTCGGCGTCGCGAACGGCGCCCCGCCGAGGCCGGGGTTGGCGAGCGCGATCGCGCGGCGCTCGCCGCCGCGGCCGACCGGCACCAGCCGGCCCGACTCCTGCGCGAGCGGCAGCAGGTCCTGCCAGCGCCACGCGTGGGCGGCGGCGCCCGACCGCGGCTGCGTCGGCATCAGGTCGCCGATCTCGGTCCACAGGGGCACCAGCCGCTCCCGCTCGAAACCGGCGTACAGCGCGTCGAGCTCGGGGCTCGGGTCGGGCTGGGCCTGGGGCGGGGTCTGGTCAGCGGTGGGCTCGGTGTCGATCGACATGGGGGCTCCTTCAGGTCGCCGGGACGGTCGGGGTGGTGGGCTCGGGGGTGGCGTCGGTGACGTCGGCCCGCTGGCGGCGGGAGATCAGGTGCAGCAGCAGACCGGCGATGGCGGCCACGGCCGCGAAGACGACGAAGTTGGCGTCGACGCCCAGGTCGCGGGCGAGCATCCAGCCGCCCACCTGGGGTGCGACGACCGCGCCGACGCGGCCGACGCCGAGGGCGAAGCCGAGCGCCGCGCCGCGCACGGCGGCGGGGTAGCGGTCGGCGATCGCGGCGAGGATGAGGCACTGGGTGCCGTGCGTGCCGATGCCGGCGAGCACCAGCGCGCCGTACAGTCCGGCGAGCGGCAGCGTCGCGAGCGTGACGCCGAGCAGCGCGAGGCAGGCGACCAGGGCCGCGACGGCCGCCGCGCGCGCCGGGCCGAACCGCACCCCGAAGTACGCCGTGAGCAGCGACCCCAGCACCGCACCCAGGTTGAGCGCCAGCAGGAAGGTCAGCGCCGAGCCGAGCTCGTACCCGCTCTGCCGCATCAGCTGCGGCAGCCAGGTGCCGAGGCCGTACCAGGTGAACAGGGTGGCCGCCGTCGCCAGCGCGAACAGCACCGACGGGGTGCGCAGCGGCCGGCGCAGGATGTCGCCCGCGGTCACCCGGTCGGCGTCGGCGGGCGCGGCCGGCGGGGCGGTGAGCCCGAAGCGCGCCTCGATCCGCTCGGCCTCGGCGACGCGCCCCTTGGCGCGCAGCCACACCGGCGACTCGGGCAGCCAGCGCACGGCGAGCGGCAGCACCACGACCAGGGCCAGGAGCGCGACCGCGAACATGGTGCGCCAGCCGTACCCCGGGATGACCCAGATGCCGAGCACGGCCGCGATCGAGCCGCCGATCGGGACGCCGGACATCATCAGGGTGGCGACGAGCGAGCGCCGGGCGGGGGAGGCGTACTCCGCGACGAGGGCGTTGGCCGACGGCACGAGGCCGCCGAGGCCGAGCCCGGCGAGGAGACGGAAGGCGCCGAACGTGCCCGGGGAGGGCGCGAGCGCGCACAGCGCGGTGAACACGGAGAACCAGACCGTGCAGCCCAGCACCGCGCCGCGCCGGCCGATGCGGTCGGCGAGCGCGCCCGCGGCGAGGGCGCCGAGGAGCATGCCGAGGAAGGCCAGCGAGCCCAGGAATCCGGCGGAGCTCTGGGTGAGCTCCCAGCCCGGCTCCTCGAGCAGGCGCGGCACCACGGTGCCGTAGACGATCAGGTCGTAGCCGTCGAAGACGACGATCAGCCAGCACAGCGCGGTGACGAGCAGGGCCGGCCGGGCCACGGGTGGGGTGGTCGGGGACATGGCGGGGAGAGTAGGTCGCTTCCCGACAGGCGGAATAGGATGTTCTGCTGTGAGGAACAGACCGGCGTACGCCGTCGAGGCCGTCGACCATGCCCTCCAGCTGGCCACGCTGTTGCGTCAGGAGGGTTCGCTGCGGGTCACCGACGCCGCCGCCGCGCTCGGGGTGAGCCGCTCGACCGCCCACCGGCTCCTCGTGACGCTGGTCTATCGCGACTTCGCCGAGCAGGCACCCGACCGGTCCTACCGCCCCGGCCCGTTCCTCGTGGCTGACCCCGGGCAGCAGCCGACCGCGCGGCTGCGAGCAGCCGCGCTGCCCTATCTCAACCAGGTCGCCGCGCAGACCGGCGAGTCGTGCAACCTGCAGGTGCGGGTGGGGGCGCGCACCAACGTGGTGGCCTACGTCGAGGGGCCCGAGGCGTTCAACGTCGGCGACCGCTTCACCCGCGAGTGGGACGCCCGGCTCACCTCGGCCGGGCGCATCCTGCTGGCCGAGCTCGGCGAGGACGAGCTCGGGCTGCTCTACCCCGACGACGAGCTGGGGGCCGCCGAGCGGCGCGCGCTGCGGCTGGAGCTCGAGCGCAGCAAGGCCCGCGGGTTCGCGATCAACGACCAGCTCACCGAGCGCGGCGTCGTGGCGGTCGCCGTGCTGGTGCGCACCCCGCAGGGCGCCCCGCTCGCGGGCCTCGCGCTCGCCATGCCCAAGCAGCGGTTCGAGGACAGCAAGCTCCCCACCTGGGTGGGGGCGCTGACCGCCGCCTCGGCCCTGCTGACGCGCGACCTGGACCGCGCCTGACCGCGCAGGGTCGGGGTGCGGCGACAATGGCGCCCGTGCGCGTGCTGCTCGCCCCCGACCGATTCGGATCCCTGACCGGCGCCGAGGCCGCCTCGGCGCTCGCGGCCGGCTGGGCCGAGGCGGCCCCGGCCGTCGACACCGTCCGGCTCCCGCAGTCCGACGGGGGCCCGGGTTTCCTCGCCGCACTAGCGGTTTCGGTCGGCGGCGACCTCCAGATGCTGTCGGTCGACCGACCCGAGCGGGCGCTCTCGGTGCCGGTCCTGCGGGCGGGCGGACGGACGTACGTCGAGGCGGCGGAGGTCGAGCGCGCGGGCGAGGCCCTCGACACCGAACCGCTCGGCGCCACGCTGCGCACCCTGCTCGCCGCCGGCGCCGAGCACGTCGTCGTCGGGCTCGGCGGCCTGCGCACGCTGGACGGCGGACGCGGTCTGGTGCGCGGGCTCGTGGGGTCCGGCGGCGACGGCGGGTCCGGCCTCGCCGCCGCCCGCGAGCTGCTCGCGGGGCGCACGGTCACCGTCGCGGTCGACACCGACCGCACCCTGCTCGGCATGCAGGGCGCGAGCGCCACCGCCGTCGACACCCTCGGCCTGACCCGCGAGGCCGCCCAGGAGTCCGAGCGCGAGATGGGGGAGTGGGTCGACGTCGTACGCCGGGCGCTGCCACCCCCGCGCGACCTGATCAGCGGTCAGCAGCAGCGGCCCGACCGGCTCCCCGGCGCGGGCGCGGGCGGCGGCGCGGGGTTCGTCCTCGCGGTGCTCGGCGCGAGCCTGCGCCCCGGCCCCGAGGTGGTCGCCGAGGCCACCGGGCTGGTCGAGGCGGCGCGGGCCAGCGGCCTGCTGGTCACCGCCACGACCGTGTACAACTGGCGCGTCCTCGCGCACAGCGTCGCCGAGCAGGTCGCGCGCGCCGCGACGACCCTGGCCGTCCCGGGCGTGCTGCTCGCCGACGAGGTCCAGGTGGGGCGGCGCGAGACGATGTCGCTCGGGTTCTCCGGCAGCTACGGCGTGCTGCAGCCCGGGCGGATGCGCCCGCGCGGCCACCGGTTCGACCCGGCCGAGGACGAGGCGGCGCTGCGCCGCCTGGCCGCGCGGGTCGCCGGGACCTGGACCCCCGCGAGGGGCTGACCGGGATCGGCCGGCCCACGACGTACAGTGGAGGCACGGGCCGGGAACACATCCGGCACCACCCCGGTTGCACGTTGCGAAGACCGGCATCAGCGAGTGAAGGACGGCACATGAGCGTCGAGACCAACACCCCGACCACCAGCACCGGCACCCAGGAGAAGACCCACGGCGTCGAGCTCACCCCGGTGGCCGCGACCAAGGTCAAGAGCCTCCTCGAGCAGGAGGGCCGCGACGACCTGCGGCTGCGCGTCGGTGTGCAGCCCGGTGGCTGCTCCGGCCTGATCTACCAGCTCTACTTCGACGAGCGCACGCTCGACGGCGACCTGACGCGCGACTTCGACGGGGTCGAGGTCGTTGTCGACCGGATGAGCAGCCCCTACCTCGAGGGCGCGACGATCGACTTCGCCGACACCATCGAGAAGCAGGGCTTCACGATCGACAACCCCAACGCGGGCTCGTCCTGCGCCTGCGGCGACTCGTTCTCCTGATCCCTCCCGTGCGCAGCGCGCACGACCCGCACCGGCCCGCCCGCGACCTTCGCGAGCGGGCCGGTTCGGTTGTGCAGCCGGTTCGGTTAGGGTCGCGCGGGTGAAGATCGCCGTGACCGGATCCATCGCCACCGACCACCTGATGACCTTCCGCGGGCGGTTCGCCGACTCGCTCGTCGTCGAGCAGCTCGACAAGATCTCGCTGTCCTTCCTCGCCGACGGCCTGCAGATCCACCGCGGGGGAGTCGCGGCCAACATCGCGTTCGGGATGGCCCGGCTGGGGCGTACGCCCGTGCTCGTCGGCGCGGTCGGCGAGGACTTCACCGACTACCGCTCCTGGCTGGAGCGGCACGGCGTCGACTGCGAGTCGGTGCTGGTCTCCCAGACCCAGCACACCGCCCGGTTCGTGTGCACCACCGACGACGACATGGCCCAGATCGCCACGTTCTACCCCGGCGCGATGTCCGAGGCCCGCGAGATCGAGCTGGCGCCGGTCGCGACCCGCGTCGGCGGGCTCGACCTGGTGATGGTCGGCCCGAACGACCCCGAGGCCATGCGTCGCCACACCGAGGAGTGCCGCACCCGCGGCATCCCGTTCGTCGCCGACCCCTCCCAGCAGCTGGCGTTCGCCGACGGCCCGTTCATCCGCAACCTCGTGGAGGGCGCGGACTACCTGTTCACCAACGAGTACGAGGCCGAGCTCACCGAGCAGAAGACCGGCTGGACCGCCGACGACATCCTCGACCGCGTCGGCACCCGCATCGTCACCCGCGGCAAGGACGGCGCGAGCATCCTGCGCAAGGGCGAGCCGACGATCGAGGTGCCGATCGCCGACCAGGTCACCGCCGTCGACCCCACCGGCGTCGGCGACGGGTTCCGGGCCGGGTTCTTCACCGGCCTGACCTGGGGCCTGGACCTGCAGCGCTGCGCCCAGGTCGGGTCCACGCTCGCGGCGTACGTCGTGTCCACCGTCGGCACGCAGGAGTACCACCTCACCCACGCCGACTTCCTCGCGCGGCTGCGCGAGGCCTACGGCGACGAGGCCGCCGACGAGGTCGCGCCGCACCTGAGCCCGGCATAGGACCGGCATGGTCGAACCGCCGCCCTCGATCTGGAACCTCGCCGCGGCACCTCTGCGCGAGGGCGAGGAGGTCGTGGCCGTCGGCGGAGACCTGGAGCCCGGCACGCTGCTCGAGGCCTATCGCCACGGGCTGTTCCCGATGGGGCTCGGCCGGCACGGCACCCGGCCCATCGGCTGGTGGAGCCCGATCCGCCGCGGCGTGCTGCTGCCCGGCGACCTGCACGTCAGCCGTTCGCTGCGCCGCTCGGCCCGGCAGTTCCGGATCAGCGTCGACGAGGCGTTCGGGGCGGTGCTGTCCGGCTGTGCCGACCCCGCGCGCGAGGGGCGCTGGATCACGCCCGAGATCGCGGAGGCGTACGTCCGTCTGCACGAGCTGGGCTGGGCCCACTCGGTCGAGGTCTGGCAGGGGGAGCGCCTGGTCGGCGGGGTCTACGGCGTCGCCGTCGGCGGGCTGTTCGCGGGGGAGTCGATGTTCCACCGGGTGACCGACGCCTCGAAGGTCGCGCTGTGGGCGCTGACCGAGCTGTGCTTCGCCGACGGGGCCGCCGACCGGCTGATCGACGTGCAGTGGCAGACCGCCCATCTGGCCTCGCTGGGCATCCGCGAGATCTCCCGCGCGGACTACCTCACCCGGCTGTCGCGGGCCCTGGTGCTGCCCCTCCCCGCGACCCTCGCGACGACGGCGGGGTGAGCGCCGGCAACGTCTGGCACTCGGGTAGTGTTCCCTTGTGCCCCATAAGGATCTGCGGAAGGTAGCCGACGTGAGCCGCCCTCTCGACCGTTCGTCTCGACCGGCGGTGCGACGCCGGGTCGGCGCTGCTGGTCTCGCCGGACTGACGGCTCTGCTGCTGACCGGTTGTAGCGAGACGGTGAAGCGGGGCTTCCTGCCCAAGGGCGTCACCGAGAACAGCGACGACATCACCTTCTTCTGGAACGCCACCTGGCTGTGGGCGCTCGCCGTCGGCGTGCTCACCTGGGGCCTGATGTTCTGGTGCCTCGCGCGCTACCGCGCGAAGAAGGGTGACAACACCCTGCCGCCGCAGATGCAGTACAACGTGCCCCTGGAGATCCTCTACACCGTCGTCCCGGTGTTCATGGTCGCGGTGCTCTTCGGCAAGACCGTCGAGCTCGAGGAGAAGCTGCTCGACACCTCCCAGAAGCCCGACGTCACCGTCAACGTGGTCGGCAAGCAGTGGAGCTGGGACTTCAACTACATCGAGGCCCGCACGTACGACTCGGGCGTCCAGGCCGAGCTGACCGGCAAGCCGGGCGTCGAGGAGACCCTCCCGACGATGTACCTCCCGGTGAACAAGCGGGTGGAGTTCGTGCTGACCTCGCGCGACGTCATCCACTCCTTCTGGGTGCCGCAGTTCCTGCAGAAGCTCGACATGGTGCCCGGTCGGGTGAACCGCTTCCAGGTCACCCCGACCGAGACTGGAACCTTCACGGGCAAGTGCGCCGAGCTGTGCGGCGCCTACCACAGCGAGATGCTCTTCCAGGTGAAGGTCGTCCCGCAGGCCGAGTACGACCGCCAGATGGCCACCTTCCGTGACCGCGGCCAGACCGGCTTCCTCAGCAACAGCCTCAACCGCTCGGGCATCGAGCAGGGGCAGCAGCAGTACCTCCCGCCGGGCGTGCGGGAGTCCGACGTGCGGGAAGAGGAGGGCAACTGATGGCCACCACGACCACCCACCGACCGGGCGCCGCGGGTGACACCCCGCAGCAGCCCACGCGCAGCCAGCGCAACATGGGCCGCACCATCGTCAAGTGGATGACGTCGACCGACCACAAGGTCATCGGCAACCTGTACTTCATCACCTCGTTCATCTTCTTCCTGGTCGGCGGTGTCATGGCGCTGATCATCCGCGCCGAGCTGTTCGCGCCGGGGATGAACGTCGTGGAGACCAAGGAGCAGTTCAACCAGCTGTTCACCATGCACGGCACGGTCATGCTGCTGCTGTTCGCGACCCCGCTGTTCGCCGGGTTCGCCAACGCGCTGATGCCGCTGCAGATCGGTGCGCCCGACGTGGCGTTCCCGCGGCTGAACATGTTCGCCTACTGGCTCTACCTGTTCGGCGCGCTGATCACCGTCTCGGGCTTCCTGACCCCGCAGGGCGCGGCCGCCTTCGGCTGGTTCGCCTACACGCCGCTGTCCGACACCATGTTCAGCCCCGGGCTCGGCGGCAACCTGTGGGTGTTCGGTCTGGGCCTCGCGGGCTTCGGCACGATCCTCGGCTCGGTCAACTTCATCACCACGATCATCTGCATGCGCGCACCGGGCATGACCATGTTCCGCATGCCGGTGTTCACCTGGACGCTGCTGATCACCTCGCTGCTGGCGATCATCGTCTTCCCGGTGCTGGCCGCCGCGATGTTCGGCCTGGGTGCCGACCGCGTGCTGGGCGCGCACGTCTACGCCGTCGAGAACGGCGGGGCGATGCTGTGGCAGCACCTGTTCTGGTTCTTCGGTCACCCCGAGGTCTACATCATCGCGCTGCCGTTCTTCGGGATCATCTCCGAGGTCATCCCGGTGTTCTCGCGCAAGCCGATCTTCGGCTACAAGACCCTGGTCTTCGCGACCATCGCGATCGCGGCGCTGTCGGTCAGCGTGTGGGCCCACCACATGTACGCCACCGGCGCGGTCCTGCTGCCCTTCTTCGCCGTCATGACCATGCTCATCGCGGTGCCGACCGGTGTGAAGTTCTTCAACTGGATCGGCACGATGTGGCAGGGCAAGATCACCTTCGACACCCCGATGATCTGGGCGTTCGGCTTCCTGGTGACCTTCCTGTTCGGTGGTCTGACCGGCGTCATCCTGGCCAGCCCGCCGCTGGACTTCCACCTCACCGACACCTACTTCGTGGTGGCGCACTTCCACTACGTGGTGTTCGGCACCGTCGTGTTCGCGATGTTCGCCGGGTGGTACTTCTGGTGGCCCAAGCTCACCGGCCGGATGCTCGACGAGAAGCTGGGCAAGATCCACTTCTGGATGCTGTTCATCGGCTTCCACATGACGTTCCTCATCCAGCACTGGCTGGGTGTGGTGGGCATGCCGCGGCGCTACGCCGACTACATGCCCGAGGACGGCTTCACCTGGATGAACCAGCTGTCGACCGTCGGGTCGTTCCTGCTGGGCGCCTCGATGACCCCGTTCCTGTACAACGTCTGGAAGACCTGGCGCACGGCTCCGATGGTCGAGTCCGACGACCCGTGGGGTTACGGCATGTCGCTGGAGTGGGCCACCTCGTCCCCGCCGCCGCGGCACAACTTCGACTCCATCCCGCGCATCCGGTCCGAGCGTCCCGCGTTCGACCTGCACCACCCGGAGGCAGCGCCCACCTCGGTGCGGCCCGCCCCTGACACGTTGGCCAAGGTGCTCGGCCCGGCCGACCACGGCTCTCAGACGATGGGCGGCGACCGTCCGGAGGACAAGGAGAACTCCAAGCGATGAAGGTCGAGTTCAAGCTCTTCGCGATCCTCACGGTGTTCTACATCGTGATGGGGTTCATCTACATGCTCTGGACCGGCGGGTCCGAGCCGGTGGGCGCGGTGGGGCTGTTCCTCACCGCGGGTATGTGCGCCATGATCGGCGGCTATGTCTACGTCACGGCCCGCAAGCTGGACCCGCGGCCCGACGACGACCCCGAGGGCGAGATCCACGAGATCGAGGGCGAGTACGGCTTCTTCAGCCCGCACAGCTGGTGGCCGCTGTTCCTCGGCGCCTCGTGCGCGATCGTCTTCCTCGGCGCTGCCGTGGGCTGGTGGCTGGTCATCCTCGGCTTCCCGCTCGTGGTGCTGTCGACCCTCGGCTGGACCTTCGAGTACTTCCGCGGCGAGAACGCCATCTGAGCCTTCCGTACGCGCGTGACGTCCCGGGTCGATATCGACCCGGGACGTTCGCGTTTTGCGCCAAGCGGGTCGAGTGGGCCCCGCGAGGAACGAGCGGGCCGTATCGAGACCCCCAAGCCGCCAAGCGTGCCTATCGGGTCGATACCGACCCCACCTGCCCGCCTCACGCCCCGAGAGCGTGCCGTATCGGGTCGATACCGACCCCACCTGCCCGCGGCGTACGCCGACGTCCCGGGCAGCCCGCCCCTTGGCTGCGCGTGCGCTGCCCGCCGACAAGCGTGCGGGCCGGCCGAAAACGTACAGTTGCCCCGTGGTGGCGATGAGTCGGGCCGAGTTCGAGGACGAGGCGGGCCAGGCCCTGGACCTGATCCCGCCGGAGCTGCTCGCGCGGCTGCAGAACATCGCGATCCTCGTCGAGGACGACCCGCCCGTCGACCAGCCGAACCTGCTGGGGCTCTACGTCGGTGTCCCGCTGCCGGAGCGCACCGACTCCTGGGCCTACGGCAGCCTGCCCGACCGGATCACCCTGTTCCAGCGTCCGCTGGAGCGGATCAGCGCCACCCGCGAGGAGCTGCGCGAGCAGATCGCCGTCACCGTGGTGCACGAGATCGGGCACTACTTCGGCATCGACGACGACCGGCTGCACGAGCTCGGCTGGGGCTGAGCCGACCCCGACGTACGTTCGCCGCCCGACCCGACGTACGCCCACCGCCGGCCACCGGACAACGCGAACGGCCCCGCCCGGCCGAAGCCGGGCGGGGCCGTGTCCCGCAGGGGAGCGTCGCTCAGTGGCGGTCGGCGCGCTGCGTCTGGTGGTCGTAGGCGGTCCCTTCGCGGACCTCCTCCGCGCCACCGTGCAGCTCACCCTCGAAGCCCAGCTCGCCACCGTGGGCGCGGCTGTGCTCGACCGCGCTGGTCTCCAGCTCGCTGGACTCCAGCGACTCGTGCTCGTCGCCGTGGTGCTGCGCGGCGGCCAGCTCGGCCGGGGTGACGGCCTCGATGCGGTCGGTGAAGAAGAACCGCGACAGGGCCTCGCGGGTCTTGTCCTTGCGCGCGGTGCCGGCCGAGACACCGTTGGCGTCCTGGCCCGGCAGCGACTCGATCGGGCGCCAGGACTGGTAGGCGACCAGCGGCCAGCGCTCGTACTCGTTGAGCGGCTCGTGCGCCTCGAAGAACCGGCCCTCGGCGGTGCGGATGATGCGGCCGGTCTCCCGACCGTGCAGCACCAGGTCGCGGTCGCGCCGCTGCAGGCTGAGGCACAGCCGCTTGGTGAGCATGAACACCAGGATCGGTCCGACGAGCAGCAGCACGCGCAGCACGTTGGTGATGTCGTTGATCGACAGGCCCAGCTTGATCGCCATGATGTCGTTGCCGGCCGCGATGAAGTTCACGGCGTAGAACGTGATGGCGGCCATGCCGAGACCGGTGCGCACCGGGCGGTTGCGCGGGCGGTCCAGGATGTGGTGCTCGCGCTTGTCGCCGGTCACCCAGGCCTCGAGGAACGGGTAGGCGCCCGCGATCGTGAACATCACCGGGATCAGCAGGATCGCGCCCAGGAAGATGTTGAAGCTCCACGTGGTGCCGAAGATCTCGAACTCCAGGAAGCCGGGCAGCAGACGCAGCGCACCGTCGGCGAAGCCCATGTACCAGTCGGGCTGGGAGCCCGCCGTGACCTGGGTCGGTTCGTACGGTCCGTACGCCCAGATCGGGTTGATCTGGACCAGGCCGGCGATGAGCGCGGTGATGCCGAACACGATGAAGAAGAAGCCACCGGCCTTGGCCGCGTAGACCGGCATCATCGGGAAGCCGACGACGTTCTTCTCGGTGCGGCCGGGGCCGGGGTACTGGGTGTGCTTGTGCACCATCACCAGGATGATGTGCGCGGTGAACAACCCGACGATGATCGCGGGCAGCAGCAGCACGTGCACCGTGAATAGGCGGGGGATGATCATCTCGCCCGGGAAGGCTCCGCCGAACACCAGGTAGGAGATGTAGGAGCCGACCACGGGGATGGAGAGCATGAAGCCCTCGGCCGCCCGCAGACCGGTGCCGGACAGCAGGTCGTCCGGCAGCGAGTAGCCGGCGAAGCCCTCGACCATCGACAGCATCAGCAGGTTCACGCCGATGACCCAGTTGATCTCACGCGGCTTGCGGAACGCGCCGGTGAAGAACACGCGGCACATGTGCAGCATGATCGAGACGATGAACAGCAGCGCCGACCAGTGGTGGATCTGCCGGATGATCAGGCCGCCGCGGATGTCGTGCGAGATCCGCACGGTCGAGGCGTACGCCTCGGACATCTCGATGCCGCGCAGCGGCTCGTAGCTGCCGTCGTAGGTGGTGTGGCCGAGGCTCGGCACGAACCAGAACGTCAGGAACGTGCCGGTGATGAGCAGGATGACGAGGGAGTACATCGCCACCTCGCCCAGCATGAACGACCAGTGGTCGGGGAAGACCTTCTTGAGCAGGTAACGCCCGCCCTTGGCTCCGCCCGTACGCTCGTCGACCCAGTTGCCGAGGCCGGCCACCGGGCCGCCGGACCGCTTGACCGGTCCGCGCTCGTCGTCGTCCCGCAGTGCGCTGGCTCCGCGGCGTGGGGTGCTCGGGTCTGCTGCGGTGCTCATCCACGCTCCCAGAAGCTCGGGCCGACAGGCTCGGCGAAGCCCTGGTCGGCGACCAGGTATCCCGCGCCGTCGACGGAGATCTTCAGCTGCGGCAGCGGACGCTTGGCCGGGCCGAAGATCACCTTGCAGTCATCAGTCATGTCGAACGTCGACTGGTGGCACGGGCACAGCAGGTGGTGCGTCTGCTGCTCGTACAGGCCGACGGGGCACCCGACGTGGGTGCAGATCTTGGAGTAGGCCACGACACCGTCGATGCCCCAGCTGCGCTGGCGGGCGCTCTTGATCTTGGCCTCGTCGAGCCGGACCAGCAGGACCGACGCCTTGACCTTCTCGTTGAGCGGCTGCTCGGTCTCGTCGATGCCCTCGGGCAGGACGTGGAAGACCGACCCCATGGTGACGTCGCTGAGCCGGATCGCGGTGCCCTCCGGGTCACGCACCAGGCGACGCTTGCGGCCGTTGATGCGCGAGTCCCACAGGGAGGTGGACAGGTCGTTACCGGGGAGCGGGCCGAGCGAGCCGACCAGCTGCAGCCCGAGCGGGATCGCGAACAGGCCGAGCGCGCCGCCGAGGGTGTACTTGATCAGCGGGCGGCGCTGGATCTGGGAGGACTCAGCGCCCTCCTCGAGGATGGCCACGAAGCCCTCGCGGTCCTCCTCGGAGGAACGCTGCGGGTGGCGCTCCTCGACGACCTCCTCGTCGGACATCAGGGTCTTGGCCCAGTGCACCGCGCCGAGGCCGATGCCGAGCAGGGACAGGCCCAGGGTCACGCCGAGCGCGACGTGCAGCGCCAGGACGTTGCCGATGATCGGCAGGGTGATGACCGACTGGTCGTCGATCGCGAAGTAGGCGACCGCGAACAGCACGGTGGCGACCATCGACATCAGGAACAGCGAGGCCACCTGACGCTCGTAGCGCTTCGCCGCGGCCGGGTCGTCGTCGCCGTGCCGGTGCTGGTGCGGCGGCAGCCCCGGGTTCGGGAAGTGGGCCGGGAGCCGGTCGGGGGACGCCTCGAGGTGGTGACCCGCGGACAGGTCGACGGCGCCGCGGGACTCACCCGTGCCGTCGCCGTGCTGGCCGGGGAGGTTGCTGGAGTCGCTCAATTCAGGCTGCCTTCCGTCCGAGCCAGACCGCTGCGCCGATCATCAGGCCGATGCCGATCGTCCAGGCGAACATGCCCTCGGTGACCGGGCCCAGGTTGCCCAGGTTGTGGCCACCGGTGTTGGCCTCGCCCTCCATGTACTGGAGGTAGCTGATGATGTCGTTCTTGTCGCTGGGGGTCAGGTTGGTGTCGTTGAACACCGGCATGGACTGCGGGCCGGTGAGCATGGCCTCGTAGATGTGCTTGCCGGACACGTCGTCCAGCTTCGGGGCGTACTTGCCCCGGGTGAGTGCGCCGCCGCTGCCGACGAAGTTGTGGCACATCGCGCAGTTGACGCGGAACAGCTCGCCGCCCTTGGCGACGTCGCCCTGGCCGTTGTAGTTCTCGGCGTTCGGGACGGCCGGGCCGGTGCCGAGCGAGGCGACGTACGCCGACAGCTGGCGGGTCTGCTCAGGGGTCATCTGCGGCTTGCCGCGAGGGGCCTGCACGCCGGGCTGGGTCATCGGCATACGGCCGGTGCCGACCTGGAAGTCGACGGCCGCGGCGCCCACGCCGACCAGCGACGGGCCGGCCTTGGAGCCGGTGGCGGCGGTGCCGTGGCAGCTGGCGCAGTTGGCCTGGAACAGCTGCTTGCCCTTGACGACGTCGTCGGCCGCGGCGGTCGGGGCCGCCTCGGCGTCCTTGGGGGCGAGCGCTGCGTAGGCGCCGCCGGTGAAGACCAGGGCGAGCAGCAGCACGACGAAGATCGCTGCCGGGTGCCTGCGGCGGGCGGCGAGGAAGCTCACGGGGTTGTCCTGTCGTCGTCGGGGCAGGTGGTGGGGGAGGGGGTCGCGCGCTGCACCGCGATCACTGCAGGAGGTAGATCGTGGCGAACAGGGCGATCCAGACCACGTCGACGAAGTGCCAGTAGTAGCTGGTCACGACGGCGCCGGTGGCTTGGCTGTGGGTGTAGCGACGCGAGGTGAAGGTGCGGGCGATGATCAGCAGGAAGGCGATCAGACCGCCGGTGACGTGCAGGCCGTGGAAGCCGGTCGTCAGGTAGAACATCGAGCCGTAGGAGTCGCTGTCGATGCGCACCCCCGCGCCGACCAGCTCGGAGTACTCCAGCACCTGGCCGGCCACGAAGACCGAACCGAACAGGTAGGTGAGGACGTACCACTCGCGCATGCCCCACTGCTTGACCTGCAGGAGCGTGCCCGTGCGGTAGGGGATGCCCTGCTCGGCCTTGAACACGCCCAGCTGGCACCAGATCGAGGAGATCACCAGGATCAGGGTGTTGGCCGCGGCGTACGGCACGTTGAGGTGCGGGGTGTTCTGCTCCCACAGCTGCGGGGCGGCGCCGCGAATCGTGAAGTACATCGCGAACAGACCCGCGAAGAACATCAGCTCGCTCGCCAGCCACACCATGGTGCCGACGGCCGTCATGTTGGGACGGGTCACAGGGCCGTGAGCGGCAGGGGCTCCGGGGCTGGGTTGAGTCGTTGCGGTCGCCACTCGCTCATTATGGCCCCATCCAGGGTCCGGTCGCGGAGCGGGTCCCGACGGGGTGTCGAACGCTCGAGGTGCCGGCTTCGTTCCCGAGCTCGGTCGGTAGCATCGGCGCCATGGCCGCACCTTCCTCTGCCGTGACGACCACGGCCTCTGGCGCCTCCCGCACGCCCGTTCGCACGGTGAACGTGCTCCTCTACAGCGACGACGTCGCGACGCGTGACGCCGTCCGGGTCGGGGCCGGGCGTCGCCCGGCCAAGGACGTCGAGATCGGCTCGTGGCGCGAGTGCGCGACCGCCCCGGCAGTCATCGAGGCGGTCGAGAGCGGCGGCTACGACCTGATCGTGCTCGACGGCGAGGCGTCGCCGGTCGGCGGGCTCGGGCTGTGCCGGCAGCTGAAGAACGAGATCTTCGACTGCCCGCCCGTGGTGGTGCTCACGGGTCGCCCGCAGGACGGCTGGCTCGCGTCGTGGTCGCTGGCCGAGGCCTCGGTCCCGCAGCCGCTGGACCCGCTGGTGCTGGCCTCGACCCTCGCCGACGTCGCCCGCACGCACGTCCCGGCCGGCTGACCCGCATGGCGCAGGACACCGCGCCCACCTGGCCGACCGTCCTGAAGACGCTCCTCGCGGACGAGAGCCTGCCCGCCGACGCGGCGCAGTGGGCGATGGACCAGATCCTCACCGGCACGGCGACGCCGGTGCAGCTCGCCGCTTTCCTCGTGGCGCTGCGGGCCAAGGGGGAGACCGCCGACGAGATGCGTGGCCTCGCCGACGGCATGCTCGACCACGCGATCACGATCGAGGTTCCCGGCGCCACCCTCGACATCGTCGGCACCGGCGGCGACCAGCGGCACACCGTCAACATCTCCACGATGTCCTCGATCGTCGCCGTCGGCGCCGGGGCGCACGTGGTCAAGCACGGCAACCGGGCCGCGTCCTCCTCGTCGGGGTCGGCCGACGTGCTCGAGGCGCTCGGTGTGCGACTCGACCTGGAGCCCGAGCAGGTGCGGCAGGTCGCGCTCGACGCGGGCATCACCTTCTGCTTCGCGCAGACCTTCCACCCCTCGCTGCGCCACGCCGGCAGCGCGCGGCGCGAGATGGGCATCCCCACGGCGCTCAACCTGCTCGGACCGCTCACGAACCCGGCTCAGCCGCGCTACTCCGCGATCGGCGTCGCCGACGCCCGGATGGCCCCGTTCATGGCGCAGGTCTTCGCCGACCGCCGCCGCGACGCCGCGGTCTTCCGCGGCGACGACGGGCTGGACGAGCTCACCCTCTCCACGACGTCGAGGGTCTGGTGGGTGCGTGACGGTGAGCTCAGCGAGCACGTGCTCGACCCGACCGCGCTGGGGCTGCAGACCGCCCCGGTCGAGGCGCTGCGCGGCGGCGATGCCGCGCACAACGCCGAGGTCGTACGCCGGGTGCTGGCTGGTGAGCCCGGCCCGGTCCGCGACGCCGTGCTGCTGAACGCCGGGATCGCGCTGGCGCTGACCGAGCTCGACGAGGCGCCCGGTCGCTTCGGGCCGGAGTCCGACCTGGACGCGCTGGTGCGCCGCGGGATCGAGCGGGCCCGCGCCGCGATCGACGAGGGTGCCGCCGCCGCCGCGCTGGAGCGGTGGGTCACCGCGACGGCCCGCTGGCAGCAGCCCACGCGCTGACCGCCGATACCGGGCGTTGTGACGTACGCCGGGCGTACGTGACGGTCAGTAGGGCCGATATCGGGGGTTGTGACGTGCGCCGGGCGTACGTGGGTCAGTAGGGCCGATATCGGGGGTTGTGACGTGCGCCGGGCGTGCGCGACGGTCAGCAGGGCCGATATCGGGGGTTGTGACGTGCGCCGGCGGGGCGGGGCTCAGTCGCCGCCGATGCTGAACGCAGCGCCCAGGTCGTCGTTGCTGTAGGTGCGGAAGGCGATGTGCGTCTGGGTGTCGCGCACGCCCTCGACCTTGTTGAGCCGGTCGGCGATGACGTCGGCGAAGTCCTCGTGCCGCTCGACCCGGGCCACCGCGATGAGGTCGACGTCACCGGTCACGGAGTAGACCTCGCTGACCCCCTCGATCTCGGCGATCTGCTGGGCCACCTCGGGGATGCGGGAGACGTCGGCCTTGATGAGAACGATGGCGGAGATCACCCCTGCACCCTATCGACGGGCCGCGCCGGCCGCGGGTCAGACCGGTGCGCCGCTGCTGGGGCTCGGGCCGCCGCTACGCACGTCGGTGGGTGCGGTGATCGTGACGGGCGCGCCGTAGTCGCGATAGGTGATCGAGCGGGTGCTGGTGGACAGCTTGATCTGCACGTGCACCGGGCGCCGCGACGGCTCCAGGAACACGGTGAACGACGCGCCGTCGGCGTTGCCCCGCAGCTCGGTGAGGCCGGTGCGCCCGTCGTACGACGCGTCGCGGCCCACGACCTGGAAGGTCACGTCGTCGTCGATCACCGACTCGAAGTTGCACGGGTTGTCGTCGTCGAGCTCGAGCTCGTCGTCGCTGCGCTGGCGGTAGGGCCCGTCGGAGCCGGTGCGGGAGTAGTCGGACCCGTCGACGTGGATCTCCTCCCGGCTGCCCGTGCGCAGGGTCCAGGCGGCCTTGCCGGAGCAGCGCGCGGTGCCCTGGGCCTGCTGGTTGTCGCGGCCGGTCAGCTCGAAGCGGAAGCTGATGCGGGCGTTCTGGGCGGAGCTGACCGTGGGGCCCAGCTCCGCGGCCGAGATGCTGCTGCCGGTGATCGGGTTGGGGGCGGGGTCGAGGGCGCTCGGTGCGCCGCTGCTCGGGTTTGATCCGGTGGGAGCCGGGCTGCTCGGGGCAGGAGTGCTCGAGGTGCCCGGCGCCGGGCTCGACCCGGAGGGACCGGGGGCCGTCGTGGCGGACGACGGGGGAGCGGACTCGACGGTGACCTCGGAGCCCTGGCAGGCGGTCAGGGCGGTGAGGGCGACCAGGGCGGACGGCGCGGCGATCCAGCGGCGGCGCGTGGGCATGGGGGAACTCCTTCGTCGGTCTGATCATCGCTGGGACGCGCACCCGGCCGCGAGCGTTCCGTGATGATCACGTGCCGCGACGCGGGCCGCCCGGCCGTCTCGGCGGGCCCGTCGCCCGACACCTCAGACGACCAGCTCAGCCCGCCGCGGCGGCACCGGAGGCCACCGCACCAGGCGGGCGGTGCAGCGTGCGGCCACGGGGCTCGTCGAACCCCGCCACCTGCTCCTGCGATCGCACCAGCGGCTCGAGGCGGTCGCGGGAGCGGCCGGCGCCGTTGACCGGACAGGTCCACTCGCCGTCGAGGCTGACCAGGCGGGTGCCGGGCGTCTCGAGCCAGCGCAGGATCTTCTCGGTCTCTTCCGGCAGCGCGGCCGGGACCGGGCCGGTCGGCGGCGCGACGACCTCGGCGCTGGCCCGCACCGCCTCGACGGTGAGCATCGGGTCGGTGCCCCTGGCCGCCACCGCGGTGCCGGCGAGCCGGCCGTAGCGCACGCAGACGATCTCCCAGCCGCCCTCGGCCCGCCACCGGGCGCCGACCAGCTCGGGGCTCGCCGCGAGCGGCGCCAGGCGTTGGGCCCGGGCGGTGCCCCGCACGAGGGTCAGCAACCGGTCGCGCACCGAGCCGGCGTCTTCGTAGCGCTCCTGCTCGGCCAGCTCGGCCATCCGCTGCTCGAGCGCGCGCACGAGCGGCTCGGCGTCGCCGGTGAGCGCCGCGGTGACCTGCGAGACGACCGCGTCGTAGTCGGCGACCGACTGCTGACCGGTGCACGGCGCGCCGCACCGGCCGAGCTCGGCGAGCACGCACGCCGCCGTCGGCTTGGCCGGGGACAACCGCGTGGTGCACTGGCGCAGCGGCACGACCTCGTGCACCGCGGCCACCGCCTGCTCGGCCTGCTTGCGGCCGGAGAACGGGCCGACGTAGCGGGCGCCGTCGTCGCGCACCTCGCGCACCACCGACAACCGAGGGAACGGCTCGACGGTGAGCTTGACCCACACCGCCCGCTCGGGGAAGCGGCTGCGGCGGTTGTATCGCGGCTTGTGCTCGGCGATGAGCCGCAGCTCGCGCACCTCGGCCTCGAGCGGCGTGGCGCACACGATCGGGGTGACGCTCTCGGCGATGCCGACCATCTCGGCCATCCGGGTGCGGTGCTCGCTGGCCGTGAAGTACGTGCGGACCCGGCGCCGGATGTCGACGGACGTGCCGACGTAGAGCGGGCGCTGCTGGCCGTCCTTGAAGACGTAGACCCCCGGGGCGGAGGGCAGGCTGTCGGCGAGGAAGCGCTTGCGGCGCTGGGCCGGGCTGACCCGGGAGGAGTAGGACGACAGCTCCTCGAGCGTCGTCACGCCCAGGCTGCCGACCCGCCCGAGCAGACCGTGCAGCACGTCGACCGTGGCGCGGGCGTCGTGCAGCGCGCGGTGGTCGGGGGTCGTGCTCGCCTGGAAGAGCCGGGCCAGGCTGCCGAGCTTGCGGTTGGGCGCCTCGTCGCGGGTGACCAGCTGCCGCGCGAGGTGCGCGGTGTCGATCACCCGTGGACCGGGCCACTCCAGCCCCAGGCGCTGGGCGTTGGTCTTGAGGAAGGTGATGTCGAAGGGTGCGTTGTGGGCCACCAGGACGGCGCCGCGGGCGAACTCCAGGAAGGCCGGCAGCGCGGTCTCGATGCGGGGCGCGTCGGCGACCATGCGGTCGGTGATGCCGGTGAGCACCGAGATGAACGCCGGGATCGGCAGACCGGGGTTGACCAGGGTCTGGAACTCGCCGAGCTGCTCGCCGCCACGCACCTTGACCGCGCCGATCTCGGTGATCTCGCTGGCGAGCGGGCTGCCGCCGGTGGTCTCGAGGTCGACGACGACGAAGGTCACCTCGTGCAGCGGGGTGCCGAGATCGTCGAACGTGGCCTGCACCGGCACCAGCGGGGTGGTCATGGGCGGAACGCTAGGTGCGGGGTGTGACAACGCCCCGTCGGCACGCCGGGTCGGGGGCTCAGTCCAGGTGGGCGAAGGCCGGCCAGCTGAGCTCCCAGGAGCGCCGCAGCCCGGTGCACAGCCGGATCGGCTGGTCCTGCTCCTCGTTGTCGACGTCGACCCCGTTGTCCAGCGTGCCGACCTGGCGGCACTGCGCGAACAGCGCCAGCTGCCGCGGGCCGAGATCACCCACCAGCAGGGCAGAGCGGGCGGGCCCGCTCGGCCGGGCGACGTCGTACAGACCGTTGTGCCCGCTGTACGCCCGCGGCAGCCCGTGCGCCGGCCCGAACCGGTCGATCGCCCCGGCCTCGCCGTAGTTGGCCGTGATGATCACCGGCGGCGGTGCGCCCGGGTCGGCGGCGACGGCCGCGCGGTAGGCCCGCGCCACCTGCCCGACGTACGTCGGCCACCCCACCTGGTCGGGCATCAGCGAGCTGACCTTCGTGACCGGTGTCGCCCCCACGACGCTCACCGGGATCACCGGCAGTGCGAGCACCGCCGAGACCGCCCCGGTGATCGCGGCGACCCGCCACAGGCGACGTGGCGAGCTCGTCGTGATGACGCCGGCGGTCAGCCACACGACCAGCGCCACGACGACGTAGTGCGGCTGCGCGCCGGCGACGAACGTGAAGGCGTAGACGGCCACGGTCACGACGACCAGATAGCGGGTGCGCGGCTCGCGCGCGAGGGTGACGACGCCGCGCCACAGCAGCGGGAACAGCGGGCCGACACCGGCGACGAGCAGGATCAGCACGGTGACCCGCACCTCGCCCGCGTCCTCGGCGAGCGCCCGCCCCATCCGGATCTGCGGCCAGTCGTGGGTGGCCTGGTAGACGAGGTTCGGCAGGGCCACGACCAGCGCCAGCAGCCCGCCGGCCCACAGCCAGACCGAGGCGAACACCCGGCGCGGCCCCAGCACCGCGAGACCGAGCACCGCCGCGACGCCGACGACGGCCACCAACCACCGGTTGTACGTCGTCAGCCCGGCGACCAGGCCGGCCGCCACCCACCAGCGCGGCGAACGAATCGCCTTGAGCGACAACAGGATCAGCAGCGGCAGGAAGAACAGGTCCAGCGTCGAGGTGAGGAGCAGGTGGCCGAGCATCAGCGGGAGCGTGGCGCAGGCGTACGCACCGGCGGCGAGGGTCTGCCGCGGCCGGTCGGCGCCGAGCTCGCGGGCCAGCAGCGCGACCACGACGACTGCGGCCATCGCGGCGAGCGTCGCGGGCACGCGCAGCGCCCACACCGTGTCGGAGACCTGCGTGGTGAGCCGCGCGACGAACGGCGTGAGCGGCGGCTGGTCGACGTAGCCCCAGGCCGGCGGGAGCATCCGGTAGTAGAGCTCGTCGCGGTGGTAGCCGTAGCCGACGCTGCCGGCGGTGAGCACGGCTCCGAGACCGGCGCTGACCCCCCAGACCGGGCCGGAGACCTGCTCGCGCACGGCGGCCACGCACTCAGTCTGGCCGAGTCGCGCGGCCGGCGCGGGCGTACGGCGAAACCTCGTGGACGCGCCGTGCGGCGCGGGCGCACACTCCCTGGCATGCCGCCGACCGTCGCGATCGAATTGCCACCGGGTCTGGAGCCCACCGCGTGGGTCGACCGGCGCGCCGACGCGGCCGCGCGCAGCTGGTGCCCCGCCCAGCGCACCCACCCCGGTGACGTGGCGTGGTCGGCGGCGCAGCACGACGTCGACGACGAGTGCCGGTCGCGGGTGTGGTGCGCCGGAGACGCGTCGGGTCCGGTGCTCGCCTGGAGCAGGGTCGAGCCGGCCGGCCCGGGCGTGGCGTACGCCGACGTGCACGTCGACCCGACGCACCCCGAGGCCACGGGGCTGGCCGAGCAGGCGCTCGGCTGGTCGCGCGGGCACGCCCCGGCGACCCTGCTGACGCTGCTGGACCGGGAACGCGTGCTGCTCGACGCCGTGTCGGCCGCGGGCGGCCGCGAGCAGGACGGGCCGTGGTTCACCCACCTGCTGACCGACCTGGTCGACGGGTCGGGGCGCCCGCTCGAGCGGCTGCGGCCCTCGCTGCCGGCCGGCTATCGGGTGCGGGCGGTCACCGACGACGAGGCCGACGAACGGGTCGAGGTGCACCGCGCCTCCTGGGCCCCGGCGCGGATCAAGCGGCTCGCCGGTCAGGTGCCCGACGGCGAGGAGGCGGGCTCGCGGTTCTCGCGCCCGGCGTACGACCGGGTCCGGGCGACCCGGCTCTATCGCCGCGAGCTGGACCTGGTGGTCGAGGCCCCCGACGGCAGGCTGGCCGCGACGGCGCTCGGCTGGTTCGACGAGCGCAGCCGCAGCGGGCTGATCGAGCCGGTCGGGACCGCGCCCTCGCACGCCACGCGCGGGCTGGCCCGGGCCGCGTGCGCCCAGCTGATCCGCGAGCTGGCCCGGATCGGGGCCCGCACGGCGCTGGTGTGCCCGCGCGGCGACGCGGGGTACCCGATCCCGGCCCGGCTGTACCGCAGCCTCGGGATGGTGCCGGTCGCGCGCACCCGGACGTTCCGGCTGGGGTCGGGCTGACGACGCTCGCTGCGGCGTCGGTGGGCCGAGGTCAGCATCGGTGAGGGGGATCGGTGACCAGGCGTGCGCCGGAGCGCACGGTCGCTCACCGATGCCGCTCACCGGTGCGGCGCACCGATCCGTGCGGGCGCGGCCCCGGGGGCCGGGCGGAGGTCGTCGCGGAGGGTTTGTCGGTGGTCGACCCTACGGTCGTCGCAACGACCCGAGGACCGGCCTCGGGCAGCACCGGAAGGAGGTCGGCGATGCGTTCCGACACCCACTCCGACCTGCAGATCGACTGCTCGACCTGCCCGGTCCGCGGGCACCAGTGCGACGACTGCATGGTCACGGCCCTGCTGTCGATCTCGCCCCACGAGCTCCCGCTCGACGCCGTCGAGGTCCGCGCCCTCGACGCGCTGGTCGGCAGCGGCCTGGTCAGCGAGGCCGAGGCCGCCGCGGCCACCGCGCGTCCCGAGCGACCCCAGCGCGCGGCCACCTGGGCCTCGGTCGGGTGAGTCCGACGAGCCCGGGCCGGCCCTCCCGCGAGGAGGTGGTGAGAGAGTCGTCCTCGTGAGACCGAGCCGGCGTGCGCTGCTGCTCGGTGCCGCTGCCGTGGTGACGGCCGGTTGCGACCGCGGGCCGACCCCGGCCGGTGGTTCCTCCACGACGGGTCGGGCGTCGTCCGGGTCCGGTGACCCGGCTGCGACGGGCCCGTCCTCGCCCGACGGCGTGCCCTCGTCCGCAGCACCACCCTCGTCAGCGGGTCCGGCCTCGACCGCGGCGCCGTCCGGCGCGGGCACCTCGCCGTCCCGCGGCATCACGGTCACGGGCGATGGCCCGCTGGCTCGCCGCCGCGAGGTGGAGCGGTTGGCGGCGGTCGCCTCCGGCCAGGTGCGCCAGCTGTGGCGCGCGGCGCCGGCAGCCGTGCGCATCGTGGTGCCCGCGAGCGACACCGAGTTCTCCCGGATCACCGGCTCCACCTCCGACCAGGTCCCGGCGCTCACCCGGCCCGACCGCACCGTCGTGCTGCACCCCGACCTGTGGGGCCGGGTCAGCGCCCGCGGGCGCCAGGTGGTGCTCACCCACGAGCTGACCCATGTGCTGCTCTCGCCGCTGCCCACCACGCCACGGTGGGTGGGGGAGGGCGCCGCCGAGGTCACCGCCTACCGGCCGACCGGGCTGCGGCCCGACCAGGTCGCTCCCGGGGTGGCCCGCCGGGTGCGCTCGGGGTCACCACCGGCCGGTCCGCCGGACGACGCGGCCCTCGACCCAGGACGTACGGCGGACCTGAGCGACGCCTACGGCCTGGCCTGGGCGTGGTGCGCGTTCCTGGTGGCCCGCCGCGGAGCGGGCGTCTTCACCGGTTTCGTGCGCACCGCGAGCGCGCAGCCGGGGCAGACCGGGCGGGCGTTCCGGGCGGCGTACGGCGCCGGCCCGGCCGGGCTCGGCGGGGCCTACGAGACCTGGTTGGCGTCCTGGGCGTAGAGCCGCTCGACCTCGTCGGCGAAGTCGTGCAGCACCAGCTCGCGGCGCACCTTGCCCGAGGGGGTCAGGTATCCCCGGGCGGCGGTGAGGTCCTCGCGCAGCACCTCGAAGGTGCGGATCTGGTCGGTGGCGTCGGGCGAGGCGTTGGCCTGGCCGATGGCGCGGGCGATCTCCTCGCGCACCTCGGCGTCGTCGGCGGCGACGTCGGGGGTCAGCCCCGGCCGGTCGTGGTTGTCGCCCCACAGCGCCAGCATCGGCGCGTCGAGCGTGACCAGCGCGCCCAGGTGCGGCCGGCCCTCGCCGACGACGACCACCTGCGACACCAGGGGGTGACTGCGCACCTGGCCCTCGAGCGCGGCCGGGCTGACGTTCTGCCCGGTCGAGGTGACGATGAGCTCGCTCTTGCGGCCGGTGATCTTCAGGAAGCCGTGCCCGTCGAGCCGGCCCATGTCACCGGTGCGCAGCCAGCCGTCGTCGGTCATGGTGCGTTCGGTCGCGACCTCGTCGTCCCAGTAGCCGCGGAACACCCCGGCCCCGCGCACCTGCACCTCGCCGTCCTCGGCGATGCGCACCGCGACGCCCGGCAGCGGCTGCCCGACGGTGCCCATCCGGGTCAGCTGCGGGGTGTTCACCGTGGTCGAGGCGGTGGTCTCGGTGAGGCCGTAGCCCTCGAGCACCGGCAGCCCCATCCCGCGCAGCACGTGACCCAGCCGTTCGCCGAGCGGGGCGCCGCCACTCATGGCGTAGTCGAGCCGGCCGCCGAGCGCCTCGCGCAGCCCGCGATAGACCAACCGGTCCATCGCGGCGTGCTGCAGCTTCAGCCGCACCGACGGCCCGCGGGGCTTGTCCAGCGCGCGGCTCCACTCCTCGGCGACCCGGGCGGCGCGGGCGAACAGAGTGCCGCGCCCGTCGCCCACCGCCTGCTGCTGGGCCCGGTTGTAGATCTGCTCCAGCATGCGCGGCACCGACAGCACGAACGTCGGGCGGAAGGTGCCCAGGTCGTCCAGCACCTGGTCGGGCTCGGGGGAGTGACCCAGGCGCACCCGCGAGTAGACCGCGACGACCTGGACGAACCGCGCGAAGACATGCGCCAGGGGCAGGAAGAGCAGGGTGGCGGCGTCGTCGACGTCGACGAGGTCCTTCAGCCGTTCGACGGCGTTCTCGGTCAGCGTGAGGAAGTTGCCGTGGGTCAGCTCCACGCCCTTGGGGCGGCCCGTGGTGCCGCTGGTGTAGATGACCGTGGCGAGGGTGTCGCGGTCGGGCAGCGTGGTGCGCGAGCGCAGCTCGGCGTCGGTCACGTCGTCGGCGCCGGCGGCGATCTCCTCGAGGCCGCCGCTGTCGATCTGCCAGACGTCGCGCAGTCGATCCAGGTCCGGGCGCACCTGCCCGACGGCTGCAGCGTGCTCGGCGGTCTCGACCACCGCGGCGACCGCGCCGCTGTCGCTCAGCACCCAGCCGATCTGGTCGGTGGGGGCGCCGTCGTACAGCGGGACGACGACCGCTCCCGCCGCGAGCAGCGCGAAGTCGACCAGGGTCCACTCGTACCGCGTGCGCGACAGCAGCGCCACGCGGTCGCCGGGCTCGATGCCCGCGGCCATGAACCCCTTGGCGAGGCGCTCGACCTCGTCGGCGAACTGGGCGTGGGTGACCGGTGACCAGCCGCCCTCGGCCGTGCGCCGGGAGTAGCCGACGCCGCGCGGGTCGACCGTCGCGTTGCGCGAGGGGAGCAGACCCAGGTTGCCGGCCGCCGTCGGCACGACCAGCGCCGGGACCTCGAACTCCTGCACCCCGGCACCTTTCGCGCGCGTCGCCCAGGGATCTCCGGGCACGAGCCGGACACTACCGCCGCCCGCGACGGCGTCCAACGACCCTTGCGGTGCAGGCCCGGCGCCGCAGCGCGGCGTCTACAGTGCCCGCATGGCCGACAGCACTCAGTCCTCGATCACCATCGACGCCGCTCCGGAGACGGTGCTCGACATCATCGCCGACTTCGACGCCTACCCCGAGTGGGCCGGGCAGGTGAAGCGAGCCACCGTCGTGAGCGAGGACGCCGACGGGTGGGCCGAGCAGGTCGAGTTCGAGCTGGACGCCGGCGTCGTGAAGGACACCTACACCCTCGGTTACGACTGGGACGTCGACGAGGACGGCACCGGCACCGTGTCGTGGACGCTGGTCAAGGCCAACCTGCTGCGTGCGCTCGACGGCGCCTACACCCTGCAGTCGACCGGCGGCGGCTCCACCAAGGTCGACTACCAGCTGGCCGTCGAGGTCACCATCCCGATGATCGGGGCGCTGCGCCGCAAGGCCGAGAAGATGATCATCGACACCGCGCTCAAGGAGCTGAAGAAGCGCGCCGAGGCGTGAGGGGCAGCGGGCCGCCCGCGGGTAGGCTCCCGGGAGCTTCGCCCGGGCGCACCCGTCCGTGGCGCGACCCGCTGCCGCAGGAGGGGCCGTGAGCGAGAAGGAGTCCGCCGACCGCGACGCCGTGTCGTCGGTCGCCGACGAGGCCGTACGCCTGGTGTCGGCCCTCGCCGCCCTGGGCGGCGACCTGGCCGGCTCGCGCGAGCACCCCGCCGGCGCCGACCCGGCCGAGACCGACCCGCTCGGCGGCGACGACTCCGCTCCAGGCGGCGACGCCGCTGCCGGGCCCGTCACGTGCGGCTGCAGCAACGACGCGGTCTCCAGCGTGTGCGGTCTCTGCCCCGTCTGCCGGGTCGCGACCTTCGTCGCGGAGGTGCAGCCCGAGACGATCGAGAAGGTCGCCGACCTGGTGAGCATGGTCGCCGGCTCGCTGCAGTCGTTCGCCGCCCAGCGCCGCGCCGAGCAGGCGGGCACCAGCGGCGACAAGCCCCCGGCCGCCGACGACGACGAGCAGTCCTGACGCTGGCATGATCGGTCTCGCTCGACGCCGCTGAGCGCGCCAGCCGCGGCAGAAGGAGGAGGCATGACCACGCCCACCCGGGCGATCGGGATCGACATCGGGGGCACCAAGGTCGCCGGGGGAGTCGTCGACGAGAACGGCGAGGTGCTGCTGCGGGCCCGCCGGGACACCCCGCATCGCTCGACCGCCCCGCACGTCGTCGAGGACATGATCGTCGACGTCGTGCAGGAGCTCGTCGAGGCCGAGGACGCTCCGGTCAGTGCCGTCGGGATCGGCGCCGCGGGGTTCGTCGCGGCCGACCGGGCGACCGTGGTCTTCGCGCCGCACCTGTCCTGGCGCCACGAGCCGCTGCGCGACGCGCTCGCCCGCCGGGTCGACCTGCCGGTCTTCGTCGACAACGACGCCAACGCCGCCTGCTGGGCCGAGTGGCGCTTCGGGGTCGGTCGCGGCGAGTCGCACCTGGTGATGGTCACGCTCGGCACCGGCATCGGCGGCGCCGTACTGCTCGACGAGAAGATCCAGCGCGGCCGGTTCGGCATCGCGGGGGAGTTCGGGCACATGCAGGTCATGCCCGGCGGCCACCGCTGCGAGTGCGGCAACCGCGGCTGCTGGGAGCAGTACGCCAGCGGCAACGCCCTCGTGCGCGAGGCCCGTTCGCTGGTGCTCGCCGGCAGCCCGCTCGCCGCCGACCTCGCCGCACGGGTGGGGGGCGACGTGCACAACATCACCGGGCCGATGGTCACCGAGGCGGCCCAGCAGGGCGACCCGACCGCCGCCGAGCTGCTCGCCGAGATCGGCCAGTGGCTGGGCATCGGGCTGGCCAACCTCGCGAACGCGTTCGACCCCGGCGCCTTCGTGATCGGGGGCGGCGTGAGCCAGGCCGGGCCGCTGCTGCTGGACCCGGCGCGCGACGCGTTCCGCCGCCACCTGGCCGGTCGCGGCTACCGGCCCGAGGCCCGCATCCTGGCGGCCAGCCTGCGCAACGAGGCCGGGCTCGTCGGCGCCGCCGACCTGGCGCGCGACGCCGTGCTGCGCGACCGACCCGACGAGGAGGACGAGGCGTGACCGACGCGACCGTGCGCGTGGTGTCGTACAACATCCGTGCGCTGAAGGACGACCGCGATGCCCTGGTGCGGGTGATCCGCGCGCTGGAGCCGGACGTGCTGTGCCTGCAGGAGGCGCCGCGTCATCCCTTCTCGAGGCACCGGATCTCGGCGCTCGCGGCCGACTGCGGCCTGACCTGGGGCGGCGGCGACGACCGCGGCCGGATGAGCACGACGCTGCTCACCGGTATGCGGCTCGACGTGCTGGCCAGCGGTCACCGGCTGCTGCCCGTGGTGCGCCCGGCCGAGCCGCGCGGCTGGGCCTTCGCGACCTGCCGCCTGCCCGGCTACCAGCCGTTCGTGACCGTCAGCCTCCACCTGAGCCTGAAGGCGAAGGAGCGTCCGGAGCACGCCAAGCTGCTGCGCGACGCCAAGGAGCTGGCCGACAACGTGCCGGCGGTGCTGGCCGGCGACGTCAACGAGACCAGCAAGGGCAGCGCGTGGCAGCTGTTCGCGGCCGGGCTGGACGACCCGAGCGGCGAGATCAACACCTTCCCGGCGAAGGCACCCGTCAAGCGGATCGACACGATCTTCACCTCCCCGGTGCTGCGCGCGACCCGACCGCAAGTCGACCTCGACCAGGCCGACCTCAAGGCGGCCAGCGACCACCTGCCGCTGTGGGCCGACCTCGACCTCAGCGGGTTGGCGGTGGGGAACAGCGAAGCCCCTCCTCCCATGGCGGCCGGGTAGCCCTTCCTGGTCGAGCGGGCGCTCCAAGGCGGCCGTATCGAGACCCGTCACCAGGCTCTGTGGTCGCCGAGAGGCGCCGGGAGGCGGGAGTCGGTCCGTGGTTGGCCGGTCTGGCGGCTCGCGGTGGTGACGTTCCTGACAGAGCCTGACGTTGTTGACACGGACTGGCGTTGTTGACAGACGTGCGTGCTGTAGCAGCCCTTTGTGTCAACAACGCACTGTCGTGTCGAGATCGTGGGGTGCTGTCAGGACCGACCCCGCCCAGACTGGCCAGAATCTCTCAGACTGGTCGCGAGCTAACAGACTGGTCACTTGCAACCGACCAGTCTGTGAGGTGGTGACCATTCTGGGGCCGTACGCCATCGGCGACTCGCGAGTCCGACGTCACCACAGGCGTACTCACGCCTCCCGGCGCCTTTGGGTCACCACAGACCGTGGTGACGGGTCTCGATACGGGCTCGCCTAGCGGCTCGCCCTACTCGACCAGCTTGGTGGAGGTCTCGCTCCGGCCACTCGAACAGCTGGGGACTCGACCTACAGGACCGCGCCGTCGACGTCGTCGTCCCAGTCGTCGTCGCGCTTCTCGGGCTGGCGCAGGATCAGCAGGACCAGGCCGCCGACGAAGACCGCGCAGGCGAGCAGCCACCAGACGGGGCGCGCGTAGCGGTCGAAGAAGAACAGGTAGAGCAGCCACAGCGGGCCGCCGACGAGGCCGCCGATGGCGCCGTAGAAGTTGAGGTCGCCGGCCGGCAGCGGCCGCGGCGGGGGAGGGACGAAGCCGTCCTCCTCGTCGAGGATGCTCTCGCCGGTCGGCATCCGCCACTGGCTCGGCAGGCCGGCCAGCGGGTCGGTGGCGGTCGGCTCGGGGGCCCGGTCCGGGCCCGGCTCGGTCGGCTGGCCCGGCCCCGCACCGTCGGTTTCGTCGGGCGCCCCCGCTCCCGCCGTACGTCCGTCGTCGCCCGACCCCTCGCCCTCGCCCGGGGCGCGCCCGGAGTCACTACCCGAAGCGCGCCCCGAGCCGTGCTCGGAGTCGCGCTCGACGTCACCGTCACCCTGGTCGAGGTCGTCGATGTCCGGCCACGGCTCGCTCTGCAGCTGCGCCACGATCTCGGCGAACCGCGCGCGGTCGTCCTCGGGTCCGGACCGGTGGTCGGTCATGCGCCCTCCTGGGCGGGCTCGCCGGCGAGCCGGCGGACGAACTCCACGATCCGGTCCTCGATCAGCTCGGCGTCGTAGTCGAGGGTGGCCACGTGGTAGCTGTTCTCCAGCACCACGTCGGTGACGTCGGTGGAGGAGATGCGCGACAGGAACAGCTCGGAGTTGCTCGGGTGCACGGTGTGGTCCTGGGGCGAGTGCAGCAGCAGCACCGGCTGGGTGACCTGCGGCAGGTCGCGGGTGACCTGCTTCCACATCGCGAGCGCCGAGTGCAGCGCGCGCAGCGGGGTGCGGTCGTAGGCGCCCTCGGTGACCCCGGGCTTCTTGATGTCGTCGCCGAGGCCGGCGAGCGAGGGCACGACGTACTTGGCGAGACCGACCACGCGCAGCCGCGGGTCGGGCAGCTTGTAGGCGGGGTTGATCAGGGCCAGCCCGTCGAGCGCGTCGCCCTGCTCCTCGGCGAGCAGCGTGACGAGGCTGCCGCCCATCGACATGCCGACGGCCACGACGACGTCGCAGCGCTCGCGCAGCTCGGCGAAGGCCGCGGCCACCTCGGCGTACCACTCCGGCCAGGTGCGGGTGTTGAGGTCCTGCCAGGTGGTGCCGTGCCCGGGGAGGCGCGGGAGGCGTACGGACCAGCCCTGCTCGACGCACCGCTCGGCGATGCCGCGCATGGAGCCCGGGTGGCCGGTGAACCCGTGCTGCACCAGGACGCCGACGCGGGATCCGTCATGGCTGAGCGGCTCGGCGCCGGGCACGATCTGCATACCGGCATCCTTGCACCCGAGCGCGCGGCTGCACACGGGCGGAAGGGATTTGGCGCACGCCCCGAAGAGCGGCCGGGTGGTGCCGTAGAGTTCGGGCGTCGTCAGCGAGGAGGCGTTGCGTTGTTCTACTGGGTCCTGAAGAAGATCGTCCTCGGACCGATCCTGAACCTCCTCTTCAAGCCGTGGGTGGACGGTGAGACCAACGTCCCCAAGTCCGGCGGCGCGATCCTCGCGAGCAACCACCTGTCGTTCTCCGACTCGATCTTCCTCCCGCTGGTGCTGGAGCGCCGGGTGACCTTCCCGGCCAAGATGGAGTACTTCACCGGCACGGGGCTCAAGGGCCGCGCGACCGCCGCCTTCATGCGCGGCGTGGGCCAGATCCCCATCGACCGCTCCGGCGGCAAGGCCAGCGAGGCCGCCATCGAGTCGGGGCTGAAGGTGCTGCGCAAGGGCGAGCTGTTCGGCATCTACCCCGAGGGCACCCGTTCGCCCGACGGGCGCCTCTACAAGGGCAAGACCGGTGTCGCGCGGATGGCGCTGGAGGCGGGGGTGCCGGTGCTGCCGGTCGCCATGATCGACACCGACAAGGCCCAGCCCACCGGTCAGGTCGTGCCCAACATCATGCGGGTCGGGGTGCGCATCGGGAAGCCGATGGACTTCTCCCGCTACGAGGGCATGGAGAACGACCGGTTCGTGCTGCGCTCGATCACCGACGAGGTGATGTACGAGCTGATGCTGCTGTCCGGGCAGGAGTACGTCGACGTCTACGCCGCCTCGGTCAAGGACCGGCTGGCCGGCAAGGTCAAGGAAATCGGTGGCGGCGCGGCCGCGATCGGCAAGTCGATCCAGGAGGGCACCAGCCGCATCGGTCAGCGGCTCGGCCACGACGACTCCAAGGACGAGCACAAGGACGACAAGGACGACGACAACATCAACGACGACCCGGAGGGGTTGCCGCACGTCCACGACGTCGAGGTGGTCGAGAGCGAGGCGTCCGAGAGCGACGCGCTCGCCGCCGAGGCGGCCGCCGACGCCACCACCGACCCGGGCCCGCAGGCGCGAGGCGCCTGAGCGGCCCGGTCAGCCGCCGGGGCGCTCACGCAGCATCTGCAGCACCCGGGCGTCGATGCCGTCCGGCAGCAGCCGACCCTCGAGGTTGACCTCGCCGGCCCAGTCGGTGAGGGCCGCCCGCAGGTCCTGGTGCGTACGCCCTTGCTCGGCCAGCCGTCGACGTACCTCCTCGGCGAGCGGCCCGGTGAGCGGGATCGGCTCGCCCGGGAGGCCGAAGTACAGCTCGTGCAGGTCCAGCAGCCGGGTCAGCTCGGCGACCGGGTCGGGGTGGTCGTCGACGCGCAGGTCGGCGAGGACGCCCGTCTCGTCGTAGCCACGGCCGGGCTGGTGGGCGACCACGGCCGCTGACTGGCGTCCGCGGCGGTCACCGCCCGCCTCGTCGCCGGCGCGCAGCGCGGCCACCAGCCGCGCCTCGAACGGCAGGTCGCCGCGCTCGAGCCAGGTGCGCTCCATCTGCTCGACCACCTGCTCACCGGCCAGGATGTTCCCCTGGATCGCCCAGGCCAGGTCGTCGGCCTCGCCGGAGCGGCCGCCCGCCCAGTCCGGCGCCTCGGCACCGGTGAAGGTGGCCGCGCCCTCGGCCCCGACCACGCCCAGCTGCCGGGTGGCCGAGCCGGCGTCGGCCGCGGTGCACCGCTCCAGCGCCGCCTCCGGCGACTGCCCGTCGGCGAGGGCGTCCAGCAGCTCGCGGCGGTAGGCGACCCGGCCCCAGGCCTGGGTGGCGACCGCGCCGTGCGGGCCTGCCTCGGGCACCAGCGCACCCACGGCGAGGAACTTGCTCGCGACCGCGACGCCGTACGCATCGCCCTGTCGCGCCACGATCGAGAAGGTCATGCCGGAAGCGTAGGTCGCGCCGCCACCCCGAGGGCGGTCGAGGAGCGGACGTGACCGGGAGGCACTCGACGGCGGCGTTTACCCTTGTTGAGTGAGTACGACCCTCGACCCCACCAGCATCGACACCGCAGCCCCCGCGTCCACCACCGGTCTGCGCTGGCCCGACCTGCCCGCGGCCCAGCAGCCGACGTGGCCGCAGGACGGTTCGCTGGAGCGGGTGCGCGAGACCCTCGCCGGGCTCCCGCCGCTGGTCTTCGCCGGCGAGTGCGACGTCCTGCGCGACCGGCTCTCCGACGCCGCCCAGGGCAAGGCGTTCCTGCTGCAGGGCGGTGACTGCGCCGAGATGTTCGAGTCGGCGACGGCCGACAACATCCGCGACCGCATCAAGACGCTGCTGCAGATGGCGGCCGTGCTGACCTACGGCGCCAGCACCCCCGTCATCAAGCTCGGCCGCATCGCGGGGCAGTACGCCAAGCCGCGCAGCAAGGACACCGAGACGCGCGGCGACGTGACGCTCCCGGCCTACCGCGGCGACATGGTCAACGACTTCGCGTTCAGCCCCGAGGCGCGCCGACCCGACCCCGACCGCCTGGTCCGCGCGTACCACACCTCGGCCGCGACGCTGAACCTCGTGCGCGCGTTCACCACCGGCGGCTTCGCCGACCTGCGCCACGTGCACGAGTGGAACCGGGGCTTCATCGCCAACGCGGCGTACGCCCGCTACGAGTCGATGGCGCGCGACATCGACCGCGCCATGAAGTTCATGGTCGCCTGCGGCGTCGACTTCGAGTCGACCCCGCTGTCGGCGGTCGAGCTGTTCTCCAGCCACGAGGCGCTGCTGCTGGACTACGAGCGGCCGCTGACCCGCATCGACTCGCGCACCGGCAACCCGTACGCCGTCTCCGGCCACTTCGTGTGGGTCGGCGAGCGCACCCGCCAGCTCGACGGGGCCCACCTCGACTTCGTCTCGCGCATCCACAACCCGGTCGGGGTCAAGCTCGGCCCGACCGTCGACCCCGACGAGGTGCTGCGGATCATCGACAAGGTCGACCCCGAGCGTCAGCCGGGCCGGCTCACCTTCATCACCCGGATGGGCGCCGGCACGATCCGCGACGCCCTGCCGCGGCTGGTCGAGAAGGTCACCGCGAGCGGTGCCCAGGTGGTCTGGGTGTGCGACCCGATGCACGGCAACACGTTCGAGTCGGCCTCGGGCTACAAGACCCGCGAGTTCGACGACGTGGTCGATGAGGTGCGCGGCTTCTTCGAGGTGCACCAGGCGCTCGGCACCGTCCCCGGCGGCATCCACGTCGAGCTGACCGGCAACGACGTGACCGAGTGCCTCGGCGGGTCGGAGAAGATCCTCGACGGCGACCTCGAGAAGCGTTACGAGACCGCCTGCGACCCGCGGCTGAACCACCAGCAGAGCCTGGAGCTGGCGTTCCTCACCGCGGAGATGCTCACCGCTCGCTCGTCCTGAGCCGCGGCGGGGCGGCGGCCTGCGGTCGCCGCCCTGCCGAGGTGAGGTGCCCGCCGAGCCGGCCCCGGGCGTACGACCCCGGCTCAGACCACCGAGATCGTCACCTCGGTGCCCTTGCGCACCGAGGTGCCGGACGTGGGGTCCTGGTTGCGCACGGTGTCGAGCAGGCCGCCGAAGATGCGGTTGACCTTGACCTTCAGCCCCGCGCCCTCGAGGGTCTGGCGCGCCTGGGTGGTGCTCATGTCGAGCACCGACGGCACGCTGACCATCTCGGGGCCCTTGGAGATCACCAGCGTCACCTGCTGACCGCGGAACAGGTTGCCCGACGCGGGGGTCTGGCTGATCACGCTGCCCTGGGGGACGGTGTCGCTGAACTCCTGCGGACCGGTGGTGACGGTGAGGCCGGTGCCGGTGAGCACGCTGCGGGCGGCGTCCTCGGTCTGCCCGCGCACGTCGGGCACCGCGATGGGCTGGCGGCCCTTGCTCACGACCAGCTGCACGGGGGAGCCGGCCTTGAGCTGGGCGCCGCGCGCCGGGCTGGAGCGGATCACCGTGCCCGCCGGCACGGTCTCGCTGAACTCCTGGGTGGGCGTCGGCACGGTCAGGCGCGCCTCGCGCAGCCGGGTGGTCGCGACCTGCTGGGTGGCGCCGACGACCTCGGGCACCGTGAAGCGCTGCGGCCCCTTGGACACCCGGAGCACGACCGACTCCGAGCGCGGCTGGTCCGCGCCGGCGGCCGGCTCGGTGCGCACGACGCTCCCGGCCGGCACCGTCTCGCTGAAGATCTCCGACACCTGGGCCTGCAGGCCGGCGGCGTCGATCGTGCCGATGGCCTTGCCCTGGGGCAGCCCCGCGACGTCGGGCACGGCGACCTGCGAGCCGGGTCCGAGGGTGAACCACCACCCGGTGCCGCCGCCCACGAGCAGCAGCGCGAGCAGCGCGCCGATCAGCACGCCGCGGCGGCTGCGCCCGTCGGACGAGCCGGCCGGCGCGACCGACGAACCCGACCCCGACGTACGCCCTGGGCCGGGTCTCCCGGCCGGTCCGGAGAGCGCAGCGCCCGCGCCGGGGCCGCCCGGCCCGCCGCCCGGGCCGCCTCGTGCGGCGGGGCCGCCCTTGCGCGGACCGCGCGGACCGCGCGGGCTGTCAGGCCCACCGGGCACCGGGGCGCGGTCGGTCGGTGGGCGGCGCAGCTGGGTGGTCTCACGGCTGCCGCGCCCGATGGTCTCGGTCGCCAGGTGCGCGTCGGCCTCGGGCGGGTCCTGCCCGTCCGGCGTGCGGTCCAGGTCGCTGGCGTCGAGCACGGCGCGGGTGCGGCGCAGCTCGTGCAGCATCTCGGTCGCGTCGTCGGGCCGCTGTGCCGGGCGCTTGGCCGCCCCCAGCGCCACCAGCTCGTCGAGCTCGGCCGCCACGCTCGGCACGACGTCGGACGGGCGCGGCACCGCCCCGTGCACGTGCTGGTAGGCCACGTGGATCGGGGTGTCGCCGCCGTAGGCCTTCTCGCCGGTGAGCAGCTCGTGCAGGATCAGCGTCGCGGCGTAGACGTCGGAGCGCTTGTCGGCCAGCCCGTGCTCGACCTGCTCGGGGGAGAGGTAGGCCGCGGTGCCGAGCAGCACGTCGTGATTGGTGGTCAGCGTCTCGGTCGTGAGCGCCCGGGCGAGCCCGAAGTCGGCCACCTTGACCACGCCGTCGTCGCCGATGATGACGTTCTCGGGCTTGACGTCGCGGTGCATCGTGTCGGCGCGGTGCGCGGCGCCGAGCGCCTCGAGCACCGGCTCGACGATGTCCAGGGCAGCCCGAGCGGTGAGCGGGGCGTCGCTGCGGATGACCTGGCGCAGCGTGCGCCCGCGCACCAGCTCCATCGCGAGGAAGACGTGCTCACCGTCCTGGCCCTGGTCGTACACCCCGACGACGTGCGGGTGCGACAGCCGGGCGGCCGCGCGCGCCTCGCGCCGGAACCGGGCGACGAACGCCTGGTCGCTGGCCAGGTCGCGGCGCATGACCTTGAGGGCGACCTCGCGGTCGAGACGGGTGTCCAGCGCGACGTAGACGGTGGCCATGCCGCCGTCGGCCAGGTGCGCGAGCACCTGGTATCGCCCGTCGATCGTCTGACCGACGAGCGTCGTCGCGGAAGGGGTGGACACTCCCTGAGTGTACGAATCCGGCCGGCCGGACCCGGTCAGGCTCGGCCGAGAAGGCGGGATCAGAACCGGGCCATGTGCGCCTTGACCGCGCGGACGTAGCTCTTGGTGTCGGGGTACATGCCGTTCTTGCGCACGCCGCCGAGCCCCTGGTAGTACCCCGCGATCGCCTGGTCGGTGCTGCTGGCGTTCTGGGCGAGCCAGCGCAGGTAGACCACGCCGGCGACCACGTTGTCCTTGGGGTTCATCAGGTTCAGCTCGCGCCCGGCGAGCCCGCTGCACCACTCACCGGTGCCGGGCATGACCTGCATGATCCCGACGGCGTTGGCCACCGACACCGCCCGCTGGTTCCAGCCCGACTCCTGCCAGGAGATGGCCAGGGCCAGCTTCGGGTCGACGCCGTAGCGACGCGCGGTCGAGACGATCAGCGAGCGGGTCTCGCTGCGCGAGGGCACGTCGACCTCCTTCAGCGCGGCGCGGTTGCGCTCGGCGGACCGCACGACGTGGTCGGGGTAGGTGCGCCCGAGGAAGGTGTTGCGCGAGGACGGCTTGGCGGTGCGCGACTCCTTCTTCTTGTCGTCCTTCTTCTCGCCGCGCCGGTCGTCGCGCTTGTCGGACTTCTTGGGGTCCTTCTTCTTGCTGTCGTGCTTGTGATCCTTCTTCGGCGACCGCGCCTGGTCGCCGTCACCGCGGAAGCTCGCCGGCACCGGGACCTGCAGCTTCTGACCCACCGTGATGCGGTGCGGGTCGGCCAGCCGGTTGGCCTTCATGATCGAGCCCCAGCTGGTGTCGTAGTAGCGGGCCAACGAGATCAGGTTGTCGTTCCTGCGCACGGTGTGCGAGAGCGTACGGCGGGCCGGCGCCTTGTCCTTGGCCTCCTTCTTGGCCTTCGACCGGTCCGAGGCCTTCTTCTTGGCCTTGGGCTCGGGGGCCGCGGAGCGCTTGGGCATCTCGCCCGGGACCTGGATGGTGGTGCCGATGCGCAGCAGGCGCGGGTTCTCGAGCTTGTTCTTGGCCACCAGCGCCTTGATCGTCGTCTGGTGGCGCACGGCGAGCTTGGCGAGGGAGTCGCCGGGCCTGACGGTGTAGCGCTGCCAGGGCCGGCCGGTCTCACGCTGCAGGGCCTGTGCGGAGGTCGCCTGCTCGGAGAAGACGTAGGGGTTGGCGGGAGGGGTGTAGTCCACGGGGGCCATCGGGTGGTCCTTCCGTTCGCTGAGACGTCGGCTCCGGTGAGGGGGATGCGGATCCGTCGGTGCCGCCGCGGGGGCGTCAGCGACGCTAGCCAGGGTGGTCCTCCTCCTCCGGGAGGCGCGCCGTCCGCCCCCGCCCCTACGCTGGCCCGGTGACCGAGCCCCAGAACCCCCACCCGGCGCCCACCGAGGAAGACCTGGAGCTGGAGCGACTCGTCGCCGACTGGCTGCCGGTGCCCGACTTCGCCGAGGCGATCGACGTGCGGCTGCGCGAGGCGCGGCGCCTGATCTCCGACCGCGTGGTGCTCGCCCACCGGGTGGGCGAGCGCCGGGTGATGGCCGTGCCGGCGGGGTTCGTGCAGGACGGTGAGGTGCTGCCCTCGATCCCCGGCACGCTCACCGTGCTCTCCGACGCCGGGCTCAGCGACCGGCAGGCACTGACCTGGTTGTTCACCCCTGACGACACGCTGCCGCTGCCGGGGGCGCCCATCGACATGCTGCGCGCGGGCCGCAAGGCCGAGGTGCGTCGGCGGGCGCAGGAGCTGCTGGCCTGAGCCGCGTCACCGGCGGCGCACCGCGGCCCGGGGCCGGCGTCAGGCGTTGCGCTCGGTGGTGAGCGTCACCAGCTCGCCCAGCACGGTGCGGGCCTGGTCGTCGACGATGTCGGCGCTGCGCAGGGCCGCGGCCGCGACGTCGACGAGCTCGTCGATCAACCGCTCGACCCGTTCGACCGCGCCGCTGCCGGTGATGGTGTCGCGCATCCAGGCCAGGTCGTCGTCGGCGAGGTCGGCGTCGCCGAGCAGCGCCTCGAACCGCTCGGTGTCGGCGTCGTCGAGCGCGTCGAGGGTGTACGCCATCAGCACCGTGCGCTTGCCCTCGCGCAGGTCGTCGCCGGCCGGCTTGCCGGTGGCGGCCGGGTCGCCGAAGACGCCCAGCAGGTCGTCGCGCAGCTGGAAGGCCTCGCCGAGCGCGCGGCCGTAGCGGGCCAGGTCGTCCAGCAGCGCCTCGTCGCCGCCGGCGCACGCGGCGCCGATCAGCAGCGGCTGCTCGACGGTGTAGCGCGCGCTCTTGACCCGCGCGACGTGCCGGGCGCGGGCGATGCGCTCGTCGGTGGGGGCGTCGTCCCAGCCCAGCGCCGCCTCGAGCACGTCGAGGAACTGCCCGGCCATCAGCTGGGCGCGCATCGCATCGAACTCGCCCCGGCCCCGAGCCAGCTCTTCGGCCGGGAGCCCGCTGGTGGCGTACAGCTCGTCGGTCCAGGTCAGGCACAGGTCGCCGACCAGCACCGCGCCCGCGGCGCCGAACCGGTCGGTGTCGCCGAGCCAGGATCGGTCGGCGTGCAACCGGCCGAGGCGGCGGTGCACCGACGGCTGGCCGCGGCGGGTGTCGCTGTCGTCCATGACGTCGTCGTGCACGAGGGCGCCGGCCTGGAACATCTCCATCGAGCTGGCCGCCGTGACCAGGGCGTCGCTGTCGGCGCCGCCGGCCGCGCGGTATCCCCAGTAGAAGAAGGCCGCGCGCAGCCGCTTGCCGCCGCGCAGCAGGTCGGCCGCGGCCTGCAGCAGCGGCTCGGCGGCGGTGCCGATCGGCGCCAGCACCTGCTGCTGGGCCTTCAGCTGAGCGTCGATCGACGTCTGCACACGGGTGCGCAGCCGCTCGACGTCCAGGGGGTTGGGCACGAGATCGTCCTTCGAGATCGGGTGTGGCCACGAGCGTACGGCGTCGCCGCGCCCGTACGATCGGCGGCATGTCTGCCGCGACGATCCCGCAGCTGCTCACCGGCGAGCGGACCGCGTACAGCTTCGAGTTCTTCCCTCCGAAGGACGACGCGTCCGAGGCCGTGCTGTGGGAGTCGATCCGGCGCATCGAACAGGTGCGGCCGGCCTTCGTCTCGGTCACCTACGGCGCCGGCGGCAGCACCCGCGACCGCACCGTGCGGGTCACCGGCCGGATCGCCCGCGAGACGACGCTCACGCCGATGGCCCACCTGACCTGCGTCGGGTCGTCGGTGAGCGAGCTGCGCCAGATCGTCGGCGAGTTCTCCGCGGTGGGCATCCGCAACGTGCTGGCGCTGCGCGGCGACCCGGCCGGCGGGCTCGGGCAGCCCTGGACTCCGCACCCCGAGGGCCTCGACCACGCCGACGAGCTGGTCACCCTGGTGCGCTCGCTGGGGTCGTTCACGGTCGGCGTCGCGGCCTTCCCCGACAAGCACCCCGAGTCGGGCACCCTCGAGGACGACGCCGAGGTGCTGGTGCGCAAGGCCGACGCCGGCGCCGAGTTCGCGGTGACGCAGATGGTCACCGACGTCGACACCTACCTGCGGCTGCGCGACCTGGTCGCCGCGCGGGGGAGCGACCTGCCGATCGTGCCCGCGCTGATGCCGGTGACGCGGTACGGCCAGCTGCAGCGGATGACCGAGCTCAACGGTCAGCCGCTCGCCGAGGAGGTGCTGCGGCGCATCGAGGCGGTCAAGGACGACCCGGCCGAGGTGCGCCGCGAAGGGATCCGCATCGCCACCGAGCACGGCCGCCGACTGATCGCCGAGGGCGCCCCCGGGCTGCACTTCATCACGATGAACCGCTCCACCGCCACGCTCGAGGTCTTCGCCCGCCTGCAGGACTGAATTTGTTCGGCTCCTCGCGGGTTCCACCTCGCAAGCTCGGTGGTCCCCGGTCGTCGCCGAACTGCCGTCCACGTTGGGGTGCGCCACCGTCCCGGTGGGGCTTGCGTGCGCGGGTTCCACCGCGCCCAACGGTTCAGGCTGACGACGCGCCGCGGTGCCCCGGCGAGCGCTACCGTGCACATGGGGCCAGTCCCTGGGGAAGCAAGGCCCCGCGGCGGCGCAGCACGACTGGATGCCTCCCGGCGGTCAAGGAGCAGGCAGGGGAACGAATCATGAAGACAGCCCCCGCAGCAACCATCGGCACACTGCTCCTGGGGGCATGGCGCTCTCCGGGACGGGCTCTGCTGCGGAGAGCGGTGTACCCGAGCCCCCGCCTCCGGAGAGCACGAGATCTGCTGTGGACCCACAGCAGAACGCACGCGCGGTCGCTGCTCGTGCCCGGCTGGAGACGGTGAAGCGGAGCTACCCCGGCCAGGTAGACGGTGCCTACATCGTGCAGGGTCGGCTGCACGCGATCCCTACCACCAAGGCTGCCGAGCAGGCTCTGCGCTCTCAGGGAATCGTCCCCGAACCCGGGAAGGTGCCCGAGAAGGAGCTGAGGGCCAAGCAGCAGCGGTTCGAGCTCGCCCTCAAGAAGCAGGGGATCCCTTTCCCGGTGGGCATCGGGACCGACGTCGAGTACGGCACCGTCTCCGTGGACGTCCTCGACGTCTCCCCCTCCAGGCCGGCAGTCACCGACCTCGCCCGGCAGTTCGGGGTCGCAGTCAACGTCATCACCACGCAGGAGGTGCCTGCCTTCTCCGTCCAGCCGACCGGTGGGCGCGGGGGGCTTCCTTAGCCGACCTCGGCGGCCTGGCCGGCGGTGATCCGCAGCAGCTCGTCGTACGTCGTGCGCAGCACCACGCACGGGTGACCACCCGAGGCCCACACGTGGTCGTAGCGCCCCAGCGAGACGTCGACGACGGTGTCGACCGGGCGCAGCAGCCCGACCGGGGCGACGCCGCCGATCGCGAATCCTGTGATGGCTCTGACGGTTTCGGCGTCGACTCTGGACAGTGAGGCGAGGTCGAGCAGGCCGGTCACCTGGATCTCGTCGACCCGGTGCCCGCCGGACGTCAGCACCAGCAGCGGGCGCCGCGAGCCGTCGTCGTGCTCGGCCTCGAACAGCAGCGAGCTCGCGATCTGTCCGACCTCGACGTCGAGGGCCGCGGCCGCCTCGGCGGCCGTGCGCGCGGGCTGACCGAGGTCGACGAGCGGCCCCTGGGCGGACTGCTCCTGCAGGACGGTCCGCACCCGGGCCACGCCCTCGTGCTGGCGCAACCGGGGGCTGTCGGTGGTCGGAGCGATGCTGTCGCCTGCGGTCATGGCCGGACGGTAGTCGCCCAGCAGGCGACCGCGCTCGGGGTTGACGCGATGTCAGAGCGCGGAGGTACTCTTCTCGGCATCGAACATTTGTTCGATCAGGGCGGGTGCTCGGGCACCCGGTCGCCCGTGACGCAGCGGGCCGAGACGGCTCGGGGCCGGACGCGAAGGAGAGCGACGATGCGCAGCTATCAGGACCAGATCGAGGTGCGCGTCGCCGTGCCCGACGAGGGCGAGCCCGGCACCGAGCAGACCCCCACGATGTTCGTCTGGCGCGGCCGGCTCTACGTCGTGCGCGCCGTGCTGAGCCGGTGGCGGGCCCGGGCCGACTGGTGGCGCACGGCCTTGCAGACCGAGGGCAGCGCGGCGCTCGCCGCCGTCGTGGCGCCCGAGCAGACCGTCTGGCGCGTCGAGGCCAGCCCTGGCCGGCAGCTGGGCGTCGGCACCTATGACCTGGCGTGCGCGCCCGAGACCGGCGGCACCGTGCGCTGGACCTTGCTGCGCGTCGCCGACTGACCACCCGCCCGCACCACTTCCGCAGGAGGAAGAGCCCATGGCCACACCCATCGCAGCAGCGACCCCGTCCGGCCGCGCCACCCGCCCGGTGCGGACCGCGACCGCGAAGACGACGAAGAGCAGGGCGAGCGCGCCGACCGCACGGGCGACGCCGCGCTCGTCCGTGCCCACGGCCCCGGTCGCCGGTGCCGTGCTCGAGCTGGTCGAGCGCTCGCGCACCGGGCTGCTCGCCGCCTGCCACGCCTCCGGTGCGGCCGAGCGGTTCACCCTGGCCCACCTCGCGGCGCTGCGGGCCGGGGCGGCTCTTCTCGCGGCCCGCGGCCAGGCCGGTCGCCGCTCTCGTCCGCGCAGCGTCTGGGAGACCATCCCGGCCGCGGCTCCCGAGCTCACCGAGTGGGCGACGTTCTTCGCCGGCACCGCCCGGCGTCGGCAGGAGCTCGAGCGCGGCGCCGAGGCGAGCGTCCGCGAGGCCGACGACCTGGTGCGGCAGGCCGAGACCTTCCTGGAGCTGGTGCTGGCCCACCTCGGGCTGCCGGTGCAGGCCTCGGTCACCACCTGCATCACCCCGATCACCCGAGCCTGAGCCGTGAGCGCCGAGTTCAGCCACCTGCACGTGGCCTCCTCCTTCTCGTTGCGCTACGGCGCCTCGCCACCCGCCGAGCTGGTCGCGCGGGCGGTCGAGCAGGGCCAGGGCCGGCTCGCGCTCACCGACCGCGACGGGCTGTACGGCGCGGTCCGCTTCGCCCAGGCCTGTCACGAGGCCCGGGTCGAGCCGGTGCTCGGTGTCGACCTCGCGCTGCGCCCCTCACCGGTGCAGCCCCCACCGGCGGCCGGCGGCGCGCGGCGGCGCAGCGCCCCGGTCAAGGGCGGGGCGCTGCGCGACGACCAGCACCCGCGCATCACCGTGCTCGCCCGCGGTCAGCAGGCCGGGCTCGCCCCCGGCGCCGGGTGGGCCGCCCTGTGCCGGGTCGTCTCGGCGACCCACCTCGCGGGGGAGCGCGGATCGCCCCTGCTCGACCGCGCCGAGCTGGCCCGGTGGGTCGTCACCGGTGGCCCGACCGGCGGTGGCCCGACCGAGAGCAGAGGGGACGGGGAGTCGCCCCTGGCCGGCGACGGTGACCGCGCGGGTGCCCCGGCGCTCACCGTGCTGCTCGGACCCTGGTCCGACGTCGGGCAGGCGTTGCTGCAGCGCCAGCACGCCCTGGCCCGGGAGCTGCTGCGGCAGTGGCAGCAGCTGCTGCCATCCGCCTCGCTGGTGATCGAGGTCGTCTGCCACGCCGGTCCGCCCGGCACGCCGGCGAGCCTCCAGCACGCCGCGGCGCTGTGGGGTCTGGCGCTCGAGGCCGAGGTGCCCGCGGTGCTCACCGCCGCGGCCCGGCACGCCGCGCCCGACGAGGCCGCCACCGTCGACGTGCTCGACGCCGCCCGCCGCATGGTCGCGCTCGACACCCGCCACCTCGACCGGATCACCCGCGCCGGCCACCTGGCCCCCACCGCGGTCATGCAGCGCACCGCCCACGAGGTCGCCGACGCGGTCGGGGTGGTCGGCGGTCGCCCCGCCCGCGCGGCCGACCTGCTCACCGCCACCGAGCGACTGGCCGAGGAGTGCGTCCAGCACCCCCGCCGCGACCTTGGCATCGGCAGCGTCCACCTGCCCGAGCCGTACGTGCTCGGCCTCACCGGGCAGGACCCGCAGCAGGTGCTGACCGAGCGCTGCCGCGCCGCGGTGCCGACCCGCTATGCCGGCGCCCGCGACGCCGAGCTGCGCCGGGTGCAGCAGCGCCTCGACGACGAGCTGGGAGTCGTGCGGCAGCTGGGCTACCCGACCTACTTCCTCACCGTCGCCAAGGTGTGCGACCTGATCCGCGAGATGGACGTGCGGGTGGCGGCGCGCGGCTCGGGAGCGGGCAGCATCATCACCTACCTGCTCGGCATCAGCGGGGTCGAGCCGCTGCGCCACGACCTGCTGATGGAGCGGTTCTGCTCCCCGCTGCGGGCCCAGCTGCCCGACATCGACGTCGACGTCGAGTCGGCCCGGCGCACCGAGGTCTACGAGCGCATCCTCGACCGGTTCGGCGGCGACCGGGTCACCTGCGTGTCGATGATGGACACCTACCGGGTGCGGCACGCGATCCGCGACGTCGGGTCGGCGCTCGGCATGGCTCCGGTCGAGATCGACGCCATCGCCAAGGCCTTCCCGCACATCCGCGCGCGCGACGCGCGGTCGGCGATCCAGGAGCTTCCCGAGCTGCGCTCCCGCGGCCTGGGAGCACCCCAGCTGGAGCTGCTCTTCGAGCTGGTCGAGCGGGTCGACGGGCTGCCGCGGCACATCGCGCTGCACCCGTGCGGCGTGGTGCTGTCCGACGGCGGGCTGCTCGACCGCACCCCGGTCGAGGCCAGCTGGCTGGGGTTCCCGATGAGCCAGTTCGACAAGGACGACGTCGAGGCGCTGGGGCTGCTCAAGCTCGACGTGCTCGGCATCCGCATGCAGTCGGCGATGACGCACGCCGTCGCCGAGATCGAGCGGGTCGACGGCACCCGCATCGACCTCGACGACCGCGCCCAGGTGCCGCTCGACGACGAGCGCACCTTCGAGCTGGTGCGCTCCACCCGCACGCTCGGCTGCTTCCAGATCGAGTCGCCGGGCCAGCGCGAGCTGGTCGGCAAGTTCGCGCCCGAGACGTTCGAGGACCTGGTCATCGACATCTCGCTGTTCCGGCCGGGGCCGGTGAAGTCCGACATGGTCACCCCGTTCCTCGAGGCGCGGCAGGGCTGGCGCGAGCCGACCTACCTGCACCCCAGCCTCGAGCCGGCGCTGCGCAGCACCGGCGGGGTCGTGGTCTTCCACGAGCAGGTGCTGCAGATCGTCGCCGAGACCACCGGGGTCACCCTCGCCCAGGCCGACGAGGTGCGCCGGGCACTGGGCTCCCCGGCCGGGCAGGAGGAGGTCGAGCGCTGGTGGCGGCCGGCGGCGGCGGCGCGGGGATACGACCCCGACGACGTCGACCGCATCTGGGCGGTGCTGGCGGCGTTCGCCTCGTTCGGCTTCTGCAAGGCGCACGCGGCGGCGTTCGCCCTGCCGACCTACCAGTCGGCCTGGCTCAAGGCGCACCACCCGGCGGCCTTCCTCGCCGGGGTGCTCACCCACGACCCGGGGATGTATCCCAAGCGGCTGATCCTGGCCGACGCCCGCCAGCTCGGCATCCGGGTGCTGGGCCTCGACGTCAACCGCTCCGGCCGTGACTACCTCGTCGAGCGGGTCGAGTCCGACGCCGTCGTGTCGCACGCGCCGCACGAGGCCGACCTCGCCGACCCGCGCGACCTGGCGCGCTCGTTCGACCGCAGCGGCGCCGGTTACGGCATCCGCATCGCTCTCGCCGACGTCAAGGGGATCACCGACGCCGAGATCGACCGGGTGGTCGCCGGGCAGCCCTACGCCTCGCTCGCCGACTTCTGGCAGCGGTCCCGAGTGAGTCGGCCGGTCGTCGAAAGACTCGTGCTGGCAGGCGGTTTCGACGACCTGTACGCCCTGCGCGACACCGCGCGACGTGGCCGGATGACCCGGCGCGACCTGCTGCTGCACATCAGCGAGCTCGACCGGTGGAGCCACTCCTTCACCCCGTCCGGCCGGCGCAGCACCCGGCGCCCGCGCGTGCTGCCGATGCCGCGCGAGCAGCGCGGCACCCCCGACGCACCTGGTGCGCCACCGGCTCCCGGCGCGCCACCGACCTCCAGCACCCCGCAGGTCCCGGGGCGCCCCGACCCCGCCCAGCTGGCCGCGGCCCAGGCGCAGGGTGCCCGCCCCTCGGCCCGGCCGGCGGCGCCACCGCCGGCCCAGCTGCTGCTCGACCTCGGCGACGAGCCCGAGCTCACCGCCGGGTCCGGGTTGCCCGAGATGACCGACGAGGAGCGGGTGCAGGCCGAGCTGGAGATCCTCGGGCTCGACGTCAGCACGCACGTGGTGTCGCGCTACGCGCCGCTGCTCGAGGCGCTCGACGTGGCTCGCTCGGGCGACCTGGTGCGCCGGCGCAGCGGTGCCGAGCTGTGGGTCGCCGGAGTCAAGGTCGCCACCCAGACGCCGCCGGTGCGCTCGGGCCGCCGGGTCGTCTTCCTCACCCTCGACGACTCCACCGGTCCGGTCGACGCGACCTTCTTCGAAGACGTCCAGGGGCCCTATGCCGCCACCGTCTTCCACTCCTGGCTGCTGCTGGTGCGGGGCGTGCTGCGCCGCACCGGTCCGCGGGGGGTCTCGCTGCGCGCGACGGGCGCCTGGGAGCTCGGTCCGCTGTGGGACGCCTGGCAGCTGGGCGGTCTGCCCGAGGTGCAACAGGCCTTGGCCACCGCCGAGACGACCGCCCGCCAGCTCGCCGAGGCCGGCGCCGCCTATGCCGACTCCGCGGCGGCAGGGGCCGCCCGGTCCCGCTCGTCCCGACCGGTGATGACACCGGTGACGGGGGAGCAGGGCTCCGCCGGCAGCACCGGGGTCGGGGCCGACGGCCGCCGCCGCGTGCTGGTGCACGCCTCGGGCTTCAAGCAGTCGCCCTACGCCGACATCCGGCCCGCCGGCGACGACACCCGTCAGGCGCCGCGCAAGCTGTGGCACTCCAGCCCCGGGAGCTCCGGCCGATGAGACGACACCGCGTGATCCTGCACGCCGACATGGACGCCTTCTTCGCCTCGGTCTCGATGATCGAGCGACCCGACCTGGTCGGCCACCCGGTCGCGGTCGGGGGCAGCGGCAACCGGGGCGTGGTGCTGGCGGCCACCTATCCCGCCCGGGTCTTCGGGGTGCACTCCGGCATGCCGATGGCCAGGGCGCGGCGGCTGTGCCCCCACCTGGTGGTGCTGCGGCCCGACTCCGAGCGATACCAACAGGTCTCGGGCTCGGTGATGCAGCTGTTCCGCACCGTCACCCCGTTCGTCGAGCCGGTGTCGATGGAGGAGGCGTTCCTCGACGTGACCGGGGTGCCTGAAGACCCGGTGCAGCTCGCCCACCGGCTGCGCGACCAGGTCAGCGACGAGCAGGGCATCACCTGCTCGGTCGGGGTCGCGCCCTCCAAGGTCGTGGCGAAGATCGCCTCCCGCGCGGCCAAGCCCGACGGGTTGCGGGTGGTCGCGCCGCCCGACGTGGTCGCCTTCCTGCACCCGCTGCCGGTCGGCGAGCTGTGGGGCGTGGGCGAGCGCACCGAGGAGGTGCTGCTGCGGCTGGGGCTGCGCACGGTCGGCGACATCGCCCACACCCCCGTGCAGACGCTGCGGCGGGCGCTCGGCGACGGCCAGGGCCGGCACCTGCACGAGATCGCCTGGGGGCGCGACGACCGGCGGGTCACGCCGCAGCAGCGCGAGCGCTCGATCGGGTCCGACGAGACCTTCTCCAGCGACGTCGACGACCCGGTCGAGATCCATCGCCGGTTGCTGCGGCTCGCCGACCGCACCACCGCCCGGGTGCGCTCGGCCGAGCTGGTCGGCCGCACGGTCACCCTCAAGGTGCGCTTCTCCGACTTCACCACCATCACCCGGTCCCGCACGCTGCGCCAGCACACCGACGTCAGCCACGAGGTCTACGCCACCGCGCGCGACCTCTACGACGCGCTCGGGCTGCAGCGCGCCCGGGTGCGGCTGGTGGGGGTGCGCATGGAGGGGCTGATCGACCGGGCCGGCTGCCCCGTCCAGCCCCGCCTCGACGAGCCCACCCACGGCTGGGCCGACGCCGACCGCGCGGTCGACCGGGCCAGCGCGCGGTTCGGGGCCGGTGCCGTGCGACCGGCGAGCCTGCTCGTCCAGACCGCCCGCTGAGCCCACCCACCAGCCCGGCTCCCGCTCCGGCGGAGGTCCGTCAGGGGGTGCGCTGGGGCGCACGGGGCGGCGGTGGTCCGCACGGGCGTACGCGCGTGCACGGTTTGGCGGAGGACCGTCAGGGGGTGCGCTGGGGCGCACGGGGCGGCGGAGGTCCGCACGGGCGTACGCGTGTGCACGGTTTGGCGGAGGACCGTCAGGGGGTGCGCTGGGGCGCACGGGGCGGCGGTGGTCCGCACGGGCGTACGCGTGTGCACGGTTTGGCGGAGGTCCGTGGGTGGGTGCGCTGGGGCGCACGGGTCGGCGGTGGTCCGCACGGGCGTACGCCTGCTCGAGGCTGCGCCTCGCGGGAGCCGGGCACTTCGGGCGAGCGTTGATCGTTATGACGAGGAACACCGGTCGGGATGTCCCAAAGGGTGGGGCGATCGAGGCGTGAAACCAGTTCTGGAGCCACGTTTCCGGCGCACCCCTACCACCACGAAGGCTCGCGACCTATCCTTGACAGACACGGGGGAACGGTCGGTCCCACGCCGCACCGCAGGCCCGGTCGGCACGATCTGATGGAGGTGTCCAGTGCCGCTCTCCGAGCACGAGCAGCGACTGCTCGACCAGATGGAGCAGGCGCTGTACGACGACGACCCGAAGTTCGTCAGTCGCCTCGCCGAAGACCCCGCGCGCACGCACACGCGCAAGCGGATGATCATCGGCGGAGCCGTCGTGCTCGCCGGACTGGCCCTGATCGTGCTGGGCGTCGCCAGCCAGCTGATCTGGCTGGGCGGGATCGGGTTCGCCGTGATGGTCGCCGGCGGCGGCTACGCGCTCACCCCCGGTGAGAAGCGGGCCGGTCTCGGCACCGTCGGCGACGACGGCACCGTCACCCCGCACCGGCGCAGCAAGGGCTTCGGCCGGCGCCGCGGCGGCACCGGCGGCAGCACGGGTGCCACGCCCAGCCGCTCGCTCCCCGGCGTCGGGGGGTCGCAGGGCAGCTTCATGCAGCGGATGGAAGACCGCTGGGAGAAGCGCCGCCGCTCCGACGAGTGGTGACGGCCCGCGTCAGCGGGTGACCAGCAGACCGATCACCCAGGTCACCGCGACCAGCACAGCCGCCGCGAGCTCGATCCCGATGCTCATGATCACGCCGCGCAGCGCGATCTTCGTCTGCCGCCACGCGGCCGACCAGCTGCGCAGCCGCGCGTTCTCCACGACGAGGACGCCCAGCACGAACCCCACGAACAGGCCCACCACCGGGATCACGAAGAAGCCGATCACTCCGGCGACCGCCCCGACCAGCAGCACCGGGGTCGGCACCCCGGCGGCCTTCATGCGCCGGCCCGGGACGGCGTACTGCACCATCCAGCCCACCGCGGCGATCAGGGTGCAGATGCCCAGCACGACCCAGCCGGCGGTGTCCTGACGCTCCAGGGCCCAGATGCCCACGCCCAGCAGGGTGATGATCAGCCCGGGCAGGATGGGGATGACCAGGCCGACGATGCCCACGGCGATGAGCAGGGCGGCGAGCACCGAGACAGGTTCCATGGCGAGAAACCTAGTGGCTGGCGCCCGCGAGGCCGCGCATGACGAGGCCCCCACGCCGATCGGCGTGGGGGCCTCCTAGGACCTGTGCGAGCGGCGCTCGGTCAGGCCTGGGTCTCGGGGGTGCGCTCGGCGGCGGTGAGCCGGTCGCTCTCGTCGATGATCTCTTCGGCCACGTCTCGCAGCGCGTCGAGGTGACGACGGCCGTGGTGCGCGCAGAAGGTCAGCTCGCTCCCGCCGGCGAGGCGGGCACGGATGAAGGCCTGGGCGCCACACCGGTCGCACCGGTCGGCGGCAGTGAGGGTGGGGGCAACGGCGGTCGTCATGTCAACCATCCTCTCGTCTGGCGCCGAAGCGCCGTCGGTGACCTCCTGACGGGGGTCTACTCCTTACGACGAACGAACCAGCCGAGGAGTTGCGCCTTCGCCACTTCTCGGGCCGACCCTGCGGGGCCGGGATCCGGTCCGTCTCGTGCGTTCGCAGTGGACAACAGTCAAGCACGCGAGGTGATTCCCACCCGGCAACCCCCGCCGGTGTGGCGCAGGTCATGCCCGCCGGGGCTGCCGGGGCGCCTCCGGGGCGTCGTCGGTGCCAGGAGCTAGCCTCCAAGCCGTGACCACGCGTACCGCCAAGAAGAGCACGTCCGCCGCGTCCGAGTACTCCGCGCGGCACCTGCAGGTCCTCGAGGGCCTGGAGGCGGTGCGCAAGCGCCCGGGGATGTACGTCGGGTCGACCGACTCCCGCGGCCTCATGCACTGCCTGTGGGAGATCATCGACAACGCCGTCGACGAGGCCCTCGCCGGCGTCTGCGACCGCGTCGAGATCACCCTGCACCAGGACGGCTCGGTCGAGGTGGGCGACAACGGCCGGGGCATCCCGGTCGACGTCGAGCCGCGCACCGGACTGACCGGTGTCGAGGTGGTCTTCACCAAGCTGCACGCCGGCGGCAAGTTCGGCGGCGGGTCCTACGCCGCCTCGGGTGGTCTGCACGGCGTGGGCGCGTCGGTGGTCAACGCGCTGTCCAGCCGGCTCGACTGCGAGGTCGACCGCGGCGGCAAGGTCTATCGGATGAGCTTCCGGCGCGGTGAGCCCGGCCAGTTCGACGACCCCCGCTCCGGGCCGGGGCCGGAGTCGGAGTTCACCCCGTTCGTCAAGGGCAGCGAGCTCGAGGTCGTGGGGAAGGCCAAGCGCGGCGTCACCGGCTCGCGCGTCCGTTACTGGGCCGACCCGCAGATCTTCCTCAAGGGCGCCCAGTTCGACTACGACGGCCTCGTCCGCCGGGTGCGCCAGACCTCGTTCCTGGTGCCCGGCCTGACGCTGGTGATCCGCGACGAGCGCCGCCTGCCGGGCACGCCCGGCGAGGACGGGCCGCACGAGGAGGTCTTCCAGCACGACGGCGGCATCTCGGAGTTCACGACGTTCCTGGCCTCCGACCCGCCCGTCACCGACGTGTGGCGGCTGCAGGGCGAGGCGTCGTTCACCGAGACGGTGCCGGTGCTCGACGACAAGGGGCACATGGTCTCCCGCGAGGTCGAGCGCACCTGCGGTGTCGACGTGGCGCTGCGCTGGGGCAACGGTTACGACACCCACGTGCGCTCGTTCGTCAACATCATCGACACCCCCAAGGGCGGCACCCACGTCTCGGGCTTCGAGCAGGCGCTGATGAAGGTCTTCCGCAAGCAGCTCGAGACCAACGCGCGCCGCCTCAAGGTCGGCAACGACAAGGTCGAGAAGGACGACATCCTGGCCGGCCTCACGGCCGTGGTGACGGTGCGTCTGGCCGAGCCGCAGTTCGAGGGGCAGACCAAGGAGGTGCTCGGCACCTCCGCGGTGCGCGGGATCGTCAGCAAGGTGGTCGAGACCGAGCTCACCCAGCGGCTCACCTCGACCAAGCGCGACGACAAGGCCGCGGCGACCCAGCTGCTCGAGAAGGTCGTCGCCGAGATGAAGACGCGCATCTCGGCGCGCCTGCACAAGGAGACCCAGCGCCGCAAGACGGCCCTGGAGTCCTCGTCGCTGCCCGGCAAGCTGAAGGACTGCCGCAGCACCGACCCCGACCGCACCGAGCTGTTCATCGTCGAGGGTGACAGCGCGCTCGGCACGGCCAAGGACGCCCGCAGCTCCGACTTCCAGGCGCTGCTGCCGATCCGGGGCAAGATCCTCAACGTGCAGAAGGCCTCGGTCGGCGACATGCTCAAGAACGCCGAGTGCGCCGCGATCATCCAGGTGGTCGGGGCCGGGTCGGGGCGCAGCTTCGACCTCGACCTGGCGCGCTACGGCAAGGTCATCCTGATGACCGACGCCGACGTCGACGGTGCGCACATCCGCACGCTGCTGCTCACCCTGTTCTTCCGCTACATGCGGCCGCTGGTCGAGGCGGGCCGGGTGTTCGCCGCGGTGCCGCCGCTGCACCGCATCGAGACGGTCGCGAGCGGCCGCAAGAAGGGCGATCTGATCTACACCTACTCCGAGGCCGAGATGCGCCGCACGGTCGCCGACCTCACCAAGAAGGGCCGCTCGATCAAGCAGCCGATGCAGCGCTACAAGGGCCTCGGCGAGATGGACGCCCACCAGCTGGCCGAGACCACGATGGACCCCGAGCAGCGCACCCTGCGCCGGGTCACGATGGCCGACGCCGAGGCGGCGGAGCGGGTGTTCGACCTGCTGATGGGCAGCGACGTCGCCCCGCGCAAGGACTTCCTGATCAGCTCGGCGGATCAGCTGGAGCGCGAGCGGATCGACGCCTGACGATCGAGCGTCGACGCCTGACGATCGAGGGCGGCCAGCACCTCGCGTACCAGGGCGGGGTCGGTGGCCTCGGGCCAGCCGTCGGTCGCGGGGGCGCGCAGGTGCACCTGGTCGAGGCCGCTCCTGCGGATCACCTCGGCGACGTTGTGCGCCCGGACCCCGCCGCCGGCGACCAGGTCGAGTCGCTCGGCGGCCTGCTCGCGCAGCTCGGCCAGGCGGGGTGCGCCGGTGAGGGCGTCGGCGGCGCCGCCCGAGGTCAGCACCGCGGCGACGCCAAGCTCGGCGAGCGTCTCCAGGGCGCGGGCCTGGTCGGGGACCTCGTCGAACGCCTTGTGGAAGACGACCGGCAGCGGGTCTGCGGCCTCGACGAGCCGGGCGGTGGCGTCCTCGTCGACGGAACGGTCGCCGGTGAGCGCGCCGGTGACCACGCCCAGCCGGTCACGGTCCGCGCCGAACGTCTCGCGCAGCGCCGCGACGTCGTCGAGCATGACCGCGAGCTCGGTTGTGTCGTAACGGAATCCGCCACCCCGAGGGCGGACCATGACCCGGACGGGGACGGCGGTGCGGGCCAGCACCTGGCGCACCGCCCCGAGGCTCGGGGTCGTCCCGCCCGCGCCGAGGTCGGCGCACAGCTCCAGCCGGTCGGCCCCGGCGTCGGCTGCGGCGACCGCGCTCGCCGCGTCGCCGACGCAGATCTCCACGAGGGCGCGGCCGGGTGGGGGAGTCACGCGTCCTAGTCTCGCGTGCGTGGACGTCTCAGCGCACGACCGGCCGCTGCGCATCGCCGTCACTGGCCTGCACATCGAGTCGAGCACCTTCAGCCCGCACCGCAGCACGGCCGAGGACTTCGAGGTGACCCGCGGCGAGGCCCTGCTGGCGCGCTACGGCTGGCTCGGGCCGGAGCGCGACCCGGAGCTGACCGACGGCGTCGAGTGGCTGCCGGTGCTGCACGCACGGGCGCTGCCGGGAGGGGTGGTGGAGCGACAGGCGTACGACGGGTGGCGCGACGAGGTCCTCGCTCGCACAACGGATCTCGGGCCGGTCGACGGCGTGCTGCTCGACATCCACGGTGCGATGACGGTGGAGGGGCTTGACGACGCCGAGGCCGATCTGCTCACCGCGATCCGTGGGGTCATCGGCCCGGAGCCGGTCGTGAGCGCGGCGATGGATCTGCACGGCAACGTGTCGGAGGAGCTGTTCGAGGCGGCCGACCTGCTCACCTGCTACCGGACGGCGCCGCACGTCGACGTGTGGGAGACGCGGGAGCGTGCGGCGCGAAACCTGTTGCGCTGCCTGCGATCCGGACGACGGCCCGCGAAGGCGCTGGTGCACGTCCCGGTGCTGCTGCCGGGCGAGATGACCAGCACCCGCGACGAACCCGCCGCCAGCCTGTATGCCGACGTCGCCCGCGTCGCCGACCGCACCGGCGTCATCGACGCCGCCGTCTGGGTCGGGTTCGCGTGGGCCGACCAGCCGCGCTGCTCGGGGGCCGTCGTCGTCACGGGGGAGGACACCGAGACGGTCACGAGCGGCGCGAGCGAGCTGGCCGAGCAGTTCTGGGACGTGCGCCGCGACTTCCGGTTCGTCGCTCCCGCAACGGATCTCGACGACTGCCTCGACCAGGCGATCGCGAGCATCGCGGAGCGCGGCGGGCCGTTCTTCGTCAGCGACTCCGGCGACAACCCGGGCGCCGGGGGAGCCGACGACGTCACGGTCGCCCTCGGCGCGCTGCTCGACCGGCCTGAGATCGCTGACGGCCGGGTGCGGGCGCTCCTCGTCTCGCTGGTCGACCCGGTGGCGGTCGACGCGCTCGACGGGCAGCCGCTCGGGGCCCGGGTCGACCTCGACGTCGGCGGCCGCATCGACGACCGCCCGCCCGGGGCGACGCGCCTGCGCGGGGTGCTGGAGGCACGCACGCCGGATCCGGACGGCGGCCGGGTCGTCAGCGTGCGCGTGGGCGGTCTGAGCGTGGTGCTGACCGAACGACGGATGCAGTTCCACAGCCTGGAGTCCTACGCGCGCCTCGGGCTGCACCCGGTCGAGGCCGCGCTCGACCTGGTCGTGGTGAAGATGGGCTATCTCGAGCCCGACCTGCACGCGATCGCGAACGGCTGGCTGCTCGCGCTCACTCCGGGTGGGGTCGACCAGGACCTGCAGCGGCTGCCCTACCGCCGGATCCGGCGGCCGATGTTCCCGCTGGACGACCCGGCCGAGGCCTCGCTGCGGCCGCTCCTGCGTCCGACCCGTCAGCTCGCGGAGCGGTAGGGCTGCAGCAGCTGGTCGACGGGCGCGTAGTCGTCGGTGAGCACCTGCGCGTCGCCGGTCCACGCGCGCGTCCCGGCCTCGTCCTGCGCGGTCCAGCCGGTGCCGCGCCGGTCGAGGCCGGCCTGGATGGCTTGGCGGTCCAGCGGCCGGTCGGAGGCGACCACGACCAGGTTGCCGCCGTCGGGACCGGCGGCGGGGTCGAGCCCGACGTCGCGGGGCTGGCCGAGCACCAGCACGTTGTCGAACACCGTGCGCATCGTCGTGACCTCGGCCCGGGCGAAGGCCTGGTCGCCGTAGTCGATGAGGTTGGCGACGTAGACCCCGTCCGGCCGCAGCACCCGGCGCACCTCGCTCAGCGCCTCGCGGGTGGTGAGGTGCCACGGCACGCTCACGCCGCCGAACGCATCACCGACGACCAGGTCGCGGCTGCCGTCGGCGATCCGTCGCAGCCCGGTGCGGCCGTCCTCCACGCGGACGTCCAGCCCCGGCACGTCGTCCATCCCGAGCTGTTGGCGGTTGATGCGCACCACGCCACCGTCGATCTCCGACACGACGCTGCGGGTGCCCGGTCGCTCGGCGGCGAGGTAACGCGGCATGGTGAGCCCGCCGGCGCCGAGGTGGTAGGCGTCGATCGCCTCGCCCTCGGGGAAGGCGGTGTCGGCGACCGAGGCCATGGCGCGGATGTACTCGAACTCCAGGTAGGTCGGGTCGTCGAGGTCGACGGCGGAGTGCTGCAGGTTGTCGAGCACCAGGGTGCGGGTGTCGCCGGACGAGGCGACGACGTTCGCGCAGTGGTACGTCGTCTCGACCTGGCAACCGCCCGGCGCCGCGAGCGCGGCGAGCCCGCCGGCACCCACGGCGACGGCCATGGCGGCGGCGCCCGAGCGGGAGCGGGCGCGCCACAGCAGCGGCAGCGCGGCCAGCACGAGCGCGGCGCCGAGACCGAGCAGGATGGTGCTCACGGGCACCCGCGAGATCAGCACGAACCCGGTCACGACCGTCCCGACGATCGCGCCGAGCGTGCCGATGCCGGAGAGCTGGCCGACGACCGTTCCGGTGCGCTCGAGGCTGTCCAGGCGCAGCTTCGTCGCGATCGGCGTCACCGCGGACAGCAGGGTGCCCGGGACCATGATCGTCAGCAGCGCGGCGAGCATCAGCAGGCCGGGACTCGTCTCGGCGACGGTGCGCAGCAGCGCCGGCGTGAGGGCGACGACGGCGCCGGAGATCCCGAGCGCCGGTCCGAGCAGACGCTGCGGGTCGGTCTGGTCGGCGACCCGGCCACCGCCCCACGACCCGAGGGCGATCGCGGCCAGCGCGATCCCGATGACCAGCGTGCTGGTCTCCAGGGTGAGCCCCAGATAGGGCGCCAGCAGCCGCAGCGCGACGATCTCCACGACCAGCACCGCCGCGGAGGAGCCGAAGACGAGAGCCACCGCCGATCGGTGGCTGAGGGTGGGCGCGGGCTCGTGCGGCTCGGTCACGCCGGCGATCGTATTGACCGGACCTGGGAGCACCCGCCGCGCCGCCGAGCGGCCAGTACCGTGAGCACCATGCCCACGCTGCACCTCGCCCAGGACGAGACCGCCGACCAGGTGCTGTCCGACGACCCCTTCGCGCTCCTCGTCGGGATGCTGCTGGATCAGCAGTTCCCGATGGAGCGTGCCTTCGCCGGGCCCGCCAAGATCGTCGAACGCTTCGGCTCGATCGACCCGACCGAGATCGCGCAGGCCGACCCGGAGAAGTTCGCCGACCTGGCCGCGACGCCGCCGGCGATCCACCGCTACGGCCGCTCGATGGCCGGCCGCATCCAGCAGCTCGCCGCCGCGGTGCGCGACGACTACGCCGGCGACGCGAGCACGATCTGGTCGACGGCGTCCAGCACCAAGGAGCTCGTCACCCGGCTGAAGGCCCTGCCCGGGTTCGGCGACCAGAAGGCGCGGATCTTCGCCGCGCTGCTGGCCAAGCAGCTCGGGGTGCAGCTCGACGACGGGTGGCGCGACACCATCGGCCCGTACGCCGAGGACGGCTCGTTCCGGTCCGTCGCCGACGTGGTCGACGAGGAGTCGCTGCAGAAGGTCCGTGACTTCAAGAAGGCGGCCAAGGCGAAGGCCAAGGCCGCCAAGGCCTGACCCGTGTGCCCGTCGGGGTCGAAGGAGCGCAGGTGAGCCGAGCGCGGGTGCCCAAGCGGATCTTCGAGGTGGGCGAAGAGCCCGATCCGCGTTTCTCCCTGGCCAACGAGCGCACCTTCCTGGCCTGGATCCGTACGTCCCTGGCCCTGCTCGCCGGCGGTGTCGCCGTCGAGGTGGTCTCGCTCGACATCGCGGGCGAGCTGCAGCTCGTGGTGGCGGTGCTGCTGGTGCTCGCCGGCATCGGGGCCGCGCTGCGCGCGTGGTTCGGCTGGTCGCGGGCGGAGCGGGCGATGCGGCTCGGGGAGCCCTTGCCCTCCACGGTGTTCGAGCCGTTGCTCGTCGGCCTGGTGGCCGGCGCCGGGCTGCTGCTGCTGATCGGGACGTTCCTGGAATGAGCCACGGCACGCACGCCGTGCCCGATCCGGGGCTGCAGGCCGAGCGCACCGCCCTGTCCTGGCGCCGCACCGCGCTCTCGGTCACCGTGGGCTCGCTGATCGCGCTGCGGTTCGGGCTGGAGAGCGACGACCCGGTCGGGTTGCTCGGCGTGGCCGGCGGCCTGCTCGGTCTGCTCTGGGCGGCCACGCTGTGGTGGAGCGGACGGCGCCGCGGCCGGCTGGCCCTGGCGCGGATGCGGCAGGACACCGGAGCGACCTGCCCCGACTGCCCGCCGATCGAGGACCGGTGGGCGAGCGCGCACCTGTTCGGCGCCGCGGCCGGAGCGGTAGTCGCCGGCGTCTGCTGCCTGGTCGTGGTGCTGCTGCTCGGTCTGCGCTGAGGTGGCCCGGGTCAGTCCTCGTGGTCCAGCCGCACCAGCGCGGCGGTGAACCGGGCCAGGTCGTCACCGGCCACCAGCGCGGCGAGGTCGTCGGCGTTCGTGGGCAGCCCCGCCTTGCGCGCGCCCGCGCGCACCTTGGCGTCGATCTGCGGCCGCAGCCCCGGCCAGACCTGCTGCACCTCGCGGCAGAAGATGTCGGCGCCGGTCGGACCGATGCGGGGAAACTCCTGCAGCAGCTTCTTGACCGCCGCCGGGTCGCCGTCAGCCTCGTCGCGCAGCCGGCGCAGGTCCCCCCGATACCGCTCCTGCAGCAGCGTGGCCGCGTCGGTCAGGTAGTTCGCGGTGCTCTCGTCGTAGCGCCGGTAGCCACCCCGGCCCAGCGCGTCGACCCGCTGCTGCCACGTCGAGTCGAGAAGCCGCTCGGGCGTACGCCATCCCGCCTCGCGGATCTCGCGCAGCGACGCCACAGCGGCCTCGGCCGAGATCGGCGCGGAGAACAGCATCGACAGCATCAACAGCTGGAACAGCGGAGCGGGCTTGTCGCGCAGGGTGATCCCGGCCTCGTCGGCGTACGTCCGTCCCAGGCGCTCCAGCACCTCCAGTGCGGTGCTGCGCGCGTCGTCGTCGGCGGCGGGGCTCACGTCGGCATCCTCCTCGCGATGGGTCGCCTCCACCCTGCGCGATCCGGTCGCGCCGCACCACGCGCGAGCGGGTGGGAAGCCCGGCGCAAAACGCCACCTGAACCACACATGTCGATTTTCTGGACAGAAGGCCCCCGGCGCGCCACGGTTGGGGCATGAGCCAGCAAGCACCCGCGCCGTCGACCCAGCACCAGGGGGACACACCCGAGCTGAAGCGGGTGATGGGCCCCAAGCTCCTCCTGCTGTTCATCGTCGGGGACATCCTCGGCACCGGCATCTACGCGCTCACCGGCGAGGTCGCCGCCGAGGTCGGCGGCGCCGCCTGGGCCCCGTTCCTCGTGGCGTTCGCGGTGGCGATGGTCACCGCCTTCTCCTACCTGGAGCTGGTGACGAAGTACCCCCAGGCCGGCGGCGCCGCGGTCTACGTGCACAAGGCGTTCGGCATCCACTTCGTGACGTTCATCGTCTGCTTCACGGTGATGTGCTCGGGCATCACCTCGGCCTCGACGGCCTCGCGCGCGTTCGCGTCCAACTTCGCCGCCGGTCTCGACTGGGACGCCTCGTCCAACGCGATCATGCTCATCGCGCTCGGCTTCATGCTGCTGGTGATGACGATCAACCTGCGCGGCGTCGGCGAGAGCGTCAAGGCCAACGTGGTGCTGACGATGGTCGAGCTGTCCGGTCTGCTGCTGGTCATCTTCGTCGGCCTCTACGCCATGACCCAGGGCCGCGCCGACTTCTCCCAGGTCACCGTCTTCGAGAGCCCGAGCGACAAGAACACCTTCCTCGCGGTCACCGCCGCGACCTCGCTGGCGTTCTTCGCGATGGTCGGCTTCGAAGACTCGGTCAACATGGCCGAGGAGACCAAGGACCCGGCCAAGACCTTCCCCAAGATGATGATCACCGGCCTCGGGATCACCGGCACCATCTACGTGCTGGTCTCGATCTGCGCGGTCGCACTGGTTCCGCTCAGCGATCTCGAGGGCAACGACACCCCGCTGGTCTCGGTGGTCCGGGCCGGCGCGCCGGGCCTGCCGATCGAGGACATCCTGCCGTGGATCTCGATGTTCGCGGTCGCCAACTCGGCCCTGATCAACATGCTGATGGCCAGCCGCCTGCTCTACGGCCTCGCCAAGCAGGACGTCCTGCCGCACCCGCTGGCGCGGGTCGGCGCCAAGCGCCGCGTGCCGTACGTCGCGGTCGGCTTCACCACCGCCATCTCGCTCGGCCTGATCACCTATGTCACCAGCCAGTCCGAGAGCAACGTCGTGAAGAACCTCGGCGGCACCACCTCGCTGCTGCTGCTCGCGGTGTTCACCGTCGTCAACGTCGCCGTCATCGTGCTGCGCGGCCGCGACGACTCCGAGGTCCCCGAGGAGGACCGGTTCCACGCGCCGCGCTGGCTGCCCTACGTCGGCGTCGTGACCTGCTTCTTCCTGGTGCTGCCCAAGGTGTCCGGCCGCGACAACGAGCAGTACGTCATCGCCGGCTGGCTCTTGCTGCTCGGCCTGATCCTGTGGGCGCTGACCTGGTTCCTCAACCGCGCGGTCTACTCCAAGCGCACCTACATGCGCGACCCCGACCACCTCGAGTCCGACGACATCGAAGGCCCGAGGAACTAGATCCTCTTGGTCTCGGCTCCTCTTCCGGGAGCCGCTTGCTGCGCTGCGCGCCGTCCCGGAGGAGGAACTGAGACAGAGAGCTACAAGACCTCCCAGGCGCGGACGGGGCCGAGGGGCTTGCGGCAGGAGTCGCGCAGCTCCGGCACGGTGACCCGGCGCAGGGCGACCTGGTCCTCCCGGCCGTCGCGATGACGTACGACCACGTCGAACCGGTCGGGGTTCAGCGCGTCGGGGTGCACGTCGGTCTCGACCCCGCCGTGCGCCAGCTCGCCCGAGCGCGCCCGCCACACGACCTCACCGGCCTGGGCCGGGGGAGGCAGGCAGCTGAGCCCGCGGTTGTGCAGCGGGTCGTTGAGCTCGGCGGGGATGCGCCGGCGCTGCTCCTCGTCGAGCGCGCGCACCGCGAGGTCGGCGGTCAGCCGGCCCCACATCTGTCCTGACGGCAGCGTGATCGCGGTCGGCGCGAACCGGTGACCGCCGGTGTGCGAGCACTCCCACACGCGACCGGGCCGCGCCTGCGCCGCCGCCGTGACGACCGGCCGGCCACGCACCGCGCAGCACACGTCGCGCTTGCCGTTGGTGCACACCAGCAGCACCGCGTCGCGGGTCTCCTCCAGCAGCGGGAGCCGCGCGGTGACCCGGTCGGGGTCGTCGCCGAGCAGGGAGTCCCAGGGGAGGGTCAGCAGGTCGGCCGGGTCGTCGACCTCGCCCTCGAGCAGCCACGGGTCGCCGGCCAGCCCGCCGGCCACGATCACCTGGCGCGGCGCGTCCGGGTCGTGCTCGTCGGAGTGCTCGCCGGGGCGGCGGATCAGCAGCAGCCGACCACCCGCCTGCTCGCACGCTCGCGCGAGCTCGGCGCCGAGGCCCGCGTCGAGGTGCGACATGACCGAGGCCTCCCGCCCCCACGGACCGGTCTGCTCCAGGGCCACCCAGAAGTCCGCGCGCGACGCGGTGCCCGCGGCCGGGAGCGAGCTCTCCTCCCACAGCACGGAGCAGGCGTCGGGCTTGCTGACCGGTCGAGCACTCACCCGGTCAGCCTAGGAGCCGCGTGCGGCGTGGCCTGTGCCGCCCTCGTCGACGGCGGCCCACATACGACGAGGGCGGCACAGAAGTTTTCTGTGCCGCCCTCGTGCTATCTGTGCCGCCGTCGTCGGGCGGGGCCGGGCGTACGTCCGGCTCACCGGCCCGCACGCCTCACCTCACTCCGTGGGGAGCGCACCACCGATCGCGGCGATCGGGCCGGGCGCGGCGGTGCCGGAGCCGTCACGGCGTCCCTCGGCGGGCGGCAGGTCGACCGCGGTGCCCGACGCGCTCGCGGCGCGGGCCGGCTGCGTACCGACCCAGGCCAGCAGCAGCTCGTCCTCGCCGCGCAGGAACCGGTGGCTGCGCACCCCGCCGGTGCCGCGACCCTTGCGGGGGTACTCCGCGAACGGCGTCACCTTGATCGCGCCCGAGTCGGTGCCGGGCAGCGCGCCCGACGACCCCGACACGGTCACCACGACGTTGTCGTCGCTCTCGCGCACGACGCCGAAGAAGCGCACGCGCGCGCCGGCCGAGAGGCGCACGCCGGCCATCCCGCCGGCCGTACGCCCTTGCGGCCGCACGAGACTCGCCGGGAACCGCAGCAGCTGGGCGTCGGTCGTGACGAACACCAGCTCGGCGCCGTCGGGCGCCGGACCCGCGCCGACGACCTGGTCGCCGTCCTTGAGCGCGATGACCTCGAAGGAGTCCTTGCCGGCGGGGAAGTCGGGCGAGACCCGCTTGACCACACCCTGCGCGGTGCCGAGCGCCAGAGGTGCGGCCTCGTCGTCGAGCGGCACGATGGTCAGCGGCTGCTCGCCCTGCGGCAGGTCGGCGTACGCCGCGAGCGGGGCCCCGCCGGACAGGTTCGGCGCGTCGTTGCTCGGGGGCAGCGTCGGCAGGTCGAGCGCGCCGATGCGCACGACCCGGCCGGCGCTGGTGACCACGCCGATGTCGCCCCGGGCGGTGGTGCGCACGGCGCCGATCACGGCGTCGTGCTTGCGCCGGTTGCCGCCCGTGCCGAGCGGGTCGGCGGTGGTGGTGCGCGCCAGCAGCCCGGTCGAGGACAGCAGCACCCAGCACGGGTCGTCGGCGACCTCCAGCGGCGTCGCGCTGGCCGCCGGCCGTCCGGCGGACTCCAGCAGGATCGTGCGGCGGGGCGTGCCGTGCTCCTTGGCGACGGCGGCGAGCTCGTCGGAGACCGTCTTGCGCAGCAGCTTCTCGTCGTCGAGGATCGCGCGCAGCCGCGCGATCTCCCGCTGCAGCTCGTCCCGGCGCTTCTCCAGCTCGATCTGGCTGAACTTCGTCAGCCGGCGCAGCTGCAGGTCGAGGATGTACGTCGCCTGCGGCTCGGACAGGTCGAACACCTGCATCAGCCGCTCGCGCGCGATCGCCGCGTCGTCGGAGGAGCGGACGATCTGGATGACCTCGTCGATGTCCAGGATCGCGACGAGCAGTCCCTCGACCAGGTGCAGGTCGCGCTCGTGCCGGTCGAGCCGGAACTGGGTGCGACGGCGTACGACGTCGATGCGGAAGTCGACGTAGACGGTCAGCAGCTCCTTGAGCCCCAGCGTGCGCGGCTGCCCCTCGACCAGCGCGACGTTGTTGATGCCGAACGACTCCTCCATCGGCGTGAGGCGATAGAGCGTCTCGAGCACCGCCTCGGGGTTGAAGCCGTTCTTGACCTCGATGACCAGCTGCAGGCCCTGCGTGCGGTCGGACAGGTCCTTGACGTCGGCGATGCCCTGGATCTTCTTGGCGTTGTGCAGGTCCTTGATGCGCTCGATGACCTTCTCGGGGCCGACGAGATAGGGCAGCTCGGTGACCACGATGCCCTTGCGGCGCGGCGAGGTCTTCTCGATGCGCACGGTCGCGCGGGTGCGGAACGAGCCGCGGCCGGTGAGGTACGCATCGCGGATGCCCTCGAGCCCCACGATCTGCCCGCCGAGCGGCAGGTCGGGCCCCGGCACGAACTTCATCAGGTCGTCGAGGGAGCAGTCGGGGTGGCCGATCAGGTGCCGCGCGGCGGCGATGACCTCGCCGAGGTTGTGCGGCGGCATGTTGGTGGCCATGCCGACCGCGATGCCGCTCGCGCCGTTGACCAGCAGGTTGGGGAACGCCGCCGGCAGCACCGAGGGCTGGGTGAACTGGTCGTCGTAGTTCGGCACGAACTCGACGGTGTTCTCCTCGAGCGAGGCGGTGAGCAGCATCGCCGCGGGCGCGAGGCGCGCCTCGGTGTAGCGCGGTGCCGCGGGGCCGTCGTCGAGCGAGCCGAAGTTGCCGTGGCCGTCGACCAGCGGCAGCCGCATGGTGAACGGCTGCGCCATCCGCACGAGGGTGTCGTAGATCGCCTGGTCGCCGTGCGGGTGGTACTTACCCATCACCTCGCCGACGACGCGGGAGGACTTCACATGGCCGCGGTCGGGGCGCAGACCCAGCTCGTCCATCGCGAACAGGATGCGCCGCTGCACGGGTTTGAGGCCGTCGCGCGCATCGGGCAGCGCCCGCGAGTAGATGACCGAGTAGGCGTACTCCAGGAAGGCCGACTCCATCTCCTCCTCGACGGAGATGTCGACGATCTTCTCCTTGCTGGTGGCCATGAGGCGTTGCGTCTCCTGCGGCATTGCGGGGCTGACTGGCGGGTGCCAGCGTCCCATTCTGGCCGCAGCAGGCGTACGTCCGGGGCAGGCTCGCCGCGTCGGCGAGCCCACCCCGGAAGGTGGTCACGAGCGCAGCGGCTCGAGGACCTTGGCCATCTGCACCAGCTGGTCGAAGACGGTGCCCAGCTCGTCGGCGCGGCGGTCGTGCGGGGTGAACCCCGACTCGCCCCACTCCTCGAACAGCTGCAGCGCGACCTGCGCGCGCACGTCGACCATCATCGCGTTGGCCACGATGCAGCGCCACTGCTCGACCGCCCGCACCCCGCCGTCGGCGCCGTAGCTCACGAACGCGATGGCCTTGTGGTTCCACTCGGGGTAGAGCACGTCGAAGGCGTTCTTCAGCGCCGCCGAGACACCGTGGTTGTACTCCGGGCTCACCCAGACGAAGGCGTCGACGCTGTCGACCTTCTTGCCCCAGGCGATCGTCTCGGGGCGCTGGTAGTCACGGTTCGCCGCGCCGGGCACGGTCGGCTCGCTGAGCAGCGGCAGGTCGAAGTCGGCCAGCTCGATGAGCTCGTACTCGACGCCGTCGTCGCTGCGCTGGTCGGCGTGCTCCTTGACCCAGGCGCCGACGGCGCTGCCGAGCCGGCCGGGACGGGTGCTGCCGACGAGGATGCCGATCTTCACGGGGTGCCTCCAGGGGTTGGGGGGACGGGCGTACGTCGGTGGTCAGGGTAGTTGTTCGTTCAACTCCGAGGGGTGGTCGGCGAGCCGTCGCCGGCCTCCGCCCGCAGCAGCGCGTCGACCTGGTCGACGGTGTCGGCGAGCGCCTGCTCGTGGCCGTCGGCGGTGCCGAGGTCGGTGAACAGGTGCCCACGGCCGGGGACGACGTGGTCGGTGAACGTGGCGCCGCTGGCGCGCACCGTCGCCCCCAGCGCCTCGACGTCGGCGGGGTCGATCCAGTCGTCCTCGGCGTAGCGGTGCACCTGCACCGGCTGGCCCTGCCAGTCGCCGCGGGGCGCCGCCACCGAGTGCATGAGGATCACCGCACGCGCCTGCGGGCGGCGGGCCGCGAGCGTCTGGGCGAACGCCGAGCCGAGCGAGAAACCGGCGAGCGCGGCGTCGTCGGGCAGCGCCGCGACGGTCTCGCTCAGCCGTCCGAACAGCTCCTTGGTGCCGACGGCGTCGCGGTGCGCGATGCCGGCCTGCTCGTCGTCGAACACCGTGCCGTCGTAGTAGTCCGGCGTCTCGACGGTGTGGCCGCGCTCGCGCAGCCGGTCGGCGAAGTCGGTGACGGCCGGGCGCAGCCCGAGCGCGGAGTGCAGCAGCAGCAGGTGGCTCATGGGCTCAGCCTGTCAGCCGCGGATCTCCGGCGTGGGTGCGGCGCCGTCGCCGAGCGCGGCGTTGCGCTGGTCGCGCCACTGCAGCCACGGCTCGAGCGGGGTCAGGTCGTAGTCGGGGCCGCCGACGCCCATCGTGAACATCGTCGCGCCGAGCTCCAGGAGCGGCGTGCCCTCCTGCTCGGGCGTCTCGGGGGAGCGGCCCTCGCGGCCACGGCCGCCGACGCCCACGGAGATCTCGATCTCGTCGCGGGAGCGCCCGACCTTGGCGCAGTGGCCGTCGAGCACCTCGAGCTTGTGGCGCAGGGTGTCGGCGTCGGAGAAGGAGTGCCAGATGTCGGCGTGCTCGGCGACGATGCGCAGCGTCTTCTTCTCGCCGCCGCCACCGATCATGACCGGGAGCTGGCCGACCGGCTGCGGGTTGAGCTTGCCGAGGCGCTCCTTGAGCACCGGCAGGTCCGCGGCGAGCTGGTCGAGCCGCCCGCCGGCGGTGCCGAACTCGTAGCCGTACTCGTCGTAGTCCTTCTCGAACCAGCCCGACCCGATGCCGAGCACGAGGCGGCCGTCGCTGATGCAGTCGACGGTGCGCGCCATGTCGGCGAGCAGCTGCGGGTTGCGATAGCTGTTGCAGGTGACCAGCGCGCCGATCTGCGCGCGGCTGGTCTGCTCGGCCCAGGCGCCTAGCATCGTCCAGCACTCGAAGTGCTTGCCCTCGGGCTCGCCGTAGAGCGGGAAGAAGTGGTCCCAGTTGAAGATCATGTCCACGCCCAGCTCCTCGGCGCGGGCCACGGCGTCGCGGATCGCGGGGTAGTCGGCGTGCTGCGGCTGGATCTGGATCCCGATGCGAATCGGTCGTGAGGTCATGCCGCCATGCTAGGGACGTGACCGATCCTGCCGTGAGTGCCGAGCCACCCGTCTCGTTGCGCGAGCTGCGCGCCCGCGCCGAGGAGGTGGTCACGCCCGAGGCGTGGGAGTACCTCGAGACCGGCGCCGGCGCCGAGGTGTCGCTGGGCGAGGCCGAATCAGCTTGGCAGCGTTGGCGATTCAGGCCGTACGTCCTGCGCGACGTCGCGCAGATCAGCACCTCGTGCCGGCTACTGGGTCACGACCTGGCGACGCCCGTGCTGGTGGCGCCGACGGCGTACCACGAGCCCTATCACCCGACCGCCGAGCTCGGCACGGCAGAGGGCGTGCGCGACGCCGGCTCGCTGCTGTGCCTGTCGACGCGCTCCTCCCGCACGGTCGAGCGGGTCGCCGAGTACGCCGGGCCGTGGTGGCTGCAGGTCTACGTCATGACCGACCGCGACATCACCGAGGCGATGGTCGACCGGGCCGTCGCCGCGGGGGCGAGCGCGCTGGTGCTGACCGGTGACACGCCGTACGTCTCGCGCCGGGCGAGAGGAACCGCGCTGCCGCTGCAGGACGAGGTCGCGCTGGTCAACGTGCAGCAGCACCTCGCCGGCCGCACCTGGTCGAGCCTGGAGCAGGACCCGCGGGTGACGTACGCCGACATCGAGTGGCTCGCCTCGCGCTCGGGCCTCCCGGTGCTGGTCAAGGGCGTGCTGCGCGCCGACGAGGCGCGGGCATGCGTCGCGGCGGGCGCCGCGGGCGTCGTGGTGAGCAACCACGGCGCGCGGCAGCTCGATCGGGTCGTGCCGACCGCGCTCGCGCTGCCCGAGGTCGCCCGCGCCGTCGCCGACCAGGTGCCGGTGCTCGTCGACGGCGGCATCCGCAGCGGCCACGACGTCGCGACCGCGCTCGCCCTCGGCGCCGACGCGGTGCTGGTCGGCCGCCCCACGATGCACGCCCTCGCCACCGGCGGCGCGCCCGGCGTCACCGCGATGCTGCGCGCGCTGACCGCCCAGCTCGCCGAGGCCATGGGCCTGCTCGGGATCTCCTCGCTCGGCGGGTTCGACCGGTCCCTGGTCGAGGACGTCACGCACGCGCGAGGTTGACGGCGAGCTGACGATCGCGCCCTCGCGGTCCTCCGCGTGAGGGTGCGCCGGGGCGCACGGTTCGGCGGTGGACCGCCAGCGGGTGCGCCGGCGAACCCGAACCCGCTCGCTCGGGCGAGCTCGCCCGCAGCTACGCCCGGTACGGCGTCCCGAACGTCCCCTCGTGCACGACCTCCTCGACGGGGCGGCGCCGGCGGGTGCGGGCGCTGCCGCTGGAGGTCTGCTCGGCGGGGTGGCCGAGGGCGACCACGCCGACGATCGAGCGGTCCTTGGGGATCTGCAGCGCGTCGAACACGTCGTCGTGCGCCTCGGCGGGGACGCCGAAGAACAGCCCGCCGAGCCCCTCGTCGACGCCGACCAGCAGCATCAGCAGCGCGGCCATGCCGGTGTCGATGTCCCAGTACGGCACCGGCCAGTGCGTCTCGTCCAGGTCCTGCCAGGGCTTGTCGGCCTCGGCGTAGCGACGCAGGTAGGCGTCCTTGTCGGAGCAGCAGACGATGAGCACCGGGGCCGTCTGCACGCCGGCCAGCCACGCGTCGGGCTCGTCGTCCTCGTCGGTCGTGGCGGCCCAGAACCGTTGCCGCTGCTGCGGATCCGTCAGCACCACGAAGTCCCACCCCTGGCTGAACCCGGCGCTCGGCGCGCGCAGGCCCAGCTCGAGCGCGCGGGTCAGCAGCCTGCGGTCGACCGGCCGGTCGGGGTCGAACCGGCGCACCATGCGCCGCCGGCGGATGACGTCCTGCAGCTCCATCAGACAGCCTCCTGCTGCTCGTCGACGCGCTGGGCGGCGAGGGCGACGAAGCGCCCCACGAAGGCCGACCAGGCCTGCTCCATGGCGAGTGCGTGCCGCCGCGCCTGGGCGGCCATGACGTCGGGGTCGAGGCCGCGGGCCCGCAGCCGCGACCGGTCCCAGGAGGCCACCCGGTCGGCGTCGGCCTCGGGGTGGAACTGCACGCCCCAGGCCCGGTCGCCCACCCGGAACGCCTGGTACGGGCAGGCCGAGGTGGCCGCCAGCCAGGTCGCCCCGTCGGGCAGCGCGGTGATGGCGTCGGCGTGGTTCTGCACGACCGGGACCTCGTCGAACAGCCGCGCGAACAACGGGTCCTGGCGGGTGCTCGGCCGCAGGCTGAGCGCGACGACGCCACGCTCGGGCGTGCCGTGGTTCTCGCGCACCTCGCCGCCGAGGGCGTACGCCATGAGCTGGCCGCCGAGGCAGATCCCGAGCAGCGGCACACCCTGGCGCACGCACGCGCGCACCAGCTCCCGCTCGGCCGGCAGGAAGGGGTGGTCCAGGTCGGTGTCGGGCATCAGCCCGCCGCCGAGCAGCACCACCGCGTCGGCCCCGGTCTCGGCGGGGTCGGTGGGCACGGCGACCCCGTCGTGCGCCGCGACCAGGTGCACCCGCCCGCCGGCAGCCGTGATCCACGCGGGGAGTCGCCCCGGCCCGCTGTCGGCGTCGTTCTGCACGACCAGCACGGTGGGGACATGGCCGTCGATCGCGCTCATCAGGGGCCACTGTGGCACGGCTGACAGGTGGCGTCGGCATACTGCCCGAGTGGCAGACGTGCGCGAGACCTTCGACGCGACGTACGGCCCGCTCGTGGGATGGACCACCCGGCTGGTCGGTGACCCCGACGTCGCCCACGACCTGGTGACCGAGGCGTTCGCGCAGCTGCTGCGTGGGCGCGGGCGGGGCCGGCTCGACGGCCCCCACGACTGGCTGTACGCCTGTGTCGCCGGGCTCGTGCGCGACCACTGGCGTGGTGAGCCGGACAGCAGACCCGTGCGGCCGCCGCTGCGCCGCGCGCCCGCCACCGCCGCCGGCTCGCCGCAGGACCCCGAGCTCAGCGGGCAGCGCCCGGCGCTGCAACGGGTCGTGCAGCAGCTGCCCGACCGCTGCCAGCAGACCGCGCTGCTGCACTTCTACGCCGGGCTGCCGGTCGAGCGCATCGCGGCGGCCACCGGCCGGTCGGCGAGCGCGGTCGAGCGCGAGCTGAGCGACGCCGGGCGGTTGCTCGCCGACGCGCTGGCGGAGGTGCCGTGAGCGAGCGGGACAGCCGTGACCCGCGCCCGGTCGAGGAGTTCTTCGCCGCCGAGCGCGCGGCGGTGCACCCGGCCGAGGCGGGGGAGGACCGGTGGGAGCAGATCGTCCACCAGTCGACCCGCGGCGGGCGCCCCTGGTTCGCCCTGTTCATGGGGGCGCTGGGCGCGCTCGCGGCCGTGGTGCTGTTCTGGTCGACCCAGCAGGCGCCGTTCGGCGAGGGGTCGGTCGACCCCGGCCGCGAGGTCGAGGCCGCGACCAACAACGCTCCGGTCGAGGCCAGCGGCGACCCGCGCGACACCTCCCCGGCGCAGGCGCCGATCGAGGTACCGGCGTCGTTCGTGCCGTGGTCGATGAGCAATGCGGGCAGCGGCACGGTCTTCGCCATGGGCGCCGCGCCGTGCGGCGCCGACGAGGAGGTGTGCCCCACGGTCGTGCGCAGCACCGACAACGGCTCGACCTGGACCGCCGTGCACCGCTTCCAGCGCACCGACACCGCCAGCGTCACCAGCGACGAGGTGCCCCGCATCCAGCCGCCGCGGGCCGTCAGCGAGGTCCGGTTCGCCACGCCGAAGATCGGGTACGCCTTCGGCGGCGACCTGTGGATGACCCGCGACGCGGGCCGCTCGTTCACCCGCTACGCCCACCCCGGTCAGACCGTGCTCGACGTCGAGATCTTCCGCGGCGACGTGCTCGTGCTGAGCGCCGACGGCTGCTCCCAGGGCCGCTGCTCGGGGCCGTTGATGCTCTCGCGCACCACCGTGCAGGCCGGTGCGGTGCAGCAGCCGGTCGCCGTGCGTGACCTCGACACCCCGGTCGACGACGCGCAGGTGGTGGTGCGCGACGGCGCGGTCTACGTGCAGCCCTACCGCGTCGACGCCGGCAACGTCGGCTCCCCGTGGCGCCTGGAGGAGAACCAGCTGGTGCCGATGACCGCGCGCGACGGCTGCGGCACCAACCCGCTGCAGTCGCTGACCGCGTCCACGAACGGTGCCGGCACCCTGTTCGCGCTGTGCGGCGGCGACCTGCGCGGCGACCAGGCGGAGTACCGGCTGATGCGCAGCGACGACCGCGGCAAGACCTGGCGCCCGGCCACCACGACCCCGGTCGTGCTCCCGCGCGTCGGGCGGCTGACCCTGGCCGCGAGCGACGCCCAGCACCTGGCCGTCGCGACCGGGGGGCCGCGCCAGGTGTCGGCCCCGACCCGGGTCACCGACCTGTCGCGGCTGCTGCAGGTCACCGACGACGGCGGCAAGACCTGGCGTCCGGTCGACCAGCCGCAGCCGCCGCCGCAGGGCTTCGACTGGGTCGCGAGCCCCGGCGGCCAGGAGCTGTACGCCATCACCCGCTCCGGCACGAGCGTCTGGCGCTCGGCCGACCTGGGCGCCACCTGGCAGCTGGTCGACCCGACCAAGCCGGTCAACCCGCCGCCGAGCTCCTCCCCACCGCCGACCTCGGGGGAGCCGTCGTCCCCGTCGGGCTCGCCCACCTCGCCCTCTGCGAGCCCCGCGTCGCCCACGACCTGAGCGGGGCGCACCCGGCTGGGTGCCGGGCACGCGGTGTCGGGCCCCGATGTCCAGGCTGGCGTCAGGGCTGCCTGACATGCTGAGCGCATGAGTGAGGCCGAGGCGCAGCTCCCTGCGGGATACCCCAGCGCGTGGGAGGCCGACGTGGTGCTGCGCGACGGCAGCGTCGCCCAGGTCCGCCCGATCACGCCCGCCGACACCGAGGCGCTGCAGCGCTTCCACGGGTCGCAGTCGGAGGAGTCGATCTATCTGCGCTTCTTCGCGCCGCTGCGCGAGCTGAGCGACCGTGACGCCAAGCGCTTCACCCACGTCGACTACCGCCAGCGGGTCGCCCTGGTCATGTTCATCGGCGACGCCCTGGTCGGCATCGCCCGCTACGACCGGCTCGGCGGCCCCACCGACGGCACCGCCGAGGTCGCCTTCAACGTGTCCGACGCCTTCCAGGGCCGCGGCATCGGGTCGGTGCTGCTGGAGCACCTGGCGGCCATCGGGCAGGAGGCCGGTGTCGAGCGCTTCGTCGCCGACGTGCTCCCGCAGAACCGCAAGATGCTGTCGGTCTTCCGCGACGCGGGCTACGAGGTCAAGCACCGGTTCGACGACGGCGTCGTGGCGCTGCGCTTCGACATCCGGCCCACCGAGCAGAGCGAGCAGGTGCGCGCCGACCGCGAGCAGCGCGCGGAGTCGGTGAGCGTCAAGGCGCTGCTGTCGCCGCAGTCGGTGGCGGTGATCGGGGTGAGCACCCGCGACCCCTCGGTGGGCCGCACCGTGCTGCGCAACCTGCGCGACTCCGGCTTCACCGGCGACGTCTACGGCATCAGCCGCGAGGGCGAGGAGATCGACGGCCACCCGACCTACGCCAGCCTCGCTGACCTGCCCGGCCCGGTCGACCTCGCGGTCCTGGCGGTCCCGGCCGACTCGGTCCTCGACGTCGTACGCCGGTGCGCGGCGCGCGGGGTCAAGAGCCTGCTCGTGGTGTCGGCCGGGTTCGCCGAGGCCGGGCCCGAGGGCGTGCGCCTGCAGACGCGGCTGCTGCGCGTCGCGCGCACGCACGGGATGCGGGTCGTCGGGCCCAACAGCTTCGGGGTGATCAACACCGCGCCCGAGGTGTCGCTCAACGCCTCCCTCGCCCCGGGCATGCCGGGCCCGGGCTCGCTCGGGCTGTTCGCGCAGAGCGGCGCGCTCGGCATCGCGATCCTGGAGCTGCTCGGCAACCGCCGGCTCGGGCTGTCGGCGTTCGTCTCGGCCGGCAACCGGGTCGACGTCAGCGGCAACGACCTGATGCAGCACTGGTTCGACGACGAGCGCACCAACGCCGTCGGGCTCTACCTGGAGTCGATGGGCAACCCGCGCAAGTTCTCCCGCATCGCCCGCCGGCTGGCCGCCCGCAAGCCGGTGATCGTGGTGAAGTCCGACCTCACCGCGTTCGGCACGCCGCGCGGCCACCGGGTGCGCAACACCAAGGCGCGGCCGCAGGCGTTCCGCTCGATGCTGCGCCAGGCCGGTGTGATCCGGGTCGACAGCGCGCACCAGATGTTCGACGTCGCCCAGCTCGTGGTCAACCAGCCGCTGCCGGCCGGTGACCGGGTGGCCGTGGTCGGCAACGCCGACGCGCTCGGGGTGCTCGCGGCCGACGCCGCGGCCAGCCGCGGCCTCGACGTGACGCACGGCCCGGTGTCGCTGCAGCCCGAGGCGTCGGCGGGGGAGTTCGAGGACGCGCTGACCGCCGCGTTCGAGGACCCCGACGTCGACAGCGTCATCGCCTGCTTCATCCCGCCGCTGGCCACCGACGGGCTCGAGGTCGCCCGGGTGCTGGCCCGCACCAGCGCCCAGCACCGCAAGCCCTGCGTGTCGACCTTCCTCGGCATCCACGGCGTCCCCGACGCCCTGTCCGCGCTCACCCCGGACGGTGTCGAGCAGACCGTGCCGTCGTACTCCATGCCCGAGGACGCCGTGCGCGCGCTGGCCGCCGCGACCCGCTACGGCGAGTGGCGCCAGCGCGACCGCGGCCACCTCGTCGCGCCCGAGGGCATCGACCGCTCGCGCGCCGAGGAGATCGTGCGCGGTGTGCTGGAGGAGTCGCCGCAGGGGCGCCGGCTGCGCGGCGACGAGCTGGACGCGCTGCTCGGGTGCTACGGCATCTCGCTGTGGCCGGTGCGCGCCGTCGCCGACCCCGACGAGGCGGTCGCCGCGGCGCGCGAGCTCGGCTACCCCGTGGTGCTGAAGTCGGTGTCGCCGCTGGTGCGCCACCAGCCGGTCACCGCGGTGCGCGCCGACCTCGGCAGCGACGCCAGCGTGCGTGAGGCCTTCGCCGCGCTCGACGCGCGGCTCGCCCCGCTGCACGCCAACCGGTTCGTCGTGCAGCGCATGGCCACGCCCGGCATCGCCTGCGTCCTCGGCACCAGCGAGGACCCGCTGTTCGGCCCGGTGGTGCGGTTCAGCCTCGGGGGAGCGCCCACCGAGCTGCTCGACGACATCGGCTATCGCATCCCGCCGCTGAGCACCGTCGACGTGCGCGACCTGATCGGCTCGGTCAAGGCGGCGCCGCTGCTCAACGGCCACCGCGGCGCGGCTCCCGTCGACCGCGCCGCGCTCGAAGACCTCGTCGCCCGGGTGTCGGTGCTGGCCGACCAGCTGCCCCAGGTGGTCGACCTGGAGCTCAACCCCGTCAACTGCCACCGCGACGGGCTCGAGGTGCTCGGCGCCAGCGTGAGCATCGCCCCGCCCGAGCGCCGGGCCGACACGGGACGCCGGTCGCTGACCTAGGTCAGTGCCACAATGCCGCCCATGCCGTCGACACCACCCGTGACCAGCGAGTCGCTGCCCGCCGACCTGCTCGAGGAGATCCAGCAGGCGGGGTACTACCCCGCGCTCGTCAGCGACGTCGTCGCCGCCGCGCTCGCGGGCGAGGCCGTCGAGGCGCACCTGGTCCACCAGGAGACGACGCTCGACCACGACGCCGCGGTGCGCCGGCACATCACGGTGCTGGCGCTCACCGCAACCCGGCTGGTCATCGCCCACGCCGACGACCATGCGGCCGAGCCGGGCGCGGGCGGCTCTGCGGCCGGCGGCGCCGGCTCGGTCGCCACCGCGACCACCGAGACCGTCCCGCTCAGCCTGGTGCGCGGCGTGATGCTGACCCACGTCGTCGCCGACCCCGACCGCTACACCAGCGGCAGCCTCGGGCGCGAGCTCACCCTGACCATCGGTTGGGGCACGGTCTCGCGCGTCGACCTGCTGCCGGCCGCCTGCGCCGACCCGCAGTGCGAGGCCGACCACGGCTTCGAGGGCACCATCACCAGCGACGACATCGCGCTGCGGGTCAGCGCCGACGCCGAGGGCGAGCACGTGCTGCGCCAGGCCCACGCCTTCTCCGCCGCCCTGTCCGGCGCGGTCGGCCACCGCTGATCCGGTGACCGACGCACCCACCCCGCTGCTCCCGCGGTACGACAGCGGCGGCCTGGCCGGGGTCCTGCCCCGGGTCGTGGGCTCGCTCGGTGTGCGACCGAAGGGCGCCGCGGCCGACGTCCTCGCCGCCGCCGGCGCCGCGCCGCTGCCGCCCGCCCGCCGAGCCGTCGTCGTGCTCGTCGACGGCCTCGGGCTGTCCCTGCTCGAGCAGCGCCGCGGCCACGCGCCGTTCCTGCGCTCGCTGCTCGGGGAGGCCACCCCGCTGACCGCCGGCTTCCCGGCGACCACCGCGACGAGCATGGGCTCGTTCGGCACCGGCCTGCCGCCGGGCGCGCACGGCCTCACCGGTTACCAGGTGCGCGACCCCGACACCGGGCGGCTGTTCAACGAGCTGTCCTGGGAGGACGGTCCGCGACCCGAGCGCTGGCAGCCCGACGACACCTGGTTGCAGCGAGCCACGCGCGGTGGCGTCGCGACCACGATGGTGGGTCCGGCGTACTTCGACGGCTCCGGCCTCACCCGCGCCGCCCTGCGCGGGGCCACGTTCGCCGCCGCCGACGACCTGCCCGAGCGGGTCGACGCCGCCCTGGCCGCGGTGCGCGCCGGCCGCCGCGCGCTGGTCTACCTCTACTGGGGCGAGGTCGACCGCGTCGGGCACGAGCTCGGGGTCGCCTCGCCCGCGTGGGGCGCCGAACTCGAGCGCGTCGACGCCGAGCTGCGCCGGCTGCACGGGTCGCTGCCGCCCGACTGCTCGCTCACCGTCGTCGCCGACCACGGCATGGTCGACGTGCCGCTCGACGCCCGGGTCGACGTGGCCCACGACCTCGAGCTGGCGGCCGGGGTCGAGGTCGTCGGGGGAGACCCGCGCGCCGCCCAGCTGTACTGCCTCCCCGGAGCCGCCGACGACGTACGCCACACCTGGGCCGCCCGGTTCGGCGACCTCGCGTGGGTGCGCACCCGCGAGCAGGCCGTGGCCGACGGGTGGTTCGGTGCGGTGGCCGAGCGGGTGCTGCCGCGCATCGGCGAGGTGCTGGTCGCCTTCCACGCCGCGCACGCCGTCGTCGACAGCCGGGTGATGCGCGAGCCGCTGCTGAGCCTGGTCGGGCAGCACGGCTCGCTCACCGAGGCCGAGCTCACCGTGCCGATGCTGCACCTGCCGGCCGCGCGCCCCGCGTGAGCGCGATCTAGGGTGGCTGCCCGTGGCTGAGCTGGTGTTCTTCTCCGGGACGATGGACTGCGGCAAGTCCACCCTGGCGCTGCAGATGGACCACAACCACCGCGCCCGCGGTCGCTCCGGGCTGGTGATGACCAAGCTCGACCGGGCCGGCGAGGCGGTGCTGTCCTCGCGGCTGGGGCTCTCGCGCGACGCGCTCGAGGTGCGCGACGACCTCGACCTGTGGGACCTCGTGGTCGACCAGATGACCCACGGCCGCAGCATCCACTACCTGATCTGCGACGAGGCGCAGTTCTACACGCCCGCCCAGATCGAGCAGCTCGCGAGCATCGTCGACGAGCTCGGCATCGACGTCTACGCCTTCGGCATCACCGCCGACTTCCGCACCCAGCTGTTCCCCGGGTCGCGCCGGCTCATCGAGCTCGCCGACCGCACCCAGGTGCCGCAGGTCGAGGCGCTGTGCTGGTGCGGCCGCCGCGCCACCCACAACGCCCGGGTGGTCGACGGGCACATGGTCGTCGAGGGCGAGCAGGTCGTCGTCGGCGACACGGGCGACGGCGACGACGGTGACGTGCCCGTCGGTACGGTCGAGTACGAGGTGCTCTGCCGCCGCCACTACATGCGCCGGATGACCTCGCACGCCGCGCGGGCGCACGCCGGCGACCCCGACGTCCTGCCGTTCGACCTCGACCTGTGCCCGCTGCCCGGCGCCTCGAGCTGAGGCTGGCCGCTCGCCCCGCGGGTCGATATCGACCCGATCTGCCCGGTGCGGAGGGTGCAGGTGTGTCGTTCCGGGCCGGTATCGACCCGATCTGCCCGGTGGGCGCCGCCGTCGCCCGCGTGGATGAGCCCCACGCCGGCTCCCAGGTTGGATAATGCGCGCATGGACCAGGGGAGCGATCGCGTGACCGCCCGCACCCCCGCCCCGCCCCCCGGGCGCCGCGACCCGCACGACCGGCGCGACCCCACCGCGCCGCAGGCGCGCCGGCCCGACACGACCCGGCCGATGCCGGGCGAGGGGCGGCCCGGCGACGGCGTACGTCGGGGGTCGGCCGATCACGACGCCGCACCTCCCGCGGCGCACCCACGGCGCGAGACCGCCGCCGCGGCCGGGCGCGGGCTGCTGCGCGGCGGCAAGGCCGTCGGCCGGGTGACGGCGCGGGCCGGCAAGGGCACCGTGCGCATGGCGCGCCGCGCGAGCGAGGCCCAGGGCGCCGGTGAGACCGGGCTGCACCGGCTGATCCAGGTGCACGCGTTCAGCTCAGCCGGTGACACCGCGGTGATGGTGGGCCTGGCCGGGACGCTGTTCTTCCAGGTGCCGCAGGGCCAGGCCAAGAGCCAGGTGCTGCTGTTCCTGCTGCTGACGATGCTGCCGTTCGCGATCGTCGCCCCGCTGATCGGACCGTTGCTCGACCGGTTCCGGCACGGCCGGCGCTGGTCGATCGGCGCCACGCTCGCGCTGCGGGCGTTCCTGTGCTGGGTGCTCGCCGGAAGCATCACCGAGCAGTCGACCTGGCAGTTCCCCGCGGCGCTCGGGGTGCTGGTCGCCTCGAAGGCCTACCTGGTCACCAGATCCTCGGCCACGCCCCGGCTGCTGCCCGACCAGCTGACCCTGGTCAAGGCCAACGGCCGGCTGTCGCTCGCGGGCACCGTGGGCGCCGGCATCGGCGGCGGGCTCGCCGGGCTCGCGGCCCAGCTCGGCGCCGAGTGGGCGCTCAAGGTCGGCTTCGTGCTGTTCGTGATCGGCACGATCCTCGCGGTGCTGCTCTCACCGCGCGTCGACTCCGCGCAGGGCGAGCAGCAGGCGTCGATGCGCGACCTGGTCGATGAGTCCGAGGGCGGTCAGCGGCGCGGCATCTCCGGCTCGCTGGTCACCGCGCTGCGGGCCAACGCCGGGCTGCGCTGGCTGTCGGGCTTCCTCACGATCTACCTGGCGTTCCTGCTGCGCGAGCACCCGTTCCCCGGCTGGGAGGACAAGGGCACGCTGCTGCTGGCGCTGGTCATCGGCGCCGCCGGTGTCGGCAACGCGATCGGCACCATGACCGGCGCCCTGGTGCGCACCAGCACCCCCAAGGTCATCGTGCTCGCGACGTTGCTCGCCGACGCCATCGTCGCGGTGGTCACGGCCGCGCGGTTCAACGTCTACACCGCCGTCGCGCTCGCGCTCGTCGCCGGCATCGGGCAGCAGATGGGCAAGCTCGCCCTCGACGCCCTGATCCAGGACACCGTCGCCGAGCGCATCCGCACCTCGGTGTTCGCCCGCTCCGAGACGCTGCTGCAGCTGTCGTGGGTGCTGGGTGGTCTCGTCGGCGTGCTGCTGCCGACCACGGCGCTGCTCGGCATGACCACCGCCGCCGTGCTGCTCGTGCTGTGGAGCGTCGCCGTCGTGATCTGGAACAGCGGGCGCCACATCCCCGGCCCCAGGGTGGGCCGCCGCCGACGCGCCGGCGACGTGTCGGGCGAGCGGGCCCGGCCGGGGGAGGAGCCGGCGTACGACGAGGACGATGCGATGGCGTACGGCGGGGTGGGGGGCGGTCGCCCCGGTCGCTACAACGAGCGGGGCTACCGCGACGAGTGGCGTGCCGGCGACGACCGCCCCGCGACCCGCCCGGTGCCGCAGCCGCGCGACCGCGGGGACTACCGCACCGCGGCGTTCGCCGACCACGACCGCGGTGGCGGCGAGGGGCCGTACGCCGACGAGGAGACCACCCAGTCGCTGCGCCGCGACGAGTCGTGGCCGCGCCCGCCCCGCTCCGGCGCCCCCGACGCCGACGACCGCCGCGACCGCTGGCGCAGCCGCTTCGGCGACGAGCACTGACCCGCCGCCTGCATTTCGTACGTCAACGCACGATCTGAGCGGCCGGCTCGCGGGATTGCGGGGTGGGCGTCTGCATTTCGTACGTCAACGCACGATCTGCAGGGCGCGTCACTCCTCGGTGCGGGGGCGGGAGCCGAACATGATGTCGTCCCAGCTCGGCACGCTGGGGCGGCCGCGGCGGGCACCGCTGGAGCGCTGCGGCACCGACTCGGCGGCGGACGGGCCCTCGTCGGCGTCGCGCGCGGCGGTCTCTGCGCCCTTCGACGCGCCCTTGGACGAGCCCTTCGCCTCGTCCGTGCCGCGCGCCTGCCCGGCCGCGTCGTCCGACGTCGGCTCCTTCGACGTCGCTGCGTCCGGGCCCCCGCTGCTGGCCTCACCGGAACCACGGCCCGACCGCTCGTCGGCGGCGTCGTCGTCGTCGTCGGTCGAGGTCGCCTGCTCGACCTCCGGCTCGCCCGCGCGCTTGGTCGCGCGCCGCCGCCGCGACCGCTTCGGCTTGGCCGCCTGCTTGGTCTCGCGGCTGTCGGAGACCGCCTCGAGGTCGTCGAACAGGTCGGCGGTCCCGGTCACCGGGTCGTGCCGCGGGCCTTCCTGGTCGTCCACGTCGTCGCGGTCGCCCGCAGCCTCGTCCGTGTCGTCGTCGGCGTGCTCGCCTGCCCCGTCGGCCAGGTCCGGGACCTCGAGCTCCTCGGTCCGGTCCACGACGTCCAGCTCTGCGGTGTCGTCGTCGCCTGCTCGCTGGTCCAGCTCGTCCTCGGGCGGGCCGTCGAGCTCCTCGGGCCGCGCGTGCGAACCGTGCGGCGGCTCGGGGGCGTCGGCCAGCCGCAGCCGCTCGACCGGACGCGCCTGCTCAGGCATGTCCTCAGGAGCGATCGGGGTGTCGGTGGGCGCCGGGCGCTTGCGCGACGGGCGGCGCTTGCGGGTCGCGGCGCGCTGCCGCATGGCCGACATCAGGTCGACCGCCTCGTCACCCTCGCCCGCGTCCTCACCGGACGCGCGCTGCCCGCCCCGGGCCTCGCCCTCGGCGTCCGGCCGGTCCGTGCCGCCCTGGCCCGGCTCTGCCTGACCAGCCTTGCCCTTGCCCGACGGGCGCGCCCGCACCGCGGCGGCGACGCCACCCTCGGCCTCGACGTCGTACACCGTGCTGTTGCGCCCCGACGGCGCGATGGCCGGCGCGGGGAGCGGGCCCGAGGCCTGCTCGTCCTCACCCAGCCAGCGGGCCTCGTCGTCGGCGGCGATCAGCGTGCGGTCGGTCGGGGCGAAGCGCCACGAGGCCCGCCGCTCGCGGCCGCCGGCCGGGAACAGCGCGACGACCAGCCAGCTGGTCTCGTCGTCCTTCCAGGCGTCCCAGGAGACGCGCTCCATGTCGACGCCGCGCTCGGTGAGCCGCCGGATGACGCGGGTGCCGAGGGTCGGGGCGACCTCGCCGTGGCCGCGGCCGCGCAGCTCGACGGCACGGGCCAGGCTGGCGACGTAGTCACGCTCGGCGCGGATCGGCGGCTCGTAGCGGCGGACCTTCTCGACGTCCCACCCGGAGCGCTCGGCGACCTCGTCGACGCTCGCGCCGGACCGGATCAGGCTCTGCACGTCGCGGGGGCGCATCGGCTCGGGCTCGGCCCCCTCGGGCGAGCCGTCACCGCGCGGCCGCTCCCGGCGTACGGCCTCGCGCAGCGCGGCGTCCACGGGCACCCGGAAGCGCTGACCGTCCTCGTCGGACAGCAGCAGGTGCTCTCCGTCCTCGTGGATCCCGACCAGTCGCAGGTCCTGCATCGCGTTCGTCCTCCCGTAGGGCCGAACGGCCCTTGTCGTCACCCGTGGCGCGCAGCCACCCGCAGGATGCCACCCGCACCACCTGGGCGCTCGCAGGGCACGCCGCGCGAGTAGCGTTCAGTTGTGCGCGAACGCCGGTCAGAACCCCAGCTCAGCTCTCCCATCGCCGACCCCGCGGACCCCGCCGGCCAGCAGGACCAGAAGGCGGTGCCCGGTGCGGTGGACCCCTCGTCGGTGACGCCCGACGAGCAGGTGCTCGAGCCCGAGACCGATCCGCAGGCCGGCCCCGAGGAGGAGGAGCTGCCGCCGTACGACGCGGTGCTGGTGCTGTCCTTCGGCGGGCCCGAGGCCCCCGAGGAGGTCCTGCCCTTCCTGCGCCGCGTCACCGCCGGCCGCGACATCCCCGACGAGCGGCTCGAGGAGGTCGGCGAGCACTACTACCTGTTCGGCGGCCGCAGCCCGATCAACGAGCAGACCCGCGCGCTGCGCAAGGCGCTGCACGACGAGCTGCGCCGCCGCGGCATCGCCACCCCCGTGCTCATCGGCAACCGCAACAGCGACCCGTTCCTCGTCGACGCGCTGCGCGAGGCGCACGACCAGGGCTTCCGCAAGGTGCTCGTCGTCACGACCAGCGCCTACTCCTCCTACAGCTCCTGCCGGCAGTACCGCGAGAACCTCGCGGAGGCGCTGGACGAGCTGCGCGAGGAGGGCCGCGAGCTCGAGGTCGCGAAGGTCCGTCAGTACGCCACCCACCCCAGCTTCGCGCGCACCAACATCCGCCTGGTGACCGAGGGCGTACGCCAGATCGGGCAGGACGACGACGCCAAGCTGCGCGTGGTGTTCGTGACCCACTCGATCCCGGTCGCGATGGACGACACCTCCGGCCCGGGCGACGGCGAGGGCAACCTCTACTGGCACCAGCACGACGAGCTGGCGCACGTGATCCTCGACGAGGTCGGCATCACCCTGGACCGGTCGATCGAGGGTGCGCTGGTCTACTGCTCGCGCAGCGGCCCGCCGAGCCAGCCGTGGCTGGAGCCCGACGTCAACGACCACCTGCGCCAGCTGCGCGAGCAGGGCATCACCGACGTCGTGGTCGCCCCGATCGGCTTCGTCAGCGACCACATGGAGGTCAAGTACGACCTCGACACCGAGGCCGCGCAGACCGCCGAGGAGATCGGCCTGAACATGCTGCGCGTGCCGACCGTGGGCGTCGACCCCGAGTTCGTGAGCGGGCTGGTCGACCTGCTGCAGGAGCGCGCCGCCGAGGAGCGCGGCGAGCAGGTGGTGCTGCAGGCGTGGCCGGGCGAGGCGATGCCCTCGATCTGTGCGCCGGGCTGCTGCCCCAACCTGCGCACGGCGCTGCCGGCCGCGTGCGGTCGCGACTGATGGGGCCGCAGCTGTCGACCGCGGCGCTCGCGACCCTCGAGCGCCTGGCGCGCGACCTCGCGGTCGAGGCCGGGCGCCTGGTGATCGAGCGCCCGCACGGTCTCGGCGTCGCGGCGACCAAGTCGAGCGAGACCGACGTCGTCACCGTCATGGACCAGCGCAGCGAGCAGCTGCTGCGCGACCGCCTCGCCGCCGAGCGCCCCGACGACGCGATCCTCGGCGAGGAGGGCGACAGCGTGCCCGGCACCAGCGGGATCACCTGGGTGCTGGACCCGATCGACGGCACCGTCAACTACCTGTACGACATCCCGCAGTACGCCGTCTCCGTCGCCGCCTGCGTCGGCGACCCCACGACGCCGGGCGCCTGGGAGACGGTCGCCGGCGCGGTCTACCACCCCTCGCTCGGCGAGCTGTTCCACGCCCACCGGGGCAGCGGGGCGTTCCTGCGCACCGACGCCGGCGACGTCGAGGCGCTCTCGGTGAGCGGCGAGACCGCGCTCGGCCGCTCGCTGGTGGGCACCGGGTTCGGCTACGCCGCGGACGTACGCCGTCGGCAGGGTGAGATCGTCGCGCGCGTGCTGCCGCAGGTGCGCGACATCCGGCGCGCGGGCAGCGCCGCGATCGACCTGTGCTGGGTGGCGGCCGGCCGGCTGGACGCTTACTACGAGTCCGGGCTCAACCCGTGGGACCTCGCCGCCGGTGCGCTGGTGCTCACCGAGGCCGGGGGAGCGCTGCGCGGACCCGGCGGCGAACCGGCCCAGACGCGGCTCACCGTGGCCGGCCCGCAGGCGCTCGTCGACCAGCTCGCCCCGCTCGTCGACACCCCCTGACCCACCCCCCGAGGCGGTCGCGAGACGCCCTCGGGCGGCCCTCGGAGGGGGGCGACCGGCGCACCGTCCACCCCTTCGGACCGTGTGTCCCGCGTCACGGAATGCCCGGCACCTGTCCGACGTTCGGGAAGGCACCGGGCGGATATCACCCCGGGTGTCGCGGTGGCGAGCGGGATGAGGCACAATCCCCGCCGAACCTGGCACGCGGTCGTGGTCTTCGACGCATGGCGCACGGAACCACCACGCAGCCCGGCACTGGGCATCTGCATCTGTGAGGAGTGAGCATGGCGACCGACTACGACGCACCGCGCAAGACCGACGACGACCTCAACGAGGACTCCATCGAGGAGCTGAAGTCCCGGCGCGTCGACAAGACCGCCAGCAGCGTCGACGTCGACGAGACCGAGCAGGCCGAGGGCTTCGAGCTGCCGGGCGCCGACCTGTCGGGCGAGGAGCTGTCGGTGCGGGTGCTGCCGCGCCAGGCCGACGAGTTCACCTGCTCGCGCTGCTTCCTGGTGCACCACCGCAGCCAGCTGGCCGGCGAAGAGGGCGGCCTCCCCGTCTGCACCGAGTGCGCCGCCTGACCGGTGAGCACACCCCAGGGCGCTGACCCCGCCTGCACCGTGCCGGTGCAGCGGCTCGACCCTGGTCTGCCACTGCCGACCTACGCCCACCCGGGCGACGCAGGCCTCGACCTGCACGCACGGGTGGGCGTCGTGCTGCAGCCGGGGCACCGCGCGCTGGTCCCGACCGGCATCGCGCTCGCGCTGCCCGAGGGGTTCGCGGCGTTCGTGCACCCGCGCTCGGGGCTCGCGGCCCGGCACGGCGTCACGACCCTCAACAGCCCGGGCACGGTCGACGCCGGGTACCGCGGCGAGATCCAGGTCAACCTGGTCAACCTCGACCCGCGCGAGACGTTCACCGTCGAGCGCGGCGACCGCATCGCCCAGCTGGTCGTGCAGCGCGTCGAGCAGGTGCGGCTGGTCGAGGCCGATTCGCTGCCGGACAGCGTTCGGGGCCAGACTGGGCACGGAGCCAGTGGTGGCTTCGGCAGCGCCGTGACGGACCCGTCACGGACGACGACGACAGCAGCAGGGGACTGAGCCCGTGGGCATCTTCCGGCGCAACAAGCGTGACGACGACCGGGTCGAGGTCGACGACGCCGTCGAGAGCGACGAGACCGACACCGAGGTCGACGACGTCGACGGGGCCGGCAGCAGCGACGACACCGGCACCGAGCGCGCGGCCGACCCGACCGACGAGCGTGCCGCCGACGGTGACGCGGCCGACGCCGGCGAGGACGACGTACGTCAGCGGTTGCCTCGTCCGCACGACCTGGACCGGTCCGAGGGCCCGTTCGACCGGGCCGAGATCGACGACCTCGGCGAGCGGCTCGACCTGGGCGCGCTGGTGCTCAGCCCGTTCGCCGGCAGCGAGCTGCGGCTCGACGTCGACGAGGCCGGGCAGACCATCACCGGCGTGACCGTGGTGTCGGGCGAGTCGGCGGTGCAGGTGCAGGCGTTCGCGGCGCCGAAGTCCAGCGGTGTCTGGGACGACATCCGCGACGAGATCGCCGACAACCTGATCGCGAACGGCGGCACCGCCGAGGAGAAGCTCGGCACGCTCGGCATCGAGCTGCACGCGCGGATGCCCGCGCGCGGCAACGACGGCCGCACCACCTATTCGCCCGTCCGGTTCGTCGGCGTCGACGGACCGCGCTGGTTCCTGCGCGGCGTGCTGTCGGGCCGGGCCGCGGTCGAGGACAGCGCGGCCGAGCCGCTGATGACCTTCCTGCGGCAGGCGATCGTCGTGCGCGGCAGCGAGGCGCGGGCGCCGCGCGAGCTGCTGGAGCTGACCATCCCGCAGGAGCTGCTGCAGCAGGCCGAGGCCAACGCGCAGCCGGTCGACGACAAGCCCGGGTCGGTCGATGACCTCAAGCCGTTCGAGCGCGGGCCCGAGATCACCGAGGTGCGTTGACGATGCCCACCCGGCACGAGGCAGGCTGGCGCAAGGTGCTCGGCCGGCTCACCCGGCCCGACGAGCAGCTGGAGGCCGAGGAGAAGCGCGAGACCAGCGCCCAGCTCGGCGGCACCCCGATCTGCGACGTGCACGACCGCGAGCTCGCCCAGGTCTGCGGCGAGGTGCGCGCGGTCAGCGTGCGCCCGCGCAGCGACCAGGTGCCCGCGCTGGTGGTCGACCTCGACGACGGCAGCCAGGCGATGCGCCTGGTGTGGCTCGGGCGCCGGCACATCGCCGGCATCGAGCCGGGGCGCTACCTCAAGGCCAGCGGCCGGGTGTGCGTCAAGGGCGGGGTGCCGACGATCTTCAACCCCACCTACGAGCTGAAGACCGGCGGCCGGCCGCCGCAGTGAGGCTCACCGCAGTGCGGCTCACCGCCGTGGCGCTGAGCGCGTGAGGCTCACACGTCCTCGCGGCTGACCGTGCGGATCTCCTCCGGGCGCCGCCCGGTGAGCATCGACGCCAGGTCGATCTCGGCCTCCGGCGTGGTGATGAACAGCAGCTCGTCCAGCGCCTCGATCGAGTCGTCCGCGGCGGGCGCGATGGGCTTCTCGTCGCGGATGATGCAGGTGAGCACCACCTCCGCGGGCAGGCTCAGGTCCGCGACCCGGCGACCGACGTACGGGCTGTCGGCCGGCAGGGTGATCTCGGTCATCGTGGCCCGGCCCTGCTGGAACTCGAACAGCCGCACCAGGTCGCCGACGCTGACCGCCTCCTCGACCAGGGCGGTCATCAGGCGCGGGGTCGAGACGGCCACGTCGACGCCCCAGCCCTCGTCGAACATCCACTCGTTGCGCGGGTTGTTGACCCGGGCGACCGTGCGCGGCACCCCGAACTCGGTCTTGGCCAGCAGCGACACGACGAGGTTGACCTTGTCGTCACCGGTCGCGCAGACGACCACGTCGCTGTGCTGCACCGACGCCTCCTGCAGCGTGGTGATCTCGCAGGCGTCGGCGAGCAGCCACGACGCGTTCGGCACCGAGCCGGTGCGCGCGTCGGCGTCGTTGTCGATGAGCAGCACCTGGTGCTCGTTGTAGAGCAGCTCCCGGGCGATCGAGCGGCCCACGCTGCCCGCGCCCACCACGACGACGCGCATCAGTCGTCCTCGCGCGGGGGAGCGGCGAACAGCTGCTCCACCGACGGCAGTCGGTCGGCGGTGGTGATGACGTGCACGAGGTCTCCCTCCTGGTGGACCATGTCGGGCGTCGGGAGCATCCCGGCGCCGAGCCGGGTGACGTAGGCGACGGTGACGTCGCCCGCGGCGGCGACCTGGGCGTACGGCGTGCCGACCCAGGCAGTGTCGAGCGGCACCTCGGCCACGACGACGTTGCCGCTGGGGTCGGTGTGCACCGAGACCGCGCCCTGGGGGAGCAGCCGGCGCAGCACCTGGTCGGCGGTCCAGCGCACGGTCGCCACGGTGGGGATGCCGAGCCGCTGGTAGATCTCGGCGCGGCCGGGGTCGTAGATGCGGGCGACGACGTGCTGCACGCCGAACGTCTCGCGCGCGACCCGGGCCGAGAGGATGTTGGAGTTGTCGCCGCTGCTGACGGCGGCGAAGGCGTACGCCTCCTGCACCCCGGCCTCGACGAGGGTGGCCCGGTCGAAGCCGACGCCCTGCACCCGGCGCCCCTCGAAGCGGGTGCCGAGGCGGCGGAAGGCAGCGGGGTCACGGTCGATCACGGCGACCGTGTGCCCCTGGTCCTCGAGGTTCATCGCCAGGGTGGAGCCGACGCGGCCGCAGCCCATGATCACGACATGCACGGCGGCGACGCTACTCCGTCCGAGACGGGATAGGTGCTCGGCCCCGGCCGGACCTACACTCCTCGTTCGTGCCCATGACCGGTCGAATCCTCAAACGGCTGCTGGTCGGCCGGGCGATGCGCAGCGACAAGATGGGCGAGACCCTGCTGCCCAAGCGCATCGCGCTGCCGGTGTTCGCCAGTGACGCGCTGTCGTCGATGGCGTACGCGCCCGACGAGATCTTCCTGACGCTGTCCCTCGCGGGCGGCGCGTTCGCGGCCACCCACTCCTGGCAGATCGCGCTGTGCGTGGTGATCGTGATGGCGGTCGTCATCGCCTCCTACCGGCAGAACGTGCACGCCTACCCCTCCGGCGGCGGCGACTACGAGGTCGCGACGGTGAACCTCGGTCCGCGCGCGGGCCTGGGTGTCGCGAGCGCGCTGCTGGTCGACTACGTGCTCACCGTGGCGGTGTCGATCTCCTCCGGCGCGCAGTACGCCGCGACCGCGGTGCCCGCGCTGCGCGGCCACGAGGTGCTCATCGCCGTCTCGGCGATCGTCCTGCTGGCCGCGATGAACCTGCGCGGCGTGCGCGAGTCGGGGACGCTGTTCGCGATCCCGACCTACCTGTTCCTGGTCACCATCATCGGGATGGCGCTGCTCGGCCTGATCAAGCTGTTCACCGGCACGCTCGGCACGGCCGACAGCGCGCAGTACGACCTCGCGCCCGAGACGGGGTACGACCAGCTCGCCGGGTTCGCGATGTTCTTCCTGCTGCTGCGCGCGTTCAGCTCCGGCTGCGCCGCGCTCACCGGTGTCGAGGCGATCAGCAACGGGGTGCCGGCCTTCCGCAAGCCCAAGAGCCGCAACGCTGCGACCACGCTGCTGATGATGGGCCTGATCTCCACCACGCTGCTCGTCGCGATCGTGGTGCTGACGATCCGCACCGGCATCAAGTTCGCCGAGGACCCCGGCGCCCAGCTCACGCTCGACGGCGCTCCGGTGGGGGAGGCGTACGTCCAGGACCCGGTGCTCGGCCAGCTGGCCGCGGTGGTGTTCGACGGGTTCGGCCTCGGCATCGTCCTGGTCGCGGTGGTGACCGGCGTGATCCTGGTGCTGGCCGCCAACACCGCGTTCAACGGCTTCCCGGTGCTGGCCTCGATCCTGGCCCAGGACAGCTGGCTGCCGCGTCAGCTGCGCAACCGCGGCGACCGGCTCGCCTTCTCCAACGGCATCCTGATCCTCGCCGCGGCCGCGGTGTTCCTCGTGATCCTCTACGACGCCGAGGTCACCAAGCTCATCCAGCTCTACATCGTCGGGGTGTTCGTCTCGTTCACGCTGAGCCAGATCGGCATGATCCGGCACTGGAACCGCGAGCTGGGCGCCGGCCCGGAGCCGGCCACCGCGACCCGGATGCGCCGCTCGCGCGCGATCAACGCGGTGGGTGCGGCCATGTCGGGCACCGTGCTGGTCGTCGTGCTCGCGACGAAGTTCCTGCACGGCGCCGGTTACGCCGTGGCGGCCATGGCCGTCCTCTACGTGATGATGCTCGCGATCCGCAAGCACTACCGCTCGGTCAGCGCGGAGCTCGCGATCGACGACGGCTCGCTGGAGGACCAGGTGCTGCCCTCGCGGGTGCACGCGGTGGTGCTGGTCTCCAAGATCCACAAGCCGACGATGCGCGCGCTGGCGTACGCCCGCGCCACCCGGCCCTCGACGCTCGAGGCGCTCGTGGTCGACGTCGACCACGAGGAGACCCAGGCGCTGGTCGGCGAGTGGGAGCGGCGCGACATCCCCGTCACGATCAAGGTGCTCGCGAGCCCCTACCGCGAGATCACCCGCCCGATCGTGGACTACGTGCGCTCGATCCGGCGCGACAGCCCGCGCGACGTGGTCATGGTCTACATCCCGGAGTACGTCGTCGGCCACTGGTACGAACAGCTCCTGCACAACCAGTCGGCGCTGCGGCTCAAGGCCCGGCTGCTGTTCACCCCCGGCGTGATGGTCGCGAGCGTGCCCTGGCAGCTGCACTCGGCCGAGGGCGTCGACAAGCAGGAGACGCCGGCGCCGGGGGCCACCGGCGTGCGGCACGGGCAGTGACCCCGCCCCGCTCCCGCCGCGGCCGGCCGCAGCACGGCCGCCGCGGTCGTCGTGGCCCCACCCGCCAGCCGCAGGGCACGTCGCTGGTCGGGCAGCGGTTCGTCGTCGAGGTCGAGGACGTCGCCCACGGTGGGCACTGCGTCGCCCGGCACGACGGGCGCGTGGTCTTCGTGCGGCACACGCTGCCGGGGGAGCAGGTCGTGGTCGAGGTGACCTCGGGCACCGACCGCACCTCGTTCCTGCGGGCCGACGCCGTCGAGGTGCTGCGGGCCGCGCCGCAGCGCCGCGAGGCGCCGTGCCCGGTCGCCGGCCCGGGTGGGTGCGGCGGGTGCGACTGGCAGCACACCGACGCGGCCTTCGGCCGCGAGCTCAAGGCGCGCGTGGTGCGCGAGCAGCTGCGCCGGCTGGCCGGGCTCGACCTGCCCGTCACCGTCGAGCAGGTGCCGGGCGACGAGGAGGGGCTGCGCTGGCGCACGCGCCTGGAGCTGGCCGTCGACGACGCGGGCCGCGCCGGGCTGCACCCGCACCGCTCGCACGAGGTCATCCCCGTCGAGGACTGCCTCATCGCCACCCCCGCGGTCGTCGGCTCCGGCGCGGTCGGCAGCGAGGGCAACCACGGGGTGCGCGCGCTCGACGTCGCCGCGACCTCGACCGGCGACGTGGTCGTCACGCCGCGTCCGTCGCGCGACCCGGCGCCGGTCGTGCACGAGCAGGTCGCCCTGCGCGGTCACACGCTCGACTTCGTTCTCGACGCCACCGGCTTCTGGCAGGTCCACCCGGGCGCCGCGCGCACCCTCGTCACGGCCGTGCTCGACGGGCTGCGGCCGCGCCAGGGCGAGCTCGTGACGGACCTGTACGCCGGTGTCGGCCTCTTCGCGGCCGAGCTGGCCCGCCGGGTCGGACCGACCGGCCAGGTCGTCGCCGTCGAGGGCGATCGCCGGGCCGCGGAGCACGCGGGCGACAACCTCGCCGGCGTCCCGTGGGCCGAGGCCGTGCACGCCGACGTGACCCGGTGGGTGACCGAGGAGCCCGAACCGCTCGCGCAGAGCGACCTGGTGGTGCTCGACCCCCCGCGCACCGGCGCCGGCAAGGACGTGCTGACCGCCCTGCTGGCCGGTCGGCCGCGCGCCGTGGCCTACGTCGCCTGCGACCCGGCGGCGCTCGCCCGCGACCTCGCGACCGCGAAAACCCTTGGCTACCAGGTGGACTCGCTGCAGGCGTACGACCTGTTCCCGATGACCCACCACGTCGAGTGCGTCGCGGTGCTCACCCCGACAGAGGGACCGCCCGAGCTCGAGCCGCTCGACCCGTCCTGACGACGGCGGTGCGCCCGGCCCTCGATCGTTGCGCCGGGTTAGGCGAGCCTTCCGGACTAGCCTGGGGGTGGACGTGATTCACTTGTCTTGACGTCAAGATAAAACCGGCGAGGACCGCGAAGGAGTCCGCTGTGAGCGAGAGCACGAACAGCTTCGGGGCGAAGGACACCCTGACGGTGGGTGACCAGTCCTACGAGATCTACCGCATCGACAAGGTCGAGGGCAGCGAGACCCTGCCGTTCAGCCTCAAGGTGCTGCTGGAGAACCTGCTGCGCACCGAGGACGGCGCGAACATCACCGCCGACCAGATCCGGGCCCTGGGCGGCTGGGACGAGAACGCCCAGCCCGACATCGAGATCCAGTTCACGCCCGCGCGCGTGATCATGCAGGACTTCACCGGCGTGCCCTGCGTCGTCGACCTGGCCACCATGCGCGAGGACGTCGCCGACCTCGGTGGCGACGCCAAGAAGATCAACCCGCTCGCGCCGGCCGAGATGGTCATCGACCACTCGGTGATCATCGACGTGTTCGGCCGCCCCGACGCCTTCGAGAAGAACGTCGAGATCGAGTACGCCCGCAACAAGGAGCGCTACCAGTTCCTGCGCTGGGGCCAGACCGCGTTCGACGACTTCAAGGTCGTCCCGCCGGGCACCGGCATCGTGCACCAGGTCAACATCGAGCACCTCGCGCGCACGGTCATGACCCGCGACGGCAAGGCCTACCCCGACTCCTGCGTCGGCACGGACAGCCACACCACGATGGTCAACGGCCTCGGCGTGCTCGGCTGGGGCGTCGGCGGCATCGAGGCCGAGGCGGCCATGCTCGGCCAGCCGGTCTCGATGCTCATCCCGCGCGTCGTCGGCTTCAAGCTGACCGGCGAGATCCCCTCGGGCGCGACGGCGACCGACGTCGTGCTCACGATCACCCAGATGCTGCGCGAGCACGGTGTGGTCGGCAAGTTCGTCGAGTTCTACGGCGACGGCGTCGCCTCGGTGCCGCTGGCCAACCGCGCCACCATCGGCAACATGAGCCCGGAGTTCGGCTCCACCTGCGCGATCTTCCCGATCGACGACGTGACCCTGGACTACCTGCGCCTCACCGGCCGCCCCGACGAGCAGGTCGCGCTGGTCGAGGCCTACGCCAAGCAGCAGGGCATGTGGCACGACACGGGCAGCTCCGACTACGCCGAGCCCCGCTTCTCCGAGCGCCTCGAGCTGGACCTGTCGACCGTGGTGCCCTCCATCGCCGGGCCGAAGCGTCCCCAGGACCGCATCGTGGTCTCCGACGCCAAGACGCAGTTCGACCTCGACGTCAAGAACTACGGCGTCGAGGGGAACTTCCGCGAGGTCGAGGTCACCCCCGCCGAGGGGAAGGCGTACGGCCTCAAGGACGGCGCGGTCGTGATCGCCTCGATCACCAGCTGCACCAACACCTCCAACCCGTCGGTGATGATGGCCGCCGCGCTGCTGGCCAAGAACGCCGTCGACAAGGGTCTGTCGGTGCCGCCGTGGGTCAAGACCTCGATGGCGCCCGGCTCGCAGGTCGTGACCGGCTACTACGAGAAGGCCGGCCTGTGGCCCTACCTGGAGAAGCTCGGCTTCTACCTCGTCGGCTACGGCTGCACCACCTGCATCGGCAACTCCGGCCCGCTGAACGAGGAGATCTCGCAGGCGATCCAGGAGAACGACCTCAGCGTCGTATCGGTGCTGTCGGGCAACCGCAACTTCGAGGGGCGCATCAACCCCGACGTGAAGATGAACTACCTGGCCTCGCCGCCGCTGGTCATCGCCTACGCCCTCGCCGGGACGATGAGCTTCGACTTCGACTCCGACCCGCTGGGTCAGGACCAGCAGGGCAACGACGTCTTCCTGAAGGACATCTGGCCGAGCCCCGACGTCGTCGAGCAGACGATCGCCGACTCGATGAGCAAGGAGATGTTCGTCAAGGACTACGCCGACGTCTTCGCCGGCGACGAGCGCTGGCAGTCGTTGCAGACCCCCGAGGGCGACACCTTCGAGTGGGACAGCGAGTCGACGTACGTCCGCAAGCCCCCGTACTTCGAGGGCATGCAGCCCGAGCCCGCCCCGGTCGAGGACATCACCGGTGCGCGCGTGCTGGCCAAGCTGGGTGACTCGGTCACGACCGACCACATCAGCCCGGCCGGCTCGATCAAGGCCGACAGCCCCGCGGGCCGATACCTCAACGAGCACGGTGTCGAGCGCAAGGACTTCAACTCCTACGGCTCGCGCCGCGGCAACCACGAGGTGATGGTGCGCGGCACGTTCGCGAACATCCGGCTGCGCAACCAGCTGCTGGACGGGGTCGAGGGCGGCTACACCCGCGACTTCACCCAGGACGACGCGCCGCAGGTCGCGATCTACGACGCCGCGACGGCGTACGCCGACCAGGACATCCCGCTGGTCGTCCTCGGCGGCAAGGAGTACGGCTCGGGCAGCTCGCGCGACTGGGCCGCCAAGGGCACCCGCCTGCTCGGCGTCAAGGCCGTCATCGTCGAGTCCTTCGAGCGCATCCACCGCTCGAACCTGATCGGCATGGGCGTGCTGCCGCTGCAGTTCCCGCAGGGGCAGAACGCCGACTCGCTCGGGCTCGACGGCACCGAGACGTTCGACATCGCCGGCATCACCGAGCTCAACGAGGGCCGCGTCCCCAAGACGGTCAAGGTGACCGCGACCAAGGGCGACGGGCAGAAGGTCGAGTTCGACGCCACGGTGCGCATCGACACCCCCGGCGAGGCGGACTACTTCCGCAACGACGGCATCCTGCAGTACGTCCTCCGCTCGTTGGTTCGTAGCTGACCTCGGCTCCTCCTCCGGCAGCCCGTCGCAGGCTCCGGTCTGCCGGCATCATCGCCGAGGCTGGTTCGTTCGTGACCTGACGCGCGCGACCGCGAAGGCCCCGCTCCCCCGAGGGGAGTGGGGCTTTCGCGGTCCTGGGCCGGCGCGGTGTGCAAGGGTGGACGGGCGCGAGCGCGGCTGCGCTCGACAGGGGATGACAAGGGGATACAGGCATGAGCGACCGCAGCGCGCGGGTGCGACCGGACGGGGCGAACCTGGAGGACGACGAGCGGCGGCGGCTCCCGACGCTGACCCGCCGGGCGGCGCTGAGCACCAGCCTGGCCGTGGGAGGGGCGCTGGCCACGGCCGTACGTCCGCCGCTGGCCCGGGCGGCGACCGACGGGCGCGACATCCGGCTCCACCGGTTCGACTCCGCGACGGGGTTCCTGCGCGGCCAGGGCGAGGGCACGCGCGTGGTGCGCGACGGCATCGAGCTCGCCGCGCCGCGCGAGACGCGGACGTACGTCGACCCGTTCGCGCCGGTCGCGAGCCCGGCGACGTTCGAGGTCGGGACGTGGACCTCGCCCACGCTGCAGTCCGGCTTCGACCTGACCCAGCTGGTCGCGTCGTGGAACGCCACCACCCCGAGCGGCACCTGGATCGAGGTGGGCGTGCGCGGCCGCACGCCCGACGGGCGGCGCACCGACTGGTTCGTGCTCGGCCGCTGGTGCTCCGAGCACCCCGAGCAGGGCGGCGCGATCCACCGCACCAGCGTCGACGGGCAGGAGACCGAGATCGCGACGGTCTGGACCGACACGCTCGCGACCGTCGACGACCGCACGCTGCGCTCCGTGCAGCTGCGGGTCCAGCTCATGCGCCGGCCCGGCACCGACGTCACGCCCCGGGTCACCCTGCTGACCGCGATGGCCTCGGCGCTGCCGAGCGCCTCGAGCGTGCCGGTGAGCCAGCCCGGCCCGGCGCGCGGCGTCGTGCTCCCGGTGCCGCCGCTGTCGCAGGAGGTGCACGCCGGGCACTACCCCGAGTGGGACAACGGGGGAGAGGCGTGGTGCTCCCCGACGTCGGTGTCGATGATCGCCGACTTCTGGCGGCGCGGCCCGAGCGCCGCCGACACCGCGTGGGTGACCGTGCCGCCCGACCCGCAGGTCGACCACGCCGCGCGCGCCACCTACGACCACGCCTACGACGGGTGCGGCAACTGGCCGTTCAACCCGGCCTACGCCGCGACGCTCGGGCTGCGCGGGTTCGTCACCCGGCTGCGGTCGCTGCGCGAGGCCGAGGTGCTGATCGCCGCGGGCGTCCCGCTGGTGCTGTCGGTCTCGTTCGACGCCGGCGAGCTCGACGGCGCGGGCTACTCCACCAGCGGCCACCTGCTCGTGCTGTGCGGGTTCGACGCCCAGGGCGACCCGGTCTGCAACGACCCGGCCAGCCACCTGGTGCCCGACAACGGCCAGGTGCGGGTGACGTACCGGCGCGACCAGCTGGAGAACGTCTGGCTGCCGCACTCCGGCGGCCTGGTCTACGTGCTGGCACCGCCCGACCGCCGGCTCCCGGCGGCGCCCGACCAGCCGAACTGGTGAACTAAGCGAGCGCTTGCTCAGCCCGATGAGACCCCCTCCCGTCAAGAGGGTTCTCGCCGGACGACCGAGTAAGGTCACGAAAAGGTCACGGAAAGTGGTCCGACCAACAACCGCTGTGTGATCTGCCTCATAGTCAAGCCCAGCGCGACAGGGGGCCGGCTTCTTGCCGGCCCCTTTTTGGATCGCGAATCGGATTGCGGGACAAGGGAGTTCGGTGCTCAGCATCAATGACCTCTCAGTGAGGTACGGGCGTTCTGTCACCGCCTTGCGCGGTGTCAGCTTCGAGGTGCCCGACGGTCAGGTGGTCGCGGTCCTGGGCAGCAACGGGGCCGGCAAGTCGACGCTGCTGCGTGCGATCTCCGGCACGCTCGGGCTGCACGGCGGCTCGATCATCGGCGGCAGCGTGGAGTACGCCGGTGAGCGGCTCGACCGGCTCGACCCGGCCGGCGTCGTGCGCAAGAAGGTGCTGCAGGTCCCCGAGGGCCGGCAGATCTTCGGACGGATGAGCGTGGAGGAGAACCTGCGGGCCGGCGGCCTCGCGGCACCGGCCTCCGCGCGCGACGAGGCGCGCGAGCGGGTCTACGACCTGTTCCCGATCCTCAAGGAGCGCGCGGGGCAGCCGGGCGGGCTGCTGTCCGGCGGCGAGCAGCAGATGCTCGCGATCGGCCGGGCGATGATGGCCGACCCCGAGGTGCTGCTGCTCGACGAGCCCTCGCTCGGGCTCGCGCCGCAGATGATCAACCGCATCGGGCGCATCGTGACCGAGATCAACGAGCGCGGCACCGCGGTGGTGCTGGTCGAGCAGAACGCCACGATGGCGCTGCGGGTCAGCGACCTGGCCGTGGTGCTCGAGGTGGGCGAGCTGGCGCTGCAGGGCCCGGCCCGCGAGCTCGCCGACTCCGAGGACGTGCAGCGGCTCTACCTCGGCGGGCACGCCGAGAGCGAGGACGCCGCCCAGCTGGAGACCCAGGCGGCCGCCCGCTCGGCGCGCAGCCGCCGCGGACTGGAGGTGTGGCGCGGATGAGCACCCTGGCACCCGAGACCCCCGAGACCCCCGAGACCCCCGGGCAGCCGGTCGACGTCGGCCGTGACGTGCAGCCGCTGGAGGTCGACGGGATCACCGTGCGCTTCGGCGGCATCGTGGCCCTCGACGACGTGTCCTTCACGGTGCGTCCCGGCACGATCCACGCGCTGATCGGCCCCAACGGCGCCGGCAAGTCGACCTGCTTCAACGCCATCACCGGCATCTACCGGCTGGCCTCGGGCACCATCCGGCTCGGCGACACCGACCTGACCCGCACCGCGGCGCACAAGATCCCGGCGCTCGGCATCGGGCGGGCCTTCCAGAACCTGGCCCTGGTCGGCACCTCCAGCGTGCTCGACAACGCGATGCTCGGTCGCTACGCCCTGACCAAGGGCGGGTTCGTGCAGTACGCCGTCCGCGCCCCGTGGACCATGCGCCAGGAGCGCCGGCACCAGCAGCGGGCCGCCGAGATCTGCGACTTCCTCGGCCTGAGCGCGCACCTGCACAAGCCGGCGGCCGCGCTGTCCTACGGCGACCAGAAGCGGGTCGACATCGCGCGGGCGCTCAACGTGGAGCCGACCGTGCTGCTGCTCGACGAACCGGCCGCCGGCATGAACGCCAGCGAGACCGCCGAGATGGCCGAGCTGATCCACCAGATCCGCGACGAGCTGGGCATCTCGATCCTGCTGGTCGAGCACGACATGGGGCTGGTCATGGGCATCGCCGACCGGGTCACGGTGCTCGACTTCGGCCGCCGCATCGCCGACGACGTGCCCGCGGCGGTGCAGCGCGACCCCGAGGTGATCCGGGCCTACCTCGGCAGCGACGACGACGAGTCCGGGCGCGACGGCAACCACGACGAAGGGAAGGCCTGAGCATGGACACCCTGATCCAGGTCCTGGTCAACGGCCTCGGCAAGGGCGCGGTCTTCGCGCTGCTGGCCGTCGGCTTCGTGATCATCTACAAGGCCACCGAGACCGTGAACTTCGCCCACGGCTCGATCGCGATCTTCGCCGGCTACATCGCCTACCTCGTCAAGGACGCCTCCGGCAGCTGGCTGCTCGGCGCCGTGGCGGCGGTCGTGGCCGGCGCCGCGCTCGCCCTGTTCATCGAGCGGGTGCTGCTCGCCAACGCGCGCAACGCGCACAGCGACAGCCTCGCGATCCTCACCATCGGTGTCGACATCTTCGTCTTCACCGAGATCGTGCGGCGGATCGGCACCCAGTCGCCACCGTTCCTCGGCGACCCCTACGACGCCAAGCCGGTGAGCCTGTTCGGGGTCAGCGTCGCGCGCACCTTCCTCGTGGCGCTCGCCGTCGCGATCGTGCTGCTCGCGATCTTCTTCCTGGCCTTCCGCTACACCACCTGGGGCCTCGCGATGCGCGCCCAGTCGGAGAACCGTGAGGCATCGGCGCTCATGGGCATCCGCAGCTGGCGGGTCACCGCGAGCGCCTGGCTGGTCGGCGGCGCCCTCGCCGGCATCGCCGTGCTGTTCCTCGCCACCACCGACATCGGCGGCGGCACCGGACTGCTGGCCAGCCACACGATCGCGTTCGCCGCGTTCCCCGCGGCGATCATCGGCGGGCTCACCTCGCCCGGCGGCGCGGTGGTCGGCGGCCTGATCGTCGGGCTCACCGACGCCCTCGCCGCGCAGTACGTCAACCTCGACTTCGCCAAGGTCGCGGTCTACCTCGTGATGCTGGCCGTGCTCGTCGCCCGCCCGTCGGGCCTGTTCGGGAAGGTGGAGCAGCTCCGTGTCTGACCTCACCACGACGCACCCGTCGGCCGACGCCGGCGACACCCCTGAGTCCACGCCGAGCACGCAACCCGTGACCGCCGTGCGCGCCGACGCCGGCCGCCGCCGGATCATCGGCTGGGCCCTGGCCGCGCTGGGCGTGCTCGTCGTCTGGGCGATCCCGCTGTTCGTCACCGATCCCTACCTGCTGGTCCTCAACTGGATCATGGTCGGCGCGGTCGGCGGCATGGGGCTGACCATGCTCATCGGCCAGGCCGGCCAGCTGTCGCTGGCGCACTCCTTCTTCGTGCTCATCGGCGGCGCGGCGTACGCCGTCCTCGCCGGCCCGCGCACGGGCGACGACTACTTCGGGCTGGGGCTGCCGTCCTGGATCGCCGCGATCCTCGCGGTGGTCATCACCGGCGGTGTGGGGGCGGCGTTCGCGCCGATCTCCGGCCGGCTGCGCGGCATCTACCTCGGTGTCGCCTCGCTCAGCCTGGTGTTCCTCGGCTACTGGCTGGCCCGCACCTTCACCGACATCTTCGGCTCGACCTCCAGCGGCCGTTACGCGCCGGCGCTGAACCTGTTCGGCTTCGACTTCGGCACGAACGAGGGCCAGCTGCACGTGCTGAACGTGCAGATCGGCAAGGACGAGCGGATGTTCTGGCTGTTCGCCGCGCTGACCGCGCTGGCGTACTTCGTCGGCCGCGGCACCGTCAACGGCCGGATCGGCCGCGGGTGGCGCTCGCTGCGCGACAACGAGGCCGTCGCGACCGTGATGGGCGTGCCCGTCGCGAAGCAGAAGGCCAACGCGTTCGCGGTGTCGTCGGCGTACGCCGGGCTCGCCGGAGTGATGGTCGTCTGGTGGTACGACGGCCTGCTCAAGCCCGACGAGTCGGTCGACGCCGGCACCTACAGCACCGTCGTCGCGATCGCCTTCCTGGCCATGTGCGTCATCGGCGGCCTCGGGTCGCTGACCGGCGTGCTGTTCGGGGCGGCGCTGGTCTTCGGGCTGCCCCAGCTGATCCCGCTGCTGCGGGGTGAGAGCGACCTGTCCGGCACCGGGTTCACCCCGGTCGTCGTCACCAACCTGCTCTACGGCGCGCTCGTCGTGCTCATCATCATCTTCGAGCCCGGCGGACTCGCCGGCATCGGCCGACGGCTGCGCGGCCTGGTGCAGCGCTCGGCCACCACCGGGAAAGGAACCTCCTCATGACCCGCCCCAGCCGTCGTACGTTCCGCGCCACCGCCGCGACCGGGGCCGCCCTGGCCCTGGTGCTCACCGGGTGCAGCCTGAAGACCCCGGAGAGCGTCGGGGGAGGCGGCGGCGCCCGCGGCCTGAAGACCGACGTCGGGGTCACTGACGACACCATCACGCTCGGGTCGCTCACCGACACCTCCGGCGTGTTCAAGGTGCTCGGCCTGGCCATCACGCAGGGCTCGCAGATGTGGGCCCAGGACGTCAACGCCACCGGCGGCATCTGCGGCCGGCAGATCAAGCTGGTCTCGGCCGACCACGGCTACTCCGCGGAGAAGGCCGTGCCGCTGTACAACCAGATGAAGCCCAACGTGCTGGGCCTGGTCCAGCTGCTCGGCTCGCCGATCCTGGCCGCCCTGAAGAAGCCGATCGTCAACGACAAGATCGCGGCCATCCCGGCCTCATGGGCCTCGGACAACCTCGACGTGCCCAACGTCGTGATGGTGGGCCCGACGTACGACGTCGAGGTGATCAACGGGCTCAGCTACCTGCAGGAGGAGGGGAAGATCAAGAAGGGCGACACGATCGGCCACATCTACATCGACTCCGAGTACGGCAAGAACGGCCTCAAGGGCTCGCAGTACTACACCAAGCAGAACGGCATGCGGCTGGTGAGCGCGTCGGTGACCTCGACCGAGAGCGACCTGACCTCGGCGGTGACCCGGATGCGCTCGTCCGGCGTCAAGGCACTGGTGCTGACCACGACGCCCGCGCAGACCGGTTCGGCGCTCGGTGTCGCCTCGTCGCAGGGCATGCGGGTGCCGATCTTCGGCAGCGGCCCGTCGTTCACCCCGCAGCTGCTGCAGTCGCCGGCGCGCAGCGTGCTGCTGAGCGGGCAGTTCACCAGCTCGGCGCTGCAGGTGCCCTACAACTACGACAAGACGCCGCTGGCGCAGGAGATCTCCACCCGGTTCGCCAAGGACCAGCCCAACCAGGTGCCGACGTACGGCCCGAACCAGGGGTACGCCAACGGCCTGGTGTGGGGCGCGATCCTCAAGCAGGCCTGCTCCGACGGCGACATGACCCGCGAGGGGATCCTCAAGGCGGTGCGCAAGACCTCGGTGGACACGCGCGGTCTCACCCCGCCGCTGGACTTCACCCAGCCGGGCCAGCCGTCGACGCGCGCGGGGTACCTGATGCAGCCGGCCGCAGTTCCGGGCGGGCTCAAGGTCATCGAGGGTCCCGCGGCCTCGGACGCGGCCCTGACGTACAAGACGCCGTTCCAGAAGTGAGGTCGAGCACCACGCCGGTCGAGTAGCCGCGCGGCACATGTTGGTCGAGTAGCCGCGCGGCACATGCTGGTCGAGTAGCCGTGCGAGGGACGAGCGCGGCGTATCGAGACCCTCGCCCGCACCGCCCCACTGGCCCGGACTCGAACAGGTGTTCTAGTCTGGTGACATGATCGACGCAGGCCCGCCGGGATGGCCGCGCGGCGTGCCGCCACCCGACGCGCCGGGCTGGGAGCGGGCGGCGACCGCCTGGCTGCTCGACCAGTGCCCGGCCGACTTCCGGGCCTACGACGCCTGGCGGCGGCACCCGCGCGCGCTCGCCTGGGTGGCCACCTGGCACGTGCAGGCCCAGCTCGACGCGATGCGCCAGGCGTACCGGCGGGTGCGGGTCGACCTCGGCGACGAGCTGTCCGAGCGGGCGCTGCCGCAGGTGATGGAGCATCTCGCGGCCGAGGGGCTGCGGCTGCGCGCGACGGCGCGCAGCGTGGAGCTGGTGCACGAGGCGATGCAGGGCAAGCGCTACGTGCCGCGGCTGTGAGCGGCGCGCGCTGCTGCCCACCCCGCCGGACGTGGCGCGGGCGCGGCTCGAAAGGGTGGAATTTCCGACGGGGAGCGCGGACGCGCGAACCCGGGTCGCGGCCCGGACGTCCACCACCGCATAGACTCGTGCGTCACGTATGGGAAGGCGCCAGCACCACATGACACTGCTGAAGCACATCAACTCCCCGGCCGACCTCAAGCGGTTGGAGCCGGGCCGCCTCGACGACCTCGCGCAGGAGATCCGGGACTTCCTGGTGACCTCCGTCGCCAAGACCGGCGGGCACCTGGGCCCCAACCTCGGCGTCGTGGAGCTGACCATCGCGCTGCACCGCATCTTCGACTCCCCGCGCGACACGATCGTGTTCGACACGGGGCACCAGTCGTACGTGCACAAGCTGCTCACCGGGCGGCACGACTTCTCCGCGCTGAAGAAGAAGGACGGGCTGTCCGGCTACCCCAGCCGCGCCGAGTCCGAGCACGACGTCGTCGAGAACTCCCACGCGTCCACCTCGCTGTCCTGGGCGGAGGGCATCGCCAAGGCGCGCCGGCTCGCGGGCGAGGACGATCGGCACACCGTCGCGATCATCGGTGACGGCGCGCTCACCGGGGGCATGGCCTGGGAGGCGCTCAACAACATCGCCGTCGACGAGACCCTCAAGCTGGTCATCGTCGTCAACGACAACACCCGCTCCTACGCGCCGACGATCGGCGGCATGGCCCAACACCTGGCGTCGATGCGCGCGACCCGGCGCTACGAGAAGATGCTCGACTGGGGCCGCGGGGCGCTGAACCGCACGCCCGTCGTGGGCGGCCCGATGTACGACACCCTGCACGGGGTCAAGAAGGGCCTGAAGGACATCGTGTCCCCGCAGGGGATGTTCGAGGACCTCGGGATCAAGTACCTCGGCCCGGTCGACGGGCACGACGAGCAGGCGCTGGAGGACGCGCTGACGCTCGCGCGCGACTTCGGTGGCCCGGTCATCGTGCACACCTTCACCGAGAAGGGCCGCGGCTACGACCCGGCGGCGCTCGACGAGGCCGACCAGTGGCACGGCGTCGGCAAGTTCAACCCCGAGACCGGTCTGCCGTTCGAGGTCAGCGGGCGCATCTGGACCGACGAGTTCAACGACGAGATGGTGCGGCTCGGCGCCGAGCGGCCCGACATCGTCGCGATCACCGCGGCCATGCTCATCCCGGTCGGGCTCGACGGGTTCGCGAAGGCGTACCCCGAGCGCGTCTTCGACGTCGGCATCGCCGAGCAGCACGCCGTGACGATGGCCTCGGGCCTGGCGTACGCCGGTCTGCACCCGGTCGTCGCGGTGTACGCCACGTTCCTCAACCGGGCGTTCGACCAGCTGCTGATGGACTGCGCGCTGCACAAGCAGGGCGTGACGTTCGTGCTCGACCGCGCGGGCGTGACCGGCAGCGACGGGCCGTCGCACAACGGCATGTGGGACATGACCGTCGCCTCGATCGTGCCCGGGCTGCGCCTGGCCGCGCCGCGCGACGGCGAGCAGGTCAAGCAGCAGCTGCGCGAGGCGGTCGCCGTCGACGACGCCCCGACGATCATCCGCTTCCCCAAGGGCGACGTCGCCGACCCGATCGAGGCCGCGCGCCGCGACGGCACGGTCGACGTGCTGGTCGACTGCGACGACGAGCCCGAGGTCCTGGTCGTCGGCGTCGGGTCGATGTGCTCGACCGCTGTCGACGTCGCGGGAAAGCTTGCGGCACAAGGACATTCGACGATGGTGGTCGACCCGCGGTGGGTGCTGCCGGTGAGCGACGACCTGCTGCGGCTCACCCGCCGCGCGCAGCACGTCGTGGTCATCGAGGACAACCTGGTGGTCGGCGGCATCGGTTCGTCGGTGACCAGCGCGATGCGCGAGCAGCGCCAGGAGCAGCCGGTGCACTGCTTCGGCATCCCGAAGCGCTTCCTCGACCACGCCTCGCGCGGGCAGGTGCTCGAGGAGATCGGCCTGACGGCCGACATCGTGAGCACCGCCATGGTCCAGCGGCTCGGGCCGCGCGACTGAACGCCGCGTGACGCGCCGCGACGACGCCCCCGCACCGCTGCCCGGGTCCGACCGCTTCGGCCCGGCGAGCGAGGTCTGGGACACCGACGCCTGGCGCTGGGAGGTCACCCGTTGGTTCGACGACGTGCTGCCCCGCCGCGGGATCACCCGGCACCCGACGACGCCACGCCAGCCGCGCGTACGTCCGTGGTCGACCCAACTGGTGATCGAGACCGACCAGGGGCGGGGATGGTTCAAGGCGAACGTCCCCGAGTCGTCGCCGGAAACCCTTGTCTACGAACGTCTTTCGCGAGTCGCGCCGGATCTTCTGTCGCCTGTGTGGGTGAGCGACGCGGAGCGTGAGTGGTTCGTCTGTCCCGACCAGGGGCGCACCCTGCGGCAGGTCGCGAACGCCGACACCATCACCAGCCTGTGGTCGGCCGTGCTGCGCAGGTATGCCCGGCTCCAGCGGGCGTCGGTCGGCGTGGTCGACGCGTTGGTCGACGGGGGAGTGCCGAGGTGGGGGTCGCGCGCCCTGGTGTCGGCGTGGGTGGCGCGCGGGCGGCCGGAGGAGAGGGTCGCCGACGAGGCGCTGCGGTCGGCTGCGGACCGGTTGGAGGCGCTCGGGCTGCCCCCGACCATCGAGCACGGCGACCTGCACGCGGGCAACGTATTCACTTGCGCCGCAACGAGTTCGGCGATGCAGGAGGCGAAGATCTTCGACTGGGGTGACGCCTACGTCGGGCACCCGTTCGGGTCGCTGCTCATCGCGCTGCGCAACCCGGAGTACCACTTCGGCCTGGCAGCAGATCCCGAGCGTGACCAGCGGCTGGTGCGGGCCTACCTGTCCGGCTGGGCCGACGTACGTCCGGTGGCCGAGCTCGAGCGCGTGGTTCCCGACGCGATGCTGCTCGCCCGGGTCGCGCGGATCCTCAGCTGGGACCGGGCCCTGACGCGCGCGACCGACCCCGAGCGTGGCCAGTGGCAGCCGCACGCCGACGGGTGGGCGCAGGAGATCGTCCGGATCGCCTCACCCCGCTCGGCCGAGTAGCCCGCCCCGTCATGCTGGTCGAGTAGCCCGCGAGGGACGAGCGGGCGTATCGAGACCCCGGCTACCAACGCTTCATCCGCTCGAACGGCAGCCGTCCGACGACCGCGACGAACAACCCGTACGCGGCGCACGCGGCGAGCACCCCGGTGCTGACTTCGTGATCCCCCGGCCGCAGCAGCAACCATCCGGCGAAGACCATCGGGGCGAGCGACAGCAGACCCGCGAGCACCGCCGCCCTGCCCACCTCGTCGTTGGCCCGGGCCCGCAGCTCGGGGTCCTGACGCACCCGGTCGGGGACGTCGTACCCGTCTCCCGGGGTGCAGACCTGCCCTCGGTGCGCGGTGAGGCCCATGAGGACGGACACGACGAGCATGGCCCCGAACGCGACGAGCAGGAAGACGGCGGCGACGCTCATGCGGGCCAGCATGCCAGCGGGCGCAGATCAAGGTGAAACCCGAGTACGCCCGTCCCCATGCTGGTCGAGTAGGCCGAGGGACGAGGCCGTATCGAGACCGGTCGAGCCGAGCCCACGCTGGTCGAGTAGGCCAGCTCTGAAGGTGGTCGAGTAGCCCGCGAGGGACGAGCGGGCGTATCGAGACCCTGGTTCCCGCGAGATTTCGTTGGTTTGACGCGGGTTCGGGGGGCTTGTCGGTGGCCGGCCCTAGTGTTCCTGGTATCGAACATCAGTGCGATTCACCAGGGGGGTGAAGACCATGACCGCGACCACGGTGGAACCGGCGACCGACCACATCGTCGAGCCCGGGCAAGCGTCGGGCCCGCTGTCGGACGAGGGGATCACGGTGGCGACGGCGTTGGCGCAGCTGCACGCGACGTTGGACGCCCTGGGTGATCAGCCGGACGCGACGGTGGTCGCCGAGGCGGACGCGGTCGGGCGGGCGGTCTCGGAGGTGGAGCGTCTGTCCCGGCGGGTGGCCTCGTTGCGGCTGCGGTTGGTGGCGTGCGCGAACCGGTCTCAGGTCGCGCGCCGGTCGGGGTTCTCCACGACCGGGGCGTGGTTGGCGAGCCGGACGCACACCAGCGGTGGTGCCGCGACCCGGGAGGCCGACCTGGCTGAGACGTTGGAGTCGGTGCTGCCGGTGACGGGGCAGGCCATGGCCGAGGGGGCGGTGTCGCCGGAGCACGCGGCAGTGATCGCGTGGGCGATCAAGCAGCTGCCCGAAGGTTTGACCGCGGAGCAGGTGGTGCGGGTCGAGGCGTCACTGGTGGGTGAGGCGGCGCGGATGAGCCCGGCCCGGTTGCGGGGTGCGGCCCGGCGGGCGCTGGCCGTGGTCGAGCCCGATCAGCAGGCGGTCGATGAGCACGAGGACCAGGTCCTGCGCGGGGAGGAAGCCTCGGCGTTGGGCCGGTGCCGGTTGAGCATGCATGACAACAGTGACGGCACGGTGTCCGGGTCGTTCGTGCTGCCTCGCCTGGCCGGGGACATCTTGCGCAAGGCCGTGCAACAGCTGGCCGCGCCCCGCCGCGGCAGCACCACCGGCACCGGCGCCTCGGGCGCGACCGGCGACGAGGTTACCCGCGACCGGGCCACGGCCACCGGCGCTGCGAGGAGCGCACCGGCCCCGGCCAGTGGCACGGCCTCGGCCGGTGGCGCGGCCGTGGACGATCGTGCTGGGCGGGGGTCGTGGGTGGGGGTGGACTGGCCGCACCGGTACGGCCTGGCATTGGTGGAGCTGTTGGAGCATCTGCCGACCGATCGGTTGCCCGGCAAGGTCGCCGCGACCGTGGTGGTGACGATGACCCGGGAGCAGCTGGTGGCGGATCTGGCCGCGGCGCATCTGGACACCGGGCACGACATCAGCGCGGGGGACGCGCGCCGGTTGGCGTGCAACGCCGGGATCGTGCCGGTGGTGCTGGGCGGGGCGTCGCAGCCGTTGGACCTGGGTCGGGCGAAACGGTTCTTCAGCGAGGCGCAACGCACCGCGCTGGCTACGAAGTATGACCAGTGCGCGGTGCAGGGGTGTGACAGCCCGTTCGCCTGGACCGAGCTGCACCACGAGCATCCCTGGTCCAGGGGCGGGGCCACCGACCTGGAGCACGCGGTCCCGTTGTGCGGGCGAGACCACCGCGACATCCACAAACCCGGCACCCGGGCCACCATCACCACCGGCCCCGACGGCCGCAAGACCGTCCAGATCCACCGACGCGAGTGAATGATGCGCGCACCGGATCTCACGCGCCCGAGGGGGCTGCTGCCCAGTCACCTCCTGAGGCGACTGCTCGTCGCGCTCCGAACACGCTGGTCACCAGCCGCGCTCCGAACGCGTTGGTCACCAGCCGCGATCGGCCCATTCGCCGCGCTCGGTCAGCACCTGGCGCAGCAGGTCCGCGCGGTCGGTGATCAGTCCGTCGACGCCCAGGTCGAGCAGTCGGCGCATCTCGTCGGACTCGTTGACGGTCCACACGTGCACCTGCACCCCGACGGCGTGCGTGGCCGCGATGGTGCGCGGTGTCACGACGGGAATCCCCTTGTGCGATACCGGAACCTGCAGGCAGTCGACCCCACGCAGCGCGGCGCGGACCGCTCCCGGGACCCGGCTGTTCGCGGCCAGCACGAACGCCGTCGTCACCGACTGGCCGCCCGAGGTGGCCACCGGCTTCGACAATCGGCGCAGCGCTGCTCGCCGGCGTCGGTCGGAGAACGACGTGACGCACACCCGGTCCCAGGCGCGGTGCCGCTCGACGCACTCGACCAGCGGCAGGACAGCCGGCTCGGACTTGATGTCGATGTTCACCCGCAACCGCGGCCAGGTCTCGAACAGCTCGCCCAGCGTCGGGATCTGTTCGGTGCCGCCGATGCGCGCCTCACGCACCCGGTGCCACGGCTGGTCCCAGATGCTGCCGGCGCCGTCGGTGACCCGGTCGAGGGTCTCGTCGTGGAAGGCCAGCAGCACCCGGTCGGCCGTAGCGTGCACGTCGGTCTCGACGTAGCCGAAGTCGAGATCGACGGCCGCCTCGAACGCCGCCATGGTGTTCTCGAGCCCGTCGGTGGAGAAGCCGCGATGAGCCATCGCGATCGGACCGTCGTGCTCGAGGTATGCCGTCCGCGCCACGCGTGCGCCCCGTCGCCCTGCGATGTCGCCCGGCGGGCCGGGTCAGTCGCGGAACGTCTGGATGTTGGCACCCAGCGCGTTGAGCCGGGAGTCCAGCTCCTCGTAGCCGCGGCTGATGACGTAGATGTTGCGCAGCACCGACTCGCCGGGCGCGGCGAGCATCGCGAGCAGCACGACCATGGCCGGGCGCAGCGCGGGCGGGCACATGACCTCGGCCGGGCGCCAGCGGGTCGGGCCCTCGATGAGCACCCGGTGCGGGTCCATCAGCTGCACCTTGACGCCGAGCGGGGTGAGCTCGGTGAGGTAGATCGCCCGGTTCTCGTAGACCCAGTCGTGCAGGGTCGTCTGCCCCTCGGCGACCGCGGCGATCGCGGCGAAGAACGGCAGGTTGTCGATGTTGAGCCCCGGGAAGGGCATCGGGTGGATCTTGTCCTTCGGCGCCTTGAGCGGGCCGGGGATCGTGCGCAGGTTCACCAGGCGGGTGTGGCCGTTGTTGGAGGTGTACTCCTCCGACAGCTCGTACTTCATGCCCATGTCGGCGAGCAGCGTCAGCTCGATCTCCATGAACTCGATCGGCACCCGGCGGATGGTGATCTCCGACTCGGTGACGACGGCGGCCGCGAGCAGCGACATGGCCTCGATCGGGTCCTCGGAGGGGTAGTACTCCACGTCCTGGTCGATCTCGGCGACACCGGTGACGGTGAGCGTGGTGGTGCCGATGCCCTCGATGGTCACGCCGAGCTTCTGCAGGAAGAAGCACAGGTCCTGGACCATGTAGTTGGGGCTGGCGTTGCGGATCACCGTGGTCCCGGGGTACTTCGCGGCGGCGAACAGCGCGTTCTCGGTGACCGTGTCGCCGCGCTCGGTGAGGATGATCGGCTTGTCCGGGTGGCGGTCGGCGTCGACGGTCGCGTGGTAGTAGCCGTGCGAGGCGACGACGTTGAGCCCGAACGAGCGCAGCGCGTGCAGGTGCGGCTCGACGGTGCGCGAGCCGAGGTCGCAACCGCCGGCGTTGGGGAGCTTGAACTCCTCGAACTCGTGCAGCAGCGGGCCGAGGAACATCAGGATCGTGCGCGTACGCCGGGCGGCGCCCTCGTCCATCGCGTCCAGGTCGATGCGCTCGGGCGGGGTGATCTCCAGGTCGCTGCTGTCCGGCAGCCAGCGGGTCTTGACCCCGATGGAGTTGAGCACCTCGGTGATCCGGTTGACCTCTTCGATGCGCGCGAGGTCGCGCAGGGTGGTGCGGCCCTTGTTCAGCAGGGCGGCGCACAGACACGCCACGGCGGCGTTCTTCGACGTGCGGACGTCGATCTCGCCGGACAGCTTGCGGCCGCCCTCGATGCGCAGGTTCACAGGTGCGTTCGATGTCACGGTGGTCACGATCTCCGAGTCGAGGGCCTCGCTGATGCGGGCCAGGGTCTCCAGGCTGAGGTTCTGCTTGCCTTGTTCGATGCGGGCGACGGCACTCTGGCTGGTGCCGAGGGCGGACGCCAGCTCGGTCTGCGTCAGCTGGCGCTGGCGACGGGCGTCTCTGATGAGGTTGCCCACGCGAGTGAGTTGGTCGTTCGTCACGCGCTCCACTGTAGATCACATATGAGATATGAACAGGGTTGTGGCGGTGTGTCGTGCAGCACGCGGTGAACAGCGAACGTACCTCATGTGTCGGCGGAGACAAACGACGTGCGGCGAGAGACGAACGATGCGCCGCCGGTGCCGAACGCACGAGGCGGCCGGGCGTCGATCGACGCCCGGCCGCCTGCGCGGGAGGTGCTGCCCGGCTCAGACCACGGTGCGGTCCTGTCGCCTCAGGCCTGCGGCACCGAGGCTGCGCCACGCTCGAGGAAGCGCTGCCCGGTGACGCGCTCGGCGATCCCGGTGCGGTCCAGCAACGGCGTGACCCCGCCGTTCCAGAACGGGAAGCCGGCGCCGGTGATCATCGCAAGGTCGATGTCGCGCGGGTCGGCGACCACGCCCTCGTCGAGCATCCGGCGGGTCTCGTCGGCGAGGGCCTCCAGGGCCCGGGTGCGCACCTGCTCCTCGGTGAGCTCCACCGGCTCGGCGGCCGGCTCGAACAGGTCGAGCACGGCCGGGTCGAGCGCGCCGTCGCTGCCGTAGAAGCTCGGGATCTTCGCCTCCACGACCTTGGCGAGGTTGGGGGAGACGTAGAACCGGTCGGGGAAGGCGCCGTGCAGCGTCTCGCTGTTGTGCAGCGCGATGGCCGGGCCGACCAGGCTGATCAGCATGAACGGCGGCATCGGGGTCACGCCGGCGAACGCCTTCTCGACGACCTCGAAGGGCGTGCCCTCGTCGGCGACCCGGCCGGCCTCGCCCATGAACCGGCCGAGCAGCCGGTTGACCACGAACGAGGGGGAGTTCTTCACCAGGATGCTGGTCTTCTTCAGGCCCTTGCCGGTGGCGAACGCCGTGGCCAGGGTCGCGTCGTCGGTCGCGTCGCCGCGGATGATCTCCAGCAGCGGCATGACGGCGACCGGGTTGAAGAAGTGGAAGCCCACGACCCGCTCGGGGTGCTGCAGGCCCTCGGCCATCTCGGTGATCGACAGCGAGGAGGTGTTGGTCGCCAGGACGCACTCGGGCGAGACGACCTGCTCGACCTCGGCGAACACCTTCTGCTTGACGCCCATCTCCTCGAACACGGCCTCGATGACGAAGTCGGCGTCGCCGAACGCGGCCTTGTCGACCGACCCGGTCACCAGACCCTTGAGCCGGTTCGCCTTGTCGGGGTTGACGCGCCCCTTGGCGAGCAGCTTGTCGACCTCGTCGTGGACGTACTGCACACCCTTGTCGACGCGGTCCTGGTCCAGGTCGGTGAGCACCACGGGCACCTCGAGGCGCCGGGCGAACAGCAGCGCCATCTGGCTGGCCATCAGGCCGGCGCCGACGATGCCGACCTTGGTGACCGGACGGGCGAGCGACTTGTCCGGGGCTCCGGCGGGACGCTTGGCGCGCTTCTGCACCAGGTCGAACGCATACAGCCCCGACCGCAGCTCGTCGGTCATGAGCAGGTCGGCCAGGGCCTCGTTCTCGGCCTCGAACGCCTCCTCGCGGCTCGCGGTGCGAGCCGCCTGCACCAGGTCGAGCGCGCGCAGCGGCGCCGGGGCGGAGCCGCCGGTCTTGGCGAGCACCTGCTGGCGAGCGGCCTCGACGGCGCCGTCCCACGCCTGCGCGGAGGTGTCGACGGCCGTGCGCGCGGGAGACTCTTCGCCGCGAATCACCTTGGCGGCGAACGCGATCGAGTCCTCCAGGAAGGTCACCGGCTCGATGAGCTCGTCGGCCACCCCCAGCTCGAAGGCCTGCTTGCCGTTGATCATCTTGTTGTTGGCCAGCGGGTTCGCGACGATCAGGGTGAGCGCGTTCTCGACGCCGATCAGGTGGGGGAGCAGATAGGTGCCGCCCCACCCCGGGACCAGGCCGAGGAAGCACTCGGGCGTGGCGTAGGCCGGCACGCCCGAGGAGATCGTGCGGTGGTCGGCGTAGAGCGCGATCTCGACGCCGCCACCCATCGACGCCCCGTTGACGAACGCGAAGGTCGGGACCGGCAGGTCGGAGATCTTCTGGAAGGTCTCGTGCCCGAGCCGGGCGATCTCCAGCGCCTGCTCGCGCGTGGCGATGGCGGGCACCCCGGTGAGGTCGGCGCCCACGGCGAAGATGAACGGCTTGCCGGTGATGCCGACGCCGACGATCTCACCGGCCTCGGCGCGGCGGTGCAGCTCGTCGAGCACCCCGGCCAGCTCGGCCAGACCCTGCGGGCCGAAGCTGTTGGGCTTGGTGTGGTCGAAGCCGTTGTCGAGCGTGATCAGCGCGAACGTGCCGGCCCCGCCGGGCAGCGCGACGTCCTGCACGCGCGCGTGCGTGACGACCTCGTCGGTCGCCGGGAGCGTGGTGGTGGTCATCAGGCGGCGCCCTTCTCGTCGTCGGTGCTGTCGCTGGAAGGCGTTGTGGCAGAAGGGTTCTCGCCCTTGCCGCCCTGGGTCCCGGAATAGCCGGCGTAGTCGGGGTGGTGCGGGTTCTCCCAGATCACCGCGCCGCCCATGCCGATGCCGATGCACATGGCGGTGAGGCCGTAGCGCACGTCGGGGTTCTCCGCGAACTGCCGCGACAGCTGGGTCATGAGGCGCACGCCGGAGGAGGCCAGCGGGTGGCCGGTGGCGATCGCGCCGCCCCAGGGGTTGACCCGCTCGTCGTCGTCGGCGATGTCGAAGTGGTCGAGGAAGGCCAGCACCTGCACGGCGAAGGCCTCGTTGAGCTCGAACAGGCCGATGTCCTCGATCGTGAGGCCGGCCTTGCCGAGCGCCTTCTCGGTCGCGGGGACCGGGCCGATGCCCATGACCTCAGGCTCGACGCCGACGAAGGCGTACGACACCAGGCGCATCCCGACCGGGAGCCCGAGCTCCTCGGCGGCCTGCTCGGAGGCGAGCAGGCACGCGGTGGCACCGTCGTTGAGGCCCGCGGCGTTGCCGGCGGTGACGTTGCCGTGCGGGCGGAACGGCGTCTTCAGGTCGGCCAGACCCTCGACGGTCGCACCCGGGCGCGGCGGCTCGTCGGCCGTGGCCAGGCCCCAGCCGCGCTCGTCGTGGCGGGTGGCGACGGTGACCAGGTCGGGCTGGATCTTGCCGTCGTCGTACGCCTTCGCCAGCTTGCGCTGGCTGCCCACCGCGAACTCGTCGGCCCGCTGCTTGGTGATCTCGGGGAACCGGTCGTGCAGGTTCTCCGCCGTGGACCCCATGACCAGCGCCGAGGGGTCGACCAGCTTCTCGGCTACGATCCGCGGGTTGGGGTCGACGCCCTCGCCCATCGGGTGCCGGCCCATGTGCTCGACGCCGCCGGCGATGGCGACGTCGTAGGCGCCGAACGCGATGCTCGAGGCGGTGTTGGTCACGGCCGTCATCGCGCCCGCGCACATCCGGTCGACGGAGTAGCCCGGCGTGGTCTTGGGCAGGCCCGACAGCAGCGCCGCCACCCGGCCCAGCGTCAGACCCTGGTCGCCGATCTGGGTGGTCGCGGCGATCGCGACCTCCTCGACCTTCTCGGCCGGGAGCTGCGGCTGGCGACGCAGCAGCTCGCGGATGCAGTTGATCACCAGGTCGTCGGCGCGGGTCTGGGCGTAGATGCCCTTCTCGCCCGCCTTGCCGAACGGGGTGCGCACCCCGTCGACGAAGACGACTTCGGACAACGAACGGGGCACGGTGCCTCCCAAGGAGTGGGCCAGTGGGTGTCGAGCGGCACTCTACGTGACTTTGTTACTCGTCAGTACGCCGGCCGGGGAATGCCCCCACCCCTTCGGGCGTTCGGATAGTTCGCCTATGTAGATGAGGCGAGGTGGACCAACCTCGTGAGAACAGGAGACCTCCCGTGAACCCCCAGGCCCGAGTCCTGCTCGTCGTCGGAAGCGCCCGCCCGGTGCGCGTCGGTGACCAGCTGGCTGCCCAGATCAAGCCCATCCTCGAGGCGGCCGGGGCCGAGGTGACCGTCGCGGACCTGGCCGAGCTGGGCCTGCCGCTGCTCGACGAGCCGGTGATGGCCGCGGCCAGCGGCGGCGACTACGCCCACGAGCACACCCGCACCTGGAGCGGCCTGGTGCGCGACGCCGATGCCGTGGTGTGGCTGACCCCGCAGTACAACGGCGGCTACCCCGCGTCGGTGAAGAACGCGATCGACTACCTGTTCCCCGAGTGGACCGGCAAGCCGATGCTGCTGGTGAGCTACGGCGCGGGTGGCGGCGGTCTCGGTGGTGCGCAGCTGCGGTCGGTGCTGGAGTTCGTCAAGGGCGACCTGGTGGCCCCCAACGTCGAGATCTCGCTCCCGCCGCAGAGCAGCTACGGCTCCGACTTCCGCCTGGTCGACGCCGCGTCCGACGTCGAGCGGCACCGGCAGGAGCTGGAGTCGGCCGCGCAGACGCTGGTCGCGCACGTGGGCGCGGTGCAGGTGGCGGGCTGACCGCTCAGCTCGCCGGCTCCTCGTCGGGGTGGTCGCGCACCGCGTCGAGCAGCAACGGCACCACGAGGTCGACCTGCCACGGGCGGGCGCCCAGCTCGGTCAGCGCGGCACGGAAGCCCCCCTCGTCGGCGGGCTCCGGGGGCGTCCACAGCACCCGCCGCAGGCTGTCGGGGGTGAGCAGGTTCTCGACCGGGATCTGTTGCTGCTCGGACACCTCGGTGAGCCGCTCACGGACCACGGCCAGGCGGGCGGCGGCCACCGGCTCGCGGTCGGCCCAGGCGCGCGGCGGCGGGGGAGCGTCGCTGCGCAGGGCCGACGGCGGCAGCTGCGCCTGCGGGAGCTGGTCGGCCCGGCGTACGGCCTCGAGCCACTGCCGCTGATACCTCGCCAGCGACCGGTGCGCCGGCCGCCGTCGACCGCGCTGGCTGACCCCGCCCGACGACGACAGCGCCGTGAGGTCCTCGCCCGTGCGCGGGTCGCTCGCGGCCAGCTGCACGATCAGCGCGTCGGGCAGCACCCGCCCGGGCGCGAGGTCACGCTCGCGGGCGATGTCGTCGCGCGTCTGCCACAGCTCGCGCACCCGCGCGAGCGCGCGCCGGTCGCGCAGCCGGTGCATGCCCGACGTGCGGCGCCACGGGTCGGTGCGCTGCGGCGGCCCGGTGAAGCGGGTGAGCGCGTCGAACTCCTGGGCGGCCAGCTCGGCCTTGCCCTGCTGCGCGAGGTCGGCGGCCAGCCGGTCGCGCACCTCGGCGAGCACCTCGACGTCGAGCGCGGCGTAGCGCAGCCACGGCTCGGGCAGCGGCCGCGTCGACCAGTCGACCGCCGAGTGCTCCTTGGCGAGCGAGAGCCCCAGGTAGTGCTCGACGACCGCCGACAGCCCCACGCGGGGGAGCCCGGCGAGGCGCCCGCCCAGCTCGGTGTCGAACAGCGCGGCCGGGCGCATGCCGACCTCGGCCAGGCAGGGCAGGTCCTGGGTGGCGGCGTGCAGGATCCACTCGGTGTCGCCGATCGCCTCCTGCAGCGGGGCCAGGTCCGGCACGGCGATCGGGTCGATCAGCCACGTGCCGGCGCCGGCGCGGCGCAGCTGGACGAGATAGGCGCGGTTGCCGTAGCGATACCCGCTGGCCCGCTCGGCGTCCACCGCGACCGGCCCGGTGCCCGCCGCGATCGCTTCGGCGGCGCGCAGCAGGTCACGCTCGGACTCGACCACCGGGGGTACGCCGTCGGCGGGCTCCGCGAGCACCGGGTAGGACGGCTCGGCCTCAGGCTCGTCGGCCACAGGCTTCTCGCCCCCAGCGGTCACCGCCTCCGACCCAGCGGCCGGCAGGTCGGGCTCCGTGGCGGTGGGGTCGGGCTCCGTGGCGGTGGGGTCGGTCGGTGCCTCGACCGTGCTGTCGGCCGGTGCTTCGACGGCTGCCTCGGTCGGCGCCTCCGTCGGCGCCTCGGTGGTCTCGTCAGGCTCGTCGCGTGGTCGGGGCGGTCCGGCGGCGGAGGTGGCGCGCCGACTCATCGCCGTTGCCCGGGCAGGGCCACGACGCCCTCGGGCAGCGGGGGGAGGCCGGCGATCGTGCACAGCAGCGCCCCCCAGGCCTGCAGGTGGGCGCCGAAGTCGTCGCCGACGGGGGTCCAGGAGGCCCGCACCTCGATCTCGACCGACGGCGGACGCTCGGACAGCGCGGCGAAGCTCTCGGAGACCACGCGGGTGACGGTGCCGCCCTCGGCGGCGAACGCGGCGCCGTGCTCGGTGAGGGAGTCGACGAGCCAGCTCCAGCCGACCTCGCCCAGCAGCGGGTCGGAGGCCGTCTCGGGCTCGAGCTCGGCCCGAGCGAACGTCACGATCCGCCAGGTGCCGTCCCACGGCTCGGGCGCGGCGGGGTCGTGCAGCAGCACGAACCGGCCGGACGCCAGCTCGGCGTCGTCGGCGTCGTGGTGGTCGGGGATGACCTCGGCGGTCAGGGCCAGGGAGTGCGGGGCGATGCGGCCGGGGGCCGGCACCTCGGTGAGGCGGACCTCGGGGCGCAGGCGCACAGCGGACAGCTCTCGGGCCGCCGCGTCGAAGGTGGCCGAGGCGTCGCCGTGCAGGCTGCGCGTGCTCACTCGAGCACTGTAGGTCGCGGGTCCGGCCCACGCAGCGCACCACGCCGAGGGGCAGGTGCGAAAGCCGGCTCAGCCGGCACCGACGTACGCCGCCAGATGCTCTCCCGTCGTCGTCGCCCGGCCCTGGACCAGGTCGGCGGGCGTGCCCTCGAAGACGACCCGCCCGCCGTCGTGCCCGGCGCCGGGCCCGAGGTCGATGATCCAGTCGGCGTGGGCCATGACGGCCTGGTGGTGCTCGATGACGATGACCGACTTGCCGGAGTCGACGAGCCGGTCGAGCAGCCCGAGCAGCTGCTCGACGTCGGCCAGGTGCAGCCCGGTCGTGGGCTCGTCGAGGATGTAGACCCCGCCCTTGTCGCCCATGTGCGTGGCGAGCTTGAGCCGCTGCCGCTCGCCGCCGGAGAGGGTGGTGAGCGGCTGGCCCAGGGTGAGGTAGCCGAGGCCGACGTCGGCGAGCCGGTCGAGGATCTTGTGCGCGGCCGGCGTGCGCGCCTCGCCGTCGGCGAAGAACGCCTCGGCCTCGTCGACGGTCATCGCCAGCACCTCGGCGATGTCCTTGCCGCCGAGGCGGTAGTCCAGCACCTCGGGCTTGAACCGTTTGCCGCCGCACTCCTCGCACGGGCTGGAGACGGTCTCCATGAAACCCAGCTCGGTGTAGATCACGCCGGCGCCGTTGCAGACCGGGCACGCGCCCTCGGAGTTGGCGCTGAACAGGCCGGGCTTGACGCCGTTGGCCTTGGCGAAGGCCTTGCGGACGGGGTCGAGCAGGCCGGTGTAGGTCGCCGGGTTGCTGCGCCGCGACCCCTTGATGGCGCCCTGGTCGATCGAGACGACGTCGTCGCGCCGGCCGAGCGAGCCGTGGATGAGCGAGCTCTTGCCGGAGCCGGCGACCCCGGTGACGACGGTGAGCACCCCCAGCGGCACGTCGACGTCGACGCTGTGCAGGTTGTGGTCGTCGGCGCCGCGAATCTCGATGGCGCCGCTCGCTTCTCGCGTGTCGGGCTTCAGGCTCGCGCGGTCGTCGAGGTGGCGGCCGGTGAGGGTGTCGCTGGCGCGCAGCCCCTCGACGGTGCCCTGGAAGCACACCTCGCCGCCGGAGGTGCCGGCGTGCGGGCCGAGGTCGACCACGTGGTCGGCGATCGCGATGGTCTCGGGCTTGTGCTCGACGACGAGCACCGTGTTGCCCTTGTCGCGCAGCTGCAGCAGCAAGGTGTTCATCCGCTCGATGTCGTGCGGGTGCAGCCCGATGGTCGGCTCGTCGAAGACGTACGTCACGTCGGTGAGCGAGGAGCCCAGGTGCCGGATCATCTTGGTGCGCTGCGACTCACCGCCGGACAGCGTGCCGGAGGGGCGGTCGAGGCTGAGATAGCCCAGACCGATGCCGACGAAGGAGTCGAGCGTGTCGCCGAGGTTCTTCAGCAGCGGCCCGACCGACGGCTCGTCCAGGTCGCGCACCCAGTCGGCGAGGTCGCTGATCTGCATGGCGCAGGCGTCGGCGATGCTGATGCCCGCGATCTTCGAGGAGCGGGCGGCCTCGGTCAGCCGGGTGCCGTCGCACTCGGGGCAGGTCTGGAAGGTGATCGCCCGGTCGACGAAGGCCCGGATGTGCGGCTGCATCGCCTCGCGGTCCTTGGCGAGCATCGACTTGCGGATCTTCGGGATGAGGCCCTCGTAGGTGACGTTGACGCCCTCGACCTTGATCTTGGTCGGCTCCTTGTAGAGCAGGTCCTGCAGCTGCTTCTTGGTGAACTTCTTGATCGGCTTGTCCGGGTCGAAGAAGCCGGCGCCGCGGAAGATCCGGCCGTACCACCCGTCCATCGAGTAGCCCGGGATCTTCAGCGCGCCCTCGTTGAGCGACAGCTCCTCGTCGTAGAGCGCGGTCAGGTCGAAGTCGGACACGCTGCCGCGGCCCTCGCAGCGCGGGCACATGCCGCCGGTGATGGAGAACTCGCGGCGCTCCTTGAGCTGCTGGCCCTCCTTCTCGATGGTCACCGCGCCGGCGCCGCTGATCGAGGCGACGTTGAAGGAGTACGCCTGGGGCGAGCCGATGTGCGGCTCGCCCAGGCGGGAGAACAGGATGCGCAGCATGGCGTTGGCGTCGGTCACGGTGCCGACCGTGGAGCGCGGGTTGGAGCCCATCCGCTCCTGGTCGACGATGATCGCGGTGGTCAGGCCCTCGAGCACGTCGACGTCGGGGCGCGCCATGGTCGGCATGAAGCCCTGCACGAAGGTGCTGTAGGTCTCGTTGATCATCCGCTGCGACTCGGCGGCGATCGTGGCGAACACCAGCGAGCTCTTGCCCGATCCCGACACCCCCGTGAACACCGTGAGCCGGCGCTTGGGCAGCTCGACGTCGACGTCCTTGAGGTTGTTCTCGCGGGCGCCCTGCACCCGGATCAGGTCGTGGCTGTCGGCCGCGGCGGGGGTCGACGACGGGGTGGCCTCAGGCATGGGAGTCCCTCCGAGGGTGCGTGGTGACGAGGCGAAGGTACTCGTTTGGGAGGATCCTCGCGTGACCACTGCTCCCGTGCCGCAGACCCTGACCCTGCCCACCCCCGGCGACCCCGCCGACAGCGTGCTGGTGCGGGCGGCCCGAGGGCAGCAGGTCGAGCGCACGCCGGTGTGGTTCATGCGCCAGGCCGGTCGCTCGCTGCCGGAGTATCGCGAGGTCCGCGCGGACGTGCCCATGCTGCAGGCCTGCCGCACCCCCGACCTGGTCACCGAGATCACTCTGCAGCCGGTGCGCCGGCACGGCGTCGACGCGGCGATCTTCTTCAGCGACATCGTCGTCCCGCTGCAGGCGGTGGGTGTCGACCTCGACATCGTCGCCGGGGTGGGGCCGGTCGTCGCCGAGCCGATCCGCACCCGCGCCGACCTCGACCGGCTTCCGGAGCTGACGCCCGAGCACGTCACCGACATCGCCGAGTCGGTGCGCCGGCTGGTGTCGGCGCTCGGCGGCACGCCGCTCATCGGCTTCGCGGGGGCGCCGTTCACGCTGGCCAGCTATCTGGTCGAGGGCGGCCCCTCGCGCAACCACGAGAAGACCAAGGCGCTCATGGCCGGCGACCCGCAGCTGTGGCACGACCTGTGCGCGCGGCTGGCGCAGATCTCGGGGGAGTTCCTGCGCGTCCAGGTCGAGGCGGGGGCCTCGGCGGTGCAGCTGTTCGACTCGTGGGCGGGCGCGCTGTCGCTGGACGACTACACCCGCCAGGTGCAGCAGCACTCCGCGAAAGCCCTTGCCACCGTTGCAGACTCGGGCGTGCCCCGCATCCACTTCGGCGTCGGCACCGGCGAGCTGCTGGGGGCGATGGCCGACGCCGGGTGCGAGGTGATCGGCGTCGACTTCCGGGTGCCGCTGGCCGAGGGTGCGCGGCGGGCCGGCGGACGGCACGCGGTGCAGGGCAACCTCGACCCGGCGCTGCTGTTCGCGCCGTGGGAGCCCGTCGAGCGCGCGGTGCTGGAGACGTTGGAGTCCGGCGCGCAGGCCCCCGGCCACATCTTCAACCTCGGCCACGGGGTGCTCCCGCAGACCGACCCGGGCGTGCTGACCCGCGTGGTCGAGCTGGTGCACGAGCGCACCCAGCGCGCCTGACGGCCAGCGCGCCTGACGGGGCTGAAACGCGGTTCTAGCGGTTTGACTCCGCTGCAGCAGAGTCGAAGCGCTACAACCGCGTTTCAGCGCACGGCGCTGCACGACAACCGCGTGTCAGCGGCGGGTGCGGGCCTCAGCCCGGACGCGTGGTGGCGGCGTCGGGGGCGGTGTCGAAGATCCGCAGGAAGAGCTGGGCGAGCGGGCCGATCGTGAGCGCATACATGAGCGTCCCCACCCCGACCACGCCACCGAGCGCGAATCCCGTTGCCACCACGGCGATCTCGATCCCGGTGCGCACGAGCCGCAGGCTCCAGCCCGTACGCGCGTGGAGGCCGGTCATGAGCCCGTCACGCGGGCCGGGGCCGAGCCGTGCGCCGATGTAGAGGCCGGTCGCGAGTCCGTTGAGCACCACCCCGGCGGCGGCCAGGGACAGCTGCGCGACCAGTGCCCCCGGCGACGGCAGCAGGTGCAGCGTGACCGTGGCCGCCGGCCCGACCCATACGGCGTTGACCACGGTGCCGATGCCCGGGCGCTGACGCAGCGGCAGCCACAGCAGCAGCACCACGAAGCTCACCAGCACGATCACCAGCCCGACGTCGGCCCCCAGGCGTCCGGCGAGACCGACCTCGAGCACCGACCAGGGCATCGTGCCCAGCCCCGCCTCGATGAGCATCGCGACGGAGGCGCCGTAGAGCGTGAGCCCGAGCAGCAGCCGGACGCCCCGGCTCACCGGACCGTGCAGCTGCGCCGGGCGGGGGAGCGGGCGATGGCCGCGACGAGCGGTGTCGCCCAGGTCGGTGCTGTCCATGCCAGCAGCCTCGTGCACCAATGGCCTTCTCATAAAGAGCCACTTGCGGCAGAGTGGCCTGGTGGACCACCCCGCGAACTCGACGCTGACCGCCGCCCGGCTCGTGCGCCTGCTCGGCCCGCCCGACCCGGGCGTTCCGGCGTACCGCTGGCTGGCCGACACGCTCCGCGGCCTGGTCACGGACGGGCTGGTGCTGCACGGCACCCGGCTGCCCAGCGAGCGGGCGCTCGTCGCTGAGCTCGGTCTGAGCCGCACCACCGTCACCCGTGCGTACGCCGCCCTGCGCGAGCGCGGATACGCCGAGGCGCGGCAGGGCTCCGGGACGCGAGCGGCCCTGCCGGGCGGCCCGGTGACCGGCGGAGGGGAGCCGCTGCCCGACGTCGTGCCGGGCCGGCCGGCTCCTTCGGACGCGATCGACCTGACCTCCGCGGCGCCGCCGGCGATCCCCGGACTGGCGATGGCCTACGTCCGGGCTGCAGAGAGCGTCGCCCGCTACGTCTCGGGCATGGGCTACTACCCCTACGGCCTGCCCTCGCTGCGGGCGGTGCTCGCCCAGCGGTTCACCGAGCGGGGTCTTGCGACCGACCCCGAGCAGATCATCGTGACGACCGGTGCGCTCGAGAGCGCCGCGGTCGCTGCTCGGGCGCTGCTCGGACCAGGCCGGCGCATCGCGGTCGAGACGCCCACCTATCCCGGCCTGCTCGCCGCGGTCCGCCCGGAGGCCTCCCGGGTGGTGCCCGTGCCGGTCAGCGCAGAGGGGATCGACCCCGCGAGCTGGCACTCGGCGCTGGCGTCGAGCGGTGCGCAGGTTGCCTCGGTGATCGCCGACTTCCAGAACCCCACCGGGAACCTGCTCGACGCGCAGGCTCGGCAGGAGCTGGGCCGCGCCTGGCGGGCGTACGACGTCGTCGGGCTGATCGACGAGACCCTCGTCGACGTCGTGCTCGACCCGGTCGAGCTGCCGCCGCCGATGGCGGCGTTCGCTCCACGAACGGTGACCGTGGGCGGGGTCAGCAAGTCGATGTGGGGCGGCCTGCGGATCGGCTGGATCCGGGCCTCGCGCGAGCTGCTCCCGGGGTTGGCGCGGGCGCGACTGAGTCTGGGTCTGGGCGCGCCGGTGCTGGAGCAGCTGGTGGTCGAGGACTGGCTCACGGGCGACTGGGGCGCGGCGAATATCGAGCATCTGCAACGGATCCGGCAGCAGAGGGACGTGCTGCTGGAGGCCGTCCGGACGGCGCTGCCCGAGTGGGCCTGCGTGGTGCCGACGGGCGGGCTGTCCTTGTGGTGGCACCTGCCTCGGTCCCGCTCCACGGTCCTCGCGCAGCGGGCGCGCGACGAGGGTCTGCTGCTGCCGCCCGGCTCGGTGTTCGCGGCCTCCGGCCGCGGCCTCGAGCCGTGGATCCGCACGCCGTACGTCCTCCAGGCCGAGACCCTGCGGGTGGCCGTGGACCGCCTCGCGAGGGCCTGGGCGCGCGCCGCCTGACGGGACTGAAACGCGGTTGTCGCGCTGTGACTCCGCTGCAGCGGAGTCACAGCGCTACAACCGCGTTTCAGCGCACGCCGGGGCGGCGGACGGGGTGCGCGGCGGCCGCGCGCTCCCCGGGTGCCAGGCTGGGGGCATGGCATCGGTCGTGGTCGTCGGGGGAGGGGTCGCCGGGCTCGCGGCGGCATGGGAGCTGAGCGGTGCGGGGCACGAGGTGACGGTGCTCGAGGCGACCGACCGCGTCGGCGGCAAGCTGCGCAGCGCCGCGGTGGCCGGCCGCTCGATCGACGTCGGTGCGGAGTCGGTGCTGTGGCGCCGGCCCGAGGCGCGCACCCTGCTCGGCGAGCTGGGTGCCGACGTCACCCATCCCGCGCGGGTGCCGGCCGCGATCTGGAGCCGCGGTGCGCTGCACCCGATGCCGACCGGCACGCTCATGGGCATCCCGGCCCACCCCGAGGCGCTCGAGGGGCTGCTCACGACCGGTGAGGTCGCGCGCGCCACGGCCGAGCAGCCGGTCGAGGTCGACGGCGACGACGCGCCCCTCGGCGAGGTCGTCGCGGCGGCGCTGGGCGAGGCCGTGGTCGACCGGTTGGTCGAGCCGCTGCTCGGCGGGGTCTATGCCGGTCACGCCCGGCTGCTGTCGGCGCGCGCGGTGCTTCCGGTCGTGAACGATGCTGTGCGACAAGGGAACTCGCTGATCGCCCTGGCACAAGGTGCGGCTGCGGCGGCGGACTCCGGGCGCGGCGAGCCGGTCTTCGCGACGGTCCCCGGTGGGCTCGGCACCCTCCCCGGGCTGCTGGCCGAGCGGCTCGCCGAGCGGGGCGTACGCCTGCGCACGGGCGCGGTCGTCCGTCACCTCGAGCGGGCCCCCCGCGGCTGGCGGCTGACGCTCGGCGACACCCGCAGCCCCGAGCCGGTCGAGGCCGACGCCGTGCTGCTGGCCACCCCCGCTGCCCCGACCGCGCGGCTGCTGGCCGACCTCGCGCCCGACGCCGCCGACGTGCTCGGGCAGATCGAGTACGCCTCGATGGTGCTGGTGACCTACGCCTTCCCCTCGCACGCGGTCCCCGCCGGGCTGACCGGGCGCAGCGGCTTCCTCGTGCCGCCGGTCGAGGAAGCCGACATCAAGGCCTCGACGTTCAGCAGCAGCAAGTGGCCCTGGCTGGCCGAGCAGCACCCCGACCTGGCCTTCGTGCGGGTCTCGCTGGGCCGGCACCGCGAGGCGGCCACCCTGCAGCGCCCCGACGCCGACCTGGCCGCGGTCGGCCTCGCCGACCTGCAGCGGATCGTCGGGCAGCGGCTGCCCGAGCCGGTCGACACGCACGTGCAGCGGTGGGGCGGCGGCCTCCCGCAGTACGCCGTGGGTCACCTCGACCGCATCGCCGTCGCCCGGTCCGCGATCGGCCAGGTGCCGGGCCTGGAGACGGCGGGCGCGGCGTACGACGGGGTCGGGATCCCAGCCTGCATCGGCTCCGGGCGGGCCGCCGCGACCCGCCTGGGCACCCACCTCCGGGGCGCCTGAGCCCGCGACAGACAATGAAGGCATGAGCCAGCCGAACGCCGACAGCACCGCCCCCCGCGCCGTCCGCCCGGGGGCGCAGCGGATCAACGAGATCAACGACACGATCCGCTACACGATGTACTCCGCGTTCAAGGCCGAGCGCCCGCTCCCGCAGGAGCGCGCGGGGCTGATCGAGCAGGCGCAGGGCTTCCTCGACGGGCTCGCCGAGCAGGGCGTCGTCGTGCGCGGCGTGTACGACATCGGCGGGCTGCGCGCCGATGTCGACCTGCTCGTGTGGTGGCACGCCGACGCGATCGAGCCGCTCCAGGCGGCCTACCGCGGGTTCCTCGCGACCGAGCTCGGCCGCCACCTCGACGCGGTGTGGTCCAACGCCGCGGTGCACCGCCCGGCGGAGTTCAACCGCTCGCACGTGCCGGACTTCCTGGTCGACCCCGACCCGAAGAAGTACCTGTGCCTGTACCCGTTCGTGCGCTCCTACGAGTGGTACCTCCTGCCCGACGACGAGCGCCGCACGATGCTCAAGGACCACGGCCTGGCCGCGCGCGACTACCCCGACGTGCGCGCCAACACGGTGCCGGCGTTCGCCCTCGGTGACTACGAGTGGCTGCTGGCCTTCGAGGCCGACGAGCTGCACCGCATCGTCGACCTGATGCGCGACCTGCGCGCCACCGAGGCCCGGCGGCACGTGCGCGAGGAGATCCCGTTCTTCACCGGTCCGCTGGTGCAGCTCGGCGACCTGGTGGCCCGGCTGCGCTGACGCGGGCCGCAGCACGAGATCGAGGCCAGGCGCACCGCGCCTGGCCTCGAGCTCGTCCGCGTCCGGTGACGCCCGGCGTCAGCCCTTCGGCTGCAGCGTCAGGCTCACCGAGTTGATGCACCACCGCTGGTCGGTGGGCACGTCGTAGCCCTCGCCCTCGAAGACGTGCCCCAGGTGCGAGCCGCAGCTGGCGCAGCGCACCTCGGTGCGCACGCGGCCGAGCGAGCGGTCCTCGATCAGCTCGACGTTGTCGTCCTCGGTGGGGGCGTAGAACGAGGGCCAGCCACAGCCGCTGTGGAACTTGGTGTCGCTGGTGAACAGCTCGGCGCCGCACGCCTTGCAGGAGTAGACGCCCTCGGTCTCGGTGTCGGTGTACTCACCGGTGAAGGGCCGCTCGGTGCCGGCCTGACGCAGCACGTCGTACTCGGCCGGGCTCAGCTCGGAGCGCCACTGCTCGTCGGTCTTGGTCACGGGGTACGCCTGCTCGGCGCGCTGGTCTGCCATGTCAGGTGCAACGAGTGACCGCGGCCGGCGATTCCGCACCCGGCGATCCTGGACCCGGTCGATCCTGCGGAAGCCACGCGGGTCACCACGCCTGCGCCACGAGCTCGCCGAACAGCTCCTGCTCGTCGACCTGCAGCCCTCGCCCGGCGAACCACCGGCAGACGTTGGTGCAGTCGCGCAGCAGGAAGTCGTGGGCCTGCAGGTTGCCCGCGAGGTCGACCACCTGCGGCAGGTCGATCACGACCAGCCGCTCGCCCGCGGCGAGGATGTTGTAGGCCGACAGGTCGCCGTGCACCACGCCGGCGCGGACCATGTCGACCAGCGCCTGGCGTACCTGCTCGAAGTAGTGCTCCAGCAGGTCCCGGTCGGGCCGGGTCTGGGCCAGCCGGGGCGCGGTCTGGCCCTCGACCTGGATCCACTCCATGAGGATCTCGGTGCCGTCGACCTGCACCGGGTAGGGGACCGGCAGGCCCAGCTCCCAGAAGCGGGTGAGCATGCCCCACTCCGAGATCGCCCACTCGCCGGCGGCCACGACCCGGCCCCAGGAGCTCTTGCGCTTCAGCGCCCGCTCGTCGCGGGAGCGCTTCATCGAGCGGCCCTCGGTGTAGGTCGCCGACCGGTGGAAGCTGCGGTGGTCGGGATCTCGGTATCGCTTGGCGGCCATCACCACCTGCTGCCGCGGGTCGTGCGGGTCGGCGCGCTCCAGCAGGAAGACGTCGGCCTCCTTGCCGGTCTTGAGGATGCCGAGGTCGGTGTCGATCGCGCCCTGGGAGGTCACGACCCAGTCGGGTCGGGGCTGCGGGCCGCGCTGCAGCGGGTCGACCTCGAGCCAGGTCGACCAGCGCTGGTCGGGGTCCAGGTCCTCGTCGTAGGCCTGGTAGTCGAAGGTGAAACGGGGGTCAATGCCGTCGTCGCGGCACTCCGGTGACGTCACGGTGGGTGCTCCGGTGGGAAGAAGGGGCGGGCTGCTGCACTGCGGGCAGGCAGGGGACAGTCGTCGACATGTCACGACTCCTTCCACCGGGGGGCACGCTCTTCGAGGACGAGCGCGCCCGGGACCGCCAGTGTGCGGCGGTCCCGGGCGGGTGCGCCACCGATTTATCGGCGACGCGGTCGGTTCGACTCGCGGCTCAGCGCAGGCGGACCACCTGCGGGTCGTGGTCGGAGTCCTGGTCCCAGAAGTCGCTGTTGGTGTGCACGATGTCGTACTCGTAGCGCGGCTTGCTGTTGCCCGGGGCCTTCGCGAGGGCCGGGCTGATCAGGGTCTGGTCGAGCACCTGGCTGTTGCCGTCGAAGACGTACGTGTAGCGGTCGTTGGCCGGCAGCGTCCGGGCCAGCGCGGTCAGCTGGGTGTCGCCGCTGCCGACGAGGATGTCGGTGGTCCGGCTGAACTCGAAGTCGTTGAGGTCACCGAGCACCACGACGTTGGCCCTGGGGTCGGCGGCCAGCAGCTTGTCGACGAAGCCGCGCACGACGCGGGCCTGCGCGTTGCGCTGGGTCTCGCTGAACCGGGTCGGCTGCTGCCAGCGCCCGAACAGCGGGTCGTCGCCGCCCTTGGACGCGAAGTGGTTGGCGATGACGAAGTAGGACTGGTTCTTGAACCGGAACTCACCGACCAGCGGCTTGCGCGAGTCGGTCCAGGCCGCGTCGGTCGGCTCGATGCGACCGGGCGAGGCCGACAGGGTGGTCCGCGGGCCGCTGCCGACGACCTGGGTGGCCGTGGTGGCGTCGCCGCCCGGACGGTCGACGAACGACACCCCGCGGTCGGTGCGGTAGAGGAAGACCTGCCGGATGTTGCCGCCGGGCTGGCCGCCGTCCATCTTGTCCTGCGGGTCGATCGACCGGGCCTCGTACGCCGGCCCGCCCGCCGCGCGGATCGCGGCGATCAGCTTGTCCGTGGTCTTGTTCGACGCCACGACCCCGTCGTCGGCCGGGCCGCTGTTGTCCTGGATCTCCTCCAGGGCCAGCACGTCGGGGCTGCGCAGGTTGGTCGTCACCTGCGTCGCGAGCCGGGAGAACTTCGTGGCCGGGTCGCTGGGGTCGAGGTTCTCGACGTTGAGCGTCGCGACCGCCAGCTGCTGCTTGTCGGGTGCCGCGGTGACCTCGCGCTGCAGACCGGAGGAGCGATATCCGGGTACCTGGGTCAGCAGCAGCTTGAAGTTGGCGAAGGAGTAGTCCAGCACGCCGACGCTCTCGCCCGGCAGCACGTCGCCGACGTTGGCGCGCGGCATCGAGTCGCGGGGCAGCAGCGGGTCGTCGAGGATGATCCGCTGGGTGTTCGGCTGGTCGTAGCCGCCGTAGACCACGCCCCCGGCGCGGCTGCGGGTCGCGTTGACCTGCTGGCCGGGCACCACCGGCAGCTCGCCGTAGGAGGTGTTGGTGGGGCCGACCGCGACGGCGTCACGCACGGCCGTACGCATGCCCTCCAGCGACTCGTAGAAGTCCAGGGCGTCGGTGGCCGGGGAGAAGGGCACGCCCTCGCGCTCGACGTTGCCGGGGTCGCCGGTCTTGACGTTCTGTGCGGGCGCGACCCGGTCCACGCCGAGCACGACCGGCTCGGGCACCGTTTGGCCGGACCCGGTGACGGTGACCGTCGGGCCGGTGATCTGGGTCGTGGTCAGGTTGTCGTTGCCGCTCGCGCCGCCGGGCCGGAACTCACCGACGGTGCCGGCCACGCTGACCGCGTCGCCCACGGCGACGGTCGGTGCGGAGCGGGTGTAGACGTACAGGCCCTCGCTGGTCGCGGGGTCGTCGTCGGGGGTGCTCGACTGCATCCAGAAGCCGTTGCCCGAGCGGGCGGTGACGACACCGGTGACGTCCTTGACCTGCTGGCCCTCGAGCGGAGAGCGGTGGGCGGCGCCCTGGATCTGCGCGATCGTGGCGGTCGTGCCGGCCGGCGGCGGGGTGGTGCCGTCGCACACCGCCGCCGGGGCCGCCGAGCTCTGCGGGGTCGGCGCGCCGGTCACGAAGTCCGAGGCGTTGTTGTCGGTGTCGACGCAGACGTCGCGGCGCGCGCTGGAGGTCGTGTTGCTCGTGCCGGCGGCCGGCGCCCCCTCCGACTCCGACGCGGCGCCGTAGCCGAGGAGGTCGACGACCTGGCCGGCCGGGTTCACCACGGCCACCCGGCCGCTGCTGGAGGACATGGGGATGGTGCCGGTGGCGTCCGGCGTCGGCAGCGGCTGCGCCGCGGTGTTGGCGCCGTCGGCCTGCTTGACGAGGTATCGCGCACCCGGGGCGATGGTCCCGCTGAGCGGGGTGCGCTGCGGCGTGCTGCCGCTCGCCGACCAGTACTGCACGCTCCAGCCGGCCAGGTCGACCGGCTCGGTGCCGCGGTTGGCGAGCTCGACGAAGTCCGAGCGCAGCGGGGCGCCGGAGTTGCCTCCGCCGCCGTAGACCTCGGAGACCACGAGGTTCGGCGACGCCGCGGAGGCGACGGGGGACAGGGCGATGGAGGCGATGACCGCGGAGGCGGCGGTCACGACGCCGGTCAGCCGACGTACGGCGGTGTGGCGGGGCATGGCAGGAAGCCTTCCGAAGGGGCAGGGAGCGACGGGACCTTGTGACTGTATGGACGGGCGGGGCCGGCCGGGGCCGTTGCGCGGTGACGAGTCCGTGAACACCGTCCGAAACCCCTTTGACCGCACACCCGAGGGGAGAGGACGATCACCCCTCGTGCCGTGGTCCACCCGTCTGAGAGCCCTGCGGGTCGACACCACCCCGCTGCGCAGCAGCCGCGACTTCCGGCGGCTGTTCTGGGGCGGCACGATCTTCTGGTTCGGCTCGATGTTCAGCTACGTCGCGCTGCCGTTCCACCTGTACGACCTCACCGGCTCCAACTTCGCCGTCGGTGCGCTGGGCCTGGTCGAGCTGCTGCCGCTGATCGTCTTCGGGCTGTACGGCGGCGCCCTGGCCGACCATCTCGACCGGCGCGTCCTGCTGCTGGCGACCTCGCTCGCCCAGGTCGTGCTGGTCGCCGTGCTCACCTGGAACGCCTTCCTGGACGAGCCGCGGCTGTGGCTGATCTACCTGATCGGGGCGCTCCTCGCGGTCGCCTCGGCGATGCAGCGCCCGGCGCGAGAAGCGTTGCTGCAGCAGACCGTTCGGCACGACCAGCTCCCGGCGGCGACCGCGCTGAACGCCCTGGGCCGCGAGGTCGCCATGCTGGCCGGGCCGGCGCTCGCGGGCGTGCTGATCGGGCAGATCGGGGCGGCCTGGGCGTTCGCCGTCGACGGTGCCGCGCTCGGGGTCGCCGTGCTGATCCTGTGGGGCCTGTCGCCGCGGGCCCGCGGCGAGACCGGCGACGCGGCGTCGCTGCGCGGCATCGTCGAGGGGCTGCGCTACGCCGCGTCCCGCCGCGACCTGATGGGCACCTATCTCGTCGACATCATCGCGATGGTGATGGCGATGCCGGTCGTGCTCTGGCCGGCGCTCGCCACCGACGTGCTGCAGCAGCCGGAGTGGCTGGGCGCGCTCTACACCGCCGAGGCCGTGGGGGCGCTGGTCGCGACCGCGACCTCGGGCTGGACCGCCCGGGTGCACCACCACGGGCGCGCCGTCGTCCTCGCCGCCATGGCCTGGGGCGCCGCGATCGCGCTCGCCGGCCTGATGCCGTCGATGATCTGGGTGCTGCTGTGCCTGGTCGTCGCCGGGTCGATGGACATGCTCTCGGGCGTCTTCCGCTCGATCATCTGGAACCAGACCATCCCCGACCGGCTGCGCGGGCGACTGGCGGGCATCGAGATGCTGTCGTACTCCCTCGGCCCGATGGCCGGCCAGGCCCGCGCAGGCCTGGTCGCCGACGCGTGGAGCGTGCGCGGGGCGATCACCTCCGGCGGCGTCGCGTGCGTCGGCATGGTGGCGCTGGCGACCGTGTGGTTGCGCGAGTTCTGGACGTACGACGCCCGCACCGACGTGCACGCCGTCACCGAGCGCGAGCGACGGGCACGGCTCGCCGCGCAGCAGCAGGGCGCGCAGGAGCAGGGCAGGCAGCCGCGAGGCACGGCCGACGCTGGCTAGAGTGCGCGCCATGAGCCCGGCGAAGGCGCAGGTCCTGCAGGTCCCCGGCCCCGAGGGCGAGCGCGAGGTGCGGGTGTCCAGCCCCGACCGCGTGCTGTGGCCGCAGGAGGGCATCACCAAGCTCGACCTGGCGCAGTACGTCGTCGACGTGGCCGAGCCGTTCCTGCGGGCCAACGGCGACAGACCCGTTGCGCTGCAACGGTTCCCGACGGGCATCGACGGGGAGGAGTTCTTCTCCAAGAACCCGCCGCGCGGGGTCCCCGACTACACGCGCACGACGATGTGCACCTATCCCTCGGGTCGCCGGCACCCGCAGCTGGTGATCGACGAGATCGCCTCGGCGGTGTGGATGGTGCAGATGAACACCATCACCTTCCACCCGTGGCCGATGCGCGCCGACGACAACGACCGCCCCGACGAGGTGCGCATCGACCTCGACCCGCAGCCCGGGCGCGGTTTCGCCGACGCCGTCGAGGCGGCGCTGCTGCTGCGCGAGGTGATGACCGACGTCGGGCTCACGCCCTGGGTGAAGACCTCGGGCAACCGCGGTGTGCACGTCTACGCGCGCATCGAGCGCGACCGGGAGATCCTCGACGTGCGGCACGGCGTCATCGGCATCGCGCGCGAGCTGGAGCGGCGCGACCCCGACCTGGTGACGACGGCGTGGTGGAAGGAGGAGCGCGGCGAGCGGGTGTTCGTCGACTTCAACCAGATGAGCCGCGACCGCACGATCGCCGGCGCCTACTCACCGCGTCCGCGGCCCGGTGCGCCCGTCTCGATGCCGGTCTCGTGGGACCGGCTGCGCGACGTCGCGCCGGGCGACTTCACCGTGCGCACGGTGCCCGGCATCGTGGCCGACGAGGGCGACGCCTGGGCCGGCGCGGACGACGCAGCCGGCAGCATCGACGGCGCAATGGCGTTGTGGGACAAGGACGTTCAGGAGCGAGGCCTGGGTGAGCTGTCCTTCCCGCCGGACTACCCGAAGATGCCGGGCGAGCCGCCGCGCGTGCAGCCGAGCAAGAAGGTCGCCAAGCACTGGGACGAGAGCGGCAACCGGGTGGAGAAGTAGTCGCGCCTACTCCGCGAGCACCGCGTCCAGGTCGTACGCCGGCGCCCGCTCGACCTGCTCGAGCAGGCACGACTCCGGGTCGCGGTCGGGGCGCCACCGCAGGAAGCCGACGGCGTGCCGGAAGCGCGACCCCTCGAGCTGGTCGAACTTCACCTCGACCACCCGCTCGGGCCGCAGCCGCACGAACGACACGTCCTTGCTCGCGCTGAACCGCGACCGGTCGGTCTCGCCCGTGACGGCCTCGCCGCCGTCGTCGCGCACCACCAGGTCGGCGAGCTCGTCGATCAGCTCGCGTCGGCGCTTCATGGTGAACGCGGAGATCCCGCCGACGCCGCGCAGCCGGCCTGCGTCGTCGTACATCCCGAGCAGGATCGAGCCGACGCCCTCGCCGCTCTTGTGGATCCGGTATCCGATCGCGACGGCCTCGGCGGTGCGCGAGTGCTTGATCTTCAGCATGGTCCGCCTGCCCGGTTCGTACGTCCCGTCGAGCGGCTTGGCGATCACGCCGTCCAGCCCGGCGCCCTCGAAGCGGGTGAACCAGTCCTGCGCGACGTCGGCGTCGCCGGTGACCCGGGTGACGTGGAACGGTGCGTCGCCGAGGTCGGACAGTGCCGCGAGCAGCGCGGCACGCCGGTCGCGGAACGGACGGTCGAGGAGCGACTCGTCACCGAGGGCCAGCGCGTCGAAGAAGATGACCTCGGCGGGGGTCTCCTGCGACAGCCTGGTGACCCGCGACTCGGCCGGGTGGATGCGCTGACCGAGAGCCTCGAAGTCGAGCCGCTGGGAGCCGGGTTCGCCTGAGCGCACGACGATCTCGCCGTCCAGCGCGCACTTCTCGGGCAGGTGCTCGCGGGCCGCGTCGACCAGCTCGGGGAAGTAGCGGGTGAGCGGCTTGGACCCCCGGGAGGCCAGCTCGACCTCGTCGCCGTCGCGCAGCAGCACGACCCGGAAGCCGTCCCACTTCGGCTCGTACGACAGCCCGCCCGGCACGCTGTCTGCGGCCGGCACCCCCGTGGTCGCCTTCGCGAGCATGGGCGTGACGGGCAGTTCGATCGGCAGGCGCATGCGGCTCATTCTGACCTGAGACGATGCCGCCTGTGACGAACAGGGGAGCAGCTCGCATCGTGGCCGCCGCGACGTCGGTGGTCGGCGGTCTCGCCGCGGTCACCGGCCTGGCGTCGGTGGGTGCCGCGTCGTACTTCGCCCGCCGCGTGGTGACGCCCGAGAGCGAGCGGCCCGACGACGCCCTGGTGACGGCGCTCGACCGCGCGGCCGACCCGCCCACCGTGACCTTCCGCGCCGACGAGTGGTCGACCGCGCCGGGGCGGTACGGCCTGTGGTTCGCCGCCGACACCGGTCACGCGCGCATCGGCGACGTGCTGTCCCGCGACGACGACCGGGGCGAGGTCACCCGTGAGCTGCACGGCGTCGACCAGGGCGACCTGGCGCCCGGGCCAGCCCGCTGGAGCGGCTACTACTTCTCCGGGCCGCCCGACCGATCGCTCGGCCTGGACCACGAGAACGTCCGGATCGCAGGCGAGCTCGGCGACAACCCCGCCTGGGTCGTGCCCGCGGGAGACGGCGAGCGCTGGGCGGTGCTGGTGCACGGGCGCGGCGCGACGCGCGAGGAGACCCTGCGCGCCGTCCCCGTCCTGCACGAGCTCGGCATCACCGCGCTGGTCGTCAGCTACCGCAACGACACCGACGCGCCCGCGAGCCTCGACGGGCGCTACGGGCTCGGTCTGCACGAGTGGCGCGACGTCGACGCGGCGATGGCGTACGCCGTCGGCCGGGGCGCGCAGGAGCTGATCCTCTTCGGGTGGTCGATGGGCGGTGCGATCGTGCTGCAGACCCTCGAGCAGTCGCGCGGCAGCGACCGGGTGAGCCGCGTCGTGCTGGACGGGCCGGTGGTCGACTGGGCCGACGTCATCCGGCACCAGGCGGCCATCAACCGGGTGCCGCGTCCGGTGGGGGCGCTGGGGCAGATGCTGCTCGGCGGCAAGGTCGGCCGGCACCTCATCGGGCTGCACGAGCCGCTCGAGATCGGCCTCACCGACTGGGTCGCGCGCGCCGACGAGCTGCGCCACCCGATCCTGCTGATCCACTCCCAGGACGACGGTTTCGTGCCCTACGGCCCGTCCGCGGCGCTGGCTTCGGCCCGTCCCGACCTGGTGACCTACGCCCGCTGGGAGGTCGCAGAGCACTGCCGGGAGTGGAACACCGACCCGCAGCGCTGGGAGCGGCTGGTGCACGACTACTGCGCCGGCCCCGACCCACGTGCCGGACGCGAGGCCCTCGCGGCGGCGACCCGTCAGTAACCTGAGCCGCATGGAACCCGTCTACACGCCCGTCATCGGGTTCGCCCTCACGGTCTTCCGCGCGCAGGGACTGCGCTTCACGATCACCGGCAGCGAGAACGTCCCGCGCCAGGGTGGCGGTGTGGTCGTCATGAACCACCTGTCCTACTTCGACTACGCCTACGCCGGCCTGCCCGCGCGCGAGCAGGGTCGGATCGTGCGCTGGATGGCGAAGAAGGAGATCTTCGACAACCCGGTGATGGGGCCGCTGATGCGCGGCATGAAGCACATCCGCGTCGACCGCAAGGCCGGCGTCGGCGCCTACCAGGAGGCGGTGTCGGCACTGCGCCGCGGCGAGCTGGTCGGGGTGTTCCCCGAGACGACGATCTCGCGGTCGCTGGAGCTGCGCGAGTTCAAGACCGGCGCCGTGCGCATGGCACTGGAGGCGGACGTCCCCATGATCCCGGTCGTCGCCTTCGGCAACCATCGCGTCTGGACCAAGGACCAGCCCAAGCGCCTCGGCCGCAGCAACGTGCCGATCCACATGGACGTCGGCACGCCCATCCACGTGCCCGAGGGCGCCAACGCGGTCGAGGAGACCCACCAGCTGCGCGAGACGATGACCGCCATGCTGCACCGGCTGCAGGAGGCCTACCCGCCGCTCGGACCCGACGAGCAGGGGTACGTCCCCGCTCGCCTCGGCGGCAGCGCCCCCACCCCCGAGCGGGCCAAGGAGCTGGAGGCGCAGGAAGCGCAGCGCCGCGCAGCGAAGCGCAAGCCGGTCGAGCAGCCGTAGGCCCAAGCCGGTCGAGTAGCCGTAGGCCCAAGCCGGTCGAGTAGCCGCGAGGGACGAGCGGCGTATCGAGACCCCTGTCAGACCCGTCACCTACCGTGCCTGGCATGACGGATCTGCAGACCTCGACCGACCTCGACCAGGTCGCCGATCGGGTGCTCGCGGCCCTGGCCGGCCCCGGCGCGATGCTGCGCGACGACCAGCGCACGGCCGTCGAGGCGCTCACCCGGCCGGGCGCGCGCGCCCTGGTCGTCCAGGCCACCGGCTGGGGCAAGTCCGCGGTCTACTGGGTCGCGACCGCGCTCAGCCGGGCCCGCGGCGGCGGCCCCACCCTCGTGGTCTCTCCGCTGCTGTCGCTGATGCGCGACCAGGTCGCGGCCGCCGGCCGCGCGGGTCTGCGCGCCGCCACGATCAACAGCTCCAACATCGGCGACTGGTCGGCGATCGAGGACGACCTGCGCTCGGGCCGGCTCGACGTGCTCCTCGTCTCGCCGGAGCGGCTGGCCAACCCCAGCTTCGGCCAGCGGGTGCTCGACGGTCTCGCGGGCCGGCTCGGCCTGCTGGTCATCGACGAGGCCCACGCGGTCTCCGACTGGGGGCACGACTTCCGGCCCGACTACCGCCGGGTGTCCGACGTGCTGCAGCAGCTCAACCCCGACACCCCCGTGCTCGCCACCACCGCGACCGCCAACGCCCGGGTCACCGACGACCTCGCCGCCCAGCTGGGCGAGCAGACCACCGTGCTGCGCGGGCCGCTCGCGCGCTCGTCGCTGCAGCTCACCGTGCTGCCGCGGATGGACCCGCTCTCGCGCTACGCCTGGGTCGTCGAGCACCTGCCGAGCCTGCCCGGAGCCGGCATCGTCTACACCCTGACCGTCGCCGACGCGCACCGGCTGACCGAGGCGATCCGCGCCCGGCACGGCGACGACCCGGCGCTGCAGGTCGCCGCCTACACCGGGCAGCTCGAGGCGGGGGAGCGCGAGCGGCTCGAGGAGGCGCTGCGGGCCAACGAGGTCAAGGCACTCGTCGCGACCTCGGCCCTCGGCATGGGGTACGACAAGCCCGACCTGGGGTTCGTGGTGCACGTCGGGGCTCCGCCGTCGCCGGTGTCCTACTACCAGCAGGTCGGACGTGCCGGGCGCGCGATCGACCACGCCGCGGTGGTGCTGCTGCCGTCGGCGGGCGACGACGGCGTCTGGGACTACTTCGCGACCGCCACGATCCCCAAGCCCGACCGGGTCGAGAAGCTGCTGGCCGCGCTCGACCAGCACGACGAGCCGGTCAGCGTTCCGGCGCTGGAGGCCGAGACCGGGCTGCGCCGCACCGCCGTCGAGCTGATGCTCAAGCAGCTCGCGGTCGACGGGGTCACCGACCGCACCAAGGACGGCTGGGTGCGCACCGGCGCCGAGTGGAGCTACGACCAGGAGCACTACGACGGCGTCCTGGCCACGCGCCGCCGCGAGGCCGACATCATGCGCCGCTACGTCGTGGGCGAGTCGTGCCTGATGCAGCTGCTGCAGGAGTCGCTCGACGACCCTGACGCCGCCCCGTGCGGCCGGTGCTCGGTCTGCCTGGGTCACCTGCCCGAGCCGTTGCAGGCCGAGGCGTCCGACGACGTCGTCGCCGGCGTGCGCCGCGTGCTGCGCACCGAGACCCATGTGCTCGAGCGCCGCAAGATGTGGCCGGGCGGGGCGTTCGGCGCGCGCGGGCGCATCCCGGCCGAGCTGTCCGCCGACGACGGTCGCGTCATCGTCCACGCCGACGCGCCCGAGTGGGCTCAGGAGCGCGAAACCGTTCTGGCACAAGACGGTTCGCCCACCGACGACCTGCTGGAGGCGGCCGTCGGCACGCTCGCCCGGTGGAAGGACGACTGGGCCGAGCGCCCCGAGGTGGTGCTGCCGCTGGCGGCCAGCGGGCTGCCCGAGGTGGTCTCCGGCGTCGCGGCCCACCTGTCGCAGGTCGGGCGGCTCGACCTCGCGCCGCTGTGGCAGCCCGCGACCCGGGTCGACCCCGACCTGCCGTCGTCCGACGAGGCCGCGGGCTGGCGCGAGAGCCTCGACGCCGGCCCCGTCGCCGACCAGGTGCGGGGCCGTTCCGTGCTGCTGGTCGTCGACGCGACCCGGTCCGGCTGGGCGGCGACCGTCGCCGCCGCCACCCTGCGCGAGGCGGGTGCCCGGCGGGTGCTGCCGCTCGTCGTGCACCGCGTGGTGTGAGCGCGAGCCCGAGCAGTAGCGTCGGAACCATGCGTGCACTCACGGTCGCCCCCGGGCGCAAGAGCTCCCTCGCCGTCGTCGACATGCCCGAGCCCGACCAGCTGCTGGGCGACGTGCTCGTGCAGGGCCTCGCGCTCGGCGTGTGCGGCACCGACCGCGAGATCGACCAGGGGCTCTACGGCGAGGCGCCGGCCGGCAGCGACCGGCTGATCCTCGGTCACGAGTCGCTCGGCCGGGTGAACGAGGCGCCCGAGGGCAGCGGCTTCGCGGCGGGCGACCTGATCGTGGGCATCGTGCGCATGCCCGACCCCGAGCCGTGCGGCGCGTGCGCCGCCGGCGAGTGGGACATGTGCCGCAACGGCCGCTACACCGAGCACGGCATCAAGGCGCTGCACGGCTTCGGGTCCGAGCAGTGGCGGGTCCGCTCCGACCACTCGGTCAAGCTCGACCCCCAGCTCGGCGACCTCGGCGTGCTGCTCGAGCCCACCACGGTCGTGGCCAAGGCCTGGGAGCAGGTCGACCGCATCGGCGACCGCGCGTGGTTCGAGCCCCGCTCGGTCCTGGTGACCGGCGCGGGCCCGATCGGGCTCCTCGGCGCCATGATCGGGGCCCAGCGCGGCCTCGACGTGCACGTGCTCGACCGGGTCGAGGACGGCCTCAAGCCGGCCCTGGTGCGCGAGCTGGGCGGCACGTACCACACCGGTGACGCGGCCGAGGTGATGCGCACGGTCCGCCCCGACGTGGTCATCGAGGGCACCGGCGCGGTGCCGGTGATCGCCGGGGTGCTCAGCGAGAACGTCCCCTACGGCATCGTCGTGCTCACCGGCATCTCCAGCCCCGGCGTCGCCGACGGGTTCGACCTCGGCGCCGTCAACCGCGACCTGGTGCTCGACAACGGCGCCGTCGTCGGGTCGGTCAACGCCAACCTGCGCCACTACGAGGCGGGGGCTGCCGCCCTGGCGCAGGCCGACCGTGACTGGCTCGCGCGCCTCATCACCCGCCGGGTGCCGCTCGAGGACTTCGCGGCCGCCTTCGCCCCGCAGGACGACGACGTCAAGGTCGTCCTCACCCTGGCCTGACCGGGTGCGCTCCGAGCCGAGCATCCTGCACCTGGACCTCGACGCCTTCTTCGCCGCGGTCGAGCAGCGCGACAAGCCCTCGCTGCGGGGGCGCCCGGTCGTCGTCGGCGGCATCGGGCCGCGCGGCGTGGTCTCGACCGCGTCCTACGAGGCCCGCGCGTTCGGCGCCCGCTCGGCCATGCCCACGCACGAGGCGCGCCGGCGCTGCCCACCCGGGACCGCATTCCTCGGCGGCCGGTTCGCCGCCTACCGCAAGACCAGCGCGGTGGTGATGTCGCTGCTGCGCGAGGTGTCGTCCGTCGTCGAGCAGGTGTCGGTCGACGAGGCGTACGTCGACCTCGCCGCAGGCGAGCAGCGCGACCTGTCGGCCGACGGCGTACGCCTGCTCGCCGAGGAGCTCCTCGAGCGCATCGAGGCCGAGACGGGCGGGCTGACCGCCTCGGCCGGGATCGCCTCCTCGAAGATGCTGGCCAAGATCGGCTCCGACCTGGAGAAGCCGCGCGGGCTCGTGGTCGTGGCGCCCGGCCGTGAGCTCGACGTGCTCGCGCCGCTCAACGTGCGCGCGCTCGGTGGTGTCGGGCCGGCCACGGCCGACCGGCTGCGCACGTTCGGCGTCGAGACCGTGGAGCAGCTGCGCCGGCTCGCGCTGCCTGACCTGGTGAGCATCTTCGGGGAGGCGCACGGCAACGGGCTGCACCGGCTCGCGCGCGCCCAGGACGACCGGCCGGTGGTGGTCGAGCGCGAGACCAAGAGCATCTCGGCGGAGGAGACGTTCGAGACCGATGTGGCCGACCGGGCCCGGCTCGAGTCGGAGATCGCGCGGCTCGCCGAGGGGGTGTGCCGGCGGCTCGTCGCCGCGTCGGCCTTCGCCCGCACGGTGACGGTCAAGGTGCGCCACCCCGACTTCAGCCTGCAGACCCGCTCGGCCACGTTGCGGCACGCCACCGACCAGGCGGGCGCGGTCACCGACCTGGCCACCCGGCTGCTGCACGGCGTCGACGTCAGCTCCGGCCTGCGGCTGATCGGCGTGGGGGTGTCCGGACTCACCACGCACGCCCAGGTCGAGCTGGACCTGGAGCTGGGCGGGCTCGGTCGCGTCGAGCCCGCCCCGGAGTACGAAGCCGTCGCCGCCCGCGTCGAACCAGCGCCGGCCGGCATGGTCACCGAGGCCACGCCCGCAGTGGCGTGGCGGACCGGCGCGGACGTCGTGCACGCCGAGCACGGTGCCGGCTGGGTGTGGGGGAGCGGTCGCGGCCGGGTCACGGTCCGGTTCGAGGGGCCGCTCACCGGGCCCGGGCCGGTGCGCACGTTCGCGGTCGACGACCCGCAGCTGTCGCCGGCGGACCCGCCGGAGTGGCGGCCAGAGCCGGTCGCGTGAGCCCCGCGCGTCCCTCGGCTCTCAGCGGGTGAGGACGATCTTGCCGGCGGTCCGGCCCTCGATCATCGCGGCGAACGCCTCGGGCGCCTGCTCCATCGGCAGCTCCAGCCCGACCTGCGGGTGCAGGTCGGCCGTCTCGCACAGGGTGATCAGGTCGGCGAGCTCCTGCCGGGTGCCCATCGTCGACCCGATGACGCGCAGCTGCAGGAAGAAGATCCGGGTCAGCTCGGCCGAGTCGGGCTCACCCGTGGTGGCGCCGCAGGTCACCAGCACGCCACCCGGCTTGAGCGACTTGATCGAGTGGCTCCAGGTCGCCTTGCCGACCGAGTCGAACACCCCGTCGACCCGCTCCGGCAACCGCGCCCCGGGCTCGAACGTCGCGTGCGCACCCAGCTTGCTCGCCAGGTCGCGCTTCTCCTGCGAGCTCCCGGTCACCCAGACCCGCAGGCCGGCCGCGACGCCGAGCGTGATCAGCGCGGTCGACACCCCGCCGCTCGCGCCCTGCACCAGCATCGTCTGACCGGCGTGCAGCCCCGAGCGGGTCGTGAGCATCCGGTAGGCCGTCAGCCAGGCCGTCCCCAGGCACGCGGCCTCGGCGAAGCTCAGCGACGTCGGCTTGGGCAGCACGTTGGCCTTGGGCACGACCACCCGCTCGGCGAAGCTGCCCTGCAGGTCCTCGGTCAGCATCGAGCGGCGCGGGTCGAGCGTGCGGTCACCGCCCCAGTCGGGGTCGTTGACCACGGGGTAGACCACGACCTCGCTGCCGTCCTCGAGCGTGCCCGCGGCGTCCATGCCAAGGATCATCGGGAACTGCTCGGCCTTGATGCCGACCCCGCGCAACGTCCAGACGTCGTGCATGTTCAGGCTCGCGGCACGTACGTCCACGGCCACCTGCCCGGGACCGGGCTCGGGATCGGGTCGCTCACCCACGACCAGGGCGTCCAGCGGTGCGTCGGGCGAGGGGCGGTCGGCGTACACGGCGCGCATGCCGCCCAGTGTGCCGCACGCCGCAGGAACGACCAGGCCCCCGGCGCGTTCGCCGGGGGCCTGGTGGGTGATCAGTGCTCGATCAGAAGACGGTGACCTTGGTCGAGCCGACCTTGGCGTTGCCGCTGGACCACAGCCAGTCCATGCCCGCGTTGGTCACCCGGATGCAGCCGTGCGAGGCGGGGGTCGGGGGGACGCTGGGCGACCCGTGGATCGCGATGCCGCCGGTGATGTACTTCGGGCGGTACATCGTGCCGAGCTCGAGGGTGGACTTCCACAGCTCGTCGCGCTCGTTGTAGAGCGTCCAGGTGCCGGTGGGCGTGGTCGCCTTGGCGGTGTGGGTGACGGTCTTGCCGTCGTCACCCTTGACCGGGTAGGTGAAGGTCTGGCCGTTGCCGGACGAGGCGTTCATGACCTTGATCGGGCGACCGTTCTGCACGACCACGAGGATCTGCCGACGCAGGTCGATCTCGATGCCGGTGCTGATCCGGGTCTGCGGCTTGACGCCGCGGTCGATGGCGCCCTGGGTGGCCTTGTCGATCTCGCCGGTGCGCGGGAGGCCCGCGACCTTCTGGATCGCGTAGACGGCCTGGCGGGTGCCGCCGCCGTAGGAACCGTCGACGGCCGGGACGAAGTAGCCGAGGGACTGCAGCCGCTCCTGCGCCGCCTTGACCTTCGGGCCGCTCGCGCCCATGGCGAGCGTCTTGCCGTCGTCGTCGCTGAGCGGCGGCTGGGTCGAGGAGGACGAGGACGGCGAGGGGGAGGAGCTCGAGGCGCTCGGCTCGGCGTCGTCGCCCGCCCCGGCGCTGCTCGACGGCGCGGCGCTCGGCGTGGAGCTGGCCGCGGGGGCCGGCTGCTCGGTCGGGCTCTGGCTGTGGGTGCGCGTCGCCGTGCTGGTGCGCGTGCGGCTGTGCGTCGGCTCCTCGGTGGTCGTCTCCGACTCCGAGGTGGTGGTGCTGGGGGTGCTGGACGTGCTGGGCGTCGTCGAGCTGGTGGTCGGCGTGGCGGGGCCCGGGTCGACCGTCGGGCTGGAGGCCGTGCTGGTCGGCGTCGCCGTGGGCGACTCGGAGGCGACATCCTGGGCGCCGCAGGCGGCGAGCAGCAGCGCGGCGGTCGCGGCCGAGACGGTCGCGGCGGCGCGGGTGCGGCGGGTCGTCATACGCATGTCAGTCCTTCGAGCAGCCGGTCAGGGGAGGTGCGGTCCGGGTCGATCACGGTCCCGCCATCGGGGCAGGTGGACGCGCTCCGACGAGTCAGGGTATAGGCAAAGTGGACGATTCACCCATTCGGCGCGCCGGGGTGTCGGCCCCGCCCGCGGGGGTGGGGGCGAGACGGCACGCTCCCGGCCGACTCCGGCGGACCCCCGGTGGGCGCGCGGCCGCAGGCCCTGGCCGATTCGGGCAGCACCGCTCCTGCGTGCTACTGTCTGCGACGCCGTCAGGGCCTCCCCAGGGCCCGCAGGCACACCTCGTCCGGGTGGCGGAATTGGCAGACGCGCTAGCTTGAGGTGCTAGTCCCCGTCAAGGGGGTGGGGGTTCAAGTCCCCCCTCGGACACCGACACCAACAGCCCCGAAGCGATCGCTTCGGGGCTGTTGGTTTTCCGGTCCCGCCCGACCGACGTACGCCCGTCGCCGGACCGCGCGCCGGTCGCCGGTCGGCTACTCGGCGACCTTGATCACCAGCTTGCCGAAGTTGTCGCCGCGCAGCAGGCCGCGGAACGCCTCGACCGCGTTGTCCAGCCCGTCGACGACGTCCTCGCGGTAGCCCACCGACCCGTCGGCGACCCAGCCGGTCATGTCGCGCACGAACGGCTCGGTCAGCCGCTCGACGAACTCGGTCTGGATGAAGCCGCGCAGCGTCAGGCTCTTGCGCAGCACGGTGCCCATGAGCGCGGGCGTGCGGTCCGGGCCCTCCGGCAGCGACGTCGCGTTGTAGCCCGCGACCAGCCCGCAGACCGGCACCCGCGCGAAGGTGTTCAGCAGCGGGAAGACCGCGTCCCACACCGCGCCGCCGACGTTCTCGAAGTAGACGTCGATGCCGTCGGGGCAGGCGGCCGCGAGGTCCTCGCGGAACGTGGGGGAGCGGTGGTCCACGGCGGCGTCGAAGCCCAGCTCGCGCAGGTAGGCCACCTTCTCGGGTCCGCCGGCGATGCCGACGGCCCGGGCGCCCTTGACCTTGGCGATCTGCCCGACGGCCGACCCGACCGGTCCGGTCGCGGCCGCCACGGCGACCGTCTCGCCCGGCTGCGGGCGACCGATCTCCAGCAGCCCGGCGTACGCCGTGAAGCCCGGCATGCCGAGCACGCCCAGCGCGGTGCTCACCGGCACGGGCGCGTCGGTGTCGAGCCGGCGCAGGTGGGCGGCCTTCTCGAGCGAGTGGGTCTGCCAGCCGCCGTACCCGAGCACCACGTCGCCCTCGGCGAGCGAGGGGTCCTGCGACTGCAGCACCCGGGAGACCGTGGCGCCGACCATGGTGTCGCCGACCTGCACCGGCGGGGCGTACGACGGCGCGTCGCTCATCCGGCCGCGCATGTAGGGGTCGAGCGAGAGGTAGAGCGTCTGCAGCAGCGCCTCACCGGACTGCGGCTGGGCGAGCTCGACCTGCTCGGTGCGGAAGTTGTCCTGCGTGGGTTCGCCGTGCGGGCGCGAGGCCAGCACGATCCGAGTCGATGTCGTCACCTCGCCACACTAGGTCGCCGCCGCAGCACCCGAAGATCCGTGTCACCGACCGCCGGTCGATCTACGCTGGGCGCGACCGGCTGACGACCACGGGGGGACGTGACATGGCCAGCGAACCGGCAGCGCGCGTACGCGCCTTCATCGACGACTGGTACGCCCGCTGGGGCGCCACCGCGCCGGTGTTCGAGGCATCGGACCAGGAGTCGGGCGAGGCGCGCGGGGACGCGCAGGTCGACGCCTTCGAGGTGTGGCGGTCGGCGCTGCAGGGTGTGGCCGAACGCCACGGCGTGCCAGGGGTTCTCGCGCTCCCGGACTCCTCGTTCGGACCTCCCGTGCACACCCCGGACGAGGAGATCGTCGCCGAGCGGGTCACGGGCGACTCGGCCGTCGTGCAGACGGTCCGCCGCGACGAGCTTCTCGACGAGCACTTCGAGTACGACCTGCGCCGGCTCGACGACGACTGGCGGATCGAGCGGGTCGTGGAGTATCTCGACGACCCCGACGACCCGATCCTGCCGCCCGAGGCGCTGCGCGACGCGCTCGCCGGCACCTCGCCGGACGCGCCGTTCGCTGCGCTGCACCCGGTCGAGGCCGAGCTCGACCACGGGAGCCTGTTCGTCCCGCGCGACGTCACCGACGAGGCGGGCGAGACCAGCCGGCTGCAGGTGCAGCGCGTCGGCACGTTCCGCTGCGCCTCCGGGGTGCTCGCGGCCTTCGACCTCGGATACCCCGATATCAGCCCGTTCATGCGCGCGGTGCCGCCCGGTGACTACGCCGTCGAGACGGCCACGGCGTTCGGCCGCAACGCCGCGGTGCGCGTCGTGCTCGGGCCCGGGGAGCCGATCGCCTGGCGGCCGGCGGAGCGGTTGGAGGGCGGGCACGGTGTCGGCGTCGACGCGGGCAACGTCGCGATCGTCGACCTCGCGGCGCTCGGCTCGGTGACCGTGCGCGACCGGGAACGGGCGTTCGCGCCGCTGGCCGTCACGCAGGGGCCGTTCGCGCGGATGCTGACGTTCGGCGGGGAGACACCGGTCGGGGCCGTGGTCGAGTCCGGCTGGGGCGACGGGAGCTACTTCGCGTTCTGGGGGTTCGACGAGACAGGCGCGCTGGTGCAGCTGGTCGTCGACTTCATGCTCGCCGCCACCATGGACGACCCCGAGCCGATCGACCTGCCGTGGGGCGCGTTCGACGACCCGACGCTCGAGGGGTGGTCGCTCACCGTCGGCCTCGAGGGCTCGCCGCTGCGGCTGGTCGTCGACGACCCGCACAACGAGCTCGCCGAGGTGGCGCTGCTCGACGCGGCCGGCGACCCGGTGCCCGGCTTCGACGCCGACGAGCACGAGCTCGACGAGGACGACCGGATGCACTACGCCCTGCCCGGCGGGTCGCGCGACGGCTGGCTCGTGCGGCTGCTCCCCTCGACCGGGGTGCTGCGGCTGCGCTGAGCCGGACGCCACACTGAGCCCATGCAGCTGCACCGGCTCGTCGAGACCTCCCGCGAGGTCACCGCCACCTCCTCGCGAACCGCGAAGACGACGCTCGTCGCGACCCTGCTCGCCGAGGCGGAGCCACAGGAGGTCGACCTCGTCGCGGCCTACCTCGCCGGCGTGCTGCCCCAGCGCCGCACCGGCATCGGCTGGCGCACCCTGTCCGCCGAGCGCCCCGCTCCGGCCGCGCGCCCCACGCTGGAGGTCGCGCAGGTCGACCGCCGCATCCAGGAGCTCGCCGACCTCGCGGGCAGCGGCTCGTCCGGCCGCCGCCGGGAGCTCTTGCGCACGCTGTACGCCGGCCTCACCGACGACGAGCAGCGGTACGTCACCGGGTTGTTGAGCGGCGAGCTGCGCCAGGGCGCGTCCGACGGGGTGCTGCTGGCCGCGATCGCGCAGGCGGCCGACGTGCCGGCCGCGGACGTGCGTCGCGCCGTCATGCTCGCCGGGTTCACCGCCCCCGTCGCGCAGGCCGCGCTGACCGACGGAGCCGCCGGGCTCGCGCGCATCTCGCTCGAGCCGGGCCGCCCGCTCCGGCCGATGCTCGCCGGGTCCGCCCCGGACGTACGGGCCGCGCTGGACGGGACCCCGGTGCGGCTGGACCGCAAGCTCGACGGGATCCGCATCCAGGCGCACAAGGTCGGCGAGGACGTCCGGCTGTTCACCCGCAGCCTGGAGGAGGTCACCGAGCGGCTGCCCGAGGTCGTCGAGCTCGTCGCGGCGCTGCCGCACGACACCGTCGTGCTCGACGGCGAGGTCATCGCGCTCGCCGCTGACGGGCGTCCCGAACCCTTCCAGGTGACCGGGTCGCGCACCGCCTCGGCAGGCTCGCCCGAGACGCTGCGGGAGTCGACCCCGCTCACGACGTTCTTCTTCGACCTGCTCCACCTCGACGGCGAGGATCTGCTGGATCTGCCTCTGGCGCAACGGTTCTCGCGGCTCGCCGACCTGGCGCCACCCGACGCACTGGTGCCGTCGGTGGTCACCGACGACACCGACGAGGCGCAGCGCTTCTTCGCCGAGACCGTCGAAGCCGGTCACGAGGGCGTGGTCGTCAAGCGGCTCGACGCGCCCTACGCCGCCGGCCGCCGCGGCGCCGGCTGGGTGAAGGTCAAGCCGCGGCACACCCTCGACCTCGTGGTGCTCGCGGTCGAGCGGGGCAGCGGCCGCCGCCGCGACTGGTTGTCGAACATCCACCTCGGCGCGCGCGACCCCGACACCGGTGGCTTCGTGATGCTGGGCAAGACCTTCAAGGGGATGACCGACGAGACGCTGCGCTGGCAGACCGAGCGCTTCCGCGAGCTCGCGACCGACGACGACGGCTGGGTCGTGACCGTGCGCCCGGAGCAGGTCGTCGAGATCGCCTTCGACGGCGTGCAGCGCTCCTCGCGCTACCCCGGCGGCGTCGCGCTGCGCTTCGCCCGGGTGCTGCGCTATCGCGACGACAAGTCCGCGGACGAGGCCGACACCATCGCCGACGTACGAGCGCTGCGGGGCTGACCCCGCGCCCGCCGTGCGACCATGGTCGGGGGAGCACCGGGGGGAGCGCCCGAGAGCATGGGAGAGCACGAGGGGGATGCTCGATGGGGGAGCAGGCGCAGCGGCTTGCCCACTACCGGCTGGACCGGGTGCTGGGCAAGGGCGGCATGGGCAGCGTGTTCGTCGCGTTCGACGAGCGGCGCGAGCGCGAGGTCGCGCTCAAGGTGCTGCCCGAGAACCTCGCCGACGACCCCGTCTTCCGCGACCGGTTCCGCCGCGAGGCGCGCATCGCCGCCGACCTGGAGGACCCGCACGTCGTGCCGATCCACGACTTCGGCGAGATCGACGGGCGGCTGTTCATCGACATGCGGCTCGTGCGCGGCCGCGACCTGCGCGCCATCATCCGCGAGGACGGCCCGCTGTCGCCCGAGCTCGCGGTGTCGCTCGTCGACCAGGCCGGTCAGGCCGTCGACGCGGCGCACGCACGCGGCCTGGTGCACCGCGACGTCAAGCCCGCCAACATCCTGGTCACCCGCGGCGACTTCGCCTACCTCGCCGACTTCGGCATCGCGAGCCGCGAGGGCGAGACCCGGCTGACGCACACCGGCATCACCGTCGGCTCCTTCACCTACATGGCGCCGGAGCGGTTCGACACCCGGGCCAGCTACGACGAGCGCATCGACGTCTACGCCCTCGGCTGCGTGCTGCACGAGGCGCTCACCGGCGAGCCGCCGTTCCGTGGCACCACCCTCACCGAGCAGATGGCCGCCCACCTGCACGCCCCGCGCCCGCAGCCCTCGCGCAGCCGTCCCGACCTGCCGCCCGGCCTCGACGACGTGGTCGCCCGGGCGATGGCCGTGGACCCCGGCGACCGGTTCGCGACGTGCGCCGAGCTGAGCCGGGCGGCCCGCGCGGCCCTGGCGGGCGGGCCCGCCACCAGCTCGGTACGCCTGCCGCGCCCCACGCAGGTCATCTCGCCGGCGCAGCCGCGCCCCGCACGAGCCGACCCGGCGCAATCCCGCGCCGCCCGACCCCGACCGGCCGGCTCGCACCCCGCCGGCGCTCGCCCGGCGACCCCCGCACCAGCCGGACCGTCAGCACCGGCCGCACGGGCGGCACCTGCCGGGCGCCGGCGAACGAACCGGCCGGTGGCCATCGCCCTCGCCACGGTGCTGCTGGTCGTGGGCGGCTGGGTGGCGCTCACCCAGCTGCAGCCCGACCGCCCGGCCACGCTGCTGCCCGACGCGAGCCCGACGAGCGCCGCGCCGCAGACCCTGCTCGACCCGCAGGAGGCGCCGGCGGAGGCGCGCAGCACGGTCGTCGTGCCGGCGGTCGCGCGCTACTGCGCGCCGCGCTCCGACCTCGGGGGCCTGCGCGTCTACGTCGCCTACGACGAGGTGGCCGACCCGTGCGGGTGGGCCCTGGAGGTCGCGACGGCGGTGCACGACAACGGGGACCGGTCGAGCCCGACGATGAGCGTCTACAGCCCCGCGCGCGGCGACTACGCCACGGTCACGTGCGGCGCCGGCCCACCGATCCGCTGCCGCAGCGACGGCACGGCCACCGCCTGGGTCGTGCGGCCGGACGAGGACGTACGCCGGTAGCCCGGCCGCGCCCGCCTGCCCCTCGGGCGGGCACCGCCCGCGTGGCACAGTGGGCGCATGGCTGACGAGCGCACGAGCACCGAGGACACGCGGCCCGAGGACGAGGTCGTCCGCCTGTGCCAGGACCTCATCGGGATCGACACCAGCAACTACGGCGACGGCAGCGGCCCGGGTGAGCGCAAGGCCGCCGAGTACGTCATGACCGAGCTGACCGAGGTCGGGCTCGAGCCGGAGATCGTCGAGAGCGAGCCGGGCCGGGCCAGCGTGATCGTGCGGGTGGAGGGCGAGGACTCCGAGCGTGGCGCGCTGTGCGTGCACGGGCACCTCGACGTCGTGCCCGCGAACGCCGACGACTGGCAGGTGAACCCGTTCGGCGCCGAGATCAAGGACGACATGATCTGGGGCCGCGGCGCGGTCGACATGAAGGACATGGACGCGATGATCCTGGCCTGCCTGCGCGACCTCGCCCGCACCGGCAAGAAGCCCCCGCGCGACATCGTCTTCGCCTTCTTCGCCGACGAGGAGGCCGGCGGCGTCAAGGGCAGCGGCTGGCTGGTCGACAACCGTCCCGAGCTGTTCGAGGGCGTCACCGAGGCGATCAGCGAGGTGGGCGGCTACAGCGTGACCGTGCCCGACGCGCAGGGGCAGCAGCGCCGGGCCTACCTGCTGCAGACCGCCGAGAAGGGCATCCTGTGGCTGCGGCTCACCGCGCACGGCCGGGCCGGCCACGGGTCGGTGCCCAACCACGAGAACGCCGTCGTGCGGCTCGCCGAGGCGATCGCCCGCATCGACGCCCACGTCTGGCCGCGGCAGTACGTCGCGTCCGTGCGCCAGCTGCTCGACGGGCTGTCCGACCTCACCGGCGTCTCCTACACCGAGGACGACGCCAGCGCGCTGCTCGAGCACCTCGGCGGCGCAAGGGGATTCGTCGAGGGCACCCTGCAGGACACCGCGAACTTCACGATGCTCGACAGCGGCTACAAGCACAACGTGATCCCGCAGACCGCGAGCGCCTCGCTCGACTGCCGCTTCCTGCCCGGTCACGAGGACGAGCTGATGAGCACCATCCAGGAGCTCGCGGGGGAGTTCGTCGAGGTGAGCGTGCACCACCGCGACATCGCGTTGGACTCGCCGTTCGAGGGCGCGCTGGTCGACGCCATGACGTCCTCGCTGCTGGCCGAGGACCCCGAGGCCGTGATCCTGCCCTACTGCCTCTCCGGCGGCACCGACAACAAGGGACTCAAGCGCCTCGGCGTCAACGGCTACGGCTTCGCCCCGCTGCGCCTGCCGGCCGACCTGGACTTCGCGCCGATGTTCCACGGCATCGACGAGCGGGTGCCGATCGACTCGCTGAAGTTCGGCACGCGCGTGCTGCAGCGGTTCCTGCTGAGCTCCTGAGGCGCATCGGCGGGAGAGCCGCTCAGGCCGTACGCCGGACGCGGATGATCTTGCGCCGCAACCAGACCCGGCGGTGGCCACCGAGGTAGAGCCGGGTGCGGAACAGCTCCCAGTGGCCGTACTCCGCGTGGTCGGTCAGGGCCTGGCGGATCTCCGCGCGCTCGACGTCGCGTCGGAAGTCCAGGACGCGGTACTCGTACTCGACCATGGGACCTCATTGTGCGCCCTCGCACCTCGTGCTGGGTGCGCCCCTCCCACCTCGGGCGTGGTGCAGGGCTGCCGAACGCGCCGCGGTTCGCTACGGTCATCGCATGGCTGACCCTCGCGCTTCCCTCTCCGCCCTCGTGACCGCGCTCGAACGCCACCTCGAGGCTGCGGCCGGCCGGCGCGGCGAGAACGACCCGACCGTCGTCGCGGCGTTCGAGGACGTGGCCGACGCGTTCGAGACCTACGACGACGCGCTGCTGGAGGCCTACGGCGAGGTGACGCCGCTGGAGGTCTACTCCGGCGACGAGGACGACGACTACGACGACTCGGACGAGGAAGACTCTGACGACGACGAGGACGACGACCTCGACTTCGACGACGAGGAGGACGACGGGGAGTACTCCGGCCTCGACGACGAGGAGTACGACACCGACGGCAGCGCGCGGCGCTGACCGGCCGGCGACGCCCCGAGACTCAGACGTCGCTGACCTCGTCGAGCGCCTCGCGCACCTGCGCGGGGATCTGCAGGCCGGTCGCGCGCAGCAGCGGCGCGAGCTGGGTCGCGGTGCGCGGACCGATGAGCGCGCTGGCCACCGTCGGCTGCGCGAGCACCCACGCCAGCGCGACCTCGGCGGCGGTCACGCCCAGCCCCTCGGCCGCCGTGCTGACCGCCTCGACCACCGCCCGGCTCGTGTCGTCGAGGTAGGGCGCCATCGCCTCGGGCCGCCGGGCGGCGCGGGAGTCGGCCGGCACGGTGTGGCGGTACTTCCCGGTGAGCGCGCCGCGCCCCAGCGGCGACCAGGCCAGCAGCCCGACGCCGAGGTGCTCGGCCGCGGGCACCGTGTCGTGCTGCGCCTCGCGCTGCAGCAGGCTCAGCTCCACCTCGTCGGCGACGAGCGGCACCCGGACCGTCTGCAGCAGCGTGGCCGCGCGCGCCAGCTGCCAGCCGAGGTAGTTGGAGACACCGACGTACCGCGCCTTGCCGGAGGCCACCGCGTGCTCCAGCGCCGACAGGGTCTCCTCCAGGGGGACGTCGTCGGACCAGGTGTGCACCATCCACAGGTCGACGTGGTCGGTCCGCAGCCGGCTGAGCGAGGTGTCCAGCTGGCCGAGCAGCCCGCCGCGCGAGGTGTCGACGACCCGCCCGCCGGCCGTACGCCCGACGCCGGCCTTGGTGGTGATGACCACCTCGTCCCGGGAGACGACGTCGTCGAGCAACCGGCCGAGCATCTGCTCGGCCTCGCCACCGCCGTACGCGTGCGCCGCGCTGAACGAGGCGCCGCCGGCGGACAGGTAGGCCTCGGTGATCCGGCGCGCCTCGTCGTCGTCGACCTGGTCGCCCCAGCCGGCGGTGCCGAGGGTCAGCGGTGACAGGTGCAGGCCGGAGCGGCCGAGGCGCGAGCGACGCATGGCCCAGAACCTACCGACCGCAACCGGATTCGGCCGGTGGGCGCGCCTGCTGGTGCCTCAGAGCCAGCCGCTGCGCTTGAACGCCACGAACAGTCCGACGCAGGCGCTGATCATGACGGCGAGGATGACGAAGTAGCCGTAGTAGAACTCGCTGCCGCCGACGTTGAACGACGCGGTGAGCTCGGGCATGCGCTCGAAGTTCATGCCGTAGACCCCGGCCAGCATCGTCGGCACCGCGGCGATCGCGACCCACGCCGAGATCTTGCGCATGTCGTTGTTCTGCTGCACCGACACCTGCGCAAGGTGCGCGCTCAGCACGTCGGTGAGCAGCCGGTCGTAGGCCTCGACGTGGTCGACGACGCGCAGCAGGTGGTCGTTGACGTCGCGGAAGAACGGCGCGGCCTCCTCCGGCACGTGCCGGCTGTGGATCAGCCGCTTCAGCGGCTCGACGAGCGGCTGCGCGGCGCGGCGCACCTCCAGCACCTCGCGCTTGAGCGAGTACAGCTGCATCACGTCGACCGACAGGTCGGGGTCGAACACCCGCTGCTCGAGCTGGGTGAGGTCCTCGGCGAGCTCGCTGTCGATGCGTTCGTACTGGTCGACGACCTCGTCCATCACCTTGTGCAGCACCGCGACCGGGCCGTGCTCGAGCAGCTCGGGGGTGTGCTCCAGCGACCGCCGGATCGCCGACAGCGGCGAGTGCTCGCCGCGCCGCACGGTGAGCACGAAGTGCGGCCCGACGAACAGCATGATCTCGCCGGTCTCCACCTGCGACGTCGCCTCGGTGTAGCTCAGCGTCTTGAGCACCACGAAGATCGTGTCGTCGTACAGCTCGATCTTCGTACGCTGGTTGCCGGTGATCGCGTCCTCGACCGCGAGCGGGTGGAGCCGCAGCTCGTCCTGCACCAGCGCGAACTCCCGCTCGGTCGGGTCCTTCAGGCCGATCCACAGGAAGTCGTTGGCCTTGCTCGTCGCCAGCCGCTCCAGCTCGTCGCTGAGGTCGCCGCAGCTCATCCGCTTGCCGTCGCGATAGACGGCCTGGTCCACGATCACCGGCCTATGTCACCACATCGCGGGCGGCGCCCGTCCGCACCAGCCGGGCGCGGACGTACAGTGTCGCCGTGGCCACCGTCCTGCTCGTCCGCCATGGCCGGACCACCGCCAACTCCTCGGGCGTGCTCGCCGGCTGGACCGAGGGCGTGGGGCTCGACGAGACCGGTCGCGAGCAGGTCGCGACGCTCGCCGGGCGCCTGCGCGACGTGCCGGTCGCGCGCATCGTGTCCAGCCCCCTGCAGCGCTGCCAGGAGACCGCCGCCGTGCTCGCGCAAGGTCGCGACGGCGTAACCGTCGAGTCGGCCGACCAGCTGGGGGAGTGCCGCTACGGCGGCTGGACCGGCCGGCCCATCAAGGAGCTCGCGCAGGACCCGCTGTGGAAGGTCGTGCAGCGCCAGCCGTCGGCCGCGACGTTCCCGCCGGACGAGACCTACGCGCACGAGTCGCTGACCCAGATGAGCTCGCGCGCCGTCGAGGTCGTGCGCCGGATCGACCGCGATGTCGAGGAGGCCCACGGCTCGTCGGCCGTCTGGGTCGCGGTGTCGCACGGCGACGTCATCAAGGCGCTGCTCGCCGACGCGCTCGGGATGCACCTGGACTCCTTCCAGCGCATCGTCGTCGCGCCGGCGTCGCTGTCGGTCGTGCGCTACACCCCGCACCGCTCGTTCGTGCTGCGCAGCAACGACAACGGTGCGAGCGTGACCGACCTGGTGCCGGCGCCCGAGGAGGCGGCGAGCTCCGACGCGACGCCGGGCGGCGAGACGGGCACGTCCGCCGGCGACCCGGGCGCGCCCGCCGGCGACCCGGGTGGCCGTACCGGCTCGACCCGCGGCGCGGATTAGGCTCGGACCATGCCCTTGATCGAGTACGTCCGGCCCGACCGGTTCGTCGCGGGCACCGTCGGCCCGCCCGGGCAGCGCACGTTCTTCCTGCAGGCCGAGCAGGGACCCCGGGTCACGTCGGTCTCGCTGGAGAAGCAGCAGGTCCAGGTCCTCGCCGAACGCGTCGAGGAGCTGCTCGAGGAGGTGCCGGCCTCCTCGGCCGCCGACCCCGAGGACAACGCGCCGCTGAGCGCGCCGATCGACGACGAGTTCCGCGTCTCCACGCTCAGCCTCACCTGGGACGGCGAGCAGCAGGCCGTGATCATCGAGTGCTACGACGCGGAGGTCGAGCTGGAGCCCGACCTCGAGGGCGAGGGCGTCATCGAGGTCACCCCGCCCGACACCAACGTGCTCAAGGTGTCGCTGAGCGCCTCGGCCGCGCGCGAGTTCGTCCGCCGGTCGCTCGCGATGGTCGCGCAGGGCCGGCCGCCGTGCCCGTTCTGCGGCGGTCCGCTCGACCCGACCGGTCACATCTGCCCCCGCGCCAACGGCTACAAGCGCTGACCTTGGCCCTGCTGCGCGAGCTCGCCGACGGCGAGCTGGAGATCGAGGGTCGGCTGCTCGACGCCTCGAACCTCGCGCTGCGCGTGTGGGTGGGGGAGTCGCGCACGAGCGCGATCTACAAGCCCGTCCGCGGAGAGCGCGAGCTGTGGGACTTCCCCGACGGGACGCTCGCCGCCCGCGAGCGCGGGTCGTACCTCGTCTCCCGGGCCGGCGGCTGGGACCACATCCCCGAGACCGTGCTGCGCGACGGGCCGCTCGGCCCGGGCTCGGTGCAGCGCTGGGTGGGGCCGCTGGAGTCGACCGTGGTCGACCTGCCCGTGGGCCTCGTGCGGCTCGACGCGGTGGACGAGGTGCCGGAGGACTACCTGCCGGTGGTGGGGGTCGAGCTCGGTGACGGAACGCCGATGGCGGTCTCGCACGCCGACGAGGACCAGCTCGCCTCGCTCGCCGTGCTCGACGCGGTGCTCAACAACGCCGACCGCAAGGCCAGCCACCTCATCGAGGACGGCGACCGGCTCTGGGCGATCGACCACGGCGTCACGCTCAACACCGCGACCAAGCTGCGCACGGTGCTGTGGGGGTGGGCCGGCGACCCGCTGCGCGAGGCGGACGTGGAGCGGCTGCACCGGCTCGAGGCGGCGCTGTACGACGGGCTCACCGACGAGCTCGCCGACCTCATCACCGCGGCCGAGATCGACGCCCTCGGCGCGCGGGTGGAGCGGCTGCTGGCGAGCGGGGTGTTCCCCGAGCCGGACGGCGTACGCCACCCGCTCCCGTGGCCGTTGTGGTGACGGTGCGCGGGTGGGCGCGGCGCGGCTGAGCGCGCCGCACACGGTACGCGGTGCGCCGCCCACGGTGTTGCGCCGCTCACACCCGGGCCGCTTCGGGGCACCGAGGCGCGGGTTCGTCGGTGTCGAGCCGTAGGCTCTCGACACGTGGAGTCCTGGCCCGCCCCGTCCGTCCCCGCCCTCGCCGATGCAGCGCCGGCGCTGCGGCTGCACGACACCGCGAGCGGGACGCTGCAGCCGGTCGAGGGGAGCGACGGCACCGCGCGGATCTACGTCTGCGGCATCACCCCCTACGACGCCACCCACCTCGGGCACGCCGCGACCTACGTGACGTTCGACCTGGTCGGCCGGCTGCTGCGGGCGAACGGCCTGCGCGTGCGCTATGCGCAGAACGTCACCGACGTCGACGACCCGCTGTTCGAGCGGGCGGCGCGCGACGGCGTCGACTGGCGCGACCTCGGCCGCGAGGAGGTGCAGCTCTTCCGCGACGACATGACCGCCCTGCGCGTGCTGCCCCCGGACGCCTACGTCGGGGTCGAGGAGTCCATGCCCCGGCACGCGGCGCGGGTGAGCGAGCTGATCGAGTCGGGCGCGGCGTACCTCCTTCCGCTGCCGGACGGCGAGGCCGCGCAGGCGAGTGACGCCGCTCGGCCCGGCGACGAGCCCGGCCACGACGTCTATCTCGATCTGGCGCGCTGCCCGGACTTCGGCCACCTCAGCGGCTGGACGCGCGAGCAGATGCTCGACGTCTACGCCGAGCGCGGCGGCGACCCCGACCGCCCCGGCAAGCGCGACGTGCTCGACCCGCTGCTGTGGCGGGCCGCGCGCGACGGTGAGCCCTCGTGGCCGGGCCCCGACGGCGCCGGACCCGGCCGGCCCGGGTGGCACCTGGAGTGCACGACCATCGCCCTGGACGAGCTCGGCCCGGGCTTCGACGTGCAGGGCGGCGGCACCGACCTGGTCTTCCCGCACCACGAGATGAGCGCGGTGCAGGCCGAGGCGCTGCCGGGGTCGCCCGCCTTCGCGCAGGTCTACTCCCACCAGGCGATGGTCGGTTATGACGGCGCGAAGATGAGCAAGTCGCTCGGCAACCTGGTGCGGGTGTCCGACCTGCGCGCGCAGGGCGTCGACCCGATGGCAGTCCGGCTGGTGCTGCTCGACCAGCACTACCGGCAGGAGTGGGGCTACACCGACGAGCTCCTCTCGGCGGCGCAGGCCCGCCTGGACCGGTGGCGTGAAGGACTGCTCGGCCACCCGGCGTGCGACCGCGCGCTGGTCGCCACCGTCGCCGAACGGCTGGCCGACGACCTCGACAGCCCCGGCGCCCTCGCGGCGATCGACCGGTGGATCGGGGAGCACCCCGACGGCGCCGACGACGGCTCGGACGTCTCGGTGGCGGACGCCGTCGACGCGCTGCTGGGCGTCGAGCTGCGACCCGAGGGCTGAACCGGGTAGCAGCACGGCCAGAGCCCTCACGACTGCGGCGCGTTGCGCCGCGCCGCACCCTGCCGCCCGCGCCTCCGACGCCGCCACGGGTCGAGCCGCCGCCGGCCCCCGCCCGGCACCTCCTCGGCGGTGAGCGGCGCCGGGTCCTGGACGCCTTCGATCAACCCGGCAAGGCCGGCCTCCAGCCGTGAGATCTGCGCCCCGGGCTCTGCCGTGTCGGCCGGGTCGTCATAGCGCGCCGGATGCGTCGAAACCTCTTGTCCTGTAAGGGTTTTCCAGCGCAGCTCACCGGCCGGTCCGGGCGTGACCGTCCACCACCGCCGCGTCTTGGGGTTGTGGTGGCCGCGGTGCAGCGCGATCAGGTTGTCGGGGTGGGTCGCGCCATCGGCCGGGCGTTCGGCGCCGGCCTGCCACTCGCGCACATGGTCCAGGTCGGCACCCACGGCGGAGTACTCGCACCCGGGGGCGCGGCACCGTCCGTCGCGGGCGATGACGTACTCACGCATGGCCCGCGTCGGCACGTAGCTGCGCGTCGTCTCGATCGCCGTGCCGGACGCCGGATCGGTGACGATGCGGCGCAGCGTGGACCCTGCTTGCACGGCGACGCGGCGCACCTGCGCGGCGGTGAGGAATCCCCGACCCGGTGCCTCGGCCACGCGGTCGTCGAGGCCGAGCAGGGTGGACAGCGAGACCACCACGTGCACCCGCCCCGGCGGCGCGTCACCCAGCAGCTGGTCGTCGGGCACCGTGCCGTGGACGAGCAGGTCGGTGGCGAGGTCGGAGCGCAGCTGTGCCAGGGTGCGCGGGTCGCCGGCCTGGCGGGCGGTGCGGGCGAGACCATCGATGCGCTCGTGCGCCGCGAACACCCGGTCGGCCTCGGCGCTGAGGTCGAGGTAGGCCATGCCGTGGTCGCCGGGCGACACCTTCACCTCACGTCGGGAGCGGGCCTGCGCCTGCACCCGGTCCGCGTCGCGGTCGGGCGGCAACGCCGAGGCCACCGACCGCGCCAGCCGCTTGCGGAACGTGTCCTGCGAGACGCCGCCGAGCTCGACGAGAGCCGCTGTCTCCGAGGCGAATCCGTCGGGTACGCCCTCGTTCGCGTGCCCGGCGCGGTCACCGGGGCGGTCGTCGGGGCGGTCGTCGCGGCACTCGGTGGGGCCGGGGTCCGTGGTGGAGAACCGCGGGAACGTGCGGTGCCCTCCCACCCGGGGATCCGTGGCGTCGGTCGCGGTCCCGTCGATGGGCCGCAGGGTCGAGCGGGCGACCTGGTCCGCCGTGAGCGGGTCGAGGTGCTTGGTCTCCTTCAGGACCGTGCTCGCCCGGTGCAGGGTGGTGGTGCCGCTCGCGACCCGGGCGCGCAGGTATCCCGCGCGCTCGTCGGTCGCCGACGCCAGCGCGACCCGCTCGAGGCACTGGGTGATGGGCAGCCCCGTCAGCAGCTGCAGCTCGGTGGCGACGGCGGTCCGCGCCAGGGCGCCGCGCGCCTTCCTGCGGGACGTCGGATCGCGTTGCCCCAGGTCGAGATCGGGATCGCACTCGACCGCGGCGAGCAGGCGCCGGGTGCCCTCGAGCTCGATCGACTCGGCCCAGGACTGCACACCGCGCGCGACCCGGATGAGCTGTCCGGCAGCCCTGCGCGCCTCGGCCGGGTCGTCGAGCGGGTCGGGCCCGCCCGCCACCACCGTCGGCCCGTGCAACGGGTTCGACCGGGGGAGGATGCTCCGCCTCGGCGGGCCGGCCCCGTCGCGCGCACCGACTCCACGTCGCGTGGCGTCTGCGTCGCTGACCGCCGGACGCTCGGCGATCGCGTCGATCGCCTGGACCAGCCAGTCGACGACGTGGTCGGGCAGCCCGTCGAGCGACACCACCCGCGCCGGCAGCACGAAGCTCGGCTCGACCGTGTCGACCAGGTCCTGAACGCTCATCGCACCTTCCCCTGTCTGCGCCGGCGCTGCCCCCGAGACCCGTTGTCGTGCAGTGACGGCGCCGCGTTCCGTACGTCTGTTCGAAGACTAGGTGCGACCACCGACAAGCCCCCGAAACAGTCCTACGAGACCTGTCGACCCGCGGCCTTGCCCGGCTGTCCGCATGGTTCGGACAGCGCCCGGCAGCAGCGGCCTCGGTCTTGCGTCGCTCCCGAGCCAGGTGGGTGTCCGCATGGTTCGGACAGGCTGCCGAACATCCCGGGCGGCGCAGGGGAGGCCTGTGCGGGGTGGCCCTGTCGGTGGCCGGGCCTAGCGTCGTGCCATGGCACTCACCATCGACATCGACGCCGGGCGTACGGCGCTCGTGGACTCGATCGACAGCCTGCTGGGGGTGATCGACGGCCTGAGCGAGTACGACCTGTTCGCCCCGTCGCGGTGTCACGGCTGGTCACGCCTCGACGTCGTCACGCACCTGGTGTTCGGCGGCACCGAGATCCTGATGGGCCTCGCGAGCCGCAGCGACGATCGCCCGACGGTCGACGCGGCGAGCTACTGGCGGTCCTACGCGCAGCTCACGAGTGACGACGACCCGGTGGAGGAGCTGATGGCGCAGCGGCGCCGCGCGATGAGCTATCGGCGGCCGGACTCGGTGCGGGCGCACCTGCGCGACGTGTTCGGGGCCGTGCGCACCGGGGCCGTGGCGCTCGACGACCGGCACGTCACCTGGCAGGGGCAGACGTTCACCGCCGGTGACTTCGCCGCGAGCTGGGCGGTCGAGCACGCCGTCCACCACCTCGACCTGCGCCTCGACGACCCGCCGGCGCCCACGGCCCTGCGGCTGGCCCGGGCAACGGTCGACGCGCTGCTGTCGGTGCCCACGCCGCCCACGTGGGACGACACAAGAGCGGTGCTGATCGGTGCCGGGCGGCTGCCGGCCGCGGACGACGGGCCGCACCCGGACGAGCTGCCGGCGCTCGGCTGAGGCGGTTCAGCCGTGGTCGTCGTCCCGCCGCCGCAGGTATCGCTCGAACTCGCGCGCGATCGCGTCGCCGCTGGCCTCGGGCAGCTCGGTGGTGTCCTGCGCCTGCTCGAGCGACTGGACGTACTCCGCGACCTCCTCGTCGGACTGCGCCAGCTCGTCGACGCCGTGCTCCCACGCGCGCGCCTGCTCGGGGAGATCGTCGTGACCGATGAGCGTGTCGAACAGCTCCTCGAGCCGGGTGAGCAGCGCCAGGGTCGCCTTGGGCGAGGGGCTGCCACCGGCGTAATGAGGCACCGCGGCCCAGCACGACAGCGTGGCCAGCCCGGCCTGGTGCGCGGCGTCGACGACGACGCCGACGATGCCGGTGGGGCCTTCGTACTGGCTCGCCTCGAGGTCGTAGCGCTGCCGGGTCTCCTCGTGCTCGGAGGTCACCGTCACCGGGATGGGCCGGGTGTGCGGCACGTCGGCGAGCAGTCCGCCGAGGGTGATGAGCGTGCCGACCTCGCACTCGGTCGCCAGGTCGATGAGCTCCTGGGTGTAGGTCATCCACCGCATCGACGGCTCGATGCCCTGCACCAGCAGCACGTCACGGTCGAGCGGGGTGTCCTGGGCCAGCAGGATGCGCGTCGTGGGCCAGCGGACCTTGCGCTCGCCGCCCTCCTGGACGGTGCGCGGCCGGTTGACCTGGAAGTCGTAGTAGTCCTCCGGGTCGAGCGCGGCTACGGGCTCGGCACCCCAGGTGCGGGCCAGGTGGGTGAGCGTCGCGGAGGCGGTCTCGCCGGCGTCGTTCCACCCCTCGAACGCCGCGATCATGATCGGGTCCCGCAGCTCGGGCAGGTCCTCCAGCTGGATCACGGCGGGCGTCCTCCTCGGGTGAGCGGTGCAGGGCACCACCCTAGGCCGATCCGACCCGTGGTCCGTGCGGCAACCGCGGCGGCGCGCCTCGTAGCATGGCGGGGTCCCCGAGCCGGAGGTCTTCTTGCCCACCGCGACCCCCACCGCGACCGACGCCGCGACGCCCCCTGGGGCGGCGAGCCAGTCGCCCGACAGCCAGTCGCCCGACCAGGCGTCCCGCCAGCCCGACCGCACCGACGAGCTGCGCGAGCTGCTCGGTCGGCGCATCCTCGTGCTCGACGGCGCGATGGGCACGATGATCCAGCGGCACAAGCTCTCCGAGGAGGACTACCGCGGCGAGCGTTTCGCCGACTGGCCCTCCGACCTGCGCGGCAACAACGACCTGCTGTCGCTCACCCAGCCCGACCTCGTCCGCGCGATCCACCGCGACTACCTCGAGGCCGGCTCGGACATCATCGGCACCAACACCTTCAACGCCCAGGTCATCTCGATGGCCGACTACGGCATGGAGGAGCTGTCCTACGAGCTCAACCTCGCCTCCGCGCGCCTTGCCCGCGAAGCCGCTGACGAGATGACGGCGAGCACGCCCGACCGCCCGCGGTTCGTCGCCGGGTCGCTCGGCCCGACCAACCGCACCGCGTCGATCTCGCCCGACGTCAACGACCCCGGCAAGCGCAACGTCTCGTTCGACGAGCTGGTGGACGCCTATCTGGAGCAGGCCCGCGGCCTGGTCGACGGCGGGGCCGACCTGCTGGTCATCGAGACGATCTTCGACACGCTCAACGCCAAGGCGGCGATCTTCGCGGTCGAGACCCTCTTCGAGGAGGCCGGGCGCCGTTGGCCGGTCGTCATCTCCGGCACCATCACCGACGCCTCCGGCCGCACCCTGTCGGGGCAGACGACCGAGGCGTTCTGGAACAGCGTCCGTCACGCGCGGCCGCTCGCGATCGGCCTCAACTGCGCGCTGGGTGCCGAGGACATGCGCCCGTACGTCGCCGAGCTGGCCCGCGTCGCCGACACCTTCGTCTCGTGCTACCCCAACGCCGGCCTGCCCAACGCGTTCGGCGAGTACGACGAGACGGCCCAGCAGATGGGCGACGTCGTCGAGGGCTTCGCCCGCGACGGGTTGGTCAACCTGCTCGGCGGGTGCTGCGGCACCGCGCCCGACCACATCGCCGAGATCGCGCGGCGGGCCGAGCAGCACGCGCCGCGCAAGCCAGAGACGGTCGCCTCGGCCTGCCGGCTGTCCGGGCTGGAGCCGCTGACCATCGACGAGGACTCGCTGTTCGTCAACGTGGGGGAGCGCACCAACATCACCGGGTCGGCCCGCTTCCGGCGGCTGATCAAGGAGGGCGACTACCCCACGGCGCTCAACGTCGCCCGCCAGCAGGTCGAGGCCGGCGCGCAGGTCATCGACGTCAACATGGACGAGGGCATGATCGACGGCGTGGAGGCGATGGACCGCTTCTGCAAGCTGATCGCGAGCGAGCCCGACATCTGCCGCGTGCCCGTGATGGTCGACTCCTCCAAGTGGGAGGTCATCGAGGCAGGCCTGAAGTGCGTGCAGGGCAAGTCGATCGTCAACTCCATCTCGATGAAGGAGGGCGTCGAGCCGTTCCTCGAGCACGCGCGCCTGTGCCGCAAGTACGGCGCGGCGATCGTGGTCATGGCGTTCGACGAGCAGGGCCAGGCCGACACCCTGGAGCGGCGCAAGGAGATCTGCGCGAAGGCGTACGAGCTGCTCGTCGAGGAGGTCGGCTTCCCTGCCGAGGACATCATCTTCGACCCCAACATCTTCGCCGTCGCGACGGGCATCGAGGAGCACGCGAACTACGGCGTCGACTTCATCGAGGGCACCCGGTGGATCAAGCAGAACCTGCCGGGCGCGCTGATCTCCGGCGGCGTCTCGAACGTGTCGTTCAGCTTCCGCGGCAACAACCCGGTGCGCGAGGCGATCCACGCGGTCTTCCTGTTCCACGCCATCCAGGCCGGCATGGACATGGGCATCGTCAACGCCGGCGCGCTGGTGGTCTACGACGAGATCGACCCCGAGCTGCGCGAGCGCATCGAGGACGTCGTGCTCAACCGGCGACCCGACTCGACCGAGCGGCTGCTGGAGATCGCCGACCGGTTCAACACCAGCGGCGACGAGCAGACCGAGCAGCAGCAGGACGCCTGGCGCGACCTGCCGGTGCGCGAGCGGATCACGCACGCGCTGGTGAAGGGCATCGACGAGCACATCGAGGCCGACACCGAGATCATGCGGGCCGAGCTCGAGGAGGCCGGCGAGCCGCCGCTGACCGTCATCGAGGGCCCGCTCATGGACGGGATGGGCGTGGTCGGCGACCTGTTCGGCGCCGGCAAGATGTTCCTCCCGCAGGTCGTGAAGTCGGCGCGGGTGATGAAGAAGGCCGTCGCCTACCTCATCCCCTACATCGAAGCCGAGAAGGAGCGCACCGGCACCGCCGGCCAGAAGGCCAAGGGCACCGTCGTCATGGCGACGGTCAAGGGCGACGTGCACGACATCGGCAAGAACATCGTGGGCGTCGTGCTGCAGTGCAACAACTACGAGGTCATCGACCTCGGCGTCATGGTGCCGGCGCAGAAGATCCTCGACGCGGCCAAGGAGCACGACGCCGACATCATCGGGCTGTCCGGGCTGATCACCCCCTCGCTGGACGAGATGGTCGGCTTCGCCGAGGAGATGGAGCGCCAGGGCCTGTCGATGCCGCTGCTGCTCGGCGGCGCGACCACGTCCAAGGCGCACACCGCGGTGCGCGTCGAGCCGAAGTACAGCGGCCCCGTCGTGTGGGTCAAGGACGCCTCGCGCTCGGTGCCGACGGTCTCCACGCTGCTGTCCGACGAGCGCCGGCCGGCGCTGCTGGAGCAGCTCAGGGGCGAGTACGACTCGCTGCGCACCCGCCACGCGGCCAAGAAGAACGACCGGCCGCTGCTGTCCTACGACGACGCGCGCGAGCGGCGCACGCCGATCGAGTGGGAGGACTACCGCCCGTTCCGGCCGCACCTGCTCGCCCAGCAGGAGCGCGACTTCCACGAGGGGCCGCGACCCACGCACGAGCCGACGGCGTACACCCGCACCTGGCACGACTACCCGCTGGCCGAGCTGGTCGACTACATCGACTGGCAGCCGTTCTTCAACGCGTGGGAGATGAAGGGCAAGTTCCCCGACATCCTCAACAACCCCGCGTCCGGCGACGCCGCCCGCAAGCTGTACGACGACGCGCGCCGCATGCTCGACCGGCTCGTCGAGGAGAAGTGGTTGCGTGCCAACGCCGTGATCGGTCTGTTCCCGGCCAACGCGGTCGGTGACGACATCGAGATCTACACCGACGAGTCGCGCACCGAGGTGCGCACGACCCTGCACCACCTGCGCCAGCAGGGGCAGCACCGCGAGGGCATCCCGAACCGTTCGCTCGCCGACTTCGTCGCCCCGAAGGACAGCGGCCTGCGCGACTACGTCGGGGCGTTCGCGGTCACCGCCGGGCTCGGCGCGTCGGAGAAGATCGCCGAGTTCAAGGAGCAGCTCGACGACTACAGCGGGATCCTGCTGGAGTCGCTCGCCGACCGGCTGGCCGAGGCGTTCGCCGAGCGGATGCACGAGCGGGTGCGCCGCGAGCTGTGGGGGTTCGCCTCCGACGAGCGGCTGAGCAACGAGGAGCTCATCGCCGAGGACTACCGCGGCATCCGCCCCGCGCCGGGATACCCCGCCTGCCCCGACCACACCGAGAAGGAGCTGCTCTGGCAGCTGCTCGACGTGCAGGAGCAGACCCAGATCGAGCTCACCGAGTCGATGGCGATGTGGCCGGGCGCCGCGGTCAGCGGCTGGTACTTCTCCCACCCGCAGTCGCAGTACTTCGTGGTCGGCCGGCTCGGTCGCGACCAGGTCGAGGCCTACGCCGAGCGCAAGGGCTGGACGCTGGCGCAGACCGAGAAGTGGCTCGCGCCCAACCTCGGATACGAGCCCGAGGACTGATGACCACACGCCGGTCGAGTAGGCGAGGAACGAGCCGTATCGAGACCCCCCGCACACCCGCGGCCGTGCTGTGGGACATGGACGGCACGCTCGTCGACACCGAACCGTTCTGGATCGGGGCCGAGCGAGCGCTGGTCGAGAGCTACGGCGGCACCTGGAGCGACGAGCTGGCGCACCGTTGCGTCGGCAACCCGCTGCTGGTGTCGGCCACGATCATCCGCGACAACAGCCCGGTCGAGCTGACGCCGGAGCAGATCGTCGACCACCTGCTGGGACTGGTCGTCGCCGAGATGCGCCGCCACGTGCCGTGGCGGCCGGGAGCGCGCGAGCTGCTGGAATCCCTTGTGGCAGAAGGGATCCCGTGCGCGCTGGTGACGATGTCGTACGTCCGGTTCGCGCAGGTGCTGCTCGACGTGCTGCCCGCGGGGACCTTCGCGACCGTGGTCACGGGCGACGCGGTGACGCACGGCAAGCCGCACCCCGAGCCCTACCTCACCGCGGCCGAGCGGCTGGGGGTCGACCCGCGCGACTGCATCGCGCTGGAGGACTCGCCGCCGGGCGTACGCTCGGCCGTCGCCGCCGGCGTGCCCACCGTCGCGGTCCCGCACGTGGTGCCGGTGCCGGCGCTGGCCGGGGCGGTGCAGGTCACGACGCTGGACGGGGTGACCCCGCAGGGTCTTGCCCGTCTGGTCGCGACCGCCACCGCCCCGGCCGAGCGCTGAGCCCGGTTACGCGCTGAGCCCGGTCACGCGCTCGGTGCGGGTCGCGCGGACTCGGCGTCGACGTACACCGTGGAGCCGAGCTCGACGAACGTCTCGCTCATCTGCCGCATGCCGTCCTGGGCGAACCGGTCGCGCACGTCCTGACTGATCCGCATGCTGCAGAACTTCGGGCCGCACATCGAGCAGAAGTGCGCCGTCTTGGCCGCGTCCGCCGGCAGCGTCTCGTCGTGCATCGAGCGGGCGGTGTCGGGGTCGAGCGAGAGGTTGAACTGGTCCTCCCAGCGGAACTCGAACCGGGCCTTCGACAGCGCGTCGTCCCACGCCCGCGCGCCCGGGTGGCCCTTGGCGACGTCGGCGGCGTGCGCGGCGAGCTTGTAGGTGATCACGCCCGTCTTCACGTCGTCGCGGTCGGGCAGCCCGAGGTGCTCCTTCGGCGTGACGTAGCACAGCATGGCGGTGCCGTGCATCGCGATCGTGGCCGCGCCGATGGCCGAGGTGATGTGGTCATACCCCGGGGCGATGTCGGTGACCAGCGGGCCGAGCGTGTAGAACGGCGCGCCGTGGCACCAGTCCTGCTCCAGGCGTACGTTCTCCTCGACCAGGTGCAGCGGCACGTGCCCCGGCCCCTCGACCATCACCTGCACGTCGTGCTCCCAGGCGCGCTGGGTCAGCTCGGCGAGGGTGCGCAGCTCGGACAGCTGGGCCTCGTCGTTGGCGTCGGCGGTGCTGCCGGGGCGCAGCCCGTCGCCGAGGCTGAACGCGACGTCGTACTGCGCGAAGATCTCGCACAGCTCGTCGAAGTGGGTGTAGAGGAAGCTCTCCTCGTGGTGGGCGAGCATCCAGCCGGCCATGATCGAGCCGCCGCGGCTGACGATGCCGGTGACCCGGTTGACGGTGAGCGGGACGTAGCGCAGCAGCACGCCGGCGTGCACGGTCATGTAGTCGACGCCCTGCTCGCACTGCTCGATGACCGTGTCGCGGTAGACCTCCCAGGTGAGGTCCTCTGCGTTGCCGTCGACCTTCTCCAGCGCCTGGTAGATCGGGACGGTGCCGATCGGCACGGGGGAGTTGCGCACGATCCACTCGCGGGTCGTGTGGATGTCGTCGCCGGTCGAGAGGTCCATGACGGTGTCGGCTCCCCACGTGGTGGCCCAGGTCAGCTTGTCGACCTCCTCGGCGATCGAGCTGGTCACCGCGGAGTTGCCGATGTTGGCGTTGACCTTCACCAGGAACCTGCGGCCGATGATCATCGGCTCGGTCTCGGGGTGGTTGATGTTGGCCGGGATGATCGCGCGTCCCTCGGCAACCTCCTGGCGCACCAGCTCGACGTCGCACTGCTCGCGCGCCGCGACGAAGCGCATCTCGGGCGTGACGATGCCGCGCCGGGCGTAGTGCATCTGCGTCACGCGGCGAGAAGGCTTGGCACGCAACGGTTCTCGCCGTTCGCCCTGCCACTCCTGACTCGCGGCGCCACGCCGTTGCGCGCCGCGCCCGTCGTCGGCGAGGTCGCGGGGACGACCGGCGTACGACTCCACGTCCTCCCGTGCGCGGATCCACTCCGCGCGGTGGGCGGGCAGCCCGACCTCGGGCGTGGAGCCGGGGCCGGAGGTGTCGTAGAGCCGGAACGGGGCGTTGGTCTCGCCGGTGCCGGGGGAGTCCGACAGGGTCACCTCGGTGCGGGGCACCGCGAGACCGTCAGGACCGGTCTCGTGGACCTTGCGCCGGCCGGGGGCGGCATCGGTGGTCTCCGGCCCGGCAGGCCGGGTGCGGCGATCGGTGGTGGCGTCGGTGGGGGATGGTGTCGACATGGTGGTGCGCCTCCTTGCGGCGGCACGCCACGGCGCCCGCCGGGGTCGGCGGGTCTGCGACAAGGGAGTGCGGTGTGCGTCTCATCGACCACTGCTCCTTGCGCCGGCATGACCCGGATCAAGTTGGACGGTCGGGGCCGCATCAGCCCCCTCTCAGCCCGGTGCGCCGGACTCCCGCGAGGGACATTCACTTGCTGTGCCGGCTCTCGGAGCCGACGTGGGCGACGCTACCTCACCGGCCGTGGTGGTGACGGCGGTGTCCTCATATGGCGGACAGCGGATGACTCACAGCAGACCGCGAGGCGGGCGAGGCGCAGGCTCGCCCGCCGCACAGCAGACCGCCCGGCCGGGCGGACGCGTGGTCCGCTCGACCGGGCGGTCTGGGTGGCCGGAGGCCGAGCCGGCATCGGCTGGCTCAGCTCACCGGCTCACCCGGGTGGGCTCGGCTGCGCCGGCCCAACCGTTGTGGCTCAGCCCTCGTCGCTCAGCCGGCGACGCAGGAAGACCCCGGCGCCGGTGATCGCGGTGAGGGTGGCGATCCCGCCGGCAGCGAGCGCGGCACCGCTGGGGCCCTCACCGACGACACCGGTGCTGACGACCGGGCCGGTGGGCTGACCGGGGTTGGTGCCGGTCGGCGGGTGGGTGCTGGTCTCGGTGCCCGTCGGGGTGTCCGTGGGCTCCGGGGTGTCGGTGGGCTCCGGGGTGTCCGTCGGCTCGGGCGTGTCGGTCGGCTCGGGCGTCTCGGTGGGCTCCGGGGTCTCGGTCGGCTCCGGCGTGGTCGGCTCGCAGTCGAGCTTGAAGACCTTGGACTTGACCTTGATCTCGTTGCCGTCGGCGTCGTACATCGTGACCTTGTAGTGGCCGTTGTCGAGGGTCAGACCGTCGTCCTCGCCCTCGGGGTCGGCGTTGATGTAGACCGTCGAGCCCACACCGTTCTCGTCGGTGGTGATGCTCAGCGAGACCGAGTCCTCGGTGTCGCTGTCGCCGCCCTGCGGCACGATCTCGATCGAGCCGGACTGGTTCGGGTCGAAGCCGAAGCCCTCGAGGTTGAACGCGCAGCTCTTCGGGTCGTTGCTCTCGGTGCCGGCGGGCGTGCCGAGCTCGTGCACCTTGAGCGTGCCGTTGTTGCCGGCCGGGCCGGTCGCGGTGGCGGTCTCGGTGCTGGTGGCGGTCGTGGTCGCCGAGGGGTCGGGCCCCTCGGTCGGGTCGGCGCTGGCCGACGCCAGGCTGCCGATGCCGAGGCAGGCGATGGCGCCCGCGGTGGCGAGTGCGAAGCGCGGCTTCACGAGTGACTGCATGGGTGTTCCCTCCCTGGTTGAACTTCCGGACGCGCGCTGCCGAAATTTCCCCCGCAGGACACGCGCTGCCTGCACGCTATGCGGGCCGCGGCTCGGAAGGCTGGGAGTTTTCGGGAAGTGGCGGAAAGTGAAAGATCAGGCGGGAGGTACGTCCACGCTGGGGGGTGCAGTCCTCGGGGCCGGGGGCCTGGCTGGGGGCCGGTCTGGCGGTGTTCGACGGACGGCTGGACGGTGTCGGTCCGGCACGGGCCGTCCGGTCGCGGGGATCGGGTGATCCTCGCGACCAGGCGGGTCCGTCCTGCTGCTGCAGACTGCGCCGGACGGGGGTAGGCGCAGGAGCTGCAGGGCGCTTCAGGGCATCAGCCCCTCACGCCGGGTCCCGGCTCAGCCCTCGTCGGTGAGGCGACGACGCAGGAAGACTCCGGCGCCGGTGACTGCGCCAGCGGTGGCGATGCCAGCGGCGGCGAGCGCGGCAGCGTTCGGGCCGTCGCCGACGACGCCGGTGCTGACGATCGGGCCGCTGGGCTCACCCGGGGCCGGCGGCATGCCGGTCGGGGTGTCGGTTCCGGTCGGCATGGGCGGCGTGCCCGTGCCGGTGCCGGTCGGGGTGTGCGTCCCGGTGCCCGTGGGGGTGTGGGTTCCCGTCGGGGTCTCCGTCCCGGTGGGGGTCTCCGTGCCGGTGGGCGTGTGGGTTCCGGTCCGGGTCTCCGTCGGCTCGCAGGTGCACGGTGACGTCGGCGAGCTGGTCGGGCTGGTGCTCGTCGAGGTGCTGGTCGAGGTGGACGTCGACGTGCTCGTCGAGGTCGTGGTCGACGTGGACGTCGTCGTGGTGGTGGTCGGTGTGGTCGGGCAGACATCCACATGCGACACGTCGCGCGTCTTGTCACCGGGGATGTCGTACGACCGAGGGATCGGCCAGCCAGCCTCCTGGTATCCGATGTTGTAGTGGTTCTGGCCGGACTTGATCCAGACCTCACCACTTTCAGGGATCGTCGAGCCGGGACGGAGGCTCTTGATCAGTCCTTCACAGTTCGGGTGCCGCTCGCCGATCGTCTCCTGCGCGACCGGGGTGACGGGCGCGGCGGTAGCCGTGGCGACCGCGAGCCCGCCGACGCCGAGCGTGGCGGTGGCGGCGACGGCGACGAGGCCGGCGCGCAGCTTCATGACTGACTGCATGGGGTTCCCCTCCTGGAACTCGGTCCGCACGCTCCTTGCCCCCGTCGCGCGCGTTGGTCCTCACGCTAGGGAGGCGGGCAGCCCGAGTCTGTGAGTTTGCGGGAACAGTGTTCTCGTGAAAGAACTGCGCTCAGGAGCGAGCCAGCACGATCAGGTGGTCGCTGGCGAGGTCGTGGGGCAGCGCGTCCCAGCAGACCGGGACGTCCTGCACCACCCGCGCGACGGAGGTCACGGCGCGGCCGAGGTCCCACGCGAGCGGCGTGAACCCTTGGTGCGCAGCGATGTTCGCGACGTTGAGCACCACGTGCCCGCCGTCGGCCAGCAGGTCCACGCACGCCGCCACGACGCCGGTGAGCTCGCGCAGGTAGGTCGGGTAGTCGCCGCGGTCGCGGGCGTAAGCGCTCAGCGGGTCGGCGGGATGGTCGCGCTCGGTGCGGTACGGCGGTGAGGTGAGCACCAGGTCGAACGGACCGCTCACGAGGCGGTCCAGACCCCGGGCGTCGCCCTCGACGACCGTGGCGGAGGGCGCGGCCGCGCGGGCGACGGTGCACCGCTCGGGAAGCAGCTCGACCCCCACCGCCGAGCGGCCCAGCTCGGTGGCCACCCGCAGCGTCGTGCCGAACCCGGCGAACGGGTCGAGCACGCGGTCGCCGGCGACGGTGAGGTCCTCGATCACGGACCGGGCCAGCGAGGCGGTGAAGTGGACGTCCTCGTCGGCGCCGACCGCGCGCTCGGCCGCCAGGTCGGCGGAGCTGGCGAGGACGTACGGCCGCAGCGGCAGGGCCGGACCCCGCACCTGCCCGTCGTCCGACTCGCTGTTCACTGCACGACCACCTCGGGCTCGCCCGACCACTTGGGGTCGACGGCGCGCTGGGCGGAGTGCGCCGGCAGCGGCGGGGGAGTGCCGCCGAACTCGGGGCACAGCTCGCGGAAGTCGCACGAGCGGCACAGCGCGCTGCGGCGGGGGCGCCAGTCGCCGCTCTCGGCCGCGGCGCTGATGGCCGACCAGACGGCGCGCACCTTGCGCTCGGTGGCGAGCAGGTCGTCCTCGTCGGGCAGGTATCGCACCAGCTCGCCGTTGCCGAGGTAGACCAGCTGCAGCATGCGCGGCACGACGCCGGTGGAGCGCCACAGCACCAGGGCGTAGAAGCGCATCTGGAACAGCGCCCGGGTCTCGAACTGCGGGTGGGGCGCGCGACCGGTCTTGTAGTCGACGACCCGCACCTCGCCGGTGGAGGCCACGTCGAGCCGGTCGATGTATCCGCGCAGCCGGACGCCGTCGAGCTCGACCTCGACGTAGTGCTCGCGGTGGGCGGGCTCCAGGCGGGTGGGGTCCTCCAGGCCGAACCACTTCTCGACCAGCCGGCCCGCGGCCGCGAACCACGACTCGCGGTCGCTCTCGTCGACCAGCGCGGCGAGCTCGGGGTCGCGCTCGACCATCTCCTGCCACGCCTGCGGGATCAGGCCGACGGCCGACTCCGGCGTGCGCTGCGCGGGCGGCGCGTCGAAGACCCGCTCCAGTACCGAGTGCACCAGGGTGCCCCGCGCCGCGGCAGGGGACGGGGGCGTGGGCAGCCGGTCGACGACGCGCAGCCGGTAGAGCAGGGGGCACTGCAGGAAGTCGGACGCCCGGCTCGGCGACAGCGCCGGGCGTGGCTCCGGGAGCGCCCCCGCAGGCGGGGTCGCACGGTCGGAGCGGGTGGCGGGCATGCGCAAAGGGTAGGCGCCGGCACGGACAGCCCGAGCCCGGCGCCCGAGGCCTCAGGAAGCGCGCAGCACCGGCGACTACGCTCCTTTCATGCCCAGCCGAAGTCCCGACCCCGGCGTCAGCGGCTGGCGTCTCGGATCGCTGCGTGGCGTGCCGGTCTACCTCGGCTCCAGCTGGCCGATCATCGCCGTCGTCATCGTGCTGCTCTTCGGCCCGCCGCTGCAGCGCGCGCTGCCCGAGCTCGGGATGGGCGCGTACGCCGTCGCCGCGCTCTACGCGGTCCTGCTCCTGCTGTCCGTGCTGGTGCACGAGGCCGCGCACGCGATCACCGGTCAGCTGCGCGGCTACCGGGTCTCGCGGATCGTGGCCGACCTGTGGGGCGGGCACACGGCCTACGACCACGCCGACACCACCCCCGGCTCCTCGGCCCTGGTCGCGGTCGTCGGGCCGGCGGCCAACGGCGCGCTCGCCGCGCTCGCCTGGGCGGCGCTCCCGGTCGTCCCCGAGGGCGTACCCCGCCTGCTCGTGCTCGCCCTCGCGTGGAGCAACGGGTTCGTCGCGCTGTTCAACCTGATGCCCGGGCTCCCGCTCGACGGCGGATTCCTCGTCGAGGCGCTGGTCTGGAAGGTCAGCGGGTCCAAGACGACAGGCACCGTCGTGGCCGGCTGGTGCGGTCGCGTCGTCACCGTCGCCCTGCTGCTCTGGGCGATCGTGCTGCCGCTGCTGCAGGGCCGCAGCCCCTCGCTCGTCACGGTCGTCTGGTCGCTGTTCCTCGCCAGCTTCCTGTGGTTCGGCGCGACCCAGGCCATCCGGGCGGGCCACGGGCGGGCCCTGCTCGCGCGCGTACGCCTGCGCGACGTCGCCGAGCCCGTCACCGTCGTCGACGACACGACACCGGTGGCGGCGCTGCCGCCCGGCGCCGTCGTGGTCGGCAACCAGGCCCGCGGCCCGTGGGGCGTCGTCGAGCCGCAGGCGCTGGCCGGCGTCGACCCGGCCCAGCGCGCGCAGGTCCCGGCGGGGGCGGTCGCCGTCGCGCAGCCGGCCGGCTGGGTCACCTCCGCGCCGAGCCTCGACGTCGACGTGACGGTTGCGGTCGCGGCGGTCCAGGCGGCGTCGGCGGAGCAGATCCTCGTGGTGACCGAGACCCAGCCGCCCGAGGTGGCGCTGGTCGCCACCGCCCGGCTCGGCGCCGCGCTGACCCGCGCCGACGCGGAGCAGCCGCGTCCCTAGACTCTGCCCCCATGACTGCCGAGCAGACCCGGGGCGAGGCTCCCACCGGAGCGGCCCTGCGCCGCGGACCGTTCGTCGAGGGCGAGCGGGTCCAGCTGACCGACCCCAAGGGCCGGCTGCACACCATCACCCTCGGCGCGGGCAAGCAGTTCCACACCCACCGCGGCTACCTGCTCCACGACGAGCTGATCGGCGCGCCCGACGGCTCCACGATCACCAACACCGCGGGGGTCGAGTACCTCGCGCTGCGTCCGCTGCTGTCCGACTACGTGATGTCGATGCCGCGCGGCGCCGCCGTCGTCTATCCCAAGGACGCCGGGCAGATCGTCACCTTCGCCGACGTGTTCCCGGGGGCGCGGGTCGTCGAGGCCGGGGTCGGCTCGGGCGCACTGTCGATGTCGTTGCTGCGCGCCGTCGGCGACCAGGGGTCGCTGCACTCCTTCGAGCGCCGCGACGACTTCGCGACCATCGCCAAGGCCAACGTGCGCGAGTTCTTCGGCGGCGACCACCCGGCGTGGACCGTGACCGTCGGCGACCTGGTCGAGCAGCTCCCGCAGCACGTCGAGCCCGGCACCGTCGACCGGGTCGTGCTCGACATGCTCGCGCCGTGGGAGTGCCTCGACGTCGTCGCCGACGCGCTCGCCCCGGGCGGGGTGCTGATCGCCTACGTCGCCACCGCCACCCAGCTGTCCCGCGTCGCCGAGGCCGCGCGCGACCACGGCGGCTACACCGAGCCGAGCGCCTGGGAGTCGATGGTGCGCGGCTGGCACCTCGAGGGCCTGGCCGTACGTCCGCAGCACCGCATGCACGGACACACCGGCTTCCTCATCAGCACCCGCCGGCTCGCCCCCGGCGTGACGCCGCCGCTGCGCAAGCGTCGCCCGGCCAAGGGCTCCTACGGCGAGGGCGAGGCGGAGTCGGCCGGCGGCGCGACCCCCGAGGACTTCGGCGAGCGTCCCGTGTCGGACAAGAAGGTGCGCAAGCTCGCCCGCTCGCTGGCGCCGGCCGAGGAGAGCCCCACCCAGGAGAGCCCCGCCCAGACGAGCCCCACCCGGCCGGGTGTTGCGCCCTCCGAGGAGGAGGCCGACGGCTGAATCCGCCCTGCTCACAGGGTGAGTCGCGCCTTCCGCTCTCAGATCCGCGAGTTAGGGTCGAAGCAGAGAAGGAGGCCACGATGACCGAGGAGCAGCAGCCCCAGCGGCGTGCCGACGGCAGCGCCACCGAGGATTCCGAGCAGCGCCTGCGCGACGAGGTGGAGGGCCTGCGGGCCAAGGTCGCGGCAGGTCCCTCCCGACAGCGACAGCTCGAGCAGCAGGTGCTGCAGCTGCAGTCGTCGATGGGCACGCTCTCGTCGCAGAACGAGCGCCTCGTGCGCACGCTCAAGGACGCGCGCGAGCAGATCGTCACGCTCAAGAACGAGGTCGACCGGCTCGCCCAGCCGCCGGCGTCGTACGGCATCGTGCTGGCCGTCCACGACGACGTCACCGCCGACATCCTCTCCAGCGGGCGCAAGATGCGCGTCGCGGTGAGCCCCACGGTCGAGACCGAGCAGATGGCGCCCGGCCGTGAGGTCATGCTCAACGAGGCGCTGAACATCGTCGCCACGGCCGGTTTCGAGCAGATCGGCGAGCTGGTCACCGCCAAGGAGCACCTCGGCTCCGGCCGGGTGCTCGTGGTCGCGCACGCCGACGAGGAGCGCATCTGCCGGGTCGCCGACTCCCTCGAGGAGTCCACGATCCGCGTCGGCGACTCGCTGCTGCTCGACAGCCGCAGCGGGTTCGTCTACGAGCGCATCCCCAAGGCCGAGGTCGCCGACCTGGTGCTCGAGGAGGTGCCCGACATCCACTACGAGGACATCGGTGGTCTCGCCGGGCAGATCGAGCAGATCCGCGACGCGGTCGAGCTGCCCTACCTGCACGCCGACCTGTTCCGCGAGCACCAGCTGCGCCCGCCGAAGGGTGTGCTGCTCTACGGCCCGCCCGGCTGCGGCAAGACGCTCATCGCCAAGGCCGTCGCGGCCTCCCTCGCGCGCAAGGTCGCCGAGAAGACCGGCCGCGACGACCAGCAGAGCTACTTCCTCAACATCAAGGGCCCCGAGCTGCTCAACAAGTACGTCGGGGAGACCGAGCGGCACATCCGGCTGATCTTCCAGCGGGCTCGGGAGAAGAGCTCCGACGGCACGCCCGTGGTGGTGTTCTTCGACGAGATGGAGAGCCTGTTCCGCACCCGCGGGTCCGGCGTGAGCTCCGACGTCGAGACCACGATCGTGCCGCAGCTGCTGGCCGAGATCGACGGCGTCGAGCGCCTCGAGAACGTCATCGTCATCGGCGCCTCCAACCGCGAGGACATGATCGACCCGGCCATCCTGCGCCCGGGGCGGCTCGACGTGAAGATCAAGATCGAGCGGCCCGACGCCGAGAGCGCCCGCGACATCTTCAGCAAGTACCTCACGACCGAGCTCCCGCTGCACGCCGACGACGTCGCCGAGAACGGCGGCTCGGTCGAGGCGACCGTGGAGGCGATGATCCAGGCGACCGTGGAGCGGATGTACTCCCAGATCGAGGAGAACCGCTTCCTGGAGGTCACCTACGCCGGCGGCGACAAGGAGATCCTCTACTTCAAGGACTTCAACTCCGGCGCGATGATCGAGAACATCGTGGGCCGCGCGAAGAAGATGGCGATCAAGGACCAGATCACCACCGGCTCCAGGGGCCTGCGCGTCGAGCACCTGCTGCGCTCGTGCGTCGATGAGTTCAAGGAGAACGAGGACCTGCCCAACACCACCAACCCCGACGACTGGGCGCGCATCTCCGGCAAGAAGGGCGAGCGGATCGTCTACATCCGCACGCTCATCACCGGCAAGGACGGCGCCGAGCCCGGCCGCTCGATCGACCAGGTGGGCTCGACGGGGCAGTACCTCTAGGAGCAGTCCCTCTAGGGCGTCTCCGCCGGGGGCGCTTCGCCGGCCTCCTCGACCGGCACCCGCGGCATCAGCGCCGCCGCGGCGAAGATCAGCGCCGCGACGACGACGACCGCCCAGAACACCACCTGGGTGCCGGCGACGATCGCCTGCGGGTCGCGCGGGCCGCCCTCGGCCGCGATCCGGGCGTTGGCGAGCGCGCCGAGCACGGCGACCCCGATCGCCGAGCCGGCGGAGCGGGCGAACATCTGGGCGCCGGTGACGACGCCGCGCGCGTGCCACGCGACGCTCGACTGTGCCGCCACCATGGCGGGCACCGAGCCCATGCCGAGCCCGGCGCCGACGAAGAAGGCCAGGACCGCCACCGTGACGACCGACGGCGACTCGACGGTGAGCGCGAGCAGCAGGCCGGCGACCGTCGTGAGCGCGCCCCCGCACAGCACGGCGGTGCGGAACGACGTGCGCAGGTAGAGCTTGCCGACGAGCGAGGACGACAGCGGCCAGCCGATGCTCAGCGTCGCCACGGCGAAACCGGCGACCAGGGGAGCGGTGCCGCGCGAGCCCTCGAGGTAGGTCGGGACGAAGGCGGTGAGGCCGATCATCACCGCGCCGATGGCGAAGGCGATCATCGCCGTCGTCACGAGCAGCCGCCGGGTCAGCACCCACGAGGGCAGCACCGGCTCGGGCGCGCGCCGCTCGATGGCTCCGAACAGCGCGAGCAGCGCGATGCCCGCTGCCGGCACGAGCAGGCCGGGGACCGAGACCCACGGCCAGGCGTTGCCGCCCTCGAGCACGGACAGGATGAGCAGGCTGAGCGCGAGGGTGAGCACGGTGGCGCCGGCATAGTCGATGCGGCGACGCTGCTTGGGGGCCTGCTCCTCGAAGCGCCGCCACACCAGCGCCCCCGCGATCAGCGCCAGCGGCACGTTGATGAAGAAGATCCAGCGCCACGCGTCGAGCTGGGCGAACCCGCCGCCGAGGGCCGGGCCGATGACGGCGGCGACCGCCCACACGCTCGACAGGTAGCCCTGCACCCGGGCCCGCTCCTCGACGGTGTAGATGTCGCCGACGATCGTCATGGCGGACGGGGCGATGGCCCCGGCGCCGATGCCCTGCACCGCGCGGAAGGCGACGAGCGACCCCATGCTCCAGGCGAACCCGGCGAGCAGCGAGCCGAGCAGGAAGACGCCGATCCCGAACAGCATCACCGGTTTTCGGCCGAGCGTGTCGGCCAGCTTGGCGTAGACCGGGACGGTCACCGACTGCGCGAGCAGGTAGATCGAGAACAGCCACGGGAAGGAGGAGAAGCCGCCGATGTCGGCGACGATCGAGGGGACCGCGGTCGACAGGATCGTCGCGTCGATGGCGATGAGGCCCATCGAGAGCATCATCGACAGCAGCAGCGGCCCCCGCTCGGACCGGAGGCCGACCCCGCTGCTCACCGCGCGGCCCACTCCGACCGCAGCAGCCCCATCACGATCTCGTCGTGCCAGGCGCCGTCGAGGAAGACCACCTCGCGGCGGCGACCCTCCTCGCGGAAGCCGGCGCGCTCGTACACCGTGCGGGCGCGCTCGTTGTAGGACCACACCCGCAGCTCGATCCGGTGCAGCGGCCGCGCGCGGAAGCCGTAGTCGACCATGAGGCGGGTCGCCTCCTCGCCGAGGCCACGTCCCTGCGCGGGCGGACCCAGCATGATCCCGAACGTGGCCGCCTGGCCCAGCGCGTCCATCGAGTGCAGCGCGACCGTGCCGAGCAGCAGGTCGTCCTCGCGCGCCGCGACGGCGAAGCCGACCGACGACGGGTCGGCGTTGGCGTGCCAGAGCTTGAGCTGCTCCGCCCAGCCGCCGGCGGGGCGCGGAGGCAGGCCCGACGTCTGCAGCGGCAGCACGGACGGGTCGTTCCACCAGCGCTCGACGAGCTTCAGCTCGTCGTCCTCGAGCTGGCGCAGCCGCACCCGGTCTCCGGTGAGCACCTGCGGGCCGTACGCCCTCGCGTCAGTCATCGTCGGCGGTCGCCGCGGGCGTGGGCTCGGGCGCGTGGGCCGGCTCGGCGGCGGGCAGGAAGCCCGTCCGCTCCTGGGCCAGGCGCCAGCCGACCAGCAGCACGCCGAGCACCAGCGTGGCCACGACGACGAATGCCAGGGCGGTGCCCTGCCCGGTGATCACCCGCAGCAGCATGCCGAGCACCAGGGTCGTGACCCACACGGTGACGCCGGGGCCGACCTCGACTGGGGAGCGGCCGGAGCGGCTGCGCACGAGCCACCACCCCACGCCGAGGCCGATCCAGAACGGCAGCGCGGTGAGCGGTGCGCCGAGCACGGACTCCTCGTGCGAGGCGCGACCGAACGCGGCGAAGATCAGCACCGCGAGCAGGTCGATGAGCAGGCCTGAGATGTCGCGACGGTTCACCCTGCAAACGTAGTCGGCGCCCTGTCGGGGGCGATGGATAGGGTGGCGATACAGCCGTACGACCCCGAGGATCCGCGCTTCGTGACCCGCAGCCAACCGTCGCCACCCACACCCGCCACCACCGAGACCGCCCCGACCGACACCGCCCCCGAGACCAGCCGCCCGTCGTCGCCGCTGGTCATCGCGGTGCTCAGCATCTGCGGCACCGTCGTGTCGCTGCAGCAGACCCTCGTGGTGCCGCTGCTGCCGGAATTCCCGCGGCTGCTCGGCACCACCCTGGAGAACGCCTCCTGGCTGGTCACCATCACGCTGCTCGTGGGCGCGGTCGCGACCCCGATCGTGGCGCGGCTCGCCGACATGTTCGGCAAGCGCCGGATGATGCTGCTGTGCCTCGGCGCGGTCGTCGTCGGCTCGCTGATCGCCGCGCTCGGCCCGAGCTCGCTGTCGGTCGTCGTGCTCGGCCGCGGCCTGCAGGGCATGGGCGCGGCGCTCATCCCCGTCGGCATCTCGATCATGCGCGACGAGCTGCCGCCGGAGCGGGTCGGCTCGGCCGTCGCCCTGATGAGCGCGACCCTCGGCATCGGCGGCGCGGCCGGGATGCCGCTGTCGGGCATCATCACCGAGCGCTTCTCCTGGCACGCGCTGTTCTGGGTGTCGGCGGCGTTCGCCGCGGTCATGCTCGCCGCGGTGGTGCTGGTCATCCCGGAGTCGAAGGTGCGCACCGGCGGCCGGTTCGACTACCTCGGTGCCGTCCTGCTGTCCGTCGCGCTGCTCACCCTGCTCCTCGGCATCTCCAAGGGCGGCACCTGGGGCTGGACCGACGAGCGCACGATCGTCTGCTTCGTGCTCGCGGTCGTCTTCTTCGCGATCTGGTTGCCGGTCGAGCTGCGCACCGGTCGGCCGCTGGTCGACCTGCGCACGTCCGTACGTCGTCCGGTCCTGCTCACGAACGTCGCCTCGCTGCTGCTCGGCTTCGCGATGTTCGCCAACATGCTCAGCACCACCCAGCAGATGCAGATGCCGACCTCGACCGGCTACGGCTTCGGGCTGAGCGTCACGGCGGCGGGGCTGAGCATGCTGCCGGGCGGGCTCTCGATGGTGGCGTTCGCGCCGGTGTCGGCGGCGATGACCCGGCGCTACGGCGCGCGGGTCACGCTCATCACCGGTGCGCTGATCATGGCCGTCGGCTACGTCATGCGGGTCTTCCTGACCCACACGGTCGCGCAGGTGCTGATCGGTTCGACGGTGATCTCGATCGGGACCGCGGTCGGTTACGCCGCGATGCCCACGCTGATCATGCGCAGCGTGCCGATCACCGAGACGGCGTCGGCCAACGGGCTGAACACGCTGCTGCGGGCGATCGGCACGGCCACCTCCTCGGCCGCCGTCGCCGCCATGCTCAGCGCCACCACGATGACCGTCGGCGGGGTGCAGATGCCCTCGCTCGCCGCGTTCCAGCACGGCTTCTGGCTCGCGGCCCTGGCCGCGCTGGCCGGGGCGGGGGCCGCCCTCGCCCTGCCGACCGCCCCGACGCGGCCGCCGGAGCCCGCCGAGGTCGTCGGCCGCACCGGCCAGGGGTCGGAGACGATCGTCGAGGGGCGCGTGCTGCGCGCCGACGGCAGCGCGATCGCCAAGGCGGTCGTGTCGGGTCTGCGGCCGAGCGGCGCCCAGGTCGACTGGGGGCGCACCGACGACGACGGCCGGTACCGCCTGGCGCTGAGCGGCCAGGACGCCCTGGTGCTCGTGGCGACCGCCGACGGCTTCGCCCCGTGCGCCGAGCGGGTCGAGGTGGCCGGCGACACGCTCCCGCCGATCACCCTCGGAGAGCGCCTCACGCTGTCGGGCACGGTGCGCGACGGCGACGCCCCGGCCGCCGGCGCCACGGTGACCCTGGTGCGGCACCTGGGCGAGCACCAGGCGCACACGACCACCGACGACGGGGGGCGCTACACCCTCGACCTGCCCCCGGGAGGGCGATACGTGCTGACAGTGCTGCCGGCCGGCGGCGGGCACGCCACGGCGCGCAGCATCGCCGTGCGCCAGGAGCCGATGGAGCTCGACCTCGACCTCGCGGACGGCGCCGGCGGCTAGCCCGCGGCTACGCGCCCGGGTAGCTCCCGAAGCTCCACTGGTTGCCCTCGGCGTCGCGCACGGTGCAGGAGCGGCCGCCGTAGTCCTGGTCGGTCGGCGCCTGCACCGGCGTCGCGCCGGCCGCGACCGCACGCTCGAAGGTCGCGTCGACCTCGTCGTCGGCGGCGAGCACGCAGTAGCACGCGGCGTGGCCGGAGGTGCGCAGGAAGTCGCTGTCGTCGGGGTCGTCGGCACGGCGCACCGAGCCGAACATGACGCCGCCGGTGTCGCGCCAGTCGAACTGCGCGTGCACCACCGCGCCGGACTCGTCGCGGTGGACGCCGTTGTCGCGGAACCCCACTGCGGTGAGGAAGGCGATCGCGGCGTCGGCGTCGTCGAACTGCATGGCGTGGAAGAGCTGTCGGTTCATGCGACCGATCGTGCGGCCCGCTCCGCGGCGCCGTCTTGGACGAATGGGCGGCGGCCGGTCCTTCCCCGCGGCTCCGCCACGGACCTGCTCAGCCCGGCAGGTGATACGCCGACTCGCGCAGCCGGCTTGGGCTGCGGCCGGCGAGCCGGGCGTACTCCCGGGAGAGGTGGGCCTGGTCGGCGTAGCCGGCCCGGTCCGCCACCTCGGCGAGGGGGATCCCGGCGTCCAGCAGCCGCCGGCTGCGGTCGAACCGGACGATCCGCCCGGCCTCCTTGGGCCCGACTCCCACCTCGGCGCGGAACTGCTCGAGCAGGCGCCGCCGTCCCCAGCCGACCTGCTCGGCGACGTCGGCCACGCGGGCGCGTCCGCCCGAGGACGCGATGAGCCACCAGGCGCGCGCTACCTCCGGCCGTACGTCGTGGGCCGGGTCGTCGTGCCGCCGCGCGAGCACGGACAGCAGATGCCGCTCGAGCAGCAGGTGCCGCCTGCGCCAATCACGTTGCGCCGCAAGGTTTTCCAGCAGGCACTGGGGGAGTCCGACCGGGAGCTCGGCGTGCTCGGTCATCGTGGCCGCGAGCGCCGCCGCCGGTGCGCCGAGCAGGGCGCGCGCCCCCAGCGGGGTCAGCGCGAGCTGGATGCCGTGCTGCCACCCGTGGGTGCGGACGAGCGCCGGCCCGGTGTGCAGCCCGGCCACGCAGGTCCAGTAGCGCTCGCGCTCCCCGCGGTCGAGCCACCCGACGTCCAGCGGCTCGTCGAGCGCGAGCACGACGGTGAGCGTGGGGGAGGGCAGTCCGTGGTGCACCGCACGCGGGTCGAGGGCGGCCCGAAAGCCGACCCACGACGCGACGTACGGCCGCAATGCCGGGTGCGGCACGTGCACGGCCTCCACCCGACCGACGCTACTGCGCTGGCGAGGTCTCCGCGCGGGTCTCGCTGCGCGCCCGGCCCGAAGGTCTCCACGTACTGGGACTACCAGCAGTCCGCTTGGTGTATGAAACCGATTGCCTCGAGGCGGCCGCCCTCGGCGCGATGACGCAGTGGATCGACCGCTACACGCAAGGAGACCCGTCATGAGCACGACCGAACACATCACGACCGCAACGATCGAGGCCGACCCCGACCTCCCGATCATCCGGATCACCCGCGACTTCCGAGCGACGCCCGAGCAGCTCTTCCGGGCGCACACCGATCCCGAGCTCTACGCCCGCTGGGTCGGCCCGGACTCCATCACGACCGAGCTCGACCACTGGGACGCGCGGACCGGCGGGTCGTGGCGGATGCGCAACCTGCGCGGTGAGGAGTCCTACGCCTTCCACGGGTCCTTCCACGACGTCTCGCCGGAGCGGATCGTCCAGACCTTCACGTGGGACGAGCAGCCCGAGGGGGTGTCCCTCGAGACGCTGACCTTCGAGGACCTCGGCGACGGCTGGACCCGCCTGCACGCGCAGAGCCTCGTCGACTCCTTCGAGGGTCGCGACGGGTGGCTCGAGTCAGGCCTGGAGGTCGGCGTCCACGACGGCTACGCCAAGCTCGACAAGATCCTCGCCGACGGGCCGGCCGCGTGACCCGGCTGCCCGAGCTGCCCATCGCGGAGAAGTTCCGGGTCGTCGCCCGTGGCTTCTCCGCGCGGGTCGACGGCGTGACCGACTGGGACGCGCCGACGCCGGTCAAGGAGTGGCGCGCCCGCGACGTGGTCGCTCACCTCCACTGGATCCGCGACGTCCTCGGCGACGCCGTGACGATCGAGCCCGGCCCCTCCCCCGAGGACGAGCCCGCGGCCGCGTGGGCGCACCTCGCCCAGCAGGTCCAGGGCATTCTCGACGACCCCGCCTCGATGGACCTGCCGCACTCCCACCCCCACACCGGTCACAACCCCGTGCCCGTCGTCATCGACCGGATCTGGACCGGCGACGTCTTCTTCCACACGTGGGACCTCGCGCGGTCGGCCGGCCTCGACGACACCCTCGACGCCGACCTCGTCCAAGACGCGCTGACCGGGATGCGGCAGGCCGAGGACGTCCTCCGCCCGACCGGTCAGTTCGGCGAGCAGCAGCCGGTGCCGGAGGACGCGACGGAGACCGAGGAGCTCATGGCCTTCCTCGGCCGCGACCCGCGCTGGACGCCGCCGACTCAGGTGCCGCAGTAGGTGACGTAGGACCGGGTGAATGCCTCGGGCCCCGGCTCGGCGAAGCGGTCGCCCTCGTCCCACGGACCGAACGGGCTGCGGACGGCCTCGAGCAGGGCCTGGAGCGGCTCGAGCTCGTCGGCATTCGCCGCCGCGATGGCCTCCTCGACGAGGTGGTTGCGCGGGACGTGGACGGGGTTGGCGGCGTCGAGCCGCACGGCGACGTCGACCGGGTCGAATGCCCCGAGCCGCTCGACCCAGCGTGCCCGCCACTCGTCGAATCCCGTTGCGCCGCCGAGGATCTCGGCCCCGCGAGGATCACCGACAAGCACCGCGGAGAGCGCCCGCCACCCGAGCGTGTGGTCGACGGCGCCGACCTTGAGCACGCGGAGGAAGTCATCGACGAGCGCCTGGTCCCCCTCGCGTGCGTCGGTCAGACCGAGCTTATGCCGGTGCCGGGCGAGGAGCTCCTCGGCGAATGCGGGGATGAAGCCCTCGACGGCAGCCGTCGCGTCTCCCACGGCCGCCGCCGGGTCCTCGGCGATGAGCGGAAGCAACGTCTCGGCGAGGCGCGAGAGGTTCCAGACGGCGATGCCGGGCTGCTGCCCGAAGCGGTAGCGGCCGCCGGTGTCGATCGAGGAGAAGACGGCATTCTCGTCGAAGGCCTCGACGAAGGCGCACGGCCCGTAGTCGATCGTCTCGCCGGAGATCGTCATGTTGTCGGTGTTCATGACGCCGTGGATGAACCCGACAGCCATCCAGTCGGCGAGGAGCGCGGCCTGCGCCGCGACGACGGACCGGAGCAGTGCGAGGTACGGGTTGTCCGCGCCGCGCGCCGCCGGCTGGTGACGCTCGATCGCGTAGTCGGCGAGAGCACGGAGCCGAGTCGGATCCCCTTGTCGCGCAACGAGCTCGAAGGTCCCGACGCGCAGGTGGCTCGCCGCGACGCGCGCGAGGACCGCGCCGCGCTCCATCCCCTGTCGCCAGACCTGCTCACCCGTCTCGGTCGCCGCGAGGGCGCGCGTCGTCGGGATGCCGAGGGCCTGCATTCCCTCGCTGACGACGAGCTCGCGCAGGACCGGTCCGAGGACGGCCTTGCCGTCGCCACCCCGGGAGAACGCCGTCCGCCCGGACCCCTTGAGCGACACGTCGCGCAAGGCTCCGGTCGCGTCCTTGACCTCGCCGAGGAGGACGGCGCGCCCGTCGCCGAGGAGCCCGGCGAACTGGCCGAACTGGTGGCCCGCATACGCCTGCGCGACCGGATGCGCGCCGGGAGGCACGGCCGCCCCGGCGAGCACGGCCACCTGCGAGGGCTCGCGCAGCCACGCCGCGTCGAGCCCGAGCTCGGCGGCGACGGAGTCGATGAGCGCGACGAGCCGCGGCGCCGGCGCCTCCTGCGGGGTCCAGTCGAGACCGAGGTCCGGGAAGCGTCGGGCGTAGTCGTCCTCGAGTCGCCAGGTCATTCACTGAAGCCTAAGGTCTACCGCGCCCGGAGCCACGGGATCGGGGCGCGCCGCTAGGTCTGCGCGCGGGCCTCGCGCTCGGCGTCGGGCCGCGGCCGCGGCCGCGACGACTCCAGCCAGCTCATGACCGGCGAGGCGGTCAGCCCGTGCACCACGACCGACAGCACGATGGTGAACGCGAGGATCGACCACAGCTCGCGCTCCTCGGCGAACGGCGTCTCCCCGGCGGCGTAGGCCAGGTAGAAGATCGAGCTGACGCCGCGCACGCCGAAGAAGGCGGTGACGACGCGCTCCTTGGGGCCGAGGTTGCCGTCGATGACGAAGTCGGGGGAGCGGCTGCGGCCGAGCGCGAGCCAGGCCGTCAGGGGCCGGATCACGAAGACCAGCGCCACGCCGACCAGCGCACCGCCCAGCGTCAGGCCGCTCAGCAGACCCCGGGTGAGCGCGGCGCCGAGCAGCAGCAGGACCACCAGGGTGAGCAGCTGCTCGAGCCGCTCGACGACCTCGTGCATGTGCTCGTGGTAGGCGTGCCCGCGGTCGGCGGCGCGCATGGTCAGGGCGCAGACGAACGCCGCGACGAAGCCCCAGCCGCGCACCATCTCGCCGACGCCGTAGGACACCATCGGCGCCGCGATGATGATGATCGGGTCGCCGAGGTGGGCGGCCCGGATGCGGCGCGGGGCGCGGAAGGCGACCTTGGCCAGCAGCCAGCCCACGGCGACGCCGGCGGCGACGCCGAGCACCGTGCGGGTGATGAGCTCGTAGGAGACCCAGCGCAGCCCCCACTCCTGCACGGCGCCCTTGCTCGCGAGCAGGATGGCGGCGTAGACGAACGGGAAGGCGAGGCCGTCGTTGAGACCGGCCTCGGAGGTGAGGGCGAAGCGCACCTCGTCCTCCTCGTCGTGCACCTCGAGGTCCTCGTCGGGGTCGGACGTGGTCGGCCCCTCGACCTGGATGTCCGCGGCCAGCACCGGGTCGGTCGGGGCGAGCGCGGAGGCGAGCAGCAGCGCGGCGGCCGGCGCGAGCCCCGCGACCCACCAGCCGAAGAGCGCGGTCGCGCCGATGGTGAGCGGCATCGCGAGCAGCAGCAGCCGCCACGTGGCGCCCCAGCGGCGCCACGTCTCGCGGGCGCGGGTGAGCGGGCGGTCCAGCGCGAGACCGACACCGGTGAGCGCGACGATCACGCACAGCTCGGTGAGGTGGGTCAGGACGGTGCGATGGTCGACGGGGTCGAGCGAGAACGGCAGCGGCAGCAGGCCGACGAGCGCGCCCACGCCGGTCAGCACGATCGGCGCGGACACGACGTGCCGGGCCGTCGACCGGGGCAGGAGGGCACCCAGCAGCAGCGCCACCCCGAGGACGAGGTAGACCAGGGCGGTGCTCATCGGGCGGTGCGGGCCCTCTCGAACCAGTCGCGCAGCGAGGTCGCCAGCTCGACCCTGGCCTGCTGCCCGAGCCCGCCGGTGACGCCGGGGAAGCTGGCGAACCCGTGCGGCATCCCGACGTACGTCGTCGCCCGGGTGGGCACACCCGCGTCGGCGAGGACCTGGGCGTAGTGGACCCCCTCGTCCAGCAGCGGGTCGCACTCGGCGGTCTGCACGAGCGCGGGCGGCAGCCCCTCGTGCGAGTCGGCGAACAGCGGCGAGACGATCGGGTCGGTGGCCTCGACGCCCCCGCCGAGGTAGGCGGCGAGGAAGTAGTCCATCGCCTCGCCGGTGAGCACCGCCTCGTCGCGCCACTGCGCCGACGGGTGGCTGCGGGTGAGGTCGGTCGCGGGGTAGATGAGCCCCTGGCCGGCGACCGCCGGCCCGTCCAGGTCGCGCGCGAGGATCGACACGACGGCCGACAGGTTGCCGCCCGCGCTGTCGCCGGCGACGGCGATCGGGCCGGACGCGTCGAGCTCGGCGGGGCGCGACCCGACCCAGGTGAGCGTGTCGTACGCGTCGTGCGCCGCCTGCGGCGCCGGGTGCTGCGGCGCCTTGCGGTAGTCGGGAGCCACGACGACCGCGTCGAGCTCGTGCGCGAGGAAGCTGGTGAGCGGGTCGTAGCCGGGCGGGTTGCCCAGCACCCAGCCGCCCCCGTGGTAGTAGACGACGACCGGCGCGTCGGGGCCGGCGGCGGCGGAGCGGACCACACGGGCGCGCACCGTGCTGCCGTCGCGCATCGGCACCTGCACGGTGCTGGTGCGCACGGTCGGCTCGACCGCTCCGGTGACCAGGCTGAACGGCGGCTTCGACGGCAAGACCCGGGCCTGCTCGCGGGCCAGCTCCTCGGGCGACATGGCGGCGAGGTCTCGCCGGCGCACCCGGTCGAGCACGGTGGTGAACGCGCGCACCCGCAGCGGCATCAGGGACTTTCGGGACATGCTGCGAAGTTTGCCAAACCCGTGACGGGCGTACGGCGGTTCATTCCTTGGGAGGAGGCGCCGCCGTACGCCCGCGCGGGTGGGGCAGGACGGGTGCCTCAGCCGTAGATGCTGGCCACGCCCTCGCGGTCGGCCTGGGTCATGCTCAGGTCGCTCGAGGTCCCGTTGCACTGCGGGTAGTGCATGATCGACGCCGAGTCGTACGGCGTCAGCGGGCGCCAGCTGTTGTCCTCGAAGCAGGTGCCGGCCTCCGGGCGGGTGTGCTCGTGCCGGAAGCCGAGCGTGTGCCCGAGCTCGTGACCGAGCACGTTGGTCGGCGTCCAGTTCCCCGCGCCCTGGAGCTGCTCGACGTCGACGAGCACGTTGCGCTCGGGCTTGTCGCTGCTCGGGAAGAACGCGCGCGCGATGTAGTTGGCGTTCTGCACCGGCTCCACCGAGAAGACGACGTTGTCGTTGGCGGTGGTGCAGCTGCCGTCCTGCTCGGGCTGGTAGACGAAGTCGATGCCCGACGCCGCCTGCTCCCACAGCCCCGCTCCGCTCGCCATCGAGTCCACGATGAGCTGCTTGTCGGCGCCGAACGCGTCGCTCACGCAGTAGGTCAGCTGCCTGGCCTGGTCGGGACTCCAGACGTCGTCGTTGCCGTAGACGGTGTTGACGACCAGCTGGGTCTGCGGGCCGGTCATCGCCTCGTAGAAGTCGCGCAGCGCGGCCTTGCCCTTGATCGGCATGTCGCCGTTGACGATGTACTGCCCCTGCGGGTCCTTGGCGGTCGACCGCTCGAACTGCTCGAACGTGGGCACCTCGGAGGTGCCGGGCTGCTGCTCGGCGGAGGCCGGGCCGGTCGTGACGAGGCTGGCGGCGGTGAACGCGAGGGCGCTCAGCCCCAGGACGGTCTTGCGAGTGCGCATCAGGTGATCTCCCGTTGGTCGGTGCGTGCGGACGGCCGGCCCGGAGCGTGTGCGGTGCGCGGGCCGACGCCCAGGAACGCTAGGGACCGGCACGGCAACGCCGGTTGCGCACGAGGTCTGGGGTTGGGCAGGGCCGCCCCAAGTTCCGGCAAAGAAGACCAGGTCCGGGCCAGGTCGGGTCACGCGGCGCGGCCGCCTAGGGTGTCGGCATGACGGTGCGTCGGGTGATGGGGATCGAGACGGAGTACGGCATCTCGGTGCCGGGCAGCCCCGACGCGAACCCGATGGTCCAGTCGGGTCGGGTCGTGACGGCGTACGCCCACGAGGTCGGCCTGCGCGCGGCGCGCGCCGGCTGGGACTACGAGGACGAGCACCCGCTCAGCGACGCCCGCGGCTTCGACGTCGCGCGCGAGAGCGCCGACCCGAGCCAGCTCACCGACGAGGAGGACCCGACCCTCGCCAACGTGGTGCTGACCAACGGGGCCCGGCTCTACGTCGACCACGCCCACCCGGAGTACTCCTCGCCCGAGGTCATGACGCCGCGCGACGCGGTGCGCTGGGACCGGGCGGGGGAGCTGGTGATGCGCGAGGCCGTCCGTCTGCTCAGCGGGCCGGGCGCCGCCGGGGTCAACCTCTACAAGAACAACACCGACGGCAAGGGCGCCTCCTACGGCACCCACGAGAACTACCTGATGAGCCGGGCGACGCCGTTCCAGGACATCGTCAAGCACCTCACGCCGTTCTTCGTCGTGCGCCAGCTGATGTGCGGCTCGGGGCGCGTCGGGATCGGCGGCGAGTCGACCCGGCCGGGCTTCCAGCTGGCGCAGCGCTCGGACTTCTTCGAGGTCGAGGTCGGCCTCGAGACCACGCTGAAGCGCCCGATCATCAACACCCGCGACGAGCCGCACGCCGTCGCCGACCGATACCGTCGGCTGCACGTGATCCTCGGCGACGCCAACCACTGCGACGTGGCCAACCTGCTCAAGCTCGGCACGACCAGCCTGGTGCTCGGGATGATCGAGGCGGGCGCGATCGACACCGACCTCACCCTGGCGCAGCCGGTCAGCACGCTGCGCGAGATCAGCCACGACCCGACCCTGCAGGTGCCCGTACGTCTGGCGTCGGGCCGGGAGATGACCTCCGTCCAGCTGTTGTGGACCTACTTCGAGCTGGCCTCCGCCTGGCTGGAGCGCACCTACGGCGGGCAGCCGCCCGACGACGACACCGCCGAGGTGATGCGGCGCTGGGAGCAGGTGCTCACCGGCCTGGAGCGCGACCCGATGAGCCTGCACCGCGAGCTGGACTGGGTCGCCAAGCTGCGCCTGCTGCGCGGCTACGCCGACCGCGGCGGGCTGGAGTGGACCGACCCGCGGCTGCGCGCCATCGACATCCAGTGGTCCGACGTGCGCGAGGACAAGGGGCTGTTCAACCGGCTGCTGGCCGCGGGCAAGGTCGAGCGGCTGGTCGACGAGGACGCCGTGCGCGCCGCCGTGCAGGACCCGCCGGAGGACACCCGCGCCTACTTCCGGGGGACCTGCCTGTCGCGCTTCCCCGACGAGGTCGCGGCCGCGTCGTGGGACTCGATCATCTTCGACGTCGCCGGCCAGCAGAGCCTGCAGCGGGTGCCGATGCTCGAGCCCGAGCGCGGCACCAAGGCCGGGGTCGGCCCGCTGCTCGACGCCGCCACCGACGCGGCGGACCTGCTGCGCCGGTTGGCGGTCCCTTAGGGTTGCGGGGAGAGCCCAGCCAAGGAGGCAGCCATGTCGACCCAGGACCACAAGAGCCCGCAGCGGCGTGACGGTCGCCCCGACGGAGACGACGCGCCCGACGCCGTCCCCACCGCCCCGACATCCCAGGTCAAGGACGAAGAGACGGATTCCATGCTCGACGAGATCGACTCGGTGCTGGAGTCCAACGCCGAGGAGTTCGTGCGCGGCTTCGTGCAGAAGGGTGGCCAGTGAGCCGAGGCGAGGCCGACGACGCGCGGCTGCCCGCGGCGTTCCTGCGCTCGGGCAGCTCCTCGTTCAGCGAGTTCCTGACCTCCCACGCCCCCCACCTGGTGCCCTCCGCACGCCAGCTCCCGCCCGGCGCGACCATCGACGCGCCGCACGGCACCACGATCGTGGCCGCGACCTTCGCCGGCGGCGTGCTGCTCGCCGGTGACCGACGCGCCACCATGGGCAACGTCATCGCCAACCGGGACATGCAGAAGGTCTTCACGACCGACGAGTACTCCGCGGTCGGCATCGCCGGCACGGCCGGCATCGCCATCGAGCTGGTCAAGCTGTTCCAGGTCGAGCTGGAGCACTACGAGAAGATCGAGGGCGCGCTGCTCTCGCTCGAGGGCAAGGCCAACCGGCTCGCGACGATGATCCGCGGCAACCTGGGCATGGCCATGCAGGGCCTCGCGGTCGTACCGCTCTTCGCCGGGTTCGACCTCGACACCGGCACCGGCCGGATCTTCTCCTACGACGTCACCGGCGGCTGCTACGAGGAGCACGGCCACCACAGCGTCGGCTCCGGCTCGTTCTTCGCCCGCGGCTCGATGAAGAAGCTCTGGCAGCCCGACCACGACGAGACCCCGGCCGTGCACACGGTGCTCGAGGCGCTCTACGACGCGGCCGACGACGACTCCGCGACCGGCGGACCCGACCTGACCCGGCGGATCTGGCCGACCGTCGCGGTGCTCGACGCCTCGGGCGCGCGGTTCCTGCCCGAGGATGACCTCGCCCGCAAGGTCGAGCAGGTGCTCGCCGGCCGCCGCGGCGACCCAGGGGGTGCAGTGCGATGACCATGCCGTTCTACGTCTCGCCCGAGCAGCTGATGAAGGACCGGGCCGACTTCGCGCGCAAGGGCATCGCGCGCGGACGCTCGGTCGTCGTGCTGGCCTACGACGGCGGCATCGCGTTCGTCGCCGAGAACCCCTCGCGCGCGCTGCACAAGATCTCCGAGATCTACGACCGCATCGCCTTCGCGGCGGTGGGCAAGTACAACGAGTACGAGAACCTGCGCGTCGCCGGCGTCCGCTACGCCGACCTGCGCGGCTACTCCTACGACCGCAGCGACGTCACCGCGCGCGGGCTGGCCAACGCCTACGCCCAGACGCTCGGCGCGATCTTCACCCAGGAGCAGAAGCCCTACGAGGTCGAGATCGTCGTCGCCCAGGTGGGGGAGCGGCCCGAGCAGGACCAGATCTACCGGCTCACCTACGACGGCTCGGTCGCGTTCGAGACCGGCTTCGTCGCGATGGGCGGCGGCGGCGAGCAGATCACCGCCGCGCTCAAGGAGCGCTGGGCCCCCGACTCCGACCTGGAGACGGTGCTGCGGCTCGCGGTCGAGGTGCTCGGCCAGGCGGCGCAGGAGGGTGAGCAGGACCGGCAGATCAGCCCCGACCAGCTCGAGGTGGCCGTGCTCGACCGGCACCGCGAGCGGCGCACCTTCCGGCGCATCGGCGAGCCGCTGCTGTCGGCGCTGCTGTCCAGCGACGACCCGACCCACGACGTGCCCCAGCAGGACGACCCCGAGCCGGGCGCCCACGACACGCTCACCGGTCGCACCGACGATGCCGCGGGGCCTGAGGCCTCCGACGCGGCGCAGCGCACCGGCGACGACCAGCGCGACACCACGAATCCGCAGACGCAGCAGAGCGATTCGGTCAGCACCGAACCGTCGTCCGACGACTCCTGAGCCGGCGCTCCGGCGCCGGCCCGGCGACGGTCGTACGTCGGGGGCCGGCGGCCCCGTCGCCCGCCCGCGCGGAACATCGGAAGTCGAAGTGACGTTGTCGGTGCTGCGCGGCATACTGCGCACGGCGCTTCGCGACCCGCTCCGTCACGCGGTCGACGACGCCTGGGCGATGCGTGGGCGACCACGTCGGAAGGGGTTGGCAGAGGGGATGCGGGAGTCGATGGGTGTCACGCCGGAGGAAACCTCGGTCCGATCCGGCGTGCAGGTGCCCCGGCTCCGTCCGGCGCCCAGGCTGGCGCCACCCGGCAAGCGGCAGAACCGAGCGACCGCGCTGCTGCGGCTGCCGCGATACCTCGGCCCGTACAGGGCCCGCTGGTTCACCATGCTGGTCTTCTCGGTGCTGGTCGTGGCCACCAGCATCGTCATCCCGTTGGTCACCCGCGCCGTCATCGACGGCCCGATCGCCGAGCGTGACCAGCGCGGCCTGCTGATCCTCGGCACCGTCGCCCTCGCGCTCGGGGTGCTCGAGGCGGTCTTCTGGTTCATCCGGCGCTGGGTGGTCGCCCGCGCCACGCTCGGGGTCGAGGCCGACCTGCGCAAGGACCTCTACGCCCAGATGCAGCTGCTGCCGATGGGCTTCCACAGCAACTGGCAGTCCGGCCAGCTGCTGTCGCGAATCATGACCGACCTCAGCATGATTCGCCGGTTCCTCGGGTTCGGCCTGGTCTTCCTGATCCTCAACTTCCTGCAGATCGTGGTCGTGACCGGGCTGCTGCTCGCGATGTACTGGCCGCTCGGGCTCGTCGTGCTGGTCTCGACCGTGCCGATCGTCGTGACGGTGCTGCGCAACCAGACGGAATACACCCGCCTGTCGCGACTGTCGCAGGACCAGACCGGCGACGTCGCGAGCACCGTCGAGGAGAGCGCGCTCGGGCTGCGCGTCATCAAGGCGTTCGGCCGCGACGAGCACGCCTACGGCACGTTCGACCGGCGGGCGCGCACCCTGTTCGACACCCAGATCGACAAGGTCAACCTCAAGGCGCGCTTCTGGACGCTGCTGGAGATCATCCCCAACGCGACCCTGATCATCGTGCTCGGGCTGGGCGCGGTCGCCGTGGGTCAGGGCCGGGTCACGCTCGGCACCCTGGTCGCCTTCATCACGATGATGCTCTCGCTGGTCTGGCCGATCTCCTCGCTGGGCTTCCTGCTGTCGATGACCCAGGAGTCGATGACCGCGGCCGACCGCATCGTGCAGGTCTTCGACGAGGAGCGCACCATCGACGACGGCGACCGCGAGCTCGCCGCGCCGCAGGGCCACCTGCGCCTGGAGAACGTCGGGTTCCGCTTCCCCGACGCACGGCCCGACGAGTGGACGCTGCGCGGGGTCGACCTCGACCTGCAGCCCGGCGAGACGGTCGCGCTCGTCGGCGCGACCGGGTCGGGCAAGTCGCTGCTCACCGCGCTCGTGCCGCGCCTGTACGACGTCACCGAGGGGCGCATCCTGCTCGACGGCGTCGACATCCGCGACCTGACGCTGCCCTCGCTGCGCAGCGCTGTCGCCACCGCGTTCGAGGACCCGACGCTGTTCTCGATGTCGGTGCGCGAGAACCTCACGCTCGGCCGGCCCGACGCCACCGACGCCGAGGTCGAGCAGGCGATCGAGGTCGCCCAGGCCCACTTCGTGCACGAGCTGCCGTACGGCCTCGACACCCGCATCGGCGAGCAGGGCATGAGCCTGTCCGGCGGTCAGCGGCAGCGGCTCTCGCTGGCCCGCGCGGTGCTCGCCCAGCCGGCCGTCATCGTGCTCGACGACACCCTGTCGGCGCTCGACGTGCACACCGAGGCGCTGGTCGAGGCCTCGCTGCGCAGCGTGCTCGCGCACGTCACCGGCATCGTCGTCGCCCACCGCGCCTCCACCGTGCTGCTCGCCGACAAGGTCGCGCTGCTCGAGCGCGGCACGATCACCCACGTCGGCACGCACGCCGAGCTGCTCGCGACGGTCCCGGCCTATCGCCACCTGCTGGCCGCAGACGGTGACGAGCGACCAGCCGAGGGCGCTGGCTGGCACGACCACGAGGGCGACACCCGCGCCGCGGTCGAGCGGTCCGTCGACCGGGCCGTCCGCGACGACGAGGGCGACGCCGCGGCCGACGTCGACTGCGACCTCGAGGAGCTGCGCCGATGAGCCAGAGCACCCGCGACGAGGTCGAGCGCGACGCCGACGACCGGGCCACCGACGCCGACGAGGCGACCGCCCCGCCCGACCGCATCGAGCGCTGGCGCGGCCGGCTCGACGAGCCGAGCGACGACGTCGCCGGCGACGAGGCGGCCCCGCGGCGCAGCGAGGCCAAGCGCCTGCTCGTCGACCTGCTGCGCCCCTACCGCAGGGTGCTCGCCCTGCTGATGGTGGTCGTCGTCCTCGAGAACGCCGCCCGGCTCTCGGTGCCCAAGCTGGTGCAGCTCGGCATCGACAACGGCGTGCCGCCGCTGCAGCGCAGCGACGACGCGGGCCCGCTGCTCACCGTCGTCGGCGTGCTGGTCGGGGCCGTCGTGGTCCAGGCCGTCACCCGGGTGATCTTCCTGCGCCAGTCCGGCCGCATCGGCCAGGAGATCCTGCTCGAGGTGCGCCGCCGGCTGTTCAAGCACTTCCAGCGCCTCGACATCGGCTTCCATGACCGCTACACCTCCGGCCGGGTCGTGAGCCGGTCGACCAGCGACGTCGAGGCCATCCAGGAGATGACCGACAGCGGGTTCGACGGGCTGATCACCGCGGTGCTCACCATGGTCGGCACCGCCGTGCTGCTGCTCACCCTCGACTGGCAGCTGGGTCTGGTCTGCCTGCTGGGCTTCCCGGTGCTGATCCTGCTCGTGCGCTGGTTCAGCCGCGAGTCGACCCGCACCTACCGCACGGTCCGCGAGACCGCCGCGCTGGTGATCGTGCACTTCGTCGAGACGATGACCGGCGTGCGGGCCGTCCAGGCCTACCGCCGCGAGCGGCGCAACCAGGACATCTTCGAAGACGTCGCCACCCGCTACCAGCTCGCCAACGAGCGGGTGTTCCGGCTGTTCGCCATCTTCATGCCCTCGATCAAGCTCGTCGGCAACATCACCACCGGCATCGTGATCCTCTACGGCGGCTGGCGGGTCTTCCACGGCGAGATGACCATCGGCGTGCTCACCGCGTTCCTGCTCTACCTGCGGATGTTCTTCGAGCCGATGCAGGAGGTGAGCCAGTTCTACAACACGTTCCAGTCGGCCACCTCCGCGCTGGAGAAGATCGCCGGCGTGCTGGCCCAGGAGCCGGCCGTGCGTGACCCCGAGCAGCCGCGCGAGATCGCCGGCGTGCGGGGCGCCGTGCGGTTCGAGGGCGCCGAGTTCGGCTATGTCGAGGACCGCCCCGTGCTGCCGCACCTCGACCTCGACATCCCGGCCGGTCAGACGATCGCGCTGGTGGGGGCGACCGGCGCCGGCAAGACCACGATCGCCAAGCTCATGGCCCGGTTCTACGACCCCACCGCCGGCCGGGTCACCCTCGACGGCGTCGACCTGCGCGACCTGTCCCAGGCGACCCTGCGCCAGCACGTCGTGATGGTGACCCAGGAGAACGTCATGTTCGAGGGCACCGTCGCCGACAACATCCGGTTCGGCCGGCCCGACGCGAGCGACGAGCAGGTGCGCGCCGCGGCCCGGGCCGTCGGCGCCGACACCTTCGTCGAGGCGCTGCCGCAGGGGTACGACACCGACGTCGCCAAGCGCGGCGGGCGGCTGTCGGCGGGTCAGCGCCAGCTGGTGGCGTTCGCCCGCGCGTTCCTCGCCGACCCCGCCGTGCTGATCCTCGACGAGGCGACCTCCAGTCTCGACGTGCCGAGCGAGCGGCTGGTGCAGCGGGCCCTGGAGACCGTGCTGGCCGACCGCACGGCGCTGATCATCGCCCACCGGCTGTCCACCGTCGAGGTCGCCGACCGGGTGCTCGTGCTCGACCGCGGCCGGGTCGTCGAGGACGGCTCGCCGCAGGAGCTCGTCGGGCAGTCCGGCGGCCGCTACGCCGCGCTGCACGACGCCTGGACGGAGTCGCTCGCGTAGCGGCCGCGCGGCCGGCCCTCAGGCTCCGGCGAGGTGCGCCGGGTCGGGCAGCTTGTCGGTGCCGAAGAGCCGCTGCGCGTTGCGGCCGAGGATGTTGTCGCGCGCGGTCTCCGACAACCCGTCGATCGTCATGATCCGGGCCGGCGGGTCGAAGTCCCAGTGCGGCCAGTCCGAGGAGTAGAGCAAGGTCTGCTCGGCGTTCATCATGTCGAGCGTCTGGCGCAGCGCCTGCGGGTGGCTCACCTCCAGCGGCTGCGTCGTGTAGTACATCTCGCGCATGTACTCGCTGGGGAACTTCTCCAGCAGCGGAGCGTCCGAGACGCGCAGCAGGTACTCGTGGTCGAGCCGCTGCATGAGGAACGGGATCCACGCCAGGCCGCTCTCGATCCAGATGACGTCGAGGCCGGGGAAGCGCTCCGGCAGCCCGTTGAACAGCCAGTTGGACAGGTGCGTCATGTTGCACGTCACGAACGACATGGCGTGCACCGCGGTGAACCTGTTCATCGTCTTGGTCCAGGAGTCGCCCCAGTTGGGACCGGCGTGGAAGCCCAGCGGCATGCCGTGCTTCTCCAGCTCGGCGTAGACCGGCATGTAGGCGTTCTCGTGGACGCTGAAGAAGCGCTGGCTCGTGATGAGGAAGCCCAGCACGCCCGGGTGGTCGTGGTAGAGCCGGATCGTCTCGATCGCCGCGTCCGGGTCGGTGATCGGCAGGCCCAGCATCGTCTTGATCCGCGGGTCGCGGCCGAGCACCTTCTCGGTGAACCACTTGTTGTACGCCATGATCAGCGCGGTCGCGATGCGCGGGCTCGGGTGCATCCCGATGCCGAGCATCGTCTGCGGGAAGACCACCTGGTAGTCGATCCCGAGCGCGTCGATCGCCCGCTCGGTCACGGTGTAGGACTGTCCCTCACCCTCCGGCACCGGCTCGCGCCGCTCGGGGGCGTGCGGGATGCGTCCGCCGACCTCCTGGAAGCGCAGGCCCGGCATGTCGGCGGTCAGGGCGAACTCGCGCGCACCCGACACCGACTCGGCGATCCCGCGGCCGTAGTCGCGCAGCACCTCGTCGTCGAGGTTGCCGAGCACCTCGTCCCACTCGAGGATCTCCTCGTGGTGGGAGTCGATGTCGACGATCAACCGGTCGCGCAGCCCGAAGGTCTCGATGTCCCTGGTCGCGTTGCGCAGGATCTCCCGGGTGTCGCTGCTGAAGTCCAGCTGCTGCACGGGGTGCCGGGTCACCCGGGGCTGGTCGGCCGTCGTGCTCATGCTGCTCCTTCCCCGGTCTGGCTCTGCCAGAGCGTCAGGTCGAAGGTGTTCAGGTTCTCCGCGTCCATCAGCGCGGTGATCAGGGCGACCGCGTTGGTCGCGGTCAGCCCCTCGGTCGCGACCGGCACCTTCCCGCCCGAGGCCTGGCAGGCGCCGGCATAGATCCGGGCGGTGTCGGTGACCAGCCGCGACAGGGCGTCGGGCGTCAGGGCGAGGGGCTCGCCGGCCTGGACCCGCTCCACCAGGGCGTGCAGCCGGTCGATGTGGTCGACCAGCTCGGTCGACGGTTCGGTGGTGGTGGTCTCAGACGTGGACACGGATGTGCCCTCCTTCCTCGGTGACCTCGACCGGGCTCAGCGCCACGGCGGCGGTCGAGGCGTGCTGACCCGTGGTGATGACGAACTCCGCCCCGTGCCAGGGGCAGACGAGATGCATCTCGCTGCGGTCGTACTCCATGCCCTTGGCGAGGTGGTCCTCGATGCGCTCGCGCACCTTGGGCATGATCCGGCCCTGGCAGACCGGCCCTCCCTGGTGCGGGCAGACGTTGTCGTAGGCGTACAGCCGGCCCTCGACCCGGAAGATGCCGATGGTGCGGTCGTCGACGTCGACGACCAGGCGGCCCAGCTCCGGGACGTCGGACGAGACGCCGACGTCGACGCCGGCACTCCGTGTCCTGCTCATGCGCGCTCCTCTCGTTGCTCGGCGTTATTGTTGACACTGTCAATAAACGCCGGTGCGAGCGTCGGAGCGAGGTCGAGATGGGACCGGTGATGGTAGAAACGCGCGGCGGCCGGGACGACCTGGGGATCGCCGTGGTCCGGCTGGGGCGCGACCTGGGGGAGCCGGTGGCGCAGGTGCTGCCCGAGCGGCTCGCGACGCACGAGCTGATCCTGGTGCTCGAGGGCGCCGGCTCGGTGGAGGTCGACCGCACCGAGCACGCCTGCGGCCCGGGCACGGTGCTGCTCGTGCGTCCGGGGCAGGTGCAGCGGGTGGCCACGGTGTCGGACGGCCGGCCGGAGTGGCGCGAGGCGATCGCCGTGCGGTTCGCCGGCAGCTTCCCGCGCAGCGTGTCGATCAGCCTGCCGGACGTCGCCGACGAGGCCTTCGGTGCCCGTCGGTGGAACCTGACCGGGCGCGAGCTGGAGACGGTCGGCGCCGGCTTCGCCTGCCTGGCCGAGGAGTACGCCCGGGTCGGCGACGACGCGAGCGGCACCTCGGTCGAGCTGCTCCGGCTGACCCTCACCTCGGTGCTGCTGCGGCTCACCCGGGTGCGCAGCGAGGAGACCGGCGCGGGCTCGCTCTCCCCGGGCTACCACGCCTTCCGGCGCGAGCTGGAGCGGTCGTACGCCACCGTGCACACCACGAAGGCCTACGCCGACCGGCTGGGCTTCTCGCCCCGCGCGCTCAACGAGGTCTGCCGCGCCGCCGCGGGCCACACCGCCAAGGAGCTGATCGACGCGCGCATCGTGCTGGAGGCGCAGCGGCTGCTGGCCGACACCGACCTGCCGGTCGCCGCGATCGGGCGGCGGCTCGGCTACGATGAGGCCACCAACTTCGGGAAGTTCTTCCTGCGCTGCACCGGCACGACACCGGGGGAGTTCCGGCGCCGGCTGGCGCCACGCTGAGCGCGAGCGGCGCCGGGGGCCTCAGGCCTCCAGGAGGCCGCGCTCCTCGTGGGCGGTCAGACCCGCGCGGCGCGGACGGCCCGGGCCGTGCCGCAGCTCCCAGGCGAGCACGTCGGCCACGGTCTCGGCGAGCGGCCGGCGGCGCAGGCCCAGCGCGGGTGCCCGGTCGCCGCGCCGGGCGGTGAACCCGGCGTAGTCGGGCAGCGGCAGCCACAGCGGCAGCGACCGCGGCCCCATCCACGGGGCCACCTCGTGCTCGGCGAGCCACTCGGGGGAGCGCGCCACCACCGGTCCCTGGTGGCCGGTGACCTCGCGCACCAGGCTCAGGTAGTCGGGGAGGCGCACCTGCTCGCCGACCGCGTCGACCACCCCGCTGACCTGCCGCTCGGCCGCCTCGACGAGCCAGGCCGCCAGGTCGCGCACGTCGAGCTGCTGGGTCACCAGGTCGGGGGAGTCGGGAACCAGCACCGAACCGTCGTCGGTGGCCGGATGGGCAAAACGCAACGGCCAGTAGCCCGTTCGGCCACTGACGTCACCCGGTCCGGCGATGAGACCGGCGCGCGCGACGAGCACCCGGTCCGCGCCCAGCGTCGCGAGCAGGTGCTGCTCGGCGGCCACCTTGCCCTCGGCGTAGCGCTCCTCGGTCCACCGCTCGTCGGGCGACAGGGCCGGGCGCAGCTGCGCCGACTCGTCGGCGCCGGGGGTGCGCTCGTCGGCGTAGACGCTGCTGGTCGAGACGAAGACCCAGTGGCCCGCCCGCGAGGAGAGCGCCTCGGTCGCGGTGCGCACGTGCTGCGGGTCGCGCGCGACGTCGACGACGGCGTCGAACGCGCCGGTGAGGCCGGCGTACCCCTCGACCGCGTCGCGGTCGCCGCGCACCAGCGTGGCGCCCTCGGGCACCTGACCCGACTCGCCGCGCGCCAGGCACACCACCTCGTGCCCGCGGCGTAGCGCCTCGGCCGCCACCTGACCGCCCACCCACGCCGTGCCGCCCAGCACCAGAAGTCGCATGGGCTCACCCGACCACAGCCGACACGGGTGGCGCCAGCGATCGGCCCGCGCGGACCGCGACTAGAGTCGTTGCATGGAACGGCGGATCTTCGGCATCGAGAACGAGTACGGCGTCACGTGCACGTTCCACGGGCAGCGCAGGCTGACGCCCGACGAGGTCGCCCGCTACCTCTTCCGCAAGGTCGTCAGCTGGGGCCGCTCCAGCAACGTGTTCCTCGGCAACGGCGCCCGGCTCTACCTCGACGTCGGCAGCCACCCGGAGTACGCCACGGCCGAGTGCGACGACGTGCACCAGCTGGTGGTCCACGACAAGGCGGGGGAGCGGATCATCGAGGGCCTCGTCGAGGACGCCCAGGCGCGCCTCGTCGACGAGGGCATCGAGGGCCAGATCTACGTCTTCAAGAACAACACCGACTCCGCGGGCAACTCCTACGGCTGCCACGAGAACTTCCTGATCTCGCGCAAGGGGGAGTTCCAGACGGTGAGCGACGTGCTCATCCCGTTCCTGGTCAGCCGGCAGATCACCTGCGGCTCGGGCAAGATCGCCATGCTCGGCCAGACACCGACGTACTGCGTGAGCCAGCGGGCCGACCACATCTGGGAGGGCGTCTCCAGCGCCACGACCCGCTCGCGGCCGATCATCAACACCCGCGACGAGCCGCACGCCGACGCCGAGCGCTATCGCCGGCTGCACGTCATCGTCGGCGACTCGAACATGAGCGAGACCACGACGCTGCTCAAGGTCGGCTCGGCCCACCTGGTGCTGCGGATGATCGAGGACGGCGTCGTGATGCGCGACCTCACCCTGGAGAACCCGATCCGGGCGATCCGCGAGATGAGCCACGACATCACCGGTCGCACGCCGGTGCGCCTCGCCAACGGCCGTGAGCTGTCGGCGCTGCAGCTGCAGACCGAGTACTTCACCAAGGCGCGGGAGTACGTCGACCGCGAGGGGGTGACCGACAGCGTCACCAAGCAGGTGATGGACCTGTGGGAGCGCACCCTCACCGCCATCGAGACCGACCGGCTGAGCCTGGTCGACACCGAGATCGACTGGGTGATCAAGCACAAGCTGCTCGACTCCTACTCCCGCAAGCACGGGCTCTCGCTCGGCGACCCGCGCATGCTGCAGCTCGACCTCGCCTACCACGACATCAACCGGCGGCGCGGGCTGTTCTACCTGCTGCAGCGCCGCGGCCAGGCCGCCCGGATCAGCACCGACCTGGAGGTCTTCGAGGCCAAGACCTTCCCGCCGCAGACCACCCGGGCCAAGCTGCGCGGCGACTTCATCCGCGCGGCGCAGGCCAAGCGGCGCGACTTCACCGTCGACTGGGTGCACCTGAAGCTCAACGACCAGGCCCAGCGCACGGTGCTGTGCAAGGACCCGTTCCAGGCGTCCGACCCGAGGGTGCAGCGGCTCGTCGACGGCATGTAGGGCCCGCACAGCCGCGGGGGTTAGTCTGAGCCGTCCTTCCGACGACGATGAGGTTTCCTTCGTGCGTTCCACCCGACTGCGGCTGGTTGCCGCTGCCGTTGTTCCGCTCGCGCTCCTGACGGCCTGTGGCGACGACGCCACCGACGCCGCGTCCTCGAGCAGCCCGACCACGGCGGCCTCGCCGCTCACGGTCGCGCCCGACAAGGTCACGCCGATCACGGCGGCCGCGGTCTCCCAGAGCAACCCGGCCAAGCCGACCATGAAGCTGTCCACGACGCCGTTCCAGGTCAACGCGACCACGACGAAGGTGACCAAGCAGGGCACCGGCAAGACCGTCGGCGCCAAGGACATCGCGTACGTCTCCTACGTCGCCGTCAACGGCACGTCCGGCAAGACGATCGAGTCGACCTTCGGCAAGCCGAACGCCGCGTTCAACCTCGGCAACCCCGGCACCTTCCCCGGCCTGGTCAAGGCGCTCAAGGGCAAGAAGGTCGGCACCGAGATGGTCGTCGCGGTGCCGCCGTCCGAGGGCTTCGGCGCCCAGGGCAACAAGCAGGTCGGCATCACGAGCAAGGACACGATGGTGTTCTTCGTGAAGGTCAACGACTCGATGCCGCTGCTCACCGAGATCAAGGGCAAGGAGAAGCAGCCCAGCGACGAGAACCTGCCCAGGGCCACCGTCCCCGCCGGCGCGGGCAAGGAGGCCAAGATCACCGAGCCCAAGACCAAGGAGCGCCCCACCAAGACGGTCAGCGAGGAGCTGATCACCGGTGAGGGTCCCAAGGTCGTCGAGGGCCAGACCGTGCTGGTCTCCTACACCGGCAAGATCTGGGGCGGCAAGGTCTTCGACTCCACCGCCAAGCAGGGCGGGCAGCCGGCCACCTTCGCGCTGCAGACCGGCAGCGCCGGCGGCCAGCAGGGCGTCGTCCCCGGCTTCGTGAAGGGTCTGGCGGGCCACCCGGTCGGCAGCCGCGTGCTGGTCGTCATGCCCCCGGCCGACGGCTACGGCAAGACCGGCAACCCGCAGGCCGGCATCAAGGGCACCGACACGCTGATCTTCGTGGTCGACATCCTCGCCGCGATCTGAGCCACCGAACCCACCACCGCACGCCAAGGAGCTCCCATGCCGTTCGACCCCAGCACCACCAAGCCCGAGATCGACTTCCCCGGCGACACCCCGCCGACCGAGCTGGTCATCGAGGACATCACCGAGGGCGACGGCCCCGAGGCGGCCCCCGGCGACACCGTCAAGGCGCACTACGTCGGTGTCGCCTGGTCGACCGGCGAGGAGTTCGACGCCTCCTGGAACCGCGGCGCGCCGCTGGACTTCCAGGTCGGCGTCGGCCAGGTCATCCAGGGCTGGGACGAGGGCATCGTCGGCATGAAGGTCGGCGGCCGGCGCAAGCTGATCATCCCGCCGGAGCTCGGCTACGGCGACCGCGGCGCCGGCGGGGCGAGCAAGCCCGGCGAGACGCTGATCTTCGTCGTGGACCTGGTCGCCACCAACAAGCCCGGCGCCGGCCGCGCGTTCGGGCTCGGCTGATCTCTGTCGCGTCTCCTCCTCCGTACGGACTCGCAGGCTCCTCCGCACGGCATCGTCGACACGACGTGTTGATCTCTGTCGCCTGACCTCTCCCGCCTAGAGCAAGCTCGCTGCGTGGCGGCCGGCGGCGGCGGCGGCGAGGAACGCCGCCTCGTCGGCGTCCAGGTCGCGGCCCATCGTGCGCAGCGGCACCGGTGAGGCCTCGAGCGCCCGGCGCAGCCCCTCGACCGGCACGTCGACCCGGCGCAGCCGGTCGTCGCTGAGCGCGACCATCGCGTCGGCCTGATCGGAGACGGTCGCGCCGAGCGGCCCGGCCAGCCCCGGCACCGGGAGGTCGGCGGGCACCCGGGCGACACGGGCGTACGCCGTGGTCGAGTGGTGCGAGACGCCCTGGTGACGCTCGCGCGGGTCGGCCTGCGACACGCGCAGCGCGGCGACGCCGCGGCCGCCGAGCACGTGGGTGGCGTTCAGTGCCTCGCCCGCGGCCACGCCGGAGAAGCCCCATCGGGTGCCGGTGCCGAGGTTGCCCGGGCCCTGGGTCAGCACGACGACGTCGGCCCCGAGCACCGCCCGGGCCGCGAGCAGCCCGGAGTGCACGGTGACCGCCTCCAGGTCCCCGCCGTACGCCTGCCCCACCGTCACCGAGCCGGCCAGCCACCCCGCGTCGCGCAGGCCGGCGACCGTGCGGGAGAAGGCGATCGGCAGCGCGCCGCCGTCGCTCATGACGTAGGCGACCCGCGGCTCGCCGCCCGCCGCCTCGCGCAGGCCGGCGACGACCGCCGGCAGCGCCGAGTGCAGGTCGGCGACCACGACCGGGAGCCCGCCCAGGTCGTCGGCCTCGCGCAGCAGCTCGTGGTGCGGCGACTCCTGCTCGTCGGCGCCGAGGACCATCGTCTGGGTGGGGGTGTAGCGCGCCTTGACCACGTGGCCGGGCGAGGGCGGCGGGTCCTCGGGCAGCGCGTCGGGCAGCGCCACCACCAGCGCGAAACCGCCGGTGCCGAGCCCGCGCTCGAGGGCGGCGACGTTGAGCAGCACCCGGTCGCCGACCGCGGGCTCGCCGACCTCGTCGAGATAGGTCAGCGCGCGCACCTGCTGCTCGCCGACCCGCACCAGGTGCTCCACGGTGCCGGCCGACCGGGACAGCTCCTGCTCGACCACGCCCTCGCGCCACCTGATCACGCGTCGCACGCTAGTACGAACTCCCTCGCTAGGGTTGGGGGCATGGCTGCGGCAACCTCACCAGCGCACAAGACCGAGCGACTGCTCAACCTGGTCATCTGCCTGCTCTACACGCGCCAACCGCTCGCCAAGCAGCAGATCCGCGCCGCCGTGCCGCAGTATGCCGAGGTCGCCTCCGACGAGTCGTTCGACCGGATGTTCGAGCGCGACAAGGACGAGCTGCGCGACCTGGGGATCCCGCTGCGCACCGAGGCGGTCGACGCGTTCTTCGACGACGAGACCGGCTATCGCATCGACCAGCGCGAGTACGCCCTTCCCGAGATCACCTTCGAGGCCGACGAGCTCACGGTGCTGGGCCTCGCCGCGCGCACCTGGCAGCAGGCGAGCCTCGGCGGCCCCGCCGCGCAGGCGATGCGCAAGCTGCGCGCGCAGGACGTCACCCGCGACGAGGCGTCGGTGCTCGCCCTCGAGCCGCGGGTGCGCACGACCGAGGCGGCGTTCGAGCCGATGAAGAACGCCGCGCTGCGCCACCAGGTCGTGACCTTCGACTACCGCAAGGGGCGCGGCGCGCCGGAGGGGCGGCGGCTGCAGCCGTGGGCGGTCACCAGCTGGCACGGCCACTGGTACGCCACCGGGTTCGACCTCGACCGCGACGCCCCCCGGGTGTTCCGGCTGAGCCGGGTGGTCGGTGCCGTGCGCACGCAGGGCAAGCCCGGCGCGTACGCCGTGCCCGACGACCACGACGCCGTCGCCATGATCGCCGCCACCGGCGACGCCGGGGCCACCACCCGGGCGCGGCTGCAGGTGCGCGCCGGCGCCGGCAACACGCTGCGCCGCAGCGCGACGGACGTCCGCCGGGTCGACGACGACTGGGACGAGCTCACCGTGGAGCGCACCGACCTCGGGGCCCTGGTGGCCGAGGTGTGCGGCTTCGGGCCCGCGGTGCTGGCGCTGGAGCCGCCGGAGCTGGTCGAGCAGGTGGGAGCCCGGCTCGACGCGCTCGTCGCCGCGCACGGAGGGGCGAGCTGATGGCCGCGCCGGAGAGTGCGACCGCGCGCCTGGCGCGGCTGCTGACGATGGTGCCGTGGCTGGTCAACCGCCAGGGCATCGACCTGCAGCAGGCCGCGCGCGAGCTCGGGGTCAGCCCCGAGCAGATCGAGGCGGACCTGCTGCTGCTGTTCGTCTGCGGCACCCCGGGCCACCTGCCCGACGACCTCATCGAGGCCGAGTGGGAGGACGGCCACGTCTACCTGCGCAACGCCGACACCATCGCCCGCCCGCTGCGGCTCGACCGCGACGAGGCGCTGGCGCTGATCGTCGGGCTGCGCACCCTGCTCGACGTGCCGGGGCTGGGGGAGCGGGCCGCGGTCGAGCGCGCCCTGGCCAAGCTCACCGAGGCCACCGGCGAGACCGCCGGCGACACCGGCCGGGTGCGGGTGGCCCTCGACGACGACGCCTCCGACACCGTGCTGCCGGTCGTGCGCCAGGCGCTGGAGCAGGACCGGCGGCTGCACCTGCGATACCTGGTCGCGGCGCGCGACGAGGCCACCGAACGCCACGTCGACCCGATGCGGGTGCTGAACATCGACGGCCACTGGTACCTCGAGGGTTGGTGCCACCGCGCGCAGGACCAGCGGCTGTTCCGGCTCGACCGCGTCGAGCGCGTCGCGCTGCTCGACGAACCCGGCACCCCACCCGCCGACGCGCGCCCGCGCGAGCTCGACGGCGGCGTGTTCCAGCCCTCGCGCGAGGACCTGCTGGTGCGGCTGCGCCTCGCGCCGGGCGCGAGCTGGGTCGCCGAGTACTACCCCGTCGAGCGGGTCGAGGAGACCGACGACGGCGCGAGCGTGGTCGACCTGCGGGTCGCCGACCCCGCGTGGGTGGTCTCGCTGGTGTGGCGGCTGGGCGGCCAGGCCACGGTGCTGGAGCCCGCCGAGATCGCCGAACGGGTGCGGGCGGGCGCGGCCGAGGCGCGCGCGGCGTACGCCTCGGAGTCTGCGTAGACTGAAACAGGTCCACCACAAGGGTGGGCTCGCTCCCACCGATCGGAAGAGGCGCCTGACGTGGCACGACTGTTCGACAACCCGATGGCCGTGATCATCCTGGTCCTGATCATCGTCGTCGTCTTCGGCTGGAAGCGTCTGCCCGACGCCGCCCGCAGCCTGGGTCGCTCGACCAAGATCCTCAAGAGCGAGCTCGGCGACCTGGGTGACAGCAAGGCTTCCCGCGAGACGGTGCAGGGCGAGACCCGGCAGCCGGGCCAGGGCGCGACGCCCGCCGGCGGACCGGTCCCCGGCGAGAGCGCTCCGGGCCAGGGCTACACCGCCCCCGGCCAGGGCTACCAGACCCCGCCGCAGGGCGCGGGCCAGGGCTACCAGCAGCCGACGTACGGCCAGCCGCAGCAGCCGGGCGGCCAGCAGCAGCCCCAGCAGCCCGGCGGGCAGCAGGAGGCGCCGCACTACCAGCCCCCGCAGTACCAGCCGCCCCAGCAGGGCGGCGGCCAGCAGGGCCGCTGAGCGCGCCCCGCCGGCACCCCTTGACGCGCAGCCTCTGACATGGCGCTGCTTCGGCGCAGGGCCGACAACCCCGAAGCCCGGATGTCGCTCGGTGAGCACTTCCGGGAGTTCCGCAACCGCCTGCTGATCTCGGCGACCGCGATCCTGGTCGGCGGGATCGTCGGCTGGATCCTCTACGACCCGGTGAGCATCGGCTCGTGGCGCTTCGACGGCGTCTGGAACTACATCATCGCGCCGATGAACGAGTACCAGCGGCGCAACCCGGGCAGCGAGATCCAGCCCAACTTCGGGCAGGCCACCCAGGCGTTCAGCCTGCGGATGAAGATCGCCTTCTTCGTCGGGCTCATCCTGTCCAGCCCGGTGTGGCTGTGGCAGATCTGGGGCTTCCTCGTGCCCGGCATGACCAAGCGCGAGAAGAAGGTCGCGCGGCTGTTCATCGTCACGGCGGTGCCGCTGTTCCTCGCCGGCTGCCTGTTCGGCGGCACGGCGATCACGAACATCCTCGAGGTGCTCTACAACTTCACCCCCGACACCGCGACGAACATCGTCGACGCGACCTACTACGTCAACTTCGTCACCAAGTTCATCCTGGTGATGGGGCTGTCGTTCCTGCTGCCGGTGATCCTGATGGCGCTCAACACCATCCGGATCCTCCCGGGGCGGATCATGCTCAAGGGGTGGCGCATCGCGATCATCGGCATCGCGGTGTTCGCGGCCATGATGTCGCCGACGCCCGACGCGTGGTCGATGTTCGTGGTGATGATGCCGATGGTGATCCTGTACTACGGCGCCTGCTTCCTCGCGATCCAGATCGACAAGCGTCGCGAGAAGCGTGAGCGGCCCGACTGGCTGGACCTGCCGGACGACCAGGCCTCCGAGATCTGAGCCGCGCGCCGACATACGCTCGGGGTATGCCCACCTCGCCTGCCGAGAGCTATGCCGCCGCGCGCGACCGGCGCCGGTTCGACAGCACCCACCTCGGCCGCTTCGCGCAGGGATACGACTTCCCGCTCGACGACTTCCAGGTGCGCGGCTGCGCCGCCGTGCAGGACGGCCGCGGCGTGCTCGTCGCCGCCCCCACCGGGTCGGGCAAGACGGTGGTGGGGGAGTTCGCCTGCTTCCTGGCCCTGCACACCGGCCGCAAGACCTTCTACACCACGCCGATCAAGGCGCTGTCGAACCAGAAGTACACCGACCTGGTGCAGCGGCACGGCGCGGCGAACGTCGGTCTGCTCACCGGCGACTCCTCGATCAACGGCGAGGCGCCCATCGTCGTGATGACCACCGAGGTGCTGCGCAACATGCTGTACGCCGGCAGCAGCACCCTCGACGAGCTCGGCTTCGTGGTCATGGACGAGGTGCACTACCTCGCCGACCGGTTCCGCGGCGCGGTCTGGGAAGAGGTCATCATCCACCTGCCGGAGTCGGTGCAGGTCATCTCGCTGTCGGCGACGGTGAGCAACGCCGAGGAGTTCGGCGACTGGCTGACCGAGGTGCGTGGCGACACCGAGGTCATCGTCGAGGAGCACCGGCCGGTGCCGCTGTGGCAGCACATGATGGTCGGGCGCGACCTGATGGACCTGTTCGTCGAGGAAGACCGAGCCGGCGAGGGTGACGACGACGCGGCCCTGGCAGTCAACCCCGAGCTGCTGCGCCGCATCCAGCGCGCCGACGCCGACGCCCGGCCGCGGCGCGAGGACGCCGGTGCGCCCCGCGGGCGGCGCGGCCGCCAGACCCGGGGCCGCCGCGGTGGCCCGCCGCCGCGCGGCGGCCGGCCGGGCGGCGGTCCGAGCCGCGCCGAGGTCATCGACCGCCTCGACCGCGACGGGCTGCTGCCGGCGATCACCTTCATCTTCAGCCGGGTCGGCTGCGACGCCGCGGTCGGGCAGCTGCTCGCCTGGGGCACCCAGCTGATCCCCGAGGAGGAGGGGCGCAAGATCCGCCGGCTCGTCGAGGAGCGGGTCGCCGGGCTGCCCGAGGAGGACCTCGGCGTCCTCGGCTACTGGGACTTCGTCGAGGGCCTGTCCCGCGGGTTCGCCGCGCACCACGCCGGGATGCTGCCGACCTTCCGCGAGATCGTCGAGGAGCTGTTCACCGCCGGCCGGATCAAGGCGGTCTTCGCCACCGAGACCCTGGCGCTCGGCATCAACATGCCGGCACGCACCGTCGTGCTCGAGCGGCTGGTGAAGTTCAACGGCGAGAACCACGTCGAGATCACCCCGGCCGAGTTCACCCAGCTCACCGGTCGCGCCGGCCGTCGCGGCATCGACGTCGAGGGCCACGCGGTCGTGCTGCACCACCGCGGCGTCGACCCCGAAGCGGTCGCCGGCCTCGCCTCGACCCGCACCTATCCGCTGCGCTCGAGCTTCGTGCCGACCTCCAACATGGCCGTCAACCTGCTCGACCGGGTCGGTCGCGGCCCGGCCCGTGAGGTGCTGGAGTCATCGTTCGCCCAGTTCCAGGCCGACCGCGCGGTCGTCGGCATCTCGCGCGCGATCCGGCGCAACGAGGAGGGCCTGGAGGGTTACGCCGACGCGATGCGCTGCCACCTCGGCGACTTCGCCGAGTACGCCCGCATGCGCCGCGAGCTCAGCGACCTGCAGAAGCAGGCGCACAAGCGCCCGGCGGGCAGCCTGCGCGCCGCCGCCGCCCAGTCGCTGACCCGGCTGCAGCCCGGCGACGTCGTACGCATCCCCACCGGGCGGCGGGCCGGTCTCGCCGTCGTCATCCCGGGCCGGCGCGGCTCGCAGCGCGGCGGGGGAGACCCGCTGGTGCTGACCCTCGACGCGCAGATCCGCAGCCTCGGCGAGAGCGACGTCACCGAGCCGGTCGAGCCGATCGCCCATCTCGACGTGCCCCGCACGTTCAGCGGCCGCAGCCCCCGGTCGCGCCGCGACCTCGCGGCCACGCTGCGGGCGAAGGTGCCGCACGACCCGCCGCGCCGGCCCTCCGCGGCCCGCGACGAGGGAGAGGACGACGCCGAGCGCGCCGAGCTCGAGCGGCTGCAGGCCGCGCTCAAGGCGCACCCGTGCCACGAGTGCCCCTACCGCGAGGACCACGCGCGCTGGGCCGAGCGGTGGTGGCGCCTGGAGCGCGAGACCGAGGGGCTGCGGCGCAAGGTCAGCAACCGCACGCACACGGTCGCACGCACGTTCGACCGCATCTGCGACCTGCTGGCCGAGCTGGGCTACCTCGACGAGGACGGCCAGAAGGTCACCGACGACGGGCGCATGCTGCAGCGCATCTACACCGAGAAGGACCTGCTCGCGGCCGAGTGCCTGCGCCGCGGGGTCTGGCGCGGGCTCGACCCGGCCTCGCTCGCCGCGGTCGTCAGCACGCTGGTGCACGAGCCCCGGCGCGAGGGGGCCGACCTGGCGCCGCGCATGCCCACGGGCCAGGTGCAGGACGTCGTGCGCGAGATGGACAAGATCTGGAGCGACCTGGAGGACCAGCAGCGGCTGCACCGGCTCACGCCGATGAACCCGCCCGACGCCGGCATCGCCTGGATGGTCCACCGCTGGGCGAGCGGCCAGCGCCTCGAGGTGGTGCTGCGCGACAGCGAGCTGTCGGCCGGTGACTTCGTGCGCCGCTGCAAGCAGCTGGTCGACCTGCTCGACCAGGTCGCCGACGCCACCACCGACCCGGCGCTGCGCAAGAGCGCCCGCAGCGCGGTCGACGCCGTGATGCGCGGTGTCGTCGCGGCCGACCGCCTCGACTGATCCGCGAACCCGCTGTCACGACGCCGTCATGACCGGCGTGCGTCCACGCCCGATGTCGGGGGTTGTGACGGCGTACGGCCCGCGTGGCGTGCGCCTACGCCCGATATCGGGGGTTGTGACGGCGTACGGCCCCCGCGGCGTGCGTCCACGCCCGATATCGGGGGTTGTGGCCGGGCTGCGCCGCGCCGTACGTCAGTAGCGGCTGCCGCGCGGGCGGCGCGGCTCACCGGGCGGGTACTCCCCGTCGTCGGTGCCGTCGTCGACCTGGAACAGCAGCTCGTTCATGCGCACGTGCACCTGCTCGACATCGGGGATGTCGTGCAGCCGCACGCCGGCCTTGTCGGTGGCGTCGGAGACGATGAGCGTGCCGCAGCCGAGGATCCGGTCCAGCAGGCCCTTCTCGTAGGTCACGTCGTTGATCCGGTAGAGCGGGATGTCGCGGCCGGAGCGGGTGACGATGCCCTCGCGGGTGATCAGCCGCCGGTTGGTGATGACGTAGATCGTGTGCCGCCACTTCATGATCGGCACGACGACCCACGCGATCGTCGCGAGCAGCGCGATCCCGAGCACCACCCAGGTCAGCCACCCGGGCCAGTCCTGGGAGCGCACCAGCCAGATCGCCCCGAGCGTCAGGGCCACGATCAGCACCAGCGCCAGGACCGGCAGCACGATCTTCTTGACGTGGGTGCGCAGCTCCAGCTCGACGCGTTCGCCCTGGGCCAGCAGCTTGTCCGAAAAGGCCATGGGCGCATGGTGCCACGGACCCGCGCGGGCCCGGGACGCTCAGGCCGGCAGCGGCGGGAGGTCGAGCGCGGCGAGCAGCCGGCCGACCGGGGTGCGCGCGTCGTACGTCTGCGCCAGCTCCGCGAGCCGGTCGGGGTCGGCGACGCGGGTCGGCAGCGCCGTGTCGAGCCCGTCGGGCACCGGCACGTCGAGCGCGACGTCGACGACCTTGGGCGCGACGTCGAGGTAGTCCGAGGCCGCCTCGAGCCGGGTGCGCTGGGCACCCTTGAGCTGCGGGTCGCCGTCGGCGAGCGCGCGGCGGATCCCGGCGAGGTCGCCGTACCGGTTGATCAGCGTGGCCGCGGTCTTCTCGCCGATGCCGGCCACGCCCGGAAGCCCGTCGCTGGTGTCGCCGCGCAGCACCGCCATCTCGGCGTACGCACGGCCCCCGGTGATGCCGTACTTCGCCTGCAGGAACGACTCGTCGACCAGGTCGGGCTCACGCACCCCGCCGCGCGCGGTGTAGAGCACCCGCACGCTCTGCTCGTCGTCGGCGAGCTGGAACAGGTCTCGGTCGCCGGTCACGACGTCGACGGTCGAGACGCCGTGCGCCCGGTGCGCGAGCGTGCCGATGACGTCGTCGGCCTCGTAGCCGTCGACGCCGAGGCGGGTGATCCCGACCGCGGCCAGCAGGTCGACGATCACCGGCACCTGCGGGGTCAGCTCCTCGGGCGACTCCTCCTGCACGTCGCTGCCGTCGACCAACCGGTGGGTCTTGTACGACGGGATCGCCTCGACGCGGAACGCCGGCCGCCAGTCGTTGTCCCAGCACGCGACCAGGTCGGTCGGCGCATACGCGGTGACGAGCGTCGCGATCATGTCGGTGAAGCCGCGGACCGCGTTGTTCGGCGGCTGGTCGGGGGAGTCTCGCCGGTCGGGCACCCCGTAGAACGCCCGGAAGTACAGCGAGGCCGAGTCCAGCAGCATGAGGCGGCGCGCAGTCATGCGGCACATGGTGGCAGGTCGTTCCCCCGCCGCGGGGCGGGCTTGGCCCTAGGGTGTCCGGCATGGAGGCACTGGACCGGCAGATCGTGCAGCTGCTGGCCCGCGACGGACGGATGAGCTTCACCGACCTCGGCCGGCACACGGGGCTGTCGACCTCGGCCGTGCACCAGCGGGTCCGCCGGCTCGAGGAGCGTGGCGTCATCCGCGGATACCGCGCCTCGCTCGACTACGAGCAGGCCGACCTGCCGCTCACCGCGCTGATCTCGGTGACGCCGTTCGACCCGGCTGCGCCCGACGACGTGCCGGAGCGGCTGACGCACATCACCGAGATCGACTCGTGCTACTCCGTCGCCGGTGACGAGAGCTACGTGCTGCTGGTGCGGGTGGCCTCGCCGTCGGCGCTGGAGGAGCTGCTCGCCAAGGTGCGGGCCGCGAGCAACGTCACGACCCGCACCACCGTCGTGCTCAGCACGCCGTGGGAGGACCGCTCGCCGATCGACCGCCCAGACGCCGTCGAGGTCGACGAAACCGCTTGAGCCGCAAGGCCGTTCAGCGCTTGGTGCCCGGCAGGATTCCGGCGTCGATCACGGCCTTGACGAACGGCCGCACCTCACCGAGCAGCTGCGCGGCGTCCTCGTCGCCGGCCCACACCGCGGCGTCGTCGGTGGCCGCCTCCATGGCGTCGTAGAGCGCGGCGCCCTCGTCGGTCATCGTCTCCGCGCCGTCCTCGAGCCGCAGCAGCCCGCGGTCGGCGAGCCGCCCGGCCGCCGCGAGCCACTGCTCCTCGCTCCAGCCGCGGGTGACCTGGGCGAGCTTGCGGCCCAGCCCCCGCTTGCGCACCGCCGGGTCGGGGTGGCTCGCCTCGTGGAAGACGACGGCCTCGGTCGGTGCGAAGCCGGCCTGCACCAGCACGGCCAGGTGGCCGTCGCCGCGCCACTCGCGCAGGACCGCCGTGGCGTGCCACAGCCCCAGGTGCGGCTGCTGCGGCCACGGCTGGGCCGCCCAGGCCGAGGCCAGCGGCCGCCCGGCGTACGTCTGTGCCTCGGCGACCCCGCGCAGCCGGGAGACGATCCCCGGCAGCGCCGGGTCGTCGACCCGGTCGCCCAGGGCCTCGCGCAGCGAGCGGTCGACGGCCTGCTCGCGCAGCGCCATCACCTGCTCCAGACCGTGCTCGCTCGCCCGGCGCCACGCCGGTTCGACCACCTCGGGGGAGAAGTTGAAGAAGCACGCGGTGACGACCGACGGCGCCGCCGCGCCGAGCGGGCCGCCCCGGGCACCGGCGTACAGCGCGCTCCAGTCCAGACCCGCCGACTCGGCGAGCTCGCCGAGGTGCGGGCTGAAGTAGGCGAGCACGTGCAGCGGCTCGAGCGTCTCGTACGCCTGTCGCGCCGTCGCGCGCGCAGCGTCGTCGTGCCGGAACGGGACGGTCATGGGGAGTCCTCCGTCGTGGTGGGCGTGGTCAGGCTCGGGCGATGTCTGCGGTGGTCGCGTCGGTGACCCGGACCAGGTCGGCCGGTGCGAGCTCCAGGTCGAGTCCGCGACGGCCGCCGCTGACCAGCACGGTGCCATGCTCCAGGGCCGAGGTGTCGACGAGCGTGCGCAGCTGTCTGCGCTGACCGAACGGGCTGATGCCGCCGACGACATACCCGGACGAGCGCTCCGCGGCGCGCGGGTCGGCCATCGCGACCTTCTTGACGCCGAGCGCTGCGGCGACGGCCTTGAGGTCGACCTGGCCGGTCACGGGGACGATCGCGACGGCCAGGGCCGAACCGTCGTCGACCAGCAGCGTCTTGAGCACGCGGGCGGGGTCGACCCCCAGCGCGTCGGCGGCCTCCTGACCGAAGTCGGTCACTGCGGGGTCGTGGTGATAGCTGCGCTCGGCGAAGTCGACGCCGGCGGCCTGCAGCGCGGCAGCGGCGGGCGTGGGCGCGGACCGCTTGGCCATCACGAGTCTCCCGTCAGCACGACTCGGCCGGGCTCTCGGCGGCGTGGGCCCCGGTCCGTCGCGCACGTGCCTGTGCGCGCAGGGTGCGCCGGCGGGTGAGCACGTGCCCGGTCCACAGCAGCGCCGCGCCGACCGTGAGCGACAGCGCCGTCGCGGCGAGGCCGAGCCCCGAGCCGGAGACGGCGGGGGAGACCACCGAGCTGATCACCGCGCCCATGATCAGCTGGGTGAACGCCTGCACCGACGCGGCGGCCCCGCGCGCGTTGCCGGGCGCCCGGTCCAGGATCGCCAGGATCATCACCGGGAAGGTGAGCGCGATGCCGAACGAGGTGAGGCTCGGGCCCACGACGGCCCAGGGGAGGGCGACGTCGCCGGCGAGCGCGGCGTACACCACGTTGCCGAGGCCCGTGACGAGGCTGATCGCGAGGCCCAGCGTCGCGATGCGGCCCGGGGTGGTGCGCCCGCCGAGGCGCCCGGCCACGTAGGACCCGACGACCAGGCCGCCGATCATCGGCACGAACAGCACCCAGTAGTCCTGCTCCCCGCGGCCGAGCAGTCCCTCGACGATCGCCGGGGCGGAGGAGATGTAGAGGAACATCGCGCCGAAGTTGAGCCCCGTCGCGACGGCCAGCACGGTGGTCGGCAGGTCGCGGTAGCGCCGCGCCACCGACCGGATCACGGTGCCGGCGCGGAACGGCTGCCGGTCCTGCTCGGGCAGCGACTCGCGCAGCCCGAACGTCGCGGCCAGCGCGAGCCCGGCACCGAGCGCGGCGAGGAACCAGAAGATGGTGCGCCAGCCGTACGGCACGAGCAGGCCGCCCACGATGGGCGCCACGGCCGGGGCCGCGCCGAAGACCATCGTCACCTGGCTGAGCAGCCGCTGCGCGGCCGAGGCGTCGAGCAGGTCACGGATCATCGCGCGGCCGACGATCGTGCCGGCGCCGGCGAAGATCCCCTGGGCAGCACGGGCCACGAGCAGCAGGCCGAAGGAGGGGGCGAGCGCGCAGGCCACGGCGGTGACGGCGTACGCCGCGCACGAGGCGATGATCACCGGGCGGCGGCCGAAGGCGTCGGACAGCGGTCCGTGCAGCAGCGACATCAGCGCCAGGCTCACCAGGTAGACCGAGATCGTCTGCTGGAGCGCGGGCGCGGTCACGTCGAGCTCGTCGGCGATCGCGCCGAAACCGGGGAAGATCGTGTCGATGGTGAACGGCCCGATCATCGCCAGCAGCGCGAGCATCAGCACCAGTCCGACGCGGCGCTCCTGCGGTCGGGGGCCGGGGTGCTCGTCACCGACCCATCCTGACGCACGCCCTCACGGCACCCGCCGGCCAGGTCAGCCCTCGGTCCGGGTTCGGCCATCGAGTCGAAAATTTCTTGGCCGCGAACGCATCGCGCTGACCTGCGAGAACGCGAGAATGCCCAGGTCAGCGGCCAGTTGACACGGTGTGCCTCGTCGGTAGATTGCCGTTCTAGCGCCGGTCCTTCCGAGCGACCGATGCACCAGACGATGGGCCCCTCGCCTAGTAGACAACAGGCGCGTTGCACCCGCTGCGCGTGACTGGCCCCAACGGCGAGGTGGCCCATCTGTCATGTCGGGGGAGGGGCCCGCTGGCCCGCGACGGCGCCGCGCGGGGCTCTCGGCGTTCGCCCAAGTTGGCCCCCTACGATCACGCCGTGCCGCTCCGCTCCCTCCTCGCGATCGCCGCCGGCCTGTGCCTGTGGCTGGCCCAGCCCGGACCGCAGATCTGGCCCCTCGCCCTCGTCGGTGTCGCGGGGCTCGCGTACGCCACGGCGGGCGTGGACCGGCTGCGCGACGGCTTCCTGCTCGGGGTGCTCACCGGGCTCGCCGCGTTCGTCCCGACGCTGAAGTGGAGCGGGATCTACGTCGGGCCGATGCCCTGGCTCGCGCTCAGCGCCTCGCAGGCGGTCTACGTCGGCTTCCTCGGCATCGCGCTGGCGCTGCTGCAGCGCGACGGGAGGGTACGCGTGCTGCTGGGTGCCGCCAGCTGGGTCGCCATGGAGTGGGCCCGGTCGACGACGCCGTTCGGCGGCTTCCCGTGGGCGCGGCTGGCCTTCTCGCAGGCCGAGTCGCCGCTGGTCCACCTGGCCTCGGTCGCCGGCGCCCCGGGCGTGACCTTCGTCGTCGCGGTGATCGGCGGGGCGCTCGCCCTGGCCGCGCAGCGCTGGCAGGCGCGCCGGTGGGGTGCGGGCCTGGTGCCGGTGGCGGCCGCGGGCGCGCTGGTGCTGGTGAGCATCCCGTGGCCGACGCCGACCGACGGCAAGCCGCTCACCGTGGCGGCGATCCAGGGCAACGTGCCCGCCCCGGGCCTGGACTTCAACGCCGAGCGGCGCGCGGTGCTGGACAACCACGCGGGGCTGACCCGGCAGGTCGCGAGCGACGCCGCCGCGGGACGCGGCCCCAGCCCCGACGTGGTCTTCTGGCCGGAGAACTCCTCCGACATCGACCCGCTGCGCAACCCGGACGCGCAGCAGGTCATCACCGACGCCGTGCGCGCGGCCGGGGTGCCGACCGTCGTCGGCGCCGTGCTGCAGGAGCCGGCCCCCAACGTCAGCAACACCTCGCTGCTGTACGGCCCCGACGGGCAGCTCCTGGACCGTTACGTCAAGCAGCACCCGGTGCCGTTCGCGGAGTACATCCCCTACCGCTCCTTCTTCCGGATGTTCACCGACAAGGTCGACCTGGTGCGCAACGACTTCACCGCGGGCACGGAGAGCACCGTCTTCCAGATCCCGACCCGCAGCGGCACGGTGCCCACCGCGCCGGTGATCTGCTTCGAGGTGGCCTACGACTCGCTCGTGCGCCAGCCGGTGCAGGACGGCGCCCAGCTGCTGCTGGTCCCGACCAACAACGCCACGTTCGGCTACTCCGACGAGTCGGTGCAGCAGCTGGCGATCTCCAAGCTGCGCGCCATCGAGACGGGCCGCAGCGTCGTGCACATCTCGACCGTCGGCGTCAGCGCGCTGATCCGCCCCGACGGCACCGTGACCCAGCAGTCGGGGCTGTTCACCCGCGACGCGCTGGTCGACGACGTGACGCTGCGCACCGAGCAGACGCTCGCCACCAAGGTGGGTCGCATCCCCGAGGTCGCGCTGAGCGTGTTCGCCGCGCTCGGCATGCTGGTCGCCTGGCGCAGCCGACGCGCCAGTAGGGTTCCTTCTCGTGCATCCCGGTCGGCCCGACCGGGGAGCGACGAGAAGGAAGCCGATGACAGGTCCTGACCCAGCCTCCCGTGCTGCGCGGCGGCGAGTCCTCGTGCTCGTCCCCACCTACAACGAGCGCGAGTCGCTCCCGACGATCGTGCGCCGGCTGCGCGCGTCGGTGCCGGCCGCCGACCTGCTGGTCCTCGAGGACAACTCGCCCGACGGCACCGGCGAGATCGCCGACCAGCTGGCCGCGGCCGACCCGCACGTGCAGGTCATGCACCGCACCGCCAAGGAAGGGCTGGGCGCGGCGTACCTCGCCGGTTTCGCCTGGGGCCTGGAGCGCGGCTACGACTTGCTCGTCGAGATCGACGCCGACGGCTCGCACCCGGCCGAGGTGCTGCCCCGGATGATCGAGGAGGCCGAGCACGCCGACGTCGTCATCGGTTCGCGGTACGTCCCCGGCGGCTCGGTCGTCAACTGGCCCTGGCACCGGCAGGCGCTGAGCCGCGGCGGCAACCTCTACATCAAGCTGCTGCTCGGCATGCCGGTCAACGACGCGACCGCGGGGTTTCGGGTCTATCGCGCCTCGGCGCTGCACACGATGGGCCTCCAGGCGGTCGAGTCGATGGGCTACTGCTTCCAGGCCGACCTCACCTGGCGCGCGACCCGGGCCGGTCTGCGGGTCGTCGAGGTGCCGATCCGGTTCGTCGAGCGCGAGGTGGGGGAGTCGAAGATGAACCCCGAGGTCGCCCGCGAGTCGCTCGTGCGGATCACCGAGTGGGGTGTCGGCTACCGGGCGCGGCAGGCGCGGAACATCGCGACCGGTGCCGCGCGTTCTCTCCACGAGAAGACCCGCAAGCCTCAGGAGTGAGCCCCGCATGAGCCACCCGTCACGTCCGCAGCAACCGAACCGGAAGTGGCGGGCCGCCGTGCCCCTGTTCCTGCTCGCCGAGGTGCTCGTCGTGATCGGGCTGTTCCAGCTGATCGGCTGGTGGACGATCGTCGTGCTGCTGGCCATGTCGGCGCTGGGCCTGCTGGTCATCACCCGCAGCTCGCGCCGCGCCTGGCGCGACATCCGCACCATGCGCCGCACCGGCGTCGCGCCCGAGCGCACGGCCGGCGACGCCGGCTTCACGCTGGCCTCCGGCGTGCTGCTGATGATCCCGGGCGTGCTCAGCGGCCTGCTCGGTCTGCTGCTGCTCGTGCCGTTCACCCGCGTCGCCGTGCGCCGCACCGTCGGGGTCGTCGCGACCCGCAAGGTGCTCGGCGCGATGGGCGTGCGGGTGTACGACGGCGCCGGCACCCAGCTGTTCGGCGACGTCGTCCCGGGCGAGCGGGCCGAGCAGCCGCGCCCGACGTACGAGCAGGTGCCGCGCCAGGCCATCGAGGGCAAGATCGTCGATGGCGGCGGCAACCGCTGACTGGCGCTGACGCGACGCGCCCAGAGACGGCCCGAACGCGGGATCAGCCCGGTGACCTCGCGGTCACCGGGCTGATCTGTCGTATGCCTGCGCGGAGTCAGGCGGTGCGCTTGCGCCGCGGCTTCTCGCCACGGGTCTCGCGCAGCCAGGTCAGGCGCTCCTCCAGCAGCTCCTCGAGCTCGGGGATGGAGCGACGCTCCAGCAGCATGTCCCAGTGGGTGCGCTGGGGCTTGGTGGGCTTGCGCTCCGGCTCGGGCCCGTCGATCAGCTTGGCCTCGCGGCCGCACCGGCACTCCCAGATCGGGGGGATCTCCGCCTCGACCGAGAACGGAAGCTCGCTGATGTGGCCCTCAGGGCAGGAGTACCGGGTGATCTGGCGCTCGGAGAACGCAACCCCCGCCTCGGACTCCAGCGACAGCGTGCTGAGGTTCGTCCCCCGCAATGAACGCTCTGCCATGTCATCTCCTCAATCGTCGCCGGGGCCGTGTCGTGGATGGGTGGACACGGTGTCGTGCTGTGCAACGACCGGAACCCTCTCGGTGTTCCGTGGACGTCCGAGCGGCGAACGGCCGCGCCCCGCCCGGCGGCGCGCCCGGGCGGAAAAAGCGTGACTGCATCAGGGACGGGCGGGGCGGCCGCCCGGTTGCATGATCTTCGTCACAGACGCGTCACACCACGCTGGGCATCGGGTTGCCGGCCTGGCGGATGCCCTCGCGGATGTCGCAGCGGGCGAGCAGCACGCCGCCGACCACGAAGAACAGCACCAGCGCGATGATCGACAGGCGGTAGGAGCCGGCCAGCTGGTAGACGAGGCCGAAGATCAGCGCGCCGAACCAGCTCGTGCCGCGCTCCATCGCCTGGTACAGGCTGAAGAACTCGCCCTCCCGGCCGCGCGGGATGAGCTGGCTGAACAGCGAGCGGGCCAGGGCCTGGGTGCCGCCGAGCACGATGCCGATGCCGACGCCGAGGACCAGCCACAGCCCGAACTGCTGCTCGGGCATGAAGAAGGCGATGATCACCACGACGGTCCACAGCACCAGCCCGCCGAGGATGACGCGCTTGGCGCCGAGCCGGGCGGCGAGGCGGCCGAACAGCAGCGCGCCGCCGAACGCGACGAACTGCACGAGCAGCACGGTGGTGATCAGCTGGCTCTCGCCGAAGCCGAGCTCCTCCTGGCCGTAGAGGCTGGCGCTGGAGATGACGGTCTGGATGCCGTCGTTGAAGAACAGGTAGGCGACGAGGAACAGCAGCGTGTTGGGGTAGTGCCGCATCTCGCGGAAGGTGTCGGCGAGCTGGCGCAGGCTGCCGCCGACAACGCCCGCGCGCACGTCGACCGGCTTGGCGCGGGTGCCGTGCAGCGAGCGCAGCCCGAGATAGGGGATGAGCGTGAAGACCGCCCACCAGACGCCGGCGGACAGCAGGCTCACGCGCACGGCCTGCCCGCGGGTGAGGCCGAGCGAGTCGTACGCCGAGAGCAGCACGAGGTTGAGCGCGAGCAGGATGCCGCCGCCGAGATAGCCGAACGCCCACCCGCGGCTGGAGACCCGGTCACGCTCGTCGGGCCCGGCGATGCGCACCAGCAGGGAGTCGTAGACGACCAGCGAGGCGCCCAGGCAGATGTTGGCGATGATGATGAGCAGGACGCCCAGCTGCCAGTTGGTGCCCTGCACGAAGAACATCGACGCGGCGGCGATCGAGCCGGCCCAGGCGAAGCCGCCGAGCAGCCGGGTGGGGCGCGGCGAGCGGTCGGCGATGGCCCCGACGAAGATCAGCGTGATCGCCGACAGGATGGTCGCGACGGTGATGGTGTACGGCGCGAGCGAGCCTGGCGAGATCGGCAGCCCCAGCACCGACAGGTTGGTGCTGCACTGGGCGCCCTCGGCGAGGCCGGGGCAGGCGGCCTCCTTGGCGACCGCGGTGAGGTAGGGGGAGATCAGGACGGTCGCGGTGGTGGTGACGTAGGCCGAGTTGGCCCAGTCGTACCAGTACCAACGACGCTGCAGCCGGCTCCGCTCGTCGGCGGGGAGATCGTGGGCGATCGTGGCCTCGGTCACGGGGGCAAGCGTGGCACAGCCGTCGCCGCACGCGCCCCATCCGTCACAACTTCATGCCTAGGGGTGTTGCATTCGGCGGTCCGTTTGGCGACAGTATGGGCACCAAAGTTCGCCTCACGAAGGAGCTGACATGGGTATCGGCGACAAGATCGGCAACATGGCGCAGGACGCCAAGGGCAAGGCTCAGGAGGCGCTCGGCAACGCCCGCGACGACGAGGGCCAGCAGGCCGAGGGTCGCGCGAACCAGTCCGAGGCTGACCTGAAGCAGGCCGGCGAGAACGTCAAGGACGGCGACTTCAAGGGCGCCGCCGGCGACGTCAAGGACTCCTTCAACAACTGAGTCTCCTCGCGCCGACAACAGCGCACGGCCGCCCCGACCTGCTCAAGGTCGGGGCGGCCGTTCTGTACGTCCGCCGCGCGATCCCGGCGACTCGCGCCGGTGACCGCCGGTGACCGGCGGGGGCGCGGAGCGACGCCGGGCCAGCCGATACGCTGGCCGTTCGTCGTCAGTCGTGGCACGCGGGGATGCAACCGAGGGGGGAGGTGCCATCCGTGGTCGAAGAACGAGGTAGCCGTGCCGGCAGCCGGTTCGGGCCGTACGAGCTGAAGCACCTGCTCGGTCGCGGGGGCATGGGCGACGTCTACGAGGCGCTCGACACCGTCAAGGAGCGGGTCGTCGCTCTCAAGCTGCTGCCCGAGGCCCTGGCCGAGGACCAGGAGTATCGCGAGCGCTTCCGCCGCGAGGCGCGCACGGCCGCGCGGCTGCAGGAGCCGCACGTCATCCCGATCCACGACTTCGGGGAGATCGACGGCCGGCTGTTCATCGACATGCGGCTGGTGCGCGGGCGCGACCTGCGCTCGCTGCTGAAGCAGAACGGCCCGCTCGGGGCGGCGCGCAGCGTCGCCGTCGTCAGCCAGGTCGCCGCGGCGCTCGACGCCGCCCACCGCGACGGGCTGGTGCACCGCGACATCAAGCCCGAGAACGTGCTGATCACCGACGGCGAGTTCGCCTACCTCGCCGACTTCGGCATCGCCAGCTCCGCGCAGGACACCCGGCTGACCGGAACCGGCAGCGCGGTCGGGTCGGTGGCGTACATGGCCCCGGAGCGGTTCCGCGACGAGGAAGTCACCGCCGCCGCCGACATCTACTCCCTCGGCTGCGTCTTGTACGAGTGCCTCACCGGCCGCACGCCGTTCAGCTCCAGCACGATCGCGGCCCTGGTGGCCGCGCACCTGTACGACGCGCCCCCGGCCGCCAGCCAGCAGGCGGGGGTCGACGCGCGGCTCGACGGCGTGGTGGCCCGGGCGCTGGCCAAGGATCCGCGCGACCGGTTCCCCAGCGCCGGGGCGCTGGCCGACGCCGCCCGCGGTGCGCTGTCGGCGCAGGACCAGGAGGCCGCGACGAGCATCATGCGCCGCTCGGCCGGCGGGGGAGCCGCTGGTGGGCTCGCGGCCGGAGGGCTGGCCGCCGGTGGGGTCGCAGGCGGCGCGGCTGCTGCCGCCGGGACCGGCGGCGCCGGTGCTGGCCCGGGGCCGACGGCAGGCCCGGGTGCGGGCACGGGCGGGCAGGGTTCCGGTCCGGGCGGGCAGGGTTCGGCAGGAGGCGCGGGGACGACCCGGCAGGTTCCGGGGCGGGCGCAGGACATCACCGCCCAGCTGCCCAAGATCACCGGGGCGGGCACCACCCGTGGCGCAGGCGGTGGGGGCGCTGGCGGTCGCGGTGTCGGTGCCGGCGGGCTCGCCGCCGGTGCAGGCGTCGCGGGTGCCGGTGCGGCGGCTGCCGCAGCAGGTGGCGGCGGTCGCGGCGGGGACGCGTGGCAGGGCGACGGCGACGGCTACGACGGGTCCGACGGTGACGCCTGGGGCGAGGACTCCTACGCCGCGGGCGGTGCGGGCGGTGCCGGCCACGCAGGTGGTGGTGGCGCGGGCGGTGCCGGTCGCGCGGCCGGCGGTGGCGGCGGGGGTAACCCGCCGCGGGCGTACCCCGAGCGGGCGCCGCAGCCGGAGGGGCGGCGCGGTCCGGCCTCCTGGCTGCTCGCGGCGGCGGTCGCGGCGATGCTGCTGCTCGGCGGGGTGCTGCTGTGGAACCAGCTGCGTGACAACGGTGGCGGTGCCGCCGACCCGTCGGGCTCCGGGGGCACGCCTCCGGCCACGAGCGGGCCCGCCGGGTCCGGGTCGTCGGGGTCGGACCCGGGCTCCGACTCGCCCGACGGCGAGGGTCCGAGCACGCTGCCGGACCAGACGCCCTCGTCGAGCCAGGAGACGCTGCCCGACCCCACCGAGAGCGAGACGACGGACGAGGACGACTCGCCGAGCCCGGAGCCGTCGACGCCCGAGCCCTCGAGCCCGTCCAGCTCCTCCAGCGAGACGTCCGACGACGAGGAGACCCAGGAGCCGTCCGGGCCCACGCTCAGCGGCGCGGGGTACGACCGGCAGGGCTGGACGCACAGCGGCGCCGCCCGCTGCAACGCCGACGACAACGCGCGCATGGTCACCCGCACGGCGTCGGCCTACGTCGTCATCTGCGCCCGCGCCGACAACGGCAACACCTACTACCGCGCCTACCAGACCGACAGCGGCAACGCGATCGAGATCGGCTTCCCGGTGCGATCCGGCGGTGGGTGGACGGTCTCCAACGACGGCTACGTCTATCGGATCACCCCGAGCTCGCTAACCATCCGCAACGGCAGCAAGGAAGTCCTCAACGAGGCCACCCAGCTCTACGACGAGGTGCCCTGATGGCCGGCCGGCGCCCCGTGGTGTTCGACCACATGTACGAGCGGATCATGATCATCGGCATGGTGCTCGTCGGCGGCCTGTGCCTGATCGCGGGGGTGCTGTCGACCGTCGCGGTGCTCGCCGTCGACGGGGTCAACGAGCGGCTGTGGATCTTCGCTCTCGTCCTGGTGGTCGCCGGGGTCGCGCTGGTGGGCGGTGCGTACGCCTGGTTCGCCCGGTTCACCCGGCAGGAGGACCGCCAACGCACGCGCGCCCCCAACGCATGAAACCGGGTTAGGTGCATCTGACCCTGATGCATCGAGGTTAAACGCACGAAACCCGGTTTCATGCGCGGCTGGGGGCCTCGGCCTGGTCACGCCGGGGTCATGACTGCGCGGTGGTCTGGCGGCGTGCGCCCAGCGCGGCGATCGCGGCCAGCAGCACGATGATGATGGCCGCGAACCAGGTGATGACGGTCGTGGCGGGCAGCTGCAGCATGGCCAGGCCCATGCCGAGCACGGGCACGATCAGGCCGAGGTAGGAGAACAGGAACAGTCCCGCCAGGGCCTCGCCGCGGCGGTCGGGGGCGGCCATGGCGACGACCTTGCCCACGGCGTCCTTGAACAGCACCCCCGAGCCGATGCCGGTGACGATGCCGCCGACGAGGAAGGCCGTCAGGCTGGTCGACCGCATGCCGATGACGAGCACGACCAGGCCGAGGGCCTGGAGCACCAGACCGAGCGGCTGGCGCGCGTTCTCGCGCAGGTGACCGGTCAGGGTCTGCGCCGCGGCAGCCGCAGCGAACACGGCGAACACGATCACGCCGGCGAGGGCGCGGGAGGGGCGGTGGAGCTCACCCGCGAGGAACGCGGGGGCCACCGAGGTGAACAGCCCGAACACGGAGAAGGCGGCGATGCCGGCTCCGGCGGCGGCGACGTACGCCGGCCTGTCGCCGTGGTCGGCGCTCACCCGCTGCGGGCGGTACGGGCGGCTGCCCCAGCGCAGCTCGACGGTCTCGGGCGTGGCGAGCACGGCGACGATCGCGAGCACGAGCAGGCCGGCGAAGACGGCGTAGGGGGTGCGCAACGGGCCGTCGACCCACTGCGCGAGGCACCCGGCCACGAGCGTGCCGGCGCCGAGGCCGCCGATGTTGGCGGCCGTGGAGACGATCTGGAAGCGCTGCGGGGAGGCCTCGGGGCGGTGCGCGCTGTGCAGCTCGTGCAGGTGCGCCGTCGCGGTGGCGGTGAGCATGCCGACGCCGAGACCGCTCACGACCCGGCCGACGATGAGCGCCGGGAGAGCGCTGCTCAGCAGGAAGACGACGGCGGCGACGAGCTCCAGCGCCAGCGCGGTGACCAGCACCCGCTTGCGTCCGACCCAGTCGGACACGTGGCCGGCGAGGATCAGGCTGGTGATGACCCCGACCGCGTAGACCGCGAAGACCACGGTGACGGTGAAGGTGGAGAAGCCGTCGGCCTGCATGTACAGGGGGTAGAGCGGCGTCGGCACCGTCGAGAACGCCATCGCGACGAGGAAGGCGAACGCCACGCACCAGAAGCCGACGCCGTGGCGCGCCGAGCCGGTGCGCGCCGGCTCGGCCGCTCGGGCGCGGCTGTCGGCCGGGACGGCGGGGGTGGGTTGCTGGGACGGCGGCGCGGACACGGTCGGGCCTCTCGGGGGTGCGTGCGGGGGATCTGCGTCCACTGTGCGCTTGCCCCAAACATCATGTCCAACGAAGATCAGTGCTGGTCAGAATCACGAATCGTGATGGTCGTTTCGGAGGGTGCCGTGGACCTGCGCCAGCTGGAGTACTTCCTCGCCGTGGCCGAGGAGCTGAGCTTCACCCGGGCCGCCCACCGCCTGCACGTGGTGCAGTCGGGCGTCTCGGCGTCGATCAAGAGCCTCGAGCGCGACGTCGGCGCACCGCTGCTCGACCGCAGCTCGAAGCATGTGCGGCTCACCGACGCGGGCGCGCGGTTGGTGCCACAGGCGTACGCCGTGCTCGAGGCTGCGCAGCGGGCCCGCGACGCCGTGGCCGCCGACGACGGAGAGCTCAGCGGGACCGTGCGGCTCGGCACGATGACGTCGGTGCGGCTGCTCGACGTGCCGGCGATCCTGGGGGAGTACCACCGCCGCCACCCGCGCGTGCAGCTGCTCATGACGGCGGCGCCGACGGGGTCCCGCGGGCTCGTCACGGCACTGCAGGAGCGGCGGCTCGACCTGGCCTTCGTCGCGACGCGCACGGGGCCGCCGGGCATCCGGTTCGTGCCGATCGCCGAGTCCGAGCTGCGGCTCGTGGTCCCCGAGGACGACGAGCTCGTACGCCGGTCGCGGGTCGGTCTGCCCGACCTCGCCGGGCGGTCGTTCATCGACGCGCCCGAGGGCTACGGCACCCGCGCCGTCATCGACGCGGCGTTCGCGGAGGCGGGCGTCGGTCGGCGGGTGACCCTCGAGATCAACGACCTGGGAACGGGATTCGACTACGTGCGCCACGGGCTCGGCATCGCGCTGCTGCCGGACTACCTCATGCCCACCAGCGACCTGACCGGCGTCGCCGTGCTGCGCATGGACGACGTGGCCGACCTGACGTGGCCGGTCGCGCTGGCCGCCCGTGCCGACCGCGCCCCCAGCGCCGCGGCGGCCGCGCTGGAGGAGCTGGTGCGGGAGATGACCGTCGCGGGCAACCCCGGGGCCGGGTAGCCGTGCGGCGCGGCCCGTCGCCGGAGGGCGCTGCGGTGCGGCGGGCATACCAGATCGGCACGGTGCGTTGAGGGGGTCGTGGACGTGATGGACGCCGTCGTGATCGGGGCCGGGCAGGGCGGTCTCGCCGCGTCCTACTTCCTGCGGCAACGCGGGGTCGACCACGTCGTGCTCGACGCCAACCCGGTGCCGGGCGGCGCGTGGCAGCACCGGTGGGACTCGCTCACGATGCGCGACGTGCACGGTGTCGCCGACCTGCCGGGATCGCCGGCGCCGGAGCGCACCGGCGAGCGTGCCAACGTCGCCGTGCCGGCGTACTTCGCGGCCTACGAGCAGCAGCACGACCTTCCCGTCGAGCGACCCGTCGACGTCGACCGGGTGACCAGCGACGGCGACCTGCTCGTCGTGCACGCGGGGGAGCGGCACTGGCGCACGCGCGCCCTGGTCAACGCCACCGGCACGTGGACCAGGCCGAACTGGCCGAGCTATCCCGGTGTCGAGGACTTCGCCGGTGAGCAGTTCCACACCGCGACCTACCCCGGGCGCGAGCACCTGCGCGGCAAGCGCGTCATCGTCGTCGGGGCCGGTGCGTCGGCCGTGCAGTTCATCGGCGAGCTCGCGCCGATCGCCGACGTGGTGTGGGTGACCCGCCGGCCGCCGCAGTGGCGCACCGACGACTTCGGCCCCGAGACCGGGCTGCAGGTCGTCACCGAGGTGGAGAAGCGGATCGTGGCCGGCCTGCCGCCGATCAGCGTCGTGGGCGCCACGGGGCTGATGCTGCGCGAGCAGGAGCACGAGGCGGACGCGCTGGGGGCGTACGACCACCCGCGCCCGATCTTCGAGCGCATCGTCGCGCACGGGGCCGAGTGGGCCGACGGCACCGTCGAGCAGGCCGACGTGATCCTCTGGGCGACCGGATTCCGTTCTGCCGTGGACCATCTCGAGCCTCTGGGGCTGCGTGGACCGCACGGCGGCATCCCGCTCGACCGGGTGCCGCGCAACGTGCAGGCCGCCAACACGGCGTCCCGCGACCCGCGGGTGCACCTCGTCGGCTACGGCCCCTCGGCGAGCACGATCGGCGCGAGCCGCGCCGCGCGCCGGGCCGCCATGGAAGTCGCTCAGCAGGTCGCGACCGAGCGCGAGTCTGCGTCCTGATCCAAGCCGCCGCGCTCAGGGGCGGCCGGGGCTAGGCTCACGTCTCGTGCCAGCTGTGCCCGGACCGCCCGCCGACCAACCGCCCGCTGCCGGGCACCTTCCTCCGGACCAGTTCGACCGGTGGTACGGCGGCTGGGATCCATTGACCCCCAACGACATTGGCGAGTTCATGGCCGGTTTCGACCGGCCCTGGTGGATCATCGGCGGCTGGAGCATCGAGGTCTTCACCGGAGTGCGTCGCGATCACGAGGACATGGACATCTCCATCCTGTCGAGCGACGCCGAGGCGTTCCGCCGATTCCTCGGCGACCGCTGGACTCCGTGGAACGTCGACGAGGGCTGGTTCCGGCCGTACGACGACCGGTTCCGCGAGATCCGACCCGACAGCCAGCTGTGGGTCCGGCGCGGCGCGCGGTCGCGGTGGGTGCTCGACGTGCCGCTGACCCCGGACACCGACGGCTGGTGGACCAACAAGCGCAACCGCTCGCACACCGAGGATCTCGACGACGTCACGTGGGTGGCGCCCGACGGACTGCGCTATGCCCGGCCGGAGGTGACGCTGATGTTCAAGGCCGCGCAGGTGCGCGAGAAGGACCGCCGCGACGCCGAGGTCCTCCTGCCCCTGCTCGACGACCGGGCGCGGACCTGGCTGCGGGACACGATGCGCCGCATTGACCCGGACCACCCGTGGGCTGCTCTGCCGTGATCCTGCCGAAAACCGGTTGCCGCGGGAGTCGCCCACAGGCTGCGATCGGTCCATGAGCATCGAGCTGGCCACACCGACCGCCGACGAGCTGCCGGAGGCGGCCGACGCGCTGCGGCGGTGGCAGCGGCGCGACGAGGTGCCCTTTCAGATCCACCCGGGCGACCTCGGCTGGCACCAGTGGGACGGCCCTGCCGCGACGGCGGTCGACGTGCGCACCTGGCGGCGTGACGGTGAGCTGGTCGCGGTCGGCTTCCTCGACACCCCTGAGGTGCTCCGGCTCGGCATCGCGCCCGAGCTGAGCAGCGACGAAGACCTCGCTGGACGGATCGCTGCCGACCTCCTGGCACCCGACGCCGGCGTGCTCCCCGCCGGCGAGGTGAGCGTCGAGGCCCACACCGGCGTACGACTGAAGCAGCTGCTCGCCGACGCCGGCTGGGCCGACGACGAGCCGTGGACCCAGCTGCGGCGCGACCTCACCGATCCCGTGGAGCTGCCGCCCGGGCTGCGGGTCGAGGTGGTGGACGGGCGGAACGTCAGCGAGCGCACGGCCGTTCACCGCTCGGCGTTCGGGAGTGCGCGGTTCACCGACGAACGGTGGCGGACGGTGGCGGCGAGCCCCGCGTACGCCGGTGCGTGTTGCCTGCTCGGCTACGACGAGGACGACGTCCCGGTGGCCGCCATCACCGTGTGGTCGGCGGGAGAGGGCGTGCCCGGACTCATCGAGCCGATGGGCGTGCACGCCGACCACCGGGGGCGCGGGTTCGGCACGGCGATCACCCTCGCGGGCGCTGCCCGGCTGCGCGAGATGGGAGCATCCAGCGCGGACGTCGCGACGCCGAGCTCGAACACCGGGGGAGTGGCGACCTACGTCGCGGCGGGGATGTCCGTGCTGGGCGAGGTGCACGACAAGCGTCGGGGCTGAGCCGGCAGCGGTGGTGCTGCGAGACTGACGGCGTGTGGCGTGTGGCGTGGTCGATCTCGCCGTCGTTCCTGCGCTACTGGCGGGCGGCGGCAGTGTCCGGACTGGGCACGTACGTCACGCTGTTCGCGCTCCAGGCCCTCGTGGTGCTCGACCTCGACGGCACGGCCAGCGACGTCGGGTGGCTCAGCTCCGCTCGCTGGTTGCCGTTCCTGGTGTTCGGGCTGATCGTCGGGGCGGTCGTCGACGGCAGGAAGCGGCTCCCGCTGCTCGTGCGAACCCACCTGCTGCAGGCTGTGCTGCTGCTCGCCGTCCCGGCGCTGTGGTGGGTGGACCTGCTGTCGCTGCCGGTGCTGCTGGTCGTCGTGTTCGTCTACGGCACGGTGTCGGTCGTGAGCGGCGCGGCCGAGATGTCGCTGCTGCCGCGCCTGCTCGAGCGCCGCCAGCTGCAGCCCGCGCACGCGCGGGTCGACGGTGCCGACGCCGTGGCATCGACCGCCGGGCCGGCGCTCGGCGGCGCTCTCGTCAGCGCGGTCGGCGCGCCCGTCGCCGTGCTGCTCGACTCGCTGACCTACCTCTACTCCGCGCTCACCCTGCGCGGCATCCAGCTCGACGAGCCGCCCGCCCGCACCGGCGTGACCGTGCGCGGGCTCCTGCGCGACGCGGTCGACGGATTCCGTTACGCCTACGGCGCTTCCGGCCTCGCGGTGCTCGCGATCGCGACCCATGGTTGGTTCGTCGGCAACGCGATCATCGGGGTCGTGCTCGCGCCGTACGCCCTGCGCAACCTCGACCTCTCGGCGTTCCAGTTCGGTCTGGTCGGCGCGGTCGGCGGGGTGGGAGCCGTCCTGGGCGCCGCAGTCACCACCTGGGTCGGCCGGCGCCTCGGCACGGGGCGGACGATCATCCTGTGCCACGTGGTCACCGCCCTGGGCGTGGTCGCGATGGTCGGCGCAGGCAGCCGCGCGTCCGGCGCTTGGGCGATGACGTTGCTCATGCTGGGCCAGGGGCTTTACGGACTCGCGATGGGCATGAGCAACTCGCACGAGATGAGCTATCGGCAGCTGGTCACCCCCGACGAGCTGCAGGCGCGCACGAACACCACGCTGCGGTCGCTCAATCGGACGGTCATGGTCGTCGTCGCGCCCGTCGCGGGAATCCTGGCTGATGCGTGGGGGATTCGCCCGATGCTGGTCGTCGCCGCGGCCGTGTTTGCGCTGGTCGCCGCCGGCCTGGCCGCCACGTCGTTCCGCAACGTCCGGGCGCCGGTCTGACGCCGAGGCATAGACGGATCGCCGCGCCGCCGGTGAACTGGTGGCATGACCGCAGTCGGTTCCGTTGCGATGTTCGCCGCCACGATCACGGTGGGACTCACCGCCGGCCTGTTCTTCGCGTTCGCGGTCGCGGTCATGCCGGGGCTTGCGCGCACCGACGCAGCCACGTTCGTGCCTGCCATGCAGCGGATCAACGTGGCCATCGTCAACCCCGTGTTCCTCGTCGTGTTCCTCGGGCCGCTGCCGATGCTGGTGCTCGGCGCGGCGCGCGGGCCGTCGCGGACGTGGGCGACCGCGGCTCTGGTGCTGTACGCCGTGACGGTCGCCATCACGGTGGCCGGCAACATCCCGCTCAACAACGCGCTCATGAAGGTCCCGACCGACCAGGGCGGCGCGATCCTCGAGGCCGGGCGAGCAGAGTTCGAGACCCGGTGGAACCGGCTGCACCTGATCCGAACGGTGGCCGTGATCGTGTCGTTCGTCTGCTGTCTCGCCGCCCTGCGTTCGGGGTGAGAGAGCCGCGCCGGCATGGGTCCTGGTCCGGAAAGCGACTGGCACCAAACAGGTTCGAGCGTCAGCATGGCCATCGTGGCACCCACGACCGATCTGAGCGACGAGCTTCTGCGCCGGCTGGCCGACGACCTGGTCCGCGTCGACGGTGTCGTCGCTGTCGCCCTCGGCGGTAGCCGGGCTCGGGGCACGCACGGCCCGTCGTCGGACTACGACCTCGGCGTCTACTCCGAGCCTGACCGCCTCGACCTGGCCGCCCTGGGTGGTGTGGCGCGGGCATGGGCCCAGGAGGACGTACGAATCGCTCGGCCCGGGGAGTGGGGGCCTTGGGTCGACGGGGGAGCCTGGCTCACCGTGCACGGGCGTGCGGTCGACTGGATCCTGCGGGACGTGCAGCGGGTCGCTGAGCAGTGCCGGAGGGCGCAGGCCGGGGAGTTCGGTTTCCACACGCAGCCCGGGCATCCGCTCGGGTTCCTGGACGTGAGCTACGCCGGCGAGGTGGCCATCGGACATCCGTTGGCCGACCCGTCCGGATGGCTCGCGTCGCGCCAGCGAAGCGTCGATCCCTATCCCGCCGCGTTGCGACGGGCGCTCGTCGCTCACACCTGGCAGGTCGACTTCCTGCTCGGCGCCGCGCGCAAGGGCGCTGCCCGGGGTGACGCGGCGTACGTCGCACTGTGCTGCTCGCAGGCGGCGATGTTCTGCGCGCACGGGTGGCACGCGCGTGCCGGGGTGTGGGTGGTCAACGAGAAGGGGGTCCTCGCAGGGGTCGATCGTCTCGGCGTCGAGCTGGCCGGCTTCAGCGGGGCCGTCCACAGCGTGCTCGGGCGCCTCGGGGAGACCCCGGACGAGCTGCTCGCGTCGGTGGAGCGGCTGCAGACGGTGCTCGGCGAGTCGGTCAGCCGGCTGAGCCGGGACGGAGGCGGCGGGGAACAGAGCTGAGCTGGTCGTACGCCGCCGCACGCCAACCCGTCGGGTCGTCGCCGGCGGGGATGAGCAGGAGTGAGTACCAGAGCGTGAGCACGTCCCACCAGTCGCGCTCGGTCGGGCTGAGCGGGCGCACGTCCTCGTAGCCCGTGAGAAACGTTGCGCGGACGTCCGCGGACACCGGTCCCCAGTCGCGAAACCGGGTGCCGAGCAGGACTGCGGCTCGGGCGATCTCGTGGATGCAGCGATCGACCCGGGCTTCCTCGAGGTCGAGGACAGCCACGACGGTGCCGCCGTCGCACAGGACGCTCGACGCGCGGAAGTCGCCGTGCAGAAGCTGCGTGGGGAGTGTCTCCGTGGGAGCCGCGTCGACCATCTGACGGAGCACCGTCACGGCGACAGGCGGCACGTGCTCTCCGGCGGTGTCGAGCCAGCTCGTGACACGGTCGCCGAGTGCTGCGCGATCGTCTTCGCTCTCGAGAAAGGTTGTGCTGCCTGAACATTCGTTCATCGCTAGATGAAACTGCGCGAGCGTGCTTCCTGCGGCGAGCACCTGCTCAGGATCGTCGACGTCGAGATGCTGGGCGTCGATCACGTGCTGCAGCGACACGGCGGCGCCGTCGACGGTGACCTGGAGCGCGCCACTGCAAGCGGGCAGCGGCGCGGAGACCGGGAGCCCGCGTGCGGCCAGCCACTGGGTCAGGTCAGCGACCTGGCCCAACCGCGGGAACCGGGACGGCGCCACCGACCACTTCGCGAGCACCCTGCCACTGGGCGTCGTGACCCAGGCGAGCGCGTTGTAGTCACTCATGACGATGCGGTCGCACGACTCGACGGACAGGCCCCAGCCGTCGTACACCGTGCGGGCGATCCACCGACCCGCGGCCGCGGCGTCGGGAAACCCGAACCGGGCGTCGAGCGTGCGCATCGGGTCAAGGTCTTCCCACAGCATCTCGACGGGCGGCACGGGGGAGTCGGGCACGGGTCTGATCATGTCCGGTCTCGTGGGCGGGGACATGCCGGTGTCAGTGGCCGGTGCAATAATGGCCACAAATATGATGTTCAATGTGGCCACGGGAGGGCGAGGATGACGCAGGTAGGCGTCCGCGAGCTGCGTGATGGGCTGAGCCGGCACCTCGCCGCGGTTCGTGAGGGGCGGACCATCACGGTGACCGACCACGGGCGCCCGGTGGCGCGGCTCGTCCCTGTCGGTGCTCCGACGAACCTCGAAAGGTTGGTAGCAGAAGGCAAGGTCACACCCGCGCGTCGGAAGCGGCGCCCGCTGCCTGCGCCCCTGGAGACGGCCGGGGGAGTGAGTGACCTGATCGCCCAGCAGCGCCGGTGATCGCCTACCTGGACACCTCGGCGATCGTGCCGTTGCTCGTCGCCGAGCCGAGCACGTCTTTATGCCAACGGATCTGGCAGGACGCGGATCGGCTGGTGAGTTCCGCGCTGGCGTACGTCGAAGCGGCGGCCGCCCTTGCCATGGCGCAGCGACAGCTGCGGATCACCTCCAAGGAGCGCGAGATCGCCTGGTCGCGCTTCACCGAGATCTGGCCTGACGTGGACATCGTGGAGGTGGATACCCAGCTGCTCGTGACGGCAGCAGAGCTGACGAGCGAGTTCTCGTTGCGTGGTTATGACGCGGTGCACTGCGCGTCGGCCAAGCTCATCGACGACCCTGACCTCGTGGTGGCGGCCGGTGACGCGCAGCTGCTTGACGCCTGGTCGCGCCTCGGGCTTGCAGTGCTCGACGTCAACCAGGGTTGAGATCGACGTCGTTCTGACGGTCCTGCCAGTCGCGAGCCAGGTCCATGAGCTCGGCGATGACGGGTCCCTTGCCGGCGCGGTAGGCAGGCCGGTCGCGGGCGTCGGTGGCTGCAAGCGAGTGCTTGAGCCGTGCGTAGCGGCGCGCGTCGTCGGGGTGCGCCCGCAGGTAGTCGCGGAACAGCACCCAGTCGCGCCAGGCCGGCGAGGCCTGCTCCACGACGTGCAGGTGGTGCGTGCGCCGTTCGACGCTCGGGAAGCACAGCGACCACTTGCGCTGGTCGGCGTCACCAGGTTCCGGAGCGGCGACCCAGGACAGATGTTCGAGCCGCTGGGGCGCGTCGGTGAACGCGGCGTAGTCGTCGACCAGCGCCAGCATGTCGATGATCGGCTTGGCCGCCAGGCCAGGGACCGATGTCGACCCGATGTGCTGGATGGGTGCCACGAGCACGTCGGCCAGGTCGGACTCAAGCGCTGCCTTCTGCGTCGCAAACGACGACGGCCAGGCCGGGTCGTACGGCTGGATCACGATGGGGTCCTGGCGCACGTGAGCAGCCTGTCACGCCCGGACCTTCGTCCTCAGATGAACCGGAAGGGACAGGAGCTAATGAGCCGGAAGTAGTGAATGACGTGCGTGGCCGGAGCGACCTCTGCCGAGTGTCTGGCCATAGATCAGGGGAGGCCCAAAACACCCGAGCCCCTTGGTCTCCAGACAAGATGGTATTAATCGATACTCTCGCGGCATGACGAGCACCGACTGGGTCAAGTGGCACGAGGCGTACGGCCGTGAGGGGTCTGGTCTGGGCGATCGGCTTGCCGCAGTCCAGGCACAAATCGTGCGGCGACTCGATGACACAGCCCCGATGCCCTTGAGAGTAGTGAGCGCGTGCGCTGGTGACGGCCGCGATCTGCTGGGAGCGCTGGCCGGCCGAGCTGACGCCGACCGGGTCAGTGCCTTCCTCGTCGAGTGCAACACCGAACTCGCGACGCGCGCGGAGTCGGCCGCGCTCGCACTGCCCGCTCGGATCGTGGTTCATGAGGGCAATGCAGCGAAGAGTGATGTCTACGCGGGTTCGGTGCCAGCCGACTTGGTCTTGCTCTGCGGCATCTTCGGCAACATCAGTGATCCGGACATTCAGAGGGTGATTCGGGCCGCGCCGCAGTTGTGCGCGAAGGGCGCCGAGGTTGTCTGGACCCGACACCGTGGCGGCGAATCCGATGTGACACTGCAGATTCGATCGTGGTTCGCGGACGCTGGCTTTGAGGAGGTGGCCTTCATCGCTCCTGATTCGGCGGACACGTGGTCGGTTGGGGTTCACCGCCTCGTAGGCCCAGTGGCTGACCTAGAGCTCGGCCAGGAGTGGTTCCGCTTCTTTCGCTAGGTCGCCCGCCGGGTTACGACTGACTCCGCGTGAGGTGAACGCCGATAATCGACATTATGTCAACTAGTAGTCTGCGTATCGCGTCATCGCCGCGGCAAGATGGCCGCCGCTCCCCCGGTCTGCCGACCTCGGACCAGAAAACTCGTGACCGTCCGTCAGCCACCAACACACGCTCCCCCTGGCACTCATCGTGACTTGTAGACCCGCGCCCGGTGCCCGATTCGACTCACGACGACTTCCTGCGCCTGGTCGTCGATCACGTACAGGATGCGGTAGTCGCCGCGCCGAGCCGACCACTGCCCTTCGAAGTCATCGCGAAGAGGCTTGCCGACGCGGTGAGGGTTGCCGACCAGCGGGCCGTAGATGAACTCGATGATCGCCGGGGTCACCCTGGGCGGCACCTGATCCAGGTCGCGGATCGCTGCGGCCGAGAGCAGAGCTGTGAAGCTCACGCCTTCCCTACGCCATACCGGCGGCGGACGGCTCCTTCATCCCACAGTTCGCCTCGCTCGCGCTCGGCCAGAGCCTCGTCGGACGCCTCGCGTGCGCCGGGCTGCGACTGCCAGTGCAACGTCTCCTCGATGGACTCCAGGTCCTCCACCGAGATCAGCACGGCTGCAGGCTTTCCTCGACGGGTGATGGTCACTCGCTCGTGGGTGTTCACGGCGGAGTCGATCAACTCGTTCAGCTTCGCCTTGGCTTCGGTCAGCGGCAGCGTCGTGCTCATGCCCTTCAGGTTACACGATCGAACCTGAATACGGATCTGGACAGATCTGAAAACAGTGCCTCGCGATTTCAAGCCGCCGCCCGATCTCTCACCTATGCATCGAGGTCAGGGCACAGCTGGCTCAGCTCGACCAGCTGCTCGCGGGTGACGTACGACGGGTTGCTGCCGGCCGGCATCCGCAGCACCTCCATTCCGCCGAGCACCGGGTGCCCGAGCAGCTCCGAGCGCAGCAACGGAGGCGTCAGCGGCGCCAGCTCGACCGGGATCACGCCGCCTTCGGCCACTCCGGTCGTACGTCCGTGCGCGTAGATCCCGGAAGGCAGTCCGGGTGCTTTGCCGCTCACCCACAGCAACGCGGGCTGGCCAGCCACGACGAGGTCGGTGCGGTACGACGGTCGTACGCATCGCGTTTCGACGTGCGCGAACGCGGACCGCACGTGCGCCTGGGTCTCCGGCTCGTCGCCGCGTGCCTTGAGCAACCACGCGCCGAGGGACTCCGCGGAGAGCGCACGAGCTGCCACCCCTCGAGCCTGGCACATGCTCGAGGAGTGGCGGGCTCGGGGACCTCGACGCCTGCAGCCTCGCACCGCAGGGTTACGCGTTAGCCGGTGCGGGCACGGCGGCGCGGCTGACCGGACGCGCACTCCCCCAGGTCACGCGACGCCAGACCTGCTCCAGCGGGCCCTGCGGGAACCGGCTGAGCCAGACCCGGCTGAGCACGACCTGCAGCAGCGCGATTCCACCGCACAGGGCGAGCATCCGCAGCAGCCCCTGAGCGGTGCCGTCGATGCCGAGCTGGGTCTGGAACGGGCGCGCCGCCAGCAGCAGCAGCGTCGCACCGACGTAGTTGGTCAGCGACACCCGGCCGAGTGAGCCGAAGGTCGCCACGAGCGCGCCCCGCACCGGGGTGTGCATGAGGGCCACGGTGAGGCCGACGTACGTCGTGGCCATGAGCAGTCCGGTGACGGTGGAGCTCATGGAGAAGCCGAGGGTCCCCGGGTTGGCAGCCAGGCCCGGCAGCAGCAGCGCCGCCACCGCGCCGGTCACGACGGCGAGCGACAGGGCGGGCCGCCACGCGCCCGGCTGCTCCAGTCGCTGCGGAACGTCGAAGGCGGTCAGTGCGAGGCCGAGCACGAAAGCCCCTGGGATCAGGGCGAATCCGCCGCCCGCGACGACGCCGGCTGGCAGCAGCACCGCCGTGGCCGCGACGACGCCCCAGCGTGGGAGCCAGCTCGCCGGCAGGAGCACCAGGAGCCCGGCGAGGGCGTACGGCAGGAGCGCCTCCCCCGGCTGCAGCAGCTGGTGCACTCCCCCGAGTGCGAGCAGGAAGGCGAAGCGACGGACGTACGGCCAGCGCGAGGTCTCGCCGCGGCGGCGCGCGGACGCGAGCATCAGCCCGAAGCCGAGCCCGAACAGCAAGGAGAAGATCGGGAAGAACCGCTCGTGCACGGTCAGCCCGAGAGCGACCTGCACGTCGTTGAATCCTTCCTCGGCGGGAAGGTTGAGGACGGTCGGGGCGTTGGCCGCGAGGATGCCGCAGAGGGCGATCCCCCGGATGACGTCAAGGGTGTCGATGCGCTTCATGCTGCGAGAATCGCGCGTCTGGACGGGGCCCCACATCGGCCATGAGATCGGTTGTGCGGCAACAGCATCGGCCGTTCGGCCGATCCCCCGCGGCACCTTCTCGAGCGGGTTAGTCTGCCCGGGTGACGAGCGAGGTGACCGAGGCGCTGGCGCGGGAGCGCGCCGATGCCGTACGCCGGTTGGCCGACCTCGAGCAGCTGCACCTGCGCATCGTGGACGCCTCGAGGGACGACAACGCCGACGATGAGCACGACACCGAGGGTCAGACGATCGCGTGGGACCGCGCGCAGAACTCGGCTCTCGTCGAGGCGACGAAGGAGCGCATCGCCGAGATCGACCGCGCTACAAAGAGATTCGAGGACGGATGGGACGGGAGCTGCGCTGTCTGCGGCGCCCCGATCCCGCACGAGCGGCTGCTGGCCCGACCCACCGCGACCCGCTGCGTCGCGTGCGCGTGAGCCTCTAGTCGTCGAGATCGACGCGGCCGGCGGCCCCGGCGAAACCATCTAGGTCGTCGTCGCCGGAGACGCGCATGAGGATCTCGTCCACCACGACGTGGAGCGGCCTCGCGGCGTCGATCCGCGTGGCCGGGTCGGGGAGGCCCTCCCCTGTCAGGTGCAGCCGGACGACCAGCTCCCGCTCCTCCCCCGTCGCCCCGAACTCGTCGGGCCGGGCGTCCAGCCGTCGCTCCAGCGTCGCGAGGTCGACGTCGAGGACGAAGACCTCGTCGAACACGTCGATGAAGCGGGCGTGGTTGCGCGAGCCGCCGCAGAAGAACGTGGCGGGCTCGGTGCCGTCGCCGGCCAACGCACGGACCCGGTCGACCGGCCAGATGTGGTGCCAGTGCGACCCCGGGTCGTCGAGCGGCTCACCCGTCTCCGGATCGCCCTGGTAGGCCAGGTCGGTGTCGCCGTTGATCGCGTGGAAGCCGCGCCGACGCAGCTCGTGGCAGACGGAGGTCTTCCCCGTGGCCGAGCCGCCCTCGACGAGGTAGTTCCGCACGCCCACGGGCTCGGCCTACTTCCCCGCCTCGCGGGCGGCCGCCTCGACCTTCGCGCGATAGGCGTTCCACGAGTCCTGCTGGCGCTCAGGGAGATTCGAGTTCTCGGCGCGCATCCCCGCCGCGCCGTCCAGCTGCTCGCGCAGGATGTCGGCGTGGCCCGCGTGACGCGACGTTTCGCTCAGCACGTGCACCAGGATCCCGTGCAGCGTCACGTGCGGGCTCGGCCACCACGGCACGTGGCCCGTGGCCACGAGGTCGAGGGTGCGGATCGTCTCGTCGGCGTGGGCGGACGCTGCGCGATAGATGCCGATGATCTCTTCGCGGCTTTCTTCCGGGGTCGCCCACATGTCCACGTCCTCGGGCTGGTCGTCGTCCCACCACGGCAGGTACGGCTCGAAGGGGCGACCGAAGACATCGCCGAGATACCGCGACTCCCCCACCGCCAGGTGCTTGACCAGGCCCAACAGGTTGGTGCCGGTCGGGGTGAGCGGCCGACGGACGTCGTACTCGGACAGACCCTCGGTCTTCCAGACGAGCGCCTCACGCGCACTGCGCAGGTAGTCGTGCAGAAGGTCCTTCGCCGTGTGGGTCATGCGCCCATCCTTCCCGGGTCGCCTCGCGCGCGAGGCCGGTTCAGCGCCGGGCGTCGACGAGGTGGCGGGTGGAGTGCGCGACGAACGGTTTGCCGGAGCGCATCTGTGCGTCGAGCTCACGCAGCTCGCGGTCGTACCTCGCCACGCCGAAGTCCGGCACCCACCAGACCAGCTTGCGCAGCGTCCAGACCACGGCACCGATGTCGAAGAACTCCATCCGGCACGTCGCGGTCCGCAGGTCGACGACGTTCAGCCCGGCGTGCTGCGCGGCGGTGGCCTCGTCGTCGGGATGGCGACCCTGGCGTACGTCCTCGGGCAGCGGCCCGAGGAAGTGCTCGATCAGCTCGAAGCCGGAGGCCGGACCGACGTGCTGGGCGAAGTAGTGCCCACCCGGTTCGAGCACCCGGTGGATCTCCGGCCAGTCGGGACGCACCGGATGCCGTGAGCTCACCAGCTGGAAGCTGTTGTCCTCCAACGGGATCGGCCCGTCGATAGACGTCTCGACGACCTCCACCCCGCGCGGCCCGAGACGCTCGCGCGCCCGGGCTGCGTTGGGCGGCCACGCCTCGGTGACGACCATGCGCGAGGGCAGTACGCCTGCCTCGCCGACCACCTCTCCCCCGCCGGTGTCCAGGTCCAATGCAGACTCGACCGTCGCCAGGCGTTGCGCCAGGAGGCGGGCGAAACCCCACGGTGGGCGCTCCTCCGTCGCGCGGCCGGTCAACCAGTCGAAGCCCCAACCGTCGACGTCGGCGACCTCGGCCTCGCTGACCAGATCCTCGTAGGAGCGCATGAGTCCAGGGTGCTAGCGCCGCCCGCCCGTGTCACGGCCTTTTGTCCTACCCCAGGGTGATTCGAGGTGCGTCGGGCGGTTGATAGATCTGGAGAATCCGCGACAAGCCGTCCCCAGGAGGACCGTTCCGATGCGCATCGGGTTCAAGCTCATCGCCGAGGGCTACGGCCCGAAGGAGATCGTCCGGCAGGCCGTGGCCGCCGAGCAGGCCGGCTTCGACTTCGTCGAGGTGAGCGACCACTACCACCCGTGGCTGTTCAGCCAGCAGCACTCGGGTTACGCCTTCTCGATGCTCGGCGCGATGGCGCACGCCACCGAGACGATCGAGCTGGCAACCGGGGTCACCGCGCCGATCCAGCGCCAGCACCCCGCGATCGTCGCGCAGGCCGCAGCCACCCTGGGCGTCCTGTCCGACGGCCGCTTCACCCTCGGCCTCGGGTCGGGCGAGCGGCTCAACGAGCACGTGACGGGCGAGGGTTGGCCCTCGGTCACCGTGCGCCACGAGATGCTGCGCGAGGCCATCGAGATCATCCGGCTGCTGTGGCAGGGCGGATACAAGTCGTACGCCGGCAAGCACTTCACGCTCGACGACGCCCGCGTCTTCGACCTCCCCGAGGCCGCGCCGCGCATCGTCGTGGCTGCCGGTGGCGACCGCGCGGCCACGATCGCGGCCGAGCTGGGCGACGCGCTCTTCGCGACCGAGGCCAAGCCCGAGCTCGTCGAGGCCTATCGCAAGGCCGGCGGGTCGGGACCGCGCTACGCCGAGGTGCCGCTGAGCTATGCCGCGACCGAGCAGGAGGCGGCCGAGTCGGCCCACAAGATCTTCCGGTTCGGCCTCCTGGGTTGGAAACTCATGTCCGAGCTGCCGAACCCGATCAACTTCGAGGCGGCCGCCTCGTGGATCGGCGTCGACGACGTGCGCGAGGCGTTCGGCTGCGGCCCCGATCTCGACCGGCACGTCGAGGTGGCCGCCCAGTTCGCCGACGCCGGCTTCGACCACCTGGCCCTCGTCAACGCCGGGCCCGACATGGACGCCTTCTTCGAGCACGCCCAGCACGCACTCATCCCGGCGCTGCGGAACCGGTGAGCTTCGAGGCGGTGAATCCGCTTGTGACTGAACGGGATTGACTAGTCACAAGCCTGCCGTCGAGCGACCGAGCACAGGCTGTCGTTCGCCTCACGCCAGCGCTGCGACATCGACGCCCGGTAGTGCGTGGTCAGACGAACCACGCACTGGCGTACATCGGGATCGGCCCAGCGCGCGCCGCGGGCGAACCCAGTCACGGTGCGCTTGAGCGTACGCCGGCGCCATCGGCAATCAGATGATGAGTCGTGTTGTGCTGCAACAAGATTGAAGAGTTCGATGTGGAGGGTTGCGAGCGGCTGCAAGCACGCTGCTCGAAGCTGACAAGTCGAGTCGTCGAGAGATCGAAGTTGTTGCGGTACAGGCTGTTTCGCAGACCACTCCCCGGCCGGCCGTGGAGAAACCTCCTAGGTCAAGTCGAGCACCATCATGTGGAGCCCGACGTATCCGTGCGCCGCGGATCGGTACGCGCCTGGCACTGTCCCCACGATCCGAAACCCCAGCGACTTCCACAGGTGCACGGCGGCGGTGTTGGACTCGACCACCGCGTTGAACTGAATGGCACGGTAGCCCTGGTCGCGGTGCCAATCGATGACGTACGCGGCCAGCCGACGGCCCACGCCACGACCGCGTGCTCCAGGGGCAACCATGAAGCTCGCCGTGCCGATGTGGTCGCCGCGACCAGGCCGGTTCGGCCCCATCTTGGCGGTCCCGAGCACCGTGCCGTCCTCGAGCACCACCGTTCGGCCAGGGGGTTCCTCGACCCACAGGGCGCGCGCCTCGTCGCTGGTCAGGTTCTCGGGGTAGGCGTAGGTCTCCCCCGCCGCGACAGTCTCAGCGAAGATCGGCCAGACCTGATCCCAGTCGCCGTCCTCTATCGGGCGGATCATCACAGGTTCGTGCCTTCGTCGGCGTGTGCGGCCGGGCGGTGAAGGACGGCGGTCGCCGGTGTGAATCGAATTGCCTCGCTGTCGCCCTCCGCGGTGCCGTCCACCAGGAGTGTGTAGCCCCGGGGCCGCTGCGGAGGGAAGAGCAGGGTCGCAGCGGGGTTCTTCACCAGGTTGGCGGCCGATCCCTTGCTGCCGGGGAGGTCGAGCACGCCGTCGGCGTATGTCGTGGGGTCGACCGTCACCGCTTTCACCCGGCCGGCGTCGCTGGTCAGCAGGTAGCCAGCTCCGAAGTCTCGCAGCGTGGTCGCCAGCTGCTCCAGCTCCACCGGAATGCTCATGCCCGCAACCTATCGCTCGGAACGCTGATTTCCTTGGTTTGGCGGGGTTTTCGAGGGCTTGTCAGTGGTCGGTTCTAGGTTGTGTTGCATGGTCGATCTGGATGCTGCGGAGCACACCACGGGCGAGCTGCTCGCGGTGGCCTCGGCTGCGTTGCAGGCGGCCTACACGCGGGTCTCGGGTGGCATCGCGCCGGAGGCGGACCGGTCCGGGGAGGGTGAGCTGGACCCGGCGACGGTGCTGGCCCAGGTCGGGGCGCTGCACGAGCTGATCAATACTGCTTCGGCGGTGCAGACCCACCGGTTGGCCGAGCACGCCGCGACCGAGACGCACACGGTGTACGACCCGGAGTCCGGCCGGTCGACGTACACGCTGCGCAAGGGCCCGACCGGGCGGGTGCGCGACACCGCCGCGGCCGACCTGCAAGGGTTGCTCGCGCTGGGGCCGGTCACCGCCCGGCGGGTGCTGGCCCAGGCGGTCGAGGCGGTCGCGTTCTTCCCCCAGCTGGTCGATGCGATGGCCACCGGCGCACTGTCCCGGGCCCAGGTCGAGGCCGTGGGTGATGCGCTGGTCGACGTCGAACCCGCCCACCGGCGCAGCACCGCCCAGGGAGTGGAGCACCAGCTGCTGCTGCGCGGGATCGAGGACCTGCCCCCGTCCCGGCTGGGCAAGGTCGCCAAGGCCGCGGTCTACGCCGCCCGCCCCGAGGCCGAACCCGTCGCCCGGGAACGCGCCACCCGCGACCGGCTCGGGGTGTGGTTCTCCCCCGGCCCGCTGCCCGGGCTGAGCGTGATGAACGCGACCCTGCGCACCCACGACGCGGTCACCATGCAACAAGCCCTGGAAGCCCTCGCCTGGCGCTACCACACCACCGCCCGCAAGACCCACCACGAACAGCAGCAGCAGGACGCGCAGCAGCGGGACGCGCGCCAGGAGCAGCGGACCGGTGAGTGTGGCTGCTGCCCGCGCACCACCCACCGCCAGCCGTGCTGCGCATCGGGCGGGTTCGGCGCCGTGCACGACGCCGACTGCGACCCCGCCCGTCGCGCCGCCACCCAGGCCGCCGACGCGGCCGAGGACGTCCCGGTCGGCGCGCAAGGTGGAGAAAACCCCCTGCCCAAGCTCGGCGAGTGCCGCACCGACGCGCTGCGCGACCTGCTCATGGCCCAGGCCAGCATCGAGACCACCGCCACCCTCCTGGTCCCGATCATCCCCTTCCCCGCCACCCCGGCCGCAGAACCGAAACCGCCGGCAACACAGGCGCCTGCGCCGGTGGCAGAACCGCAACCGGAGACCCAGGATCCCAGCGTCCAGAAGACGACGGCACCGCCCGAGACGGTCACGCCGCGACCGGCCACGGACCCGTCACGACCGCCGAAACCTGTTGCCAACCCGACGGATCCGCCCCCGACGTGGAGGTTCGGTCCCGACGCTGCCCAGGCCGGACCGCCCAGGACAGGATCGGACCGGGCTCCTGCGACACCCGGCAGTGCTGGCGTGCCCGCAGTGCCCCCTGGCCCGCGGGAGCTGGTGCCTCGCGACCGGGTGGAGGAGCTCCTGGCCGACCTGCCCGACAAGGTCCCCGACCGTGTCCCTACCGCGTGGATGCACCGCGTCGCCGACCAGCTACGCCGCGCAGAACGCACCCGCTCCGTCGTCGAGGAAAGCCTCATCCGGCTCCTCGACCACCACGACATACCCACCGACCGCCCCGACAGCGACCCGCCGAGCAGCAACCACGCGCAGAACCTCCACGGCCTCGACCTCGCCGGCCTCGACAAGCAGGCCCCTGGCCCGAGGCCGAGTCACGGACCCGACACGCGTCCCGCGCCGTCCGACGCCCCGCCCAAGGGCACGGCGCCGCGCGACGCCAGGCCGAGTCGTGGACCCGACACGCGTCTGGCACCGTCCGGCGCCCCGCCCGCGGTCACCGGTCCGCGCGGCAGGCTGACCATCGCCCACGTGCCCGGCAACGTGCTGCTCGACCTCACCACGACCCGCAGCCCCGCTGCAGCCACGCCCGACCGCATGACCAGGACACCCGACGACCCCGGTGCGCCTGCCCCTGACCATCACGACGACCCCTTGCCGCCGATCCGCGAGGTGCTCCACCGCCCCGGCAGCATCGACCACGTCCAGATCCCCGGCCTGGGCGTCATCCCCGCCGACGTCATCACCGCCATCCTGCGCGCCGGTAGCCTGACCCTGCGGCGAGCCCTGCTCGACACCACCACCGGCGCCCTGCTCACCGGCCCCTCCCCCGCCCGCACCCCCTACAAACCCAGCCACGCCCTGGCCGAGGCGATCCGGCTCCGCGACGGCACCTGCCGCTTCCCCGGCTGCACCCGCCCCGCCGAGCACGCCGACATCGACCACGTCAACCCCTACGACCCCGACAACCCCGACGCCCAGACCACCGGCAGCAACCTGCAGTGCCTGTGCCGCGCCCACCACCGCGCCAAGCAGTCCGGCGCCTGGACCGTCACCATGACCCCCGACGGCATCTGCACCTGGACCGCCATCACCGGCGAACAACGCTTCACCTACCCCCAGCACGCCGACCTCCTCGACGCCCCGCCACCTTTCTGAGCACCGCCACCCGCTGGGCGCAGCCACCCCGCTGACGGGGCCGAGACCTGTTGGGAGGGCAGCGCCGCGAGAACCAGCGCCCGGGCTCGCACGGCCCAGGCCGCCAGCCGGGTCGCGCGCATGCACGACACGGGTTACGACACCGGGAGCGAGCAGTCCCGCCGCAGCACGAAGAAGTACGGCTGCTGCGCCCCGCGCATGTCCATCGCCCCGAGCACGGCGTCCTCATCGATGCGCCGGAAGGCGTCGTTGATCGGAAGCTGGTCGTAGATCATCGTCGCGGAGTCCACGCCGCGGTAGCGCGTCGTGCGCAACCGCGCCCTCGGTCCGCGCGCCCGCAGCCCTGGCCGGGCGATCGAGACGCGGCCCGGACTGGCCAGGGCCCGCAGCGGCCGTAACCGGTCGCTGATCTCGGCAGCGCCGAACGCCACCACCGGGCTCATCGGCCACAGCGACCGGCCGTCCCGGCTCGGGAACAGCAGCGGATCGACCCGCTCGGCGTCGACGAAGCGCTTCCCCCACCAGCCGGTCAGCGCGAGCAGACCGTCCATCGGGTGGCCGGTCGGCACCTCCGCGCCACGCCAGGTCCCGCGCAGCGCCGCCGGCTCCAACGCTGCCAGGCCGTCGAACAGCGCCAAGGCATCCCCCGCGTCGGCGGGCACGTGCGGGAGCACGTCGTGAGCCTGCATGCGGACCACGCTACGTGCCACGATCCAGGCGTGAGCGTGAGCCAGTAACGGGCCGGCGGCCCGAGCCTCGAAGACCTGGCGCGACTGCGTCGGGTGCGTGACCGCATCGACCGCGACTACGCACAGCCGCTCGACGTCGCGGACCTGGCCCGTGGCGTACATCTGTCCGCGGGGCACCTCAGCCGACAGTTCCGGACGGCGTTCGGCGAGTCGCCCTACTCCTACCTCATGACTCGGCGCATCGAGCGCGCGATGGCGCTGCTGCGGCGGGGCGACCTGAGCGTGACCGAGGTGTGCTTCGCGGTCGGCTGCTCCTCCCTCGGGACGTTCAGCACCCGCTTCGCCGAGCTGGTCGGCGTGCCGCCGAGCGTCTATCGCCGCGATGCCGCCAGATCGGCCGCGGGCACGTCGACCGAAGGCATCCCCGCGTGCGTGGCCGGGCGCGTGACCCGACCGATCAGGAATCGAGAAGCACCGCTGGGACAGCGGTCCTAGCGTTGCGCCCATGGATCTCAACATCTCCGCCAGCTTCCTGCCGCACACCGACCCCGAGGCCTCGATCGCGTTCTATCGCGACCTGCTCGGCTTCGAGATCCGCAAGGACGTGGGATACCAGCAGATGCGCTGGATCACCGTCGGCCCGGCCGCCCAGCCCGACACCTCGATCGTCCTCACTCCCCCGACGCCTGACGGCATGGGCATCACCGAGGACGAGGCCGCGATGATCGCCGAGATGATGGCGAAGGGCACGTACGCCAGCCTGCTCCTCGCGACGGCGGACGTGGACCAGACCTTCGAGCAGGTGCAGGCCGGTGACGTCGAGATCGTCCAGGAGCCCACCGACCAGCCCTACGGCATCCGCGACTTCGCCGTGCGCGACCCCGCAGGCAACCTGTTGCGCATCCAGCAGCGCTGAGAACCGGGCCTTCGCGTGAGCGAGCAGATAGCGTCGGGCCCGTGGCAACCCAGAAACTGGTGGCGCCCCCGGCGCGAGCGGCAATGTTCCTCACCCTCACGGTCAACGACGGCAGCGAGGAGGCCGTCCGAGACCTCCTGACCGGAATGTCCGGGTTCACCCGGTCGGTCGCGTTCCGCGAGCCCGACGAGCACCTGCTCTGCGTCGTCGGCATCGGCTCGCAGCTGTGGGACCGACTGTTCCCGAACCTGCCGAAACCGCGCGGCCTGCACCCGTTCGAGGAGATCAAGGGCGACAAGCACACCGCCGTCTCCACGCCCGGCGACCTGCTGATCCACCTGCGCTCGGGCCGGCTCGACATGTGCTTCGAGCTGGCGCGTCTGCTCGGGAAGAAGTTCGAGGGGCACGCCGAGATCATCGACGAGGTGCACGGGTTCAAGTTCTTCGACGAGCGCGACCTGCTGGGCTTCGTCGACGGCACCGAGAACCCCGAGGGCGACAGGGCCGAGGACGCCGTGACCATCGGCGAGGAGGACGCGGCGTACGCCGGCGGCAGCTACGTCATCGTCCAGAAGTACCTGCACGACATGGCCGGCTGGGACGCCCTCAGCGTCGAGGAGCAGGAGGACGCGATCGGCCGCAGCAAGCTCGACGACGTCGAGATGGACGACGACGCGAAGCCCGCCAACGCGCACATCAAGCTCAACGTCATCCACGACGCCGAGGGCAAGCAGCTGCAGATCATGCGCGACAACATGCCGTTCGGCTCGGTCGGCGAGCGGGAGTTCGGCACCTATTTCATCGGGTACGCCAAGGACCCGAGCGTCACCGAGCACATGCTGCGCAACATGTTCATCGGCGACCCGCCGGGCACCTACGACCGGATCCTCGACTTCTCGACCCCGAAGACCGGCGCGCTCTTCTTCGTCCCGTCGGTCGACTTCCTGGACGATCCCACGCCGCGCGGCTGACGCGAGAACCCTGACGCATCAACCCCGCTCGGTCGCCTCGGCCAGCTCGGCGAGCCGGTCGAGCGAGGCCTGCAGCATGGCCGGCGAGGTGGACCGGGCGCGCGCCATCCGGCTCTCGTCGGTCAGCTGGGTCCAGTCGTACGTCTGCGTCACCCGGGTGGCCCCGTCACCGGTCGGCTCCAGCTCCCAGCGCCACAGGTGACCGGCCGGGGCCTCACCCTCGCTCGCGGGGCGCCAGGCGATCAACCGCCCTTCCTCGAACTCCACCACGTGGTTCTCGCGCACCTTGTCACCGCCCAGCAGCACCATGCGGAAGACGTCCCCGACCTCCCGCACCCGCTGGCCGGCGTCGGCCTGCCCGAGGTTGTCGTTACCGTCCCACTCCGGCTGCCGGGCAGGGTCGGCGATGAGCTCGAAGATCGTCTCCGGGGTGGCTCGCACCTCGCGGGTCGCGCGCACCACCTGGGTGGTGCCGGACAGGTCGTCGTCGTTGGTCATGTGGCCATCAAAGCAACGACCGCCGACGGGGGTGGGCGAAAAGGCCAGGCGGCCACCGACGTACGCCTGCCACGCTGCCCGGGTGACCACGCCCGATCCGATCGCTCCCGAGCTGAGCGTCCCGCCCGACCTGATCCTCACGTCGGCCCAGCGGGCCCTCCTGCACGAGGTGGCAAGCCGTAACGACCGCGACCACGGCGCCGACTTCCTCGGCATAGTGCTGTCCGGGTCGGTCGCGCGCGGGATGGCGACCGAGCGCAGCGACCTCGACGTCTACGTCGTCCACGCGCAGGAGACCGGCCGATCCACCACCCGCAGCCCCGTCGTCGACGAGATCCCCACGACTCTCGCCGACCTCGACGACGTCTCGCCGTTCGCGAGCGAGGGGTGGTGGTACCGCTGGTCGTTCGCGTACGCCGTCACCCTGCTCGACCGCACCGGTGGACGCATCGAGCCGGCGGTCGCGCGGCTCGCGGCGGTCGACGCCGACGAGCAGCGACAGATCCTCCTCGACCACGACCGGCTCGACGGCTGGGTCAACTACGCCTACCGGTCGCTGAAGTCCGACCGCGACGGTCGCCGGCGCGAGGCCCGGCTCGACGCGGTCGAGTCGATCCCCTGGCTGCTCGACGTCGTGTTCACCCTCGAGGGGCGGGTCCGGCCGTACCACAAGTACCTCCCGTGGGAGCTGCGCGAGCACCCGCTCCCGCACTGGCCGGGCGAGGACCTGCTGCGGCTGCTCGACGCCACGATGGATGGCGATCCGGCCGCGCTGCGCGAGACGTACGCCCGGGTCCGGGAGCGCTGTCTGGCTCACGACGCGGCGTCGGGTAGCACCGTGCTGCAGGACGTGGTCGACGACTGGGGCGTCGAGCTGGAGATCTTCGGCTGAGGGGTCTCGATACGCGCGCTCGTCCCTCACGCGCTACTCGCCCGGCATGCGTGGATCAGACGCGTTCGTGGTCCGCGAAGTCGGACAGGTCGTCGGAGTACTCCGGGACCGGCTGCCCCTCGTCGGGGTCCGGCAGCCGCTTCTCCGGGTCGAGCACGGTGACGTCGATGCCGTCGTGCTGCGCCCGGCGCACGGCCTCGGCGAGCATCCGCTCGGCGACGTTGTTGAGCGACGCCACGCGGCGCAGGTCGAGCACGAGACGGTCGACGTCGCCGAGGCTGCCCTCGAGCGCGCGCAGCACCCGCTCGGCACCGCTGAACTGGATCGCTCCCTGCAGGCTCACGACCCGCACCAGCTGACCCGATGGACCGCGCAGCGTGCGGTCGCGACGCACGACGGCACGGGCCGGCTCGGGCGCCTCCATGATGTGCATGCCCATGTCGCGCGACATCCGCGAGCACAGCCGCACCCCACGCACGCTGTTGCCGTGCGCGTCGAGCCGCGGCGAGACCGTGGCGATCCCGACCTGACCCGGCAGCACCCCGAGGATGCCGCCGGAAACCCCACTCTTCGCAGGGAATCCGATGGTCGACATCCAGTCGCCGGCGGCGTCGTACATCCCGCACGTCATCATCACGCTGAGCACCTGGCGAACGACGTCGCGTTCGATCACCCGCTCGCCCGTGATCGGCTGCACCCCGCCGTTGGCGAACGTCGCGGCCATCGCCGCCAGGTCGCGCGCGGTGACGAGCAGCGAGCACTGGCGGGTGTATCCGGCGACGACGTCGTGCGGCTCCTGTCCGATGACGTCGTACGACCGGAGCATGTTCGCGATGGCCTCGTTGCGATAGGCGGTGCGCAGCTCGGAGTCGTAGACCTTCTCGTCGACCTGCAGCTCCCGGCCGGCGAAGGCGGACATGCCCTGGCGGACCAGCTCGAAGCGCTCGTCCGCGCTAGCCCCGGTGTCGCCGATGAGCGCGTGGGTCGTGAGCGCGCCCGCGTTGATCATCGGGTTGAGCGGCCTGCCCGAGTCGCGCTCGAGCGACAGCTCGTTGAACGCCTCGCCGCTGGGCTCGACCCCGACCCGGTCCAGCACGTGCTCCAGGCCGTGCTGGGCGATGGCCAGGGCATAGGCGAACGGCTTGGAGATCGACTGGATCGACACCTCGGTCTCGGCGTCACCCGCCTCGTAGCGCACGCCGTCGACGGTCGAGATGCAGATGCCGAGGACCTCGGGGTCGGCCGCGGCGAGCTCGGGGATGTAGTCGGCCGTCTCCCCCGAGTTGTCACCGCCGCACTCGTCGAGGATCTGGTGCAGGTAGTCCGGAACGGGTGAACGCATGCGGCCATCCTGCCAACTGGGCGCGGCTCACCCCACCCAGAAGCCCCGCCCGCCGAAGAACGCGTCGTAGGACATCGGGTCGCCCGGGTCGCGCGAGCCGAGGTAGCTCCCGAGCACGGCCGCGCCCAGGTCGTCCAGCTCGGGCGCGACCACGCGGCCGTCGACCCGCGCGGCCATCGACTGCACGAACCGCGCGAGGCCTGGGTCGTCACCGAGCCGGAAGAAGGTCGTCTGCGCCCCGAGCCACCGGCTCGCGTCGAGCTCGCGCACCGCGTGCGCGATCGTCAGCGGGTGCGGCGGGTAGGAGAAGAACACCTCGCCGTCGGGCTCCAGGTGCGACGTCGGCTCTCCGTCGGTCACGACGAGCAGCACCGGCTGGGCCGACGGGTGCTTGCGGAAGTGCCGGTTGGCGAGCAGCAGCGCGTGGTGCAGGTTCGTCCCCTTGTCGTGCCAGGGCTCCAGGGCCGTCAGCTGCTCGATCTCCATCTGTCGCGCCGCACGGCCGAAGCTGATGAGCTGCAGGTCATCGCCCCGGAACCGGGTGCTGATCAGCGTGTGCAGCGCCAGCGCGGTGCGCTTCATCGGCACCCACCGGCCGTCCATCGCCATGGAGAACGACGTGTCGACGCACAGCGCCACCGCCGCCTGGGTGCGCGCCTCGGTCTCGGCGACCTCGACGTCGCGGATGTCCAGGCGTACGCCCGTGCTCGGGTCTCCCCCGTCGCCCACCGTGCGCAGCACGGCGTTGCCGATCGTGCGCGTGACGTCCCACGGCTCGGTGTCGCCGAAGGCCCACTCGCGGCTGGACCCGGTCAGCTCGCCCGCGGCACCCGCCTGGCGCAGGTCGCGCTGGCCCTGCCGGCCGGACAGCTGCTGGGCCACGTCGCGCAGCAACGCTTTGCCGAGCTGTCGCATGGCGCGCGGCGACAGGCGCAGGTCGCCCTCGGAAGTCCTTCGCAGATAACCGGATTCGCGCAGCGCCCGCTCGAGCTCGGTGAGGGTGCGCGCGTCGACCGCGGCCTCGTCACCCAGCTGCCGGGCGAGGGCGTCGAGGTCGACGTCGTCGAGCCGGGCACCGGCGTACATCTGCTGCAGCTGCTCGCTGAGCGCGTCGAGCTCGGCGATGTCCTGGATCACCCCGGTGCCGTCTCCCAGGCCGACGCCCTCGTCGCCCTGGAAGCGCTCCGAGCCCGACCAGTCCGCGCCCGGGCGCAGCCCGCGCAGGTTGGCGTCGAGGCGGTCGAGCGCCTGGCTCAGGGCCGGCGACCCGAAGGCCTGCTGCGACAGCTCCATGAGCTCCTGGCGCTGCTCGGGCGACATGGAGTTGAGCAGCCGCTGACCGGCGGCCGCCCGCTCGGCGAGGGAGTCGATGAGCTCCTCGACGTTCTGCGGCTCGTCGGGGAAGAAGTCGCCGTGCTCGCGCATGAACTGCTGGAACTGCTCGTCGGTGTCCTCGCCGCGGGCGTGCGCCTCGAGCAGGTCGTTGAGGTCGCTGAGCATCTCGTCGACCCGCTGCCGGTCCTCGTCGGTGGCGCCCTCGAGCGCCTGCTTCATGCCCTGGAAGCGCTGGTCGAGGACCTCCCGGCCGAGCAGGTCCTTGATCTGCTCGAACGCCTCGCGCGCGTCGCTGGACTGCCAGTCGTAGGAGGACAGCTCGTTCACCGCGGCCGCCGGCGAGGGCGGCAGGTTGTCCAGCTGCATCTCGCGCAGCGCCCGGTCGCCGTCGTCCATCGTGACGTCGCGGGCCAGCTGCCCGCGCTCGGCCAGGACGGCCTTGTCGAGCAGCTCCTTGACCTGGCGCAGGGTGCCGTCGAGGTCGTGCTGCTGCAGCAGCTCGCGCCGCCGCTGCGCGACCTGGGCGGCGAGGTCGTCGAGGCCCCGCTGCTGCTGCCCGCCGCGGCGCAGGAACTCCTGCATCGCCCGCTCCGGGCTGTATCCGGCCATGACGTCCTGCCCGATGGCGTCCAGCGCCTCGGACAGGTCGACCGGCGGCGCCAGCGGGTCGGGGCCGCCGGTGTAGCGGCCGTATCGGCTGGAGCGTCCGTGCGCGCTCATCCGTAGATCGTCTCTCCCGAGCGGGTGTCGGTGTCCTTGTCGACCTTGCGCGCGAGGAACAGGCCCTCGAGAGCCAGCTCGATCGCGCTGGCCCGCTCACCGTCGGTGGTGGCGTCGAAGCGCTCGGCGATGTCGTCGTACAGCGGGGACTCGCCGAGTGCGGGCAGCCCCTCGAGCAGCTCGCGGGCCGTGACCCGCTCGCCCGTGGTGACCGTGGAGCCCTCCTCGATGGAGCGCACCAACGGCCCGAGGTCGATGCCCTTGAACCGCGCACGCACCGTCTCGGCGGTGGCGGTGCGCAGCAGGTGGTCGAGCACCTCGCGCTCCCGGCCCTCCTCACCCGCCTCGAACTCGACCTTGCCGCCGAGCACGTCGACGGCCGTCTCCAGGTCGACGACGCGGGCCACCGGCTCGTCCTCCCCGCGCACCGTCCCGCGGTGCAGCGCGGAGGCGGCGATGGTCTCGGCGCCCGCTATGGAGAATCTGGCGCTGACGCCGGATCGCTGGTCGACAGAAGGGGATTCGCGCAGCGCCCGGGTGAACCGGGCGAGGATCTCGAGCAGCTGGTCGGGCACGTCGGCCACGAGGTGCGCCTCCTGGCGGAGCACCGCGACCTCCTCCTGGAGCTCCCGCGGGTAGTGCGTGCGGATCTCGGCGCCGAACCGGTCCTTCAGCGGCGTGATGATGCGCCCGCGGTTGGTGTAGTCCTCGGGGTTGGCGCTGGCCACGACCAGGACGTCGAGCGGCAGCCGCAGCACGTACCCGCGGATCTGGATGTCCCGCTCCTCCATCACGTTGAGCATCGCGACCTGGATGCGCTCGGCGAGGTCGGGAAGCTCGTTGATGGCGACGATGCCGCGGTGGCTGCGCGGGATGAGGCCGAAGTGGATCGTCTCGGGGTCGCCCAGCCGCCGGCCCTCGGCCACGCGCATCGGGTCGACGTCGCCGATGAGGTCGGCCACGGAGGTGTCGGGCGTCGCGAGCTTCTCGGCGTAACGCTCCTCGCGGTGCCGCCACGAGACGGGCAGGTCGTCGCCGAGCTCGTCGGCGCGGCGCCGGCTCTCGGGGGTGACGGGGTCGAACGGGTGCTCACCGAGCTCCGACCCCTCGATCACCGGCGACCACTCGTCGAGCAGCCCGACGAGGGTGCGCAGCAGACGGGTCTTGCCCTGACCGCGCTCGCCCAGCAGCACCACGTCGTGACCCGCGAGCAGCGCGCGCTCCAGCTGCGGCACGACGGTGTCCTCGAAGCCGTGCAGCCCCGGCCAGGGGTCCTCGCCGGCGGCGAGCTTGGTCAGCAGGTTGGTGCGCAGCTCCTCGCGCAGGGTGCGCTGCTCGTGCCCCGAGGCACGCAGCTCACCGGCGGTCGCGATCTGCGGAGGGGTGGTCGCGCTCTCGTGGGGCGGGACGTCGTTCGTCGAGCTGTCAGGGGCGGTGGTCTTCGCATCTGGACTCACTTCTTGACGCTAACTCCCGATCCCGGGAAGCGAAACCCGTTCGGACGGGTGGGTGCCCGGGCGAGGAGACGACATGCTCCTAGGCTGGAACCGTGGCTGAGCGTGTGGACCGGGCCGGCGAGACCGTCGACGACGTGCGCCGGTTCTTCGCCGAGTTCGCGCGCGACTACCCCGACCTCCCGCTGTACGCCCACCTCACCTCCGCCATGAGCGCGGAAGCCGACCTTGCCCGGATGCTGCTGGTCGCCCGGCCGGGTCAGGCCCGGCCCGTCCTGTTCCTCGCTGCCCTGCACGACCTGGTGCTGCGCCGCCCGGACGTGCCGGCGGCGCCCTGGTTCGCACGGGCGGCGGCCGGTGAGCTGGGAGATGGAGACGACCCGTGGCCCGACGTGCGCGCCACCGTGGTGGCGCACCGCGCCGAGCTGGAGCGCACGATCGCGACCCGCACGACCCAGACCAACGAGGTCAACCGCGCGGTCTACGTCGCGGCCCTGCTCCACCTGGCCTGCCGCGACGTCGGTGACCTGCCGGTGGGCCTGGTCGAGCTCGGCGCCAGTGCCGGACTGCTGCTCGGGGTCGACCGCTACCGCGTCGGGCTCGGTGACCTCGTCACCGGTCCGGCGGACTCCGCGGTGCGCTGCCACGGCGAGGATCGGTCACGAGACCCGTTGCGGTCGTTGCTGATTCCCCCGGTCGCGTCCCGCGTCGGTGTTGACCTGCACCCCGTCTCGCTCGACGACGAGGCTGTGCGCTGGCTCCAGGCCTGCCTGTGGCCCGACCTCCCGGGCCGGCTCGAACGGTTCCGGGCGGCCGTGGACGTGCTGCGTGACGACCCGCCACAGCTGGTCGAGGGCGACATCGTCGACGCGCTCCCCACCGCAGCGGAGGCCGCGCTGTCGGCCGGGCCCGCGAGGCACCTGGTCGTCCTCACCTCCTGGGCACTGACGTACGTCCACCGCACCCGGCGAGACCAGCTCGCCGGGCACCTGGCGCAGGTCGCGGCCGACGGCACCCCGGTCTCCTGGGTCTCCGCCGAGCCTCCGGGCGCGGTTCCCGGTGTGCCGCAACGGGACTCGGGGCACGCCGAGGTCAACACGGTGCTGGCGGCGCGGCGCTGGCGCGACGGCGTGGAGGTCGCTCCCGAGGTCTACGGCCACTGTCACCCGCACGGCGCCTGGGTCGAGCTCGATCCGCTCCCGGGCGGAGGCGACCGTGCAGTGTGACTACTACGACGCCGATCTCTGCCGGTCGTGCACGCTCATGGGGCAGCCCTTCGCTCTGCAGCTGCGCGACCTCGAGCGCCACGTGCGCGACACGCTTGGCGGACTGGTCACCGAGAGTGCCTGGCAGCAAACGGCTTTCGGACCCGAGTCGCACTTCCGCAACAAGGCGAAGCTGGTGGTCGGCGGCACGCGCGACGAGCCGACCTTCGGCATCCTCGACGGCGACCAGCAGGGGGTCGACCTGCGCAGGTGCGGTCTCTACGAGCCCGGCCTGCACGACGCGCTGCAGACGCTCACCGAGCAGGTCGCGCGCATCGGGCTGGTCCCCTACGACGTGCCACGGCGCACCGGGGAGCTCAAGCACCTCGTCGTCACCCACGCGCCCACCGGCGCGCTCATGGTGCGCTTCGTGCTGCGCTCCCCAGGGCAGCTCGGCCGCATCCGGCGCGCGCTGCCCGACCTGCAGGCCGCGCTGCCGCAGATCACGGTCGTCTCGGTCAACCTGCAGCCCGCGCACAAGGCGGTGCTCGAGGGCGAGGAGGAGATCGTGCTCACCGAGCACGAGACGCTGACCGTGCCGGTCGCCGGGGTCAGCCTGAACCTGCGACCGGACAGCTTCTTCCAGACCAACACCGCCGTCGCCGAGCAGCTCTACGAGCAGGCGGGTGACTGGGTCGCGGCCAGCGGCGCGCGCTCCCTGTGGGACCTGTTCTGCGGGGTCGGCGGGTTCGGCCTGAGCGTCGGTGCGCGCGTGCCGCTGCAGGTCACCGGGGTCGAGGTGGCACCCGGCGCGGTGGCCGCCGCCCGGCAGTCGGCTGCGGATCTCATGGCGCGAAACCCGTTGTCGTCCTTCGACTTCCGGGTGGGCGATGCCGCCACCACGCTGCGCGACGAACCGCTGCCCGAGGTCGTCCTGGTCAACCCGCCCCGCCGCGGCATCGGGCCGCTCGCCGAGACCCTCGAGGCCAGCGGCGTGCCCCAGGTCGTCTACTCCAGCTGCAACGTCGAGAGCCTCGCGCGCGACCTCACCCGCATGCCGACGTACGCCGTCGCGGACGCGCGCGTGTTCGACATGTTCCCGCAGACGCGCCACCACGAGGTGCTGGTGCGCCTCGTGCGGGAGTGAGCGAGGGCGTACGGCGGGGGCCTGTGGATAACTTCCGGGGCGAGCTCGCGATCCGCGCCAGAGTGGTGGCCATGGACACGAACCGAGACCCGATCCCCACCACCCCGATCCGCACCCACCACGACCTCCTCACGCTCTGGGAGGCGATCGTCGGCGAGCCTGGCTTCGGCCGGCGGACGCTGTGGCTGTCGTTCCTCGACGACGACCACCGGCCGATGAAGATGATCCTGCCGTTCGACGACATGCCCGAGAGCGTCGACACCACCGGCGTCGGCCGGCTGTTCGACTGCGTCAAGGAGGCCAGGGTCGCCGGCACGATCCCTTACGCCTCGGTGGTCGTGATGTTCAGCCGTCCCGGCTCCGGGCGCATCCGCGAGGGTGACCGGGCCTGGGCGCGGGCCCTGCACGAGCTGCTCGCCGACCAGACGCCACGGTGGCCGGTGCACCTGGCCACCGACGACGGCGTGGTCGTGCTGGCGCCCGACGACCTGGTGGTCGGCGCCTGAGCGACCAAGCCGCCCGAGCGCCGACCAGCCGCGAGCGAACCGACCGCGCGCACCGCTCGAGCCAGCCCGCGCTCACTCCTCCAGCGCGAGACCCCGCCGCTCGGGCAGCCCGAACGTCGCGACCGTGGCCACCGCGAACGCGAGCGCGAGCACGAGGAACACCACCGCCGTGCCGCCGGCCTCGTGCAGCACCGGCACCAGCAGGGGTGCCGCGATCGAGGCGACGCGACCGAAGGCGGTGGCCTGGCCCGAGCCGGTGGCGCGCAGCCAGGTCGGGTAGATCTCGGGGGTGATGGCATAGAGCGCACCCCATGCGCCGAGGTTGAAGAACGACAGCGCGCACCCGGCCACGAGGATCGACGTCTCGGTGCCGGCCTGGCCGAACGCCCACGCCGCCACCGCGGACCCGGCGAGGAAGGTCGCGAGCGTCGCGCGTCGGCCCCACACCTCCACGAGCACGGCCGCGACGGCGTACCCCGGGAGCTGGGCGAGCGTGATGATGAGCGTGAACCCGAACGACTTGGCCACCGGGAACCCTTGTGCGACAAGGAAGGTCGGGATCCAGATGAACGCGCCGTAGTAGGCGAAGTTCACCCCGAACCACACCAGCCAGAGCGAGACGGTGCGCACGCGCAGCGCGGGCGACCACACCTCGGCCGGTGACGGCTTCGGCGCGACCGGCATCGGCGGGGAGCTCACCGGCTCCACGCCGGCCGACTCCTCGAACTCGCGCACGGCGGCCTCGGCCTCCTCGGTGCGGCCGCGCCGCTCGAGGAACCGCACCGACTCGGGGAGCCCGAACCGCACGACGAGGGCGTACGCCGCCGGCACCACCCCGACAGCGAACGCCCAGCGCCAGCCGTCCTCGGACGCCGGGACGACCTGGTACCCGATGATCGCCGCGAGGATCCAGCCCACCGCCCAGAACGACTCCAGCGCGACGACGACGCGGCCCCGGATGCGCGCCGGGGCGTACTCGCTGACCAGGGTCGAGGCGACGGGCAGCTCGGCCCCGAGGCCCAGCCCGATGACGAACCGCAGCACGAGCAGCATGACGAGCCCGGTCGACAGCGCGGCCGCGCCGGTGGCGAGCCCGTAGACCAGCAGGGTCAGCGCGAAGACCGACCGCCGGCCGATGCGGTCGGCGAGGAGGCCGCCGATCGAGGCGCCCACGGCCATCCCGACGAAGCCGATGGAGGCGACCCACGACAGCTCGCCGCTGCTGAGCCCCCACTGCTTCGCGAGGACGACCATGATGAACGAGATGAGCCCGACGTCCATGGCGTCGAGGGCCCAGCCGATGCCCGACCCGACGAGCAGCCGGGTGTGTCGACGGGTGAACGGCAGCCGGTCGAGGCGCTCGGCGCGGGTGAGCTCGCCGGTGGTCGCGGGGGTGGTCACCCGCCGCAACCTACTCGCCGCGCGGGCGGCGGGCGTCGACGAAACGCTCTCCGGACAGCACGGGCACGACCGCGCTCACGTCGAGCTGGGCCGCGTCGACCACGTCGTCGCGGAACCCGGCCCGCACCAGCTCCTGCCCGCTGTCGCACGCGACGAGCCCGGCCTCGAGGTCGTCGGCGACCGCGTCGTACGCCGCGAGCGCCACGTGCGCCTCCGGGCTCGCCTCCCGCAGCACGTCGGCACCCCGGTCGCGCAGCCCGGCCAGCAGGGCGCCGCATCCCCACAGGTCCTCGACGGCCGGGCGCAGCGACCCGTCGTCCCACCGCTCCCCCGCCGCGACGAGGGCCAGCACCCGCGCCGGGTCGTCCTCCAGCGCAGCGTCCAGCCAGGCCGCCACGGCGGCGCGGTTGCGCAGCGACACCCCGACCACGGTCGCGCCCGAGTCGCGCAGCCGGAAGCTGATCGTCGACCCGTTGGGCGAGGGCAGCAGACCCGACGACACCGCGAGCGAACGGGGCGACAGGCTGACCGACGTGAGCGAGTCGCTGCGCTGCGCCTCGTAGCGACCCACCGCGTGGTGCGCGTCGCGCGCGGCGGCGTAGGTCCCGAGGTCCTGGCGGTCCCAGGCGTAGGGATAGACCTCGGCGCCCACCTGCACCGCGACGGTGAGCGCGGTGGTGAAGCTGAGCACGTCCACGACCACCGCCAGGCAGTCCGGCTCCACGATGCGGTCGGCGCCGATCGGCCCCCACTCCAGGCGTACCCGGCTGCTGCGCTGCGTCACCATCCCGCCATCAGACACCCCGCCGCGCCCCGCGGGCCAGCGATCGTGCCGAGCGCGGCGGAGACGCCTCGGCGTCGGCTCGGACGGGTCACTCGAACGGGGTCGGGTCGCCGGCCCCGACCCGCACCACCTCGGGCGTCCCGGAGGAGAAGTCGATCACCGTCGTGGGCTCCAGACCCGACTCCCCCGAGTCGATGACCGCGTCGACCTGGTGCTCGAGCCGCTCCTTGATCTCCCAGCCGTCGGTGAGCGGCTCGGGCTCGCCGGGCAGCAGCAGCGTGCTCGACAGCAGCGGCTCCCCCAGCTCGGCCAGCAGCAGCCGCGCCACCGGGTGGTCGATGATCCGCACCCCGACGGTCTTCTTCTTCGGGTGCAGCAACCGCCGCGGCACCTCCGAGGTCGCCGGCAGGATGAACGTGTACGGCCCCGGCGTGCTGGCCTTCACCGCCCGGAACACCCGGTTGTCGAGCTGGACCAGCTGCCCGAGCTGGGCGAAGTCGCGGCACACCAGGGTGAAGTGGTGCTTGTCGTCGAGGTGCCGGATGTCGACGATCCGCTGCTTGCCGTCGGCGTTGCCGAGCCGGGCGCCCAGCGCGAACGCCGAGTCGGTCGGGTAGGCGATCAGCCCGCCGTCACGCACGATGTCGGCCGCCTGCCGGATCAGTCGCGGTTGCGGGTCCTTCGGGTGCACGTCCAGATAGCGCGCCATGCCCGGACCGTACGACCTCGCCCGGCTCGTCCGCCAGGGCTCGGCCGGATCGGGGCTGGGCAACTCCTAGGAACCGGCTGTGAACGCCGCCTCCACCCTTTAGGATCGCGCCAGGGCTCGGGGGGTTTGGAACGTTGGGGAGTCCTACATGTCAGACGAGCTGGTCTTTTCCTACGACCTGCCGTGCCCGGCGGCGCAGGCGTTCTTCGTCTACGTCGACGGCATCGGGGCGTGGTGGCCGGGCACGTACACCGCCGATCCGGCGACCTTCGAGGGCGTGACGATCGAGCCGCGTGTCGGTGGCCGCATCTACGCTCGCTACCGCGGGGGTCAGCACGACGACTGGGGCGAGGTCACCGCCCTCGAGCACGGGGCGCGGCTCGAGCACACCTTCCTGCTCGCGCACTCCTCGCGCACGCCGAGCACGGTCTGGGTGACCTTCGACGACCACGACACCGGCTCGCGCATGGTCTTCCGGCACGGCGGGTGGACCTCGTCCAACGCCTTCGACCGGCACCGGTTCAGCGACTGGCCCGTGATCCTCGGCAACTACGTGGAGATGGTCCGCGCGTCCGTGCGCACCCGCGCTTGAGCGCGGCTCACTCGGCCAGCGTCGTGGTGACCGGCGTCGGCAGTTCGACGGTGCGACTGACCGTGCACAGCCGGTCGTGCGAGCGCTGCACCGACTCGGGCAGGATCGCGCGGGCCTTGTCACCGTCGGGGCCCTCGGGGAAGGACACCCGGAAGGTCACGTCGATCGGGCCCATCCGGTTGCCGTCGTCGTCGCGCACCTTGTCGCCGCCGCACTCGACCACGAACTCGGTGGGCTCGGCGCGGCGGGTGGTGAACACGTCGACGTCGATCGCCGAGCACCCGGCGATCGCGGTCAGCAGCAGCTCGACCGGCGTGAAGTCGTCGTCGGCGCCGCTGCCGAACGACAGCGTCCCGCCGCGGGCGTTGGTGGCCGTGAACCGGCCGGCCGAGTCACGGGTGAGCGAGATCGAGCGGCGGGCGTCGCCGGGGGTCGTCGTCATGCCCACACCCTGCCAGTAGCCTCGGCCCGGTGAGCAGCGCATCGAGCCAGCCCCAGGGACGCGTGATCCTGCTTCGCCACGGCGAGACGGAGTGGAGCCGCTCCGGGCAGCACACCGGAGCCACCGACCTGCCGCTCCTGCCCGAGGGCGAGCAGGCCGCACGCGATCTCGCGCCCCGGCTGGCCGAGCTCGACGTCGCCGCGGTCTACTCCTCCCCGCTGAGCCGCGCCGTGCGTACGGCCGAGCTCGCCGGTCTCACCGGCCTGGTGATCGACGACGACCTGCGGGAGTGGGACTACGGCGGCTACGAGGGCCTGTCGACCCCGCAGATCCGCGAGAAGATCGGCAACCCCACCTGGGAGATCTTCGCCGACGGCGTGGTGCCCGGCGACACCCCCGGCGAGACGGTCGAGGACGTCGCCGCGCGCGCCAGCCACGTGCTGCGCCGGATCTACGAGGACCGTCGCCGCGGCGACGTGGTGCTGGCCGGCCACGGGCACGCCAGCCGCATCCTCACCTCCGTCTGGCTGCGCGAGGAGCCGCGGTTCGGCGCCAAGCTGCAGCTGGACGCCGGCCGCCTGTGCATCCTCGGCCAGCACCACGGCATCCCGACGATCGAGCGCTGGAACGCCCGCTGACGCTGACGCCCCACCCACGGGCCACCCACGCTGGTCGAGTAGTCCGCGAGGCACGAGCGGACGTATCGAGACCCCCCGGCCCTACGGCAGCTCCCAGGTGTGCACCGGCTCGTTGCTGTGCATGCCCTCGAGGTAGCGCTCCAGCATCGAGTGCAGCGCGGTCGGGCGGTCCTGGCCCTTCTCCTCGAACCGGCGCACCGCCTCGATCTGCCAGGTGGCGCCGTTGACCCCGGCCCGGCAGCGCCCCTCGATGACCCCGAGATACCGCTCGGCCACCTCGGAGGCGACACCCCACTCGGCCAGCCCTTCGTACGCCATCGGCAGCAGCCGCCGCACGGTCAGCTCGTCGGCGCGCACCTCGCCGTAGCCGGGCCAGTAGACCCGCGAGTCGATCCCGCGCTGGGCGCACTGGCGGAAGTTCTCCTCGGCGGCGGCGAAGCTCATCCGGGTCCACACCGGGCGGTCGCTGCTCGCGAGCATCTTGATCACGCCGTAGTAGAAGGCCGAGTTGGCCATGCAGTCGATGATCGTCGGGCCGGCCGGGAGCACCCGGTTCTCGACGCGCAGGTGCGGGCGGCCGCCGACGATGTCGTAGATCGGGCGGTTCCAGCGATAGACCGTGCCGTTGTGCAGCCGCAGCTCGGACAGCTCGGGCGCCTTGCCGGCCTCAAGCAGCGCGACGGGGTCCTCGTCGGAGGTCTCCGGCAGCAGCGAGGGGAAGTAGCGCACGTTCTCCTCGAACAGGTCGAAGATCGAGGTGATCCACCGCTCGCCGAACCACACCCGCGGCCGCACGCCCTGGTTCTTCAGCTCCACCGAGCGGGTGTCGGTGGCCTGCAGGAACAGCTCGATGCGGCTCTCGTGCCACAGCTGCCGCCCGAAGAAGAACGGCGAGTTGGCGCCGAGGGCGAGCTGGATCGAGGAGATCGCCTGGGCGGCGTTCCAGTGGTCGGCGAACTCCAGCGGCTGCACCTGCAGGTGCAGCTGCACCGAGGTGCACGCCGACTCCGGAGCGATGCTGTCGGCGTACGTCGCGAGCCGCTCTCCCGTCGGCCCCTCGAAGTCGATCCACAGGTCCTCCCCGCGCGCGGCGAAGATCGCCTCGTTCAGGGCGGCGTACCGGGCGTTCGCGCTCATCCACTCGGTGCTGAAGTGGTCGGGCATGAGCGTCGGGAGGATCCCGATGGCCACGATGTGCGCCCCGGCCTCCTCGGCGCGCTGGTTGGCGCGGTTGAGGCTGGTGCGCAGGTCCTTCTCGAGGTCCAGAGCCGCCGTGCCCGGCAACGGGCGGGGGTCGACGTTGAGCTCGATGTTGTACTGCCCGAGCTCGGTCTGGTAGTCCGGGTCGGCGATGCTGTCGAGCACCGCCGCGTTGGTGAACGTCGGGTCGAGCTTGTCGTCGACGAGGTTGAGCTCGATCTCCATGCCCGTCAGCGGACGGTCGAACTCGAAGCTGCTCTGGGTGAGCATGCGCTCGAACACGTCAAGGTCCTGGTGCACCTTCTCGCGATAGCGCTGCCGCTGCTCACGGCTGTAGCTGGTGCTGCTGACCTCGGCGCCCATCGGACACTCCCCTCGACGGTTGGCCGTCAACCTCTCACATCGGCGTAGCGCCTGTCAGGGCAGCCGTTCGGGTGAACCCGCCGCGTGCCTCCTGGGGGCTGTCGGTGGCCGCTCCTACCCTGCAGGCATGCGGTTCCTGCACACCTCCGACTGGCACCTGGGTCGGGCCTTCCACGGTGTCGGGCTGCTGCCTGCCCAGGAGCTGTTCCTCGACGACCTGGTCGCCACCGTGGAGCGGGAGCAGGTCGAGGCGGTCCTCGTCTCGGGGGATGTGTACGACCGCGCCCTCCCTCCGCCCGACGCCGTCCGGCTGCTGAGTCGCACCCTGGGCCGGCTGCGCCGGGCCGGCGCGCAGGTCGTGCTGAGCGCGGGAAACCACGACTCCCCCGCGCGTCTCGGCTTCGCCGACGAGGTGCTGGCCGCGGCCGGGGTGCACGTGCGCACCACGGCCGACAGCCTCACCGAGCCGGTGCGCATCGGCGGCGTCGAGATCTTCCCGGTGCCCTATCTCGAGCCCGCGTTCGCCGCCGACCGGCTCGGCGCCGGCGAGCGCAGCCACGCCGGGGTGCTGCGCGCGGTCACCGACCGCATCGCCGACGCGCGCTCCGGCGACCTGCCCTCGGTGGTTATGGCCCACGTGTTCGCCGCCGGGGCGACCACGACGGATTCCGAGCGTGACGTCTCGGTGGGTGGACTCGGCGTCGTCCCCGCCGAGGTGTTCGACGCGTTCGACTATGCCGCGCTCGGCCACCTGCACCGGCCGCAGCAGCTGAGCGAGCGGGTTCGATACTCCGGTTCCCCGGTCGCCATGTCCTTCTCCGAGGCCGGCCGGTCCAAGTCCTCGCTCCTGGTCGACCTCGACGAGCACGGCCTCGCGGTGCGCGAGCTGCCGGCTCCGGTGCTGCGGCCGCTGGCCCGGCTGCGCGGCAGCCTCGAGCAGCTGCTCGACGACCCGGCGCTCGCGGACCACGCCGGCTCCTGGGTCGAGGCCACGCTCACCGAGCACGCTCCCCGCGCGATGGAGCGGCTGCGCACCCGCTTCCCGCACTGCCTGCGCCTCGAGATCGACGCCCCCTCGCGGCAGGGCGACCTGCGCAGCTATGCCGACCGGGTGCGCGGACGCACCGACCTGCAGCTGTGCTGCGACTTCGTCGAGCACGTCCTGGGCCGCGACGCCGACGAGTCCGAGCAGGAGCTGCTGCGCGAGGCGATCGACGGCGCGGCCGTGCAGCGGCGCGGTGCCGACCGCGAGACGTCCGGCGCCGAGCGGGCCGACGACGCCGGCAGAGGCACCACGGGGGCGGCATGAGGCTGCACCGGCTGCGCCTGCAGGCCTTCGGGCCGTTCCCGGGCGAGCACGAGATCGACTTCGACGGTCTCGGCGAGGCGGGCCTGCACCTGGTGCACGGGCCCACCGGTGCCGGGAAGACCTCGATCCTCGACGCCGTCTGCTTCGCGATCTTCGGCGCCCTGCCCGGCGCCCGAGCCGGGGTGGCGGCCCCAGCGTCGAGGTTCGCCCGCGGCGACGTCCGGCCAGAGGTGTCCCTCGAGATGACGGTCGCCGGTCGACGGCTGCGCTTCGTGCGCTCACCCGAGCACGAGCGTCCCAAGAAGCGCGGCGAGGGCACCCTGCGGCTGCGCTCGACCGTGCGCCTCGAGGAGCTGCGCGAGGGTTCGTGGAGCGAGGTCTCCAGCAAGGTGCAGGAGGTGCAGCAGCACGTCGACACCGCGCTCGGTCTGCAGCTCGCGCAGTTCGCCCAGGTGGTGCTGCTGCCGCAGGGACAGTTCGCGACCTTCCTGCACGCCGGCCCCGACGAGCGCGCCGCCGTGCTGCGCCGGCTGTTCGACATCCAGCGGTTCGAGGACGTCGAGCGGTGGTTCGCCGAGTCGACCAGCGCCGCCCGCGAGCAGGTCGCCGAGCAGACCCGGCCGCTGCTCGAAGCACGGTCGCTGGTGGAGTCGGTGCTCAGCCACCTGGACGACGACGATGACGATTCTGCCGACGACCTTTCGGAAACCGTTGTCGCACAGCATGGTTCGCGTTCACGTGAGCGCGCGGCAGCCGAGGATGCGGGAGAGGTCGTCGAGCGAGAGGTCGAGGACCGTGCGGAGGTCGAGGAAGACGATGGGGCTGGCGCGACCGGCGCGTCGTTGCCCGCCGTGTCCGACCCCGTCGCGCTGCGCGACCACGTGGCCGGCCTCGCCGCCGAGCTGGGTGAGCGAGCGACAGCCGCGGAGGAGCAGTCCGACGCCGCCCGGAGTGCCTTCGACACCGCCCGCGAGGCACTCACCCGTGGTGAGCAGACTCGCGACCTGCGCGCCCGGGGCGAGCGTGCCCGCGCCGCCCTGCAGCGGCTCGACAGCGACGAGGCCAGGGCAGCCCTGGCCGCCGACCGCGACGAGCTGGCCGCTGCGCAGCGCGCGCTGCTGGTCGTCGCCCCGCTCCAGCAGGTCGCCGCCGCCCAGACCCGCCACGGCGAGGCCGCCGCGGTCCGCGACTCGGCGGTGCCTGACTTCGTCCCCCGAGGGTCGGCCGCGTCTGCTGCCTCGGACGGCGACAGCGGCGACAGCGGTGCCGCGGCCGGTGGCGACCCCACCTCGTCTGCCCACGACTCCCCCGCGAGCAGGTCTGCGCACCGCTCCCCCGCGAGCAGGTCTGCGCACCGCTCCCCCGCGGCAGGCGACGACGGAAGCCCCGACGGCACGCCCGACGACGTGCCGGCGCCGATGTCTGCCGACGACTGGTTGGCGCGCCTTGCTGTGGCCTCCCCGGCGCTGCACGAGCACGTCACCGAGACGCGCCGTGTCGCAGCCCGGCTCCGCGACGCCGTGCGCGCCGCCGAAGAGCTCGCCGCGCACCGCGCCGAGGCCGTGGAGCAGGCCGCGGCGACCGAGCGGCTGCGGGCTCGCGAGTCGTCGCTGGCGGCGGCCCTCACGAGCGTCGGCGACGGTGCCGCCCTCCCCCGCGCTGAGCAGCTCGTCACCGCCTGCGAGGCCGCGCAGCAACGGTTCGACCAGCTCACCGAGCGGCAGCGGGCCGCCCGCACCTCCGGCGAGCAGCTCACTGCACGCTTCGACCAGCACCGCGACGCGAAGGCGGCCCAGGACGCCCTGCAGGCCACCTGGCGCGGGCAGGTCACCGCGCGTCTGGCGCTCGACCTGCGCGACGACGAGCCGTGCCCGGTGTGCGGGTCGCTCGCGCACCCCGACCCTGCCCATGGCAGCGACCCCGAGCTGGTCTCCGACGCCCAGCTCGATGCCGCCGCCGAGGCCACCGAGCACGCCCGTGTCGCCGAGGTCGAGGCATCTCGCGTCGCCGAGCGCGCCGCGGAGCGGGTGGAGGGTGGCGAGTCCGAGCTGGCGGCCGCGCTGTCCGCCGTCGCGGACCTCGCGCGCGGTGAAGGCTCACCCGGGGCCGGCACGGTGTCCCCGCCACCGCAGGTGCGGGCCGTGGACCTCACCGAGGTCGCGGGCTGGCTGACGCAGGTCGACCGCAGCGCGCGCGACTGGCGCCGCCGCTGCACGGCCGCTCGCGACGAGCACGAGCGGCTCGAGCTCGAGCTGGCCTCGCTGCGCGAGGAGCTGGGTGACCATGCCGATGCCGTACGTCAGAGCGAGCTCGACCGGGTCGCCGCGCGGGCCCGGCTGCGCGAGACGGCGGCCGACGTCGCTGCCGGCAGCGCGCGAGCCAGGGCCGCCCGGGTGGAGCACGACCGCCGGTGCGCCTGCGGCGGCGAGCCCGAGGTGGTGGCGGCCGAGGCCGGGGCGGGTTGCTGGCCGCTCGACGACGCCGACGAGCTGCTGGCCCTGCTGGGCGACATCGGCGAGAGCGCGGCACACCCGCCCGAGGCGTCGGGCGAGGGCGCCGGGGCGACGGGCGAGGGAGCCGGGGCGGCGCAGAGCTCGGCCGTGGCCGTCCAAGGCACCCTCGACGCGTTCCTGCTCGACGGGGGGCAGCCCTCTGAGGCTTCCTTCGACCCGACCGCGGCGACCGAGGGACGCGCCGCGGCAGACAGCCTTGACGCGGCGGCGACCGCGCTGGACGGGGCCCACCGGCGCCGGCACGACGCCGTGCGCGACTGGTCCAGCGCCCAGCGCGAGGAGGCCGAGGCCGCCCGTGCCCTCACCGCCGCGCGCGACCGCCTGGCGGCGGCGCTCACCGAGGCGCAGCTCGCCGACCCGGCGGCCGCCCGGGCCGCGCAGCGCGACCCGCGGCGCATCGAGGAGCTCACCCGCACCATCCGCGAGCGCGAGGACGCCCGGCGAGACGCCGCCCGCGTGCTGGACGACGCCGAGGTGGCACGGTCCTTCGAGGCCGACCCGCCCGACGTCGCGGCGCTGGCCCAGCGGGTCACCCAGCAGCAGGGCCGGTGGACCCAGGCGCAGCGCCGCGCGGCCCAGCTCGAGCGCGACGCCCGCACGGTCCGCTCCGCGGGAGCCAGGATCGCGACCGCCGGCGAGGCGTTGGCGCCGCTGGTCGAGCGGCGTGACCGGCTTGAGCGGCTGTCCGCCGTGGTGTCGGGTGCGCGCGGCTCGGAGGCCGAGCTGCGGATGCGGCTGTCGGCCTACGTCCTCGCCGCGCGGCTCGAGCACATCGTCCGGCTCGCCAACGACCGGTTGGCCACGATGACCTCCGGACGGTTCCGGCTCGTCCACGACGTCAGCAACGGCGCCCGCAACACCCGCGGCGGGCTCGGGCTCAAGGTCGACGACGCCTGGACCGGTGAGCAGCGGGCCACCGCCAGCCTGTCCGGCGGGGAGACGTTCCTCGCCTCCCTCGCCCTGGCCCTCGCGCTCGGCGACGCCATCCAGCACGACGCCGGCGGGCGTCCGCTGCAGACGCTGTTCGTCGACGAGGGCTTCGGCAGCCTCGACGACGAGAGCCTCGACCACGTGCTCGACGTGCTCGACCAGCTGCGCGAGGGCGGCCGCACGGTGGGCATCGTCAGCCACCTCGCCGAGCTGCGCCAGCGCATCCCGGCTCAGATCGAGGTCCGCAAGTCCGAGTCGGGCTCGAGCCTGCACGTCCAGCTGCCCACCGATGCCGCGGTGCCCGCGTGACCTCGCTGCACCTCGACGAGGTCACGGCGGACCCCCGTCGCGGCCCGTCCGCACGGCGAGGCGCACCCCGGCGGAGGGGACGCGTTGTGCGACCCTGGGCCGGTGCGTGAGATCCGGCAGTCCGACAAGCTGAAGAACGTCCGCTACGACGTGCGCGGACCGATCCTGGTCGAGGCTCAGCGGCTCGAGGCCGAGGGGCACCGGATCCTCAAGCTCAACATCGGCAACCCGGCACCGTTCGGGTTCGAGGCCCCCGAGGCGATCGTCGCCGACATGGTGCACCACCTGCCCGAGGCCCAGGGCTACTCCGACTCCCAGGGCATCTACTCCGCGCGGACGGCGGTCGCGCAGTACTACCAGGGCCGCGGGCTGCGCGACACCTCGGTCGAGGACGTGTTCATCGGCAACGGCGTGTCCGAGCTGATCAGCATGGTGCTGCAGGCGTTCGTCGACGACGGCAACGAGATCCTGGTGCCGGCCCCCGACTACCCGCTGTGGACCGGGGCGGTCTCGCTGTCCGGCGGGGTGCCGGTGCACTACCTGTGCGACGAGAGCAACGGCTGGCAGCCCGACCTCGAAGACATCGAGTCCAAGATCACCGAGAACACCCAGGCCCTGGTGATCATCAACCCGAACAACCCGACCGGCGCGGTCTACTCCGAGCAGCTGGTGCGCGACCTGGTCGAGATCGCCCGCAAGCACGACCTGGTCATCTTCTCCGACGAGATCTACGAGAAGATCGTCTTCGACGGGCTGCAGCACCACCACACCGCCTCGTTCGCCGGCGACGACGTGCTGTGCCTGACGTTCAGCGGGCTGTCGAAGGCGTACCGCGTCTGCGGCTACCGCGCCGGCTGGCTGATGATCTCCGGCCCCAAGCACCTCGCCGAGGACTTCCTCGAGGGCCTGACCCTGCTGGCCAACATGCGCATGTGCGCCAACGTCCCGGCGCAGCACGCCATCCAGACCGCGCTCGGCGGATACCAGTCGATCGACGACCTCATCGTCCCCGGCGGCCGGTTCTACGAGCAGAGCATGACGGCGTACAAGCTGCTCAACGACATCCCGGGCGTCAGCTGCGAGCGCCCGCAGGGCGCGCTCTACTGCTTCCCGCGGCTGGACCCCGACGTCTACCCGATCGAGGACGACGAGGAGTTCGTCATCGGGCTGCTGCGCGCCAAGAAGCTCCTGGTCACCCACGGCACCGGGTTCAACTGGCCGGAGCCCGACCACTTCCGCCTGGTGACGCTCCCCGACGTCGAGATGCTCACCGAGGCGATCGAGCGCATCGCCGACCACCTCGCCACGCTGCGCGCCTGAGCCCCGGCGTGGCTGCCCGATGACCGCCCCGCCGGAGTCGCTCGCGACCGTCGTGACAGCGCAGCCGACGGGCAGCCCGCGCATCCGCCGCCTCGTGCTGGAGGTTGCCGAGCCCGCCCGCCTCACCGTGCCGGACGTGCCGGACGCGGCCGTCGGCGTCTACCTCCCCGCGCCGGGCGGCGGCGCGCCCACGGCGCGCAACTACTCCGTGCGCGCGCAGGACGGCGACCGCGTGACCCTCGACGTCGTGCTGCACGGCCACGGGCACGCGGCCGCGTGGGCGGCCGCCGCCGCACCGGGTGCGCAGGTGACGCTGGCGTACGGCCACTCGTGGTACGCCCCGCAGCCCGAGACCGACTGGCAGCTGCTCGTGGCCGACCTCGCCGGGCTGCCCGCCCTGGCGCGGATCGTCGAGGAGCTGCCGCAGCAGGTGCCGGTCGTCGCGGTCGTGGAGGTGGCGGACGAGAGCGACCTGGGCTATCTGCCACCCCTCCCCACCGCCGTACGCCTGGTGCCGGTCGTCGGGTCGGGCAACGGCCTGGCCCCGAGCCGCCTCGGCCGGACCGTCACCGACCTCGAGCTCCCCGCGGGCCGGGGCTACTGCTGGCTGGGGGCCGAGGCCGCCCAGGCGCGCGCGGTGCGCAAGCTGCTGCGCCGCGAGAACCGTTGGGAGACAAGGCAGCTCGACGTCCTCGGCTACTGGCGCGAGAAGCAGGAGCGCTGGGCCGAGCGGTTCGCGCCGGTGCAGGAGCAGCTGCTGGCCGTCTACGACAGGGCGGTCGCCGAGGGGTGCTCCGACGCCGAGGCCACCGAGCGCTACGACGAAGCGCTCGAGCGCGCCGGCCTGTGAGACCGGCGCGCCCGAGCGCTGCGCAGGGTGGGCCGGCTCAGTCCTCGAACGCCTCCGGCGAGGGGCAGGAGCAGATGAGGTTGCGGTCGCCGTACGCGCCGTCGATGCGACGGACCGGCGGCCAGTACTTGCGCAGCGGGTCGACGCCGGCCGGGTAGGTCGCCTCGGAGCGGGTGTAGGGGTGGTCCCACTCCCCCGCCATCGACTGCGCGGTGTGCGGAGCGCCCCGCAGCACCGAGTCCGCGACCGCGACCGTGCCGTCGGCGACGGCCTGGATCTCCTCGCGGATCGCGATCATCGCGTCGCAGAAGCGGTCCAGCTCGGCGAGGCTCTCGCTCTCGGTCGGCTCGACCATCAGGGTGCCGGCCACCGGGAAGGACATGGTCGGCGCGTGGAAGCCGTAGTCGATGAGCCGCTTCGCGACGTCGTCGACGGTCACGCCGGTGTCCTTGGTGATGCCGCGCAGGTCGAGGATGCACTCGTGGGCGATGAGCCCGTCGGTGCCGCCGTAGAGCACCGGGTAGTGCTCCTTCAGCCGCGCCGCGACGTAGTTCGCCGACAGCACCGCGGTCTCGGTCGCCTTGGTGAGGCCGGCGCCGCCCATGAGCCGGACGTACGCCCACGAGATCGGCAGGATCGACGCCGAGCCGAACGGGGCGGCCGAGATCGGGCCGACGCCCGTGGCGGGCCCGGCCTCCTGCGACAGCGGGTGGTTCGGCAGGTAGGGCGCCAGGTGGCTGCGGACCGCGACCGGGCCGACGCCGGGGCCGCCCCCGCCGTGCGGGATGCAGAACGTCTTGTGCAGGTTCAGGTGCGACACGTCGCCGCCGAAGTCGCCCGGCTGCGCGTGGCCGATGAGCGCGTTGAGGTTGGCCCCGTCGACGTAGACCTGGCCGCCCGCCTCGTGCACGAGCGAGGACAGCTCGGTGATGGTGTCCTCGAAGACGCCGTGCGTGGAGGGGTAGGTGACCATGATCGCGGCGAGCGTCTCGCCGTGCTCCTTGATCTTCTGCTTCAGGTCGTCCAGGTCGACCTCGCCGGTGGCGGCGGTCTTGACCACGACCACCTTCATGCCGGCCATGACCGCGCTGGCGGCGTTGGTGCCGTGCGCGGACGCGGGGATCAGGCAGATCTTGCGCTCGTGGTCGCCGTTGGCCTGGTGGTAGGCGTGGATCGCCAGCAGCCCGGCGAACTCACCCTGCGACCCGGCGTTGGGCTGCAGCGACACCGCGTCGTAGCCGGTGATCGTGCACAGCCAGCCCTCCAGGTCGTGGATCAGCTCGCGGATGCCCTCGCTCTGCGCGGCGGGGGCGAACGGGTGCAGGTTGGCGAACTCCGGCCAGGTCACCGCCTCCATCTCCGTGGTGGCGTTGAGCTTCATCGTGCACGAGCCGAGCGGGATCATGCCGCGGTCGAGGGCGTAGTCGCGGTCGGCGAGGGCGCGCAGGTAGCGCAGCATCGCCGTCTCGCTGTGGTGGCTGTGGAACACCGGGTGCTCCAGGTAGTCGCTGGTGCGCACCAGCTCGCTCGGCCACTGCGGCTCGGCCACCTCGGGCGTGGGCGCGTTGACGCCGAAGGCGGTGGCCACCGCGGCCAGCTCGGCGTCGGTCGTGGTCTCGTCGACGCTGACCGACACGTGGTCGGCGTCGACCTTCCAGACGTTGATGCCCCGCTCGAGCGCCGCGGCGACGACGGCGTCGGCGCGCCCGGCGACGACCGCGGTGACGGTGTCGAAGAAGTGCTCGGGGATGACCTCGACCCCGCCTGCCTCGAGCGCGTCGTGCAGCGCCCGCGCCTTCGCGTGCGTCTCCAGCGCGATCCGGCGCAGCCCCTGCGGCCCGTGGTAGACGGCGTACATCGAGGCCATGACGGCCAGCAGCACCTGCGCGGTGCAGATGTTGGACGTGGCCTTCTCGCGCCGGATGTGCTGCTCGCGGGTCTGCAGCGCCAGGCGGTACGCCGGCGCCCCGTCGGCGTCGACGCTCACCCCGACGAGTCGGCCGGGCATGGTGCGCTCCAGGCCGGAGCGCACGCTGATGTAGCCGGCGTGCGGGCCGCCGAAGCCCATCGGGACGCCGAAGCGCTGGCTCGTGCCGACCGCGATGTCGGCGCCCCACTCCCCGGGCGGGGTGAGCAGGGTGAGGGCCAGCAGGTCGGCCGCGGCGGTGACCAGCGCGCCGGCCTCGTGCGCGGCCGACGCCAGCGCCGTCCAGTCGACGATGCGGCCGTCGGCCCCGGGGTACTGCACGACGACGCCGAACACCTCGCGGTCGCCCGCGGCGGCGCGCAGCCCGTCGGCGTCGGACACGTCGTGCAGGTCGGCGACGACCAGCTCGATCCCGAGCGGCGTGGCGCGGGTGCGGGTCACGGCGATCGACTGCGGCATGAGCTGGCTGTCGACCAGCAGGACGGCGTCCTTGTCGACCTTGCTCCCGCGGCGCATGAGCGTCATCGCCTCGGCGACGGCGGTGGCCTCGTCGAGCAGCGAGGCGCCGGCGGTCGCCAGGCCGGTCAGGTCGCTGACGACGGTCTGGAAGTTCAGCAGCGCCTCGAGCCGGCCCTGGGAGATCTCGGGCTGGTAGGGCGTGTAGGCGGTGTACCAGGCGGGGTTCTCCAGGATGTTGCGCCGGATCACGCCCGGGGTGTGGGTGCCGTAGTAGCCGAGGCCGATCATCGAGGTCAGCACGGTGTTGCGCGCCGCCTTGGCCCGCAGCTCGGCGATGACGGCCGGCTCGGAGTCGGCGGCGTCGAGCAAGAGGGCAGCCCGGCTGCGGATAACGCTGGGGATCGCCTTGTCGAGCAGGGTGGCGAGCGAGTCGCTGCCGATGGTCTGCAGCATCGCGGCGAGGTCTTCGTCGGCAGGACCGATGTGCCGGCTGACGAAGTCGGGGGCCTGGGCGGTCGCGTCGGTCATGAGCATCTCCCGGTCGAGGTGGCCGCGCGCGGCGACCACGCCGTGCACGTCCCCCTCTGTCGCGAACGCGTGCTCCAGAGCTGCCTACCCGAGCGGTCCTGGCGCCTGAGAGGTTGTGGGGAGTTTGCCCCTTCGGCGCCCCGGGCCGGTCGGCTCGGGGACTCTCCCGCTCGGTGTCGTCGGCAGACCCAAATCTACCAGCGACGACGAACGTCCGCGGTTCCCGTTCGGGCCGCGGACGTGTCGGTGCTGCTGGTGGTGGCCGGCTCAGCCGGTCTTGCGCTCGCGCCGGGCGCGCAGCTCGTCGCCCGGGTGCTCGGCGGGCAGCTCGCTCTCCGGGCGCTCGCTGGGCAGCTCGGACAGGGTGCCCTCGACCTCGCGCCAGACCGAGCCGAGCGCGATGCCGAACACGCCCTGACCGCCGCGCATCAGGTCGATGACCTGGTCGTCGGAGGTGCACTCGTAGACCGAGGCGCCGTCGGACATCAGCGTGATGCCGGCGAGGTCGGCCACGCCGTGCTCGCGCAGGGCGCCGACCGCCACCCGGATCTGCTGCAGCGAGACGCCGGTGTCCAGCAGTCGCTTGATGACCTTGAGCACGAGGATGTCGCGGAAGCTGTAGAGCCGCTGGTGGCCGGACCCGGTCACGTTGCGCACCGACGGCTCGAGCAGCCCCGTGCGGGCCCAGTAATCCAGCTGGCGGTAGGTCACGCCGGCCGCGCGGCAGGCCGCCGGCCCGCGATAGCCGACCGCGTCGGTCATCGACTCCGGCAGGTCCTCGGTGAACAGCGGCTCCTGGAGCGGTGCGGGAGCCGCCGACTTCTGGGACCGTGCCTCGCCCGTGTTGACCACGGCTACCTCCGACGTGCCCTGGGCGGGTTGTCCGCCGCGAAAAGTTGGTCTGTGCTGTGGCTGACGCTATGGCCGGGCGCACCCGGAAGCAACGACCGCGGGCCCGAACGGCCGGCGTGTCGCAGCACGGCCGAACAACCCTCACCCTGCAGTTGACGGTTAGCGGTCATCGTCGCCCTCGCCCTCGCGGCCCGACTCCTGCTCGAAGTCCTCGGCCGAGACGTGGTCGAGGAACTCGCGGAACCGCTCGACCTCCTGGTCGGCGTCGTCGTCGGGGACGATCACGCCCACCTCGTCCAGCACCGCCTCGTCGACCAGGATCGGGACGTTGCTGCGCAGCGCCACCGCGATGGCGTCGGACGAGCGCGACTCCACGGTGCGGTCACCGCCGTCCATGACGAGCTCGGCGTAGAAGACCATCTCGTCCAGTCTGGTGATGTGCACCTCGTCGAGCTGGTGCCCCAGCTCGCTGATGACCTGCACCAGCAGGTCGTGGGTGAGCGGCCGCGGCGGGGTCACCCCCTGCTGGGCGTAGGCGATCGCGCTGGCCTCGGGCGCCCCGATCCAGATGGGCACGTGACGGCCACCGTCGAGCTCGCGCAGCAGCACGATGGGCTGGTTGGTGGGCATCTCGACCCGGACTCCGAGAACCTCGACCTTTCGCACCCTCCCAGGCTACCCGTGCAGCCCGCCCTTCACGAGAGCCACGTGCAGGGCAAGGCAGGCGGCCAGGACCTCGGCGCGGCGCTCGGGCGAGCTGCCGGCGGCCTGCTCGACCAGCCCGACCTCGCGGTCGGCCGCGAGCCGGAACGCGCGCAGGTGGCGCCCGCCGAGGCCGTACGCCTCCAGCGCCTTGGCCGAGCGCGCCACCTCCAGGTCGGCGGCCGAGAAGTGACCCGACTCCCCCGGTCGCACCAGGTGGAACGTCTCCAGCTCGGCCACCGCGGTGCCGGTGAGACCCGAGTGCTCGGCCAGCTCGGCGCGGGTCAGCCGCAGCTCGGGCGTCTCCTCGGCCAGCTCGGTCGCGGCCGGGACCGACCGGTCGCTCTCGGCGACGGGCGGTGGCGCCGGCCGACCCTCGGGGGCGATGTCGGGCGCGAGGCCGCGGTCGAAGGCATCGAGCGCCTCGCGGATGACCTTCAGCGGCCAGAACCGGTCGCGCTGGGCGGCCAGCACGAAGCGCAGCCGCTCGATGTCGCGGGGGGTGTACTCGCGGTAGCCGGACTCGCGTCGCTGCGGGGACACCAGCCCCTGGGCGTCGAGGAAGCGCACCTTGGACACGGTGAGGTCGGGGAACTCCTCGCGCAGCTGCTCCAGCACCGCACCGATCGTCAGGCCGCGCCCACCGGGCGAGGTCGGAGCGGTCACGGGGTCTGCTGCGGGCTGCCGTGATAGACGAGGCGGAACTTGCCGACCATGACCTCGTCACCGGTGCGCAGGGTGGCCGAGTCGACCAGCTGCATGTTGACGTAGGTGCCGTTGAGCGAGCCGACGTCCTGCACCTGGAAGCCCTCGGGCGTGCGGCGGAAGATCGCGTGGCGGCGGGAGACCGTGACGTCGTCGAGGAAGATGTCGCTGTCGGGGTGACGACCGGTGCTGACCTCGTCGGAGTCGAGCAGGAAGCGGGCGCCGGTGTTGGGGCCACGCAGCGCGATCAGCAGCGCGGTGCCCGGACGCAGCGCGTCGACGGTCGCCTGGTCGCTCGTGCCGAGCCGAGCCTCGGCCTCGGGCACGAACTCCGGGCTCTCCGGCTCGGTGAACCGAGGCAGCCTCGCCGTCGTGGGGTCGTCCAGATAATCGCCGTTGCTGTCGGACATCGTCCACCTCCCAGTCTTCTGCGCCACCCCGCCTGGGCGGTGGTGGGTCAACGGGGCGACCTCGCGGTCGCCGGTCACCAGTGGCGCCGGGTCGGCGCCGCCGGGGCCGGCCGTGGGTGTCGCGCTCCGGGCGGCGCCGTCGACGGGCGACGGGCACTGCCGGAGGAGCTGCCGCCCCACGCGTGCTCACGTGTGCACGTGCGGCGGTTGCGGGCGCGACCCCGTGGCTGACCTCGGTGCTGTCAGTCTATGCCCCGGCCCTGACAGGCTCGGGACGAATCCACCCTAGGGGGCGAAGGGGTGAGCGGGTGCCTCAGGCGAGCGACGAGCGGTAGGCGTCGGCGTCCATCAGCTCGCCGATCGCCGCGCTGTCGGCGACCGACATCTCGTACATCCAGCCGTCGCCGTAGGGGTCGGAGTTGACCAGCTCGGGCGAGCTCTCGAGGGCGTCGTTGACGGTGGTGACCTCGCCGTCGAGCGGCGAGTACAGGTCGCTCACCGACTTGGTCGACTCGACCTCGCCGCAGGAGTCGCCGGCCGCGACCGTGTCGCCCTTGTTGGGGAGGCTGACGTAGACGACGTCGCCGAGCGCGTCCTGCGCATAGGCGGTGACACCGACGCGAACGATCCCCTCACCCCGGTCGGCGACCCACTCGTGGTCGCTCGTGTAGCGCAGATTCGCGGGGTACTCCAGGTCGCTCATGCGGGTCTCTCTCCTCGTGTCGGACGGGTGGTCGCGCGTCACTGGGGCGCGCTCGGCTGAGCGTAACGAGCCGCTTCGAGCGGTCGCAACGCGCTCACCGTGATCTGCTTCTGCTGCGTCACCGCGGGCTGGGCGCCCAGCTGCTGCATGGTCTCGGTGACGCCGCCCGGGATGGCCATCGCCGTCGCCATGGTGCTGGGGTCGCCGATGGCGAGGATGGTGTACGGCGCGCGCAGCACCTTCCCGTCGGCCACCAGGTTGTTCTGGGCGTCGGTGCCGAACCAGGTCGAGGCCACCACCCGCACGTCACCGATCTGGATCGCCTCGGCTCCCGCGTCGCGCAGCTCCTGCACGGCGTCGAGCAGGTTGGGCGCGCCGACCGCCGCGGCCGGGTCGTTGATGACGATGCGCACGCCCGGCCCGGTGGCCGCGACCGTCCCGGCGAGGATGCCGAGGGTGGTCAGGCGCTCCTGGGCCGCCTTCTGCGCGGCGCCGCCGCTGCCCGAGCGCAGC